>CAITVN010000177.1 GCA_903895855.1 Oligoflexia bacterium | reverse complement strand
GTTGCTCATCGTGCCTCCTTCGGTAAAATTGTTAATTCTTAGTAAAATCAACACTTCACCGGCCTGGCTTATGAGTCAACGGGGATGATTGTCATATCCCTAGTCGTTATATTCACCGGCATTTAATATGAAGCAATTCGTGCGCTGCCTGTGTCGAAGAAGACCTAGTTTCAGCAAATCTATTTTTTTAGTACACTGATGACTGTGAAATACCTGTCGACAACGTTGTTTTTGGGGCTCATTTTTGCGACTTCAGTGCTCGCTTCAGAAGGCGCCCCCTCGACACCTGGACAAAAAACTCTAGATTTTGATCGCTCGATTGTAGAGAGGCATATCGGGGCCGGCAATCGGTTGGTTGAGCAGGTTTTGTACTTAGAAGAGCGTACGCATGCGATTCTCGAAAGTGGGTCAATCGAGACAAGTTTACCGGGGTTTTGCCTGAAAGGCGAATTGAAGGACGATTGCGAAACTAGGCTCAAGCAATTAACGACCTTGCAGCTAGCAAAAATGCGCCAACAGATGATTGCTAACAAAGATCAGATTGCCAGGTTGAGCGGAGACCGCGAGAGTTTGGGTGAATTCAAGGCTCTCGGTGACGGCAGCTCTGTGCCATCGCAATTGGTCGGGCAAGAACCTGAATTGCCGAATCTCGACGAACTCAATTCTGTCTTCAAGAGCATGAAGTCAAAAGACCCGACGGGTATGGCGGCGATGAAGAGGTATTCTGACTGGGTGAATTCGATTGCAGCTAAACCAAAAAAAGAAGATTTCGTCAAATTCAAGTACGAGGTTGATTCGAGTGATTCGAGTAGCAGTCGAAGAATCGTGATCGATCGTGATCAGAATGGCAATTCAATGTTAGATGTAAAAGCCTTTGAACAAGCGACTGAACTTTGGCAAAAAAACCTGGCCGCCTTCAAAGACTACAAAGAAACCATGGGCGCTGATAAGAACCTTTTGTCGAAAATGCTCAAACAGAGTCGGCTTGAGCTCAATGAAAAAAACAATGCCTCAGAGGTCGATACGTTAGGAAGTGCCAGACGATTGATCTTTGATACGGCCAATAAGGCGGGTACAAAGAAGGCCTCTGTGGCTATAAAAGATGATAAGAAATCGGGCGGGGTAAGCCCTTTACCTCAGCCATCGTCAGTACCCCAACAAAGTAATCTTGTGTGGGCAAAGAAGAAGACCGAAGAAGCTAAGCTCGACAAGCAAGGTAATCAGGTGAACGTGTACATGACACCTGAAAGCTTTGATGATGTGATGAAGGGTTTCGGCGCTGAGCCCTCAAAATCGCCTTAGTCACACACAGCTGACGGCTAACGCCTAACAGCTACTTCCCACAGTTACAGCCGGCTTGTTTCTTCTTCTTTTTGGCTACGGCTTTCTTTGTCTTCAATGCTGCCCCTGAGTACTTAGCTTTTTTGGTGTGCTTTTTAGTCTTGAGAGCTGCGCCGGCGTAAATCTTTTTCGTGTTCTTGATAGAGGTGCGGCTGGTAGCTGCGTAGGTCTTCTTGATCTGATCGATTTTCACGATTTTTTGGTCAGGCACAGATTGAGGAGCCTTGCCCAAAACAATCGGTGCCGTCGCTGGCTTGATCGCAGGCTTCACGGTGTTCTTGCTTAGACGAGTTTCAGTTCTCAGATTGTTTGAAGGAGCGTCAGCTGGAGAGAACTTGATTCCGAAAAGAATTCTTAAGTTTCCGCTATTGTTTGGGTTAAAACTTCCGATCGAAGCGCCGCCATTGAAAGAAAGCGAGCTTGAAGGTTCATGTCTTAAACCGATGTACAATTCACCAGGGTTAGTGAAGTCGGTCATTGGCAGACTGAGCGCGCCGTTAACTTCGGTGTTGAGTGCCCATTTTGGTCCGAGCGGAAAGTAAAGGCCCAAGCCGCCTGGCAACTGGGTTCGGTAGTCGAGGCCCTGATAGAGTGCGCCTGGGCTGTGTCTTGCGCCGAAATTGATGGTCATTCTTGGGCCACCAAAATCGTGTTCGAGTGCGAAAAGAACTCCGCCGGCTAGTGTGTTATTTGACAAAAATAGGTTACGGTTTCCGGTAGGAAGTTTGAGTTCAGGAATCATCGATACGCTTAGCGGCTCGTTGTCATCAGTCATGCGAAATTTGTATTGCAAACGAGTATCGCCAAGGGCGAATTGATTGGGTTGGTCAGGCATGTGCACTACGTTGAGAGGTAGAGTGATTGCTATCATCGATTTTTGTGAAGTGTAGATACCTACGCCAATGTCGAGTGTGTGAAAACTTGAAATGATGGTGTTCTCTCGAACGTCTCTTTGCTCAGAAACAGTGACCATCGGGTCATTGAGAAAGTTGTACTGAGTTGAAATGTAATATTTTCGTTGATTGGCCGCGGGGTCTGATGCGGTCAAGCCGAAAAGGCCTTCTTCCATTAACGTGTATTTTGTGCTCATCGAAGAGACAAAGGTCTGTGCGTTAATGGTGTCGGCAGAGGCTTGCCTGACAGTGGCGAGGCTACCGATGGTTGTGAGTACTGAAAGTGCGGTTAGGGTGGTTTGCGATTTTTTAATCATTTTTGATGTATTTTGTGTTTTCATTTTTATACCTCGTTCCCTTACTTTTGGCAGGTATCAACAACCATGTTGATGATTAGTTGGGCGTCAGCAGAAACCATGGTGTCGTCGGCGACGATGACAGTAAAGGCATCAGTGCCGGGTTGAGTATTGTAGAGAAAATCCATTGCGGTTATCGATGTTGCATTGGCAGCATCTGCCTTTAGAAGTTCTTCAAGTGAAAGTACAACTCCGCCCGAGAAGAGCTGCAAGCCGTTTACTTTGCCGCTAGCGTTTCTCAAAACCGACTGAGAGAACTTTTTATTTTTCATAATTTTTTCGGGTGATCCTCCAAAGAAATTGGGGTTTAGGTTTTCTCGCCAATTTGGGTCGCTGATTGTTTCGCCGCTGCACGAAGACTGCGCGAGTGCTGAGCTGATAAAACAAATCATCTCAGTCGCCAAGAACTGATCTTTTGAAAGTTTAGTGAGGGTCATTCGTAGGTCGGCCGTATTGATCTTAGTTACCTTCGCCTTTGGGGGTAAGGTTTTGATCGAAAACGTAAATACCGTCTGAGCATTATGTGCGTAAATGGACGAGGCATTTCCGGTGTTCTTATTTCCCTGACCAAGGGTTAGTAGCGCAAACGGATGCTGACGTGTCGATTTGTAGGGTAGTAGATCTTCAAATGCGGTCAATTCTGCAGCTGACAATTGGGTGCCTTGAATAGTTAGGGTTTCGGGTGTTGGTCCGCAGCCATCTTGTCCCTTGGCGCCGTCGTGGCCGTTGGCCCCTGGATCTGCAACCACAGCGACAGGGGCAGGGATTGGGACATGCACCTGTCTTACGGGGGCGGGTAGTGGGGGCACGCACTCCGGCTTAGGCTTGAGCGAAATTTCGGTTACGGTGAGTTTGGTTGCGATGTTGTCAGTGGGTGGCACCGCTGCAGGGGCTGGGGGTGCGGGTACGCCAGCTGTTGGAGGGTTGGCAGGGGGTGTGACGGTTGATCCACTTCCAGGCGTTGCCGCATCTTTGCTGGCATCGCCAGCTGGTGCGCCAGCGACTTGAGCGGCGTCTCCACCTTGGGTCTCTGGTGCTTTGTTTTTCTGCACTAGAGCGGGGTTTCCGCCGCAGGCTGAAAGCAACAAAATGGCAGACACAACACTTAAAGCTGAAACTGTTCTTAAACGATTTGCACTCATTTTCATAAAGTCACCTCTGTAACGCAGTGAGTTATACTATACTGTATAAAAATAGTCAACAAAAGGTGAATAATTGACCTCGCTAAATATAAGTGTTGAATTTCACAAGCCTATTTAATATCGAAAGGCTTATGGAAATCATTAGTTGGAATGTAAATGGCATTAGGGCTGCTGAAAGAAATGGATTTCAGGCCTGGTTTGAAAGCGTTCAAGGCGACATCGTTTGCCTGCAAGAAGTGAAAGCGGTTAAAGAACAGGTGTCTTCTTATCTTTTGACTCCCTCGCATCCTAAGGGGGTTTTTAAATCGCATTGGTTTAGCGCTAAGAAGCCGGGCTATAGCGGGGTGGTGACGTACGCACTGATTGCCCCCTTAGAGGTGAGGCGAGGATTTCTCGAGGCAGGGTTACATCAATCTGAATTTGATCAAACTTTTGATGACGAAGGACGTGTGCTTGTCACTGAGTTCGAACGAACGATTGTGATCAACGCCTATTTTCCGAACTCTCAAAGAGATCACGCGCGTCTCGATTACAAGGTGCGCTTTTGCAATGCGATGTTAAAGCTCATGCAGCGACTAGAGAAAAAAAATAAAGCAGTAGTGCTCTGTGGAGACCTCAACATTGCTCACCGCGAATTAGATCTAAAGAATCCAAAGACGAATATCGATAACGCCGGTTTCTTGCCCGAAGAGCGGGCATGGCTAGACCGAGTTGAAAAAATGGGTTGGGTTGACACATTTAGGATTTTTGAAAAATCAGGCGGTCATTATACTTGGTGGAGTTATCGACCCGGAGTTCGCGAAAAAAATATTGGATGGCGCCTTGACTACCATTGGGTTGATCCCGGTTCTCGAGAACTGATCGAGAAGTGTTGGATAACGCCAGAGATAAAAGGTTCAGATCATTGCCCGGTTCACCTGAAAATTACTGATGCGATCTAATTTGCAAACAAGTCTCAAGCTGGTCAGCCAGTGCAAGTAAATTGCGGTTAGCTGTCGCAGGCAATGACGCCGAGTGATCGGCTGAGAACCTTCTTAACTCTTGAACCCAATTTTCTTGGCACACTGGGGGGGCGACTAATGAAACAAACTCTGCCAGAATTTCTTCGTCGGTTTCACTGACTAAGAGTGTTTGAAAATCGGTTAAAAACCGTGAGCGATAGTTTTCGGCAAAGGCTTGTGAGTTTGCGGGGTAAAGGTTTTTAAATTTCAGCATATCGTGCGAACGGTGAGGTTTGTTTTCAGGTTTCAAAAATGCTTCAATAGCTGCAAACTTGAATGCGCTGTCACGATAACTCAGCCAGAATCGATTCAAATACAGGTCGACTTGCTCAGTTCTGTCTTTCTGTTTCATCGAAGCAAATAAAGATTCAACCTTACTCATTTCAATTCGAGCGAGGGTCAGTGTGAGTTCCCAAGTTTGATCGAGTTCAATTTTTAGTTCAGGAATTTTCTGTTTTCCTGAAAGCCAGGCAGCTATCAAGGCTTGATGCTTCGAAGGGCTACTTTGAATCGAGAGAAAAAACGATAACCAAAGTTTTTTTAGGCCAAGCGAAAGGTGTTTTGAGTTAATTTTTTCGAGCCCGAGTTTCTCGAATTTTTCGATGTAATGGGGTCGCTTTTCGGTGCTCAGTAAATTAATGGCCGCTGAGGTCGACAATTCAGGTGCATAGATGTGATCGAGCAAGAATTCAGTGGTTCGAGAATTTTGTTCGATTGCAAGGTGGCTCAGAACTTGATCTAGAAACGATTCAATTTTTAGTCGACCACTCACTAAGCCACCGTAGATCGTATGCCAGATTGCGAGGCGGGCTAGGGGGTTCGAAATTGAATCTGAATGCTTAAGAAGCCAGGAAAACTGCTCGGCCGAGTACTCAACTTCGGCATAGAGGCTATCGTCCCAGTTGATGATGACGGCTTCGGGGCATTTCTTATTGACTATTTTTTCGATCGATACCGATTTGCCATTGAGTTCAACGTCGATTGTTTCAGTTTGTTTGGGGTGTAGCAGAGCGATTTTGACGTTTAGGGGTCTCGGCGGAGTCGTCAGCTGGGTGAGGGTGAGGTGGTCGATCACAGAATTTGGCGAAGACTTTGGCGAAGACTTTGGCGAAGACTTTGGCGAAGACTTTGGCGAAGAACTTGGGCCTTGGCAACTCCACTCTACCGCTATTTTTGGCAGGCCTGTTGAGTGCAGCCAGGCTTTTTCCCAGTCTTTTAGTTTGAGTGACGAGCCCTCGGCCATTTTTGCAAAAAAATCTGAGACGGTGGCACTTCGGTGGGCAAACGCTTTTAAGTAGCGTTGCAATCCTTCTTTGAACTCGTCTTCGCCGGTTCTTGAGGTAAGCGTGCGAATGAGAGAGGCTCCTTTGCCATAGGTGATATCGTCAAATCGTGACAGTGCCACATCAGTATTCGGAATGCTCACCTCAACTGGGTGGGTGGTTGACTTGAGGTCACTTTCAATCGCCGGAATCTTTGAATCGACGTAGAATAGCTCCCAGGCTTCAGTGCGGTCGAAGGCATTGGCTTGTGCCCAACTTGCCGCCCAAGTCGCTAGGCTCTCATTTAACCACAGGCCATTCCACCAGCGCATCGTGACCAAGTTTCCGAACCACATGTGGGCCATTTCGTGCAAAATGGTATTTTCGCGTCTCAACTTTTCATCTGATGAGGGAGTGTCTGTAAAAATAGTCTGCTCGTCAAAGGTGAGTGCCGCGGCGTTTTCCATCGCACTCGAACTGAGCTCAGGCACGATCACTTGATCGTATTTTGAATAAGGGTACGGATATCCGAATTGAGTCGAGAAGTAGTCGAGCCCCTTTTCGGTGATTTTGAACCACTCGGCGGCATCGACGTATTTTGCCAGTGACTGTCGTGAAAAAAGTCGAAGGGCAATGCCATCGGCATCAGCCTTCCATGAATGGTATTGGCCGGCGTGTATCGCAAAAGTATAAGTGCTGATGAGAGGAGTGAGCGGAAACGACCAGCTCACTCGGCCATCGACTTTGGCTTGATCTCTTTCGATGGTGTTAGAAATCACGACCCAGTCTTCGGGAACCTCAGCGGTCAGTTCAAATGAGGCTTTGAGGTCAGGCTGGTCGAAACAAGGAAAGACAGAGTGGGCAAAGTATGGCTGAAAATCACTTGAAAGATAAATTTTGCTATCGTCGGGATCTTGGTAACGACGAAGGCCAGCGCTGGTCGCTGAGTAAGGTAAGCGGTAGGCAAGTTCAATGCGATTTTGCCCCGGAGTCATTTCAGAGACGTCGAACCAAATTTTGTGCCCGTCAAATCGCTTTTCAAAGTCAGTGGGAAGTTTGAGCAGGTCTCGTTCATTGAGTTTGAGTGATGAGATTAGCTGGGATGTGTCATGACTGTTTGGGGTATTTGCAGCGAGGGGTACTTCAAAATCGAGAAAAAGTTTTTTCGAGAAAGTATCGGCCTTTTCTCTTAGGTTAAACAAGACTACGACGCGGGCCTGAAAGTCTGAGTGATTGGCGTCAAGCCCGAGCCATACCACGTAACTGGGTGAAAAAACCTGCTTCGATCGAATGGCCGCTTGGTCTCGGGTGAGCATTCTAAGCGAAATGAAGTCATGGGTGGTTGCCTGGTTAGCGGTGTGGCCTTCTGACTGAGCTTTCGCCGCATCGATAGAATCTGGTTTCTTGGTTTTACTCGAGCAACCATTGAGAAAGTTGAGGGTCAAAATGAATAGGAAAATCGAAAGCTGCAGTTTCATGATAAATTGGGCTGATTTCTCATATCGAGTTGGCTCACTTCAATGCCTACCTTGCGAAGGAGTTCGAGCGAATCGCGAATACGGTAGTCTTCGCCGTAGTAAACTTTCTTAACGTTACCCAGATTGATTAGCCTTTTTGCACACTGAACGCAGGGAAGGTGAGTAACAAAAACTACCTTCTCTACTTGTCGTGGTGAATCGCAGTTGATGACTGCATTTTCTTCTGAGTGAAGGCAGCCGCAGTTGCCCGGTTCTTCGCGGTCGCAACAGTTAGGCAGCCCGGTTGCATTACCATTATATCCGATCGCTAAAACTTTTCGAAAATCTGTACTGGTGATGACAGTTCCCACTTGCAAGCGTCGACACGTAGACCTCGCCGCAAGAGTTTTGGCCAGCTCAAGGTAGATTTCTGGAAAAGTGGGGCGTTTTCGTTCAGTATTGCTTTCGGTCATTTTACTTTGCAGGCTCCTCTGGGATCTTAATGAACGAGAGGTAATATTCAAGTTCTTTAATTGACTCATAGATATCATCAATGGCTCGATGGGCATTTTTCTTGTCAAACTTTAACCCATACCGTTCTCTAAAAACTTCTTTGAATGAGCTCACGTCAACTAGTCGATAGTGGAGTTTTGCCGCAAATTTCAACAAGTACTTGTCGACAAATCTTCGATCGTTGCCGACTGAATTTCCGGCCATGACGATTCGTTCGTCCGTTTTAAAGTGCTTTTGAATGAGTGCCATCACTTCGTCTTCGACTTGGGCAAGGGGCATTCCTGTGGGTATCAGGGCGGTCAGACCGCTCGCTCCGTGGTTTTTCTTGCACCACTCGTTCATTCCTTCAATGACTTCAGCGGGTTGAAAGACCACCCGGTGGTAGGTGTCTAATGTCTTGAGTTCTTGGTCGGTAATGACGATGGCAATTTCGAGAATGTGATCGACCTTTTCGTCGAGACCGGTCATTTCTAGGTCTATCCAAAGTAGGGGCTTTGTACTCGGCGATGTTTTCATAGAGGTGAAATCCTTTTTCTTCTATCGTTAGGTGTATAAAGGTCTTGATCTTTGACGCAAGTTCTAGTTAAACAAGGGCACACATTTTTATCCACTTTTTTTATTTTTAGGAGAAAGACAAAATGGCTGCTCAGGTTGTTACCATGGACAAGGTCCGAAATATCGGAATTTCAGCGCACATCGATTCGGGTAAGACGACCCTTTCTGAGCGTATTCTGTTCTACACGAATAAGATTCACAAAATTGAAGAAGTCAAAGGCAAGTCTGGCGTTGGCGCCACTATGGATTTCATGGATCTCGAGCGCGAAAAGGGCATCACGATTCAGTCGGCTGCAACCTATTGCGAATGGAAAGACTATAATATCAATTTGATCGACACTCCGGGACACGTTGACTTCACCATCGAAGTTGAACGTTCACTTCGAGTTCTTGACGGCGCAGTGCTTGTTCTTTGCTCAGTAGCTGGTGTTCAATCACAGTCAATTACTGTCGACCGCCAGATGAAGCGTTATAAAGTACCTCGTATTTGTTTCATCAATAAGATGGACCGAGCCGGAGCTAATCCCTTTCGCGGCGTGAAGATGCTTCGTGAAAAATTAGGCCACAATGCCCACCTGATTACCTACCCAATTGGCGCAGAAGATCAGTTCAAAGGTATGGTCGATCTCGTGACGATGAAGGCCTATTATTATGATGGCGATAACGGCGAAAACATCAGAATTGAAGAAGTTCCGGCCGATATCTTGGCTGAGTGTAAGAAATATCGCGATGATCTCGTTGCCGCAGTCGGTGAATACGATGATGAAGTGGGCGCCCAGTACATTGAAGGAAAGCCGGTCAATGTTGAAGACTTGCGTCGTGCCATCCGTAAAGGCACTCTTTCGTTAACCTTTACTCCAGTCATGACTGGTTCAGCTTATAAAAATAAAGGCGTGCAGCTACTACTCGATGCTGTGACCTATTATCTACCAAGTCCACTTGAGCGCGAAAATATAGCGCTTGACCAGAACAATGCTGAAGCAAAGGTCATTCTTCAAAGTGATCCGAAGTTGCCGTTTGTGGCTCTTGCCTTCAAACTCGACGACGGTCGTTATGGCCAGCTCACTTACATGCGTATCTATCAAGGCACCATTAAAAAAGGTGATGTCATTTACAATTCGGTCAATGATCGAAAAGTTAAGGTGCCTCGCTTAGTTCAGATGCATGCCGATGAGATGAATGAGCTTGAAGAAGCTCATGCCGGTTCGATTGTGGCTTTCTTTGGTGTCGATTGCGCATCAGGTGATACCTTCAGTGACGGTAAAGTGAAGTATACCATGACTTCAATGTTCATTCCGAATGCCGTTATCTCTTTGGCTATCGCGCCAAAAGATAAAGCAGGTCAGGCGAACTTCTCGAAGGCGCTCAATAAATTCACCAAAGAAGATCCGACTCTGCGG
Organism: Oligoflexia bacterium; assembly: GCA_903895855.1. Classification (GTDB taxonomy): domain Bacteria; phylum Bdellovibrionota; class UBA1018; order UBA1018; family UBA1018; genus CAITVN01. The sequence goes on along the minus strand of CAITVN010000177.1, from coordinate 8,747 downwards.
GTTCACCGTGATGAAGAATCAGCTCAAACTATTATTTCTGGAATGGGCGAGCTTCACCTTGAAGTTTATTGTGAGCGAATCAAGCGCGAGTTTGCGTGCGAAGTCGTTGTGGGTAAGCCCCAAGTCGCGTTTCGTGAGACGATCACCAAGCGTGGTGATTATAACTACACGCACAAGAAGCAAACCGGTGGTTCGGGTCAGTTCGGTCGCGTGGCCGGATACATTGAACCATTGCCAGCTGATTTCGTCGGAAACTTCGAATTTGTTGATGACATCACGGGCGGCGTGATTCCGCGTGAATTCATTCCGGCTTGTGAAAAGGGCTTTCAAGAAGCGGTTAAAACTGGCCGTTTGATTGGGTTCCCGATTGTTGGCGTTCGTGTGGTTCTTGAAGACGGTGCATATCACGATGTCGATTCGTCTGAGCAAGCGTTTAAGACTGCTGCTTTGATGGGCTTTCGTGAAGCTTACGAAAGAGCCGGCGCAGCGGTTCTCGAGCCGATCATGAAGCTCGAAGTGCAAGTGCCTGAAGAGTTTCAAGGTTCAGTCATGGGTCAGATCAATCAACGTCGCGGCATGATCGGAAGCAGCCAAACCAACGAAGGCTTTGCGGTCATCGAATCAGAAGTGCCATTGACAGAGATGTTCGGGTATTCAACCGATCTTCGTTCAGCCACTCAAGGTAAGGGCGAATTTACGATGGAATTCTTGAAGTACTCGGTCGTACCGAGAAACGTACAAGAAGAAATGATCAAGAAGTACCAAGAAAAAAGAGCCAAAGAAAATAAGTAAAGAAAACCTGTAAGGCGAACGAAGCAGTCATTTAGGTGAAGTGACTTCATTCGAAAGTGAGAAATTCAAAGGCCCGGGCGATGAGAGTCGCTCGGGCCTTTTGTGTTTTTGTTAGTACTATTTTTTACCTGGGTTTTGGCTAATTATCTAAAACGATGTGATGATCTCACTTTTCCGTTTGGTGGGGTCATGTCGGGCATCGAGGTGTCGGCGGTTTGATTCGCGTAACTGTCGTCTGGCACATACGCCGCCATAGCAGCAGCCATAGCCGCTTGAATTTCTGCCCAAACGGCAGGGTCAATATTGGCCTCCATTGAGGCAGCGAGGTCAGCGTTCATGGCGGCAATTTGAGATTCATCGAGGTACGAACCTGCGCCGTCTTTGATTCCGGCTGATGCCGCTTCAAGCATCGCTTGTAGCTCTTCGTTGCTGAAATCAAACGAAGCACTGAAAGCCTCGGTCGCGCCAGCGTTCACGTCGGCGGCAAAGGCACTCATGTCGACCAAGTCAGAGGCCCAGTCGGCACCTGACATGACTCCAGCTGCGGCAAATTTTGCGGCATCTTCGAGTTGAGAGCCGGAGAAATTGAAATTGTCTGAACTCAAGCCATCTACCGAGCCGAAGTTAAAGGCCGCCGCGATATCGCCTAGTAGAGCAGGGTCAAGGTTGTAAGCTTCAAGCGAATTCATGGCCGATTCGTTAATCATGCCGAGAGTGGCTTGAAAGTAATCAGAGTCTGAAAAACCTTCAATATTGGCGAGTCCCGCCACACAACCCGAGGTGATGTCGTCGGCAAAAGAAGCGTAGGCAGAGGGGTCCATTTCGATGAATTCAAATGCGGCAGTGGCGCCAGCCGAAACCTCAGCCATGTAGCTGGCCATGTCTTCAGGTGCGACACCCCATTGCTCAAATCCAGCTGAAATCGCCGATGTGGTGTCAGAGAGTGCGAGTGCAAATTCGTCGGGGTTGGCCGCCGGGTCAAGACCTGCTTCGTCGAGCGAGCCAATGGCGGCTGTGGCCAGTTCACCAGCCATCGCGGCTAAGTCGGCGTCTGCAACCATGTCTGAATTTGAAATGTATTCCATTTGGCTTGCCATCATGTCGCTCATGAAGGCACCCACATCGCCGGGTTCAATACCGGCTTCGTCGAGTTCGGCGATGGCGGCTGAGAGCATTTCGCTAAAAAATGCGGCTGACTGCCCAGATTTTGCAATCTCGGTATCGAGTTTTTCTTCGACCACGGTGTCTTGCACACTAGAGGTGATCACGTTGACAATACTAAGCTTTTCTTCGTTGGTGAGCGCGAGTTCTGAATCGTTCAAACTGGCGATCGCGGCACCTATGACTGCAGGGCCCTGCACGGTGGGGTCTTCGGCGGCGTCAACTCCGTCTAGTGCGGCCACCTTATTGCCTAAGTGCGATAGATTTTTTTGTCGTGCTTTGAATTTTCCTAGGTGGCTTGCGGCTCCTTTTTTTGCAGCCGCAGAAATTTTGTCTGCTTTAGTCGCGCTGAGGCCCGCGTCTTTTTGTAGGTCAGTTGAAATATTTGCAGCCATTAGGCCTGACAAGGTAGTTGGCGCTACGGCCTCTGCGATCGTGTCTTTCTTAGAGCAACCGCCTAGGGCAATGAGTCCTGCAGCAGTGATATAAGCAAGCACGAGTTTATTTGAGGCCCTCATCATTTTCGATTTTAGGGCAATAATTGAGTGGGCTTTCAGCATACGTTCCTCCGGGGTGATACAAATTCTTGGGTTCGTTTATTAAAGTAAACTAACAGTATTTAAATAAAAAGATGTGTCATTTTGGAGGGTGTGTCTAAGGGGGGCTTGAACGTACGGTACCGAATTGGCTCGTTTAAAATCAGTCTTAGAGAGCGAGGTCAAAGAGCAGTTGCATAGCAGCCTGCCAATGTAAAAACCTTAACTTGCCGAGCTGCATTTCGTCAGTCTGTTGTGAAACAATCCAAGTCTCAGAATTGGGAATGTCGACAGACAAATCAGTTAGACCCCGATAGTCGCTGGGGTGAACTGAAATTTTTTGAGAAGACTTGAGTTCAATGAGAATGCGCGATTTTCCGGGGCGCTCGACAATGAGATCAATCTCGAGGTCGTCTTTTGTTCTTAGGTACGAAAATCTGAAGTCTTTTCTAAAGTAGTCATTCATCCGAAGGCATTCAAGAATGAAAAAATGTTCGAAAGCTCTGCCGTATGAGGTTCCGTTTTCGCTCACCGGTACCGTTAAAAGCCCCTCTAAGGCACGTTTTACCCCTAGATCGAAGAAGTAGAATTTACTTCTGTGTACTTGGCGTTTACGAATCGATTCATGAAAAGGAGTGAGCATGAATCCGAGGTAGGTGTCTTGAAGAATTTCAAAATAGCGTTCGATGGTGGGTGAGTCTGTGCCGCAGTCGCGAGCGATCTTGGCAAAGTTGAGTACTGTGCCGTTTGATTGTGCTGCGATCTCTAAAAAACGCACGAATGGAGCCAGTTTTCTAACCAGTTGCTCTTCTTTGATTTCTTCTTTGAGGTAAGTGTTAACATAAGAGCGCAAAAACTCTTGCTTTAGCTCATTCTGAGTTAGACTACACACTTTGGGAATGCTTCCCCAGTTTAAGACTGCATCGATAGAGAAGTCGCCATCGAGTTCGAGGTAAGTGAGTGGATGAAGGGTATTTGTAAAGGCCCGACCTGCCAATAGATTGGCCTGCCCTCGTTTTAGCTTGCGAGCACTAGAGCCTGTCAGAGCAAAGAAAAGCCCCTCGTCTTCAATAAGAGAGTGCACATAGTTGAGTAAGCCCGGCACGCGCTGAACTTCGTCAATGGCTATCCATTTGAGTTTTCGTTTGCGTTGTTCAGCTTTGATGCGGGCCAAGAATCGTTCTGGATTGGCAAGCAAGTCGTTTGCGAGGTCTTCTTGCAGAAGGTCAAACCAGAGGGTGTCAGGGGGGAGTATGGCTTTTAGGAGGGTTGATTTACCGGTGCCTCGACCCCCAAATAGAAAAAAACTGTTTGATAATAAAGGATTAGAAATTCGTCTATACATCAGTTGTAATTGTACGCCATTTTTAATGTGAGTTCAATTATTGATTTGGGCCTGCTGATGAGGTTGCCCTCATCGAGCAGGCCGTTCTCTACCTCAACATTTCTTTCCAGTCGGCAAGGTCGGTTTCGCGCGCGATCTGGCACTGAGAGGCCGAGAGCCCAGCAGTGTCGGTACCAATGTATGGGTTCATTAAGTTCGCATAATCTTTGATGTGATAAAGCCCCTGGTAGTGGCCAAGTTCGTGTCCGACAGTAAGGGCGTTGTGTCCGTACTGTTCTTCGATCACTGAGCCGTAGGGGCCAGCGCCGGGCATTTGGGTCCATGCGATGGTGCGACCGCTCCATGGCCCCGTGACGACAACTAACATGCTTGCGGCCTCTGCAAACTCTGATCGAATTGAGTACAGCTGTTTTTCAGAAGCTGGGCCATACGAAAGACCGTACTTCGTCGGGTCGATCGCTTCATAGCGTTCAAGTTGAAAGGCAATGTGGCAAGGTGACCAGACTTCGCTGATTTTTTCAACTAATCCAGTTGAATCAAACTCGTCGACGGTGGGTTTGCCTGAGGGGTCGGTGTATGAAACTAATTTCAGCGCGATGCAGATTTGGCTGGGGTCGTTGGGCTTGCACGCCGTGGTTGGCGCGCTTGGTGTTGTGGTTGGCGCAGGCGTTGGGCTCGGTGCGAGCGTCGGTATTGCCGTGGGAGTAGCGCTTGGGCGCGAACTTGGTAGACTGCTTGGAATAGCAGATGGCTGAGCACTGGGTGAGGGTGTTGGTTTTGGTGAAGGCGCGCCGCCGCTGGGTTCAGTTGGATTCACTTCGATCGGCGGGCCGTTGGGGCCGGTGCTGTCGAGTCCCGGAATCTCAGGAATGTAGCAGCCAGAAAGTGTGAGGGCGAGAGCGAGACTAATGACGTGTTTGTGTGACGTGGGGTACATGGTTCTCCTCCTTGAGATTTTTTTGTGTCTTAGTGACAACCAGTCGTTTGGTTGTGCCGACGATGAATCCATCCATCGTCGACACTTCTTGAATGTCGCAAGTGCCGCGCCAGTGGCTCATATCAAGAGATTGTGGTCTTTGGGTTTTCGTGTTTTTTGGTGATTCGTGTCGAGACACGCGCACTTGATGCAGCTGGGTATTTTTTTAAATGTAGGCGGTTTTAGGGTTGGTCGTCAAAAGACTGCGAGTGAATTTGTGATACTGGGGTCATTGACTACCCGTGGTAAGTGCGCAAATTTATCGCGAGAGAAAGACTTCTTTAAAGAAAGTCTGCCAATGCACGCACCTAACTTTACTTTGTTTTGAAGTGACTGGGTCTTGGCTAACGTAGTAGATCTCGGTGGGCTTGAGTGGAGTTGCCACCCGTTCGAGCTTGGTAACATCAGCGAGGTGGGTTCGGCTAGCCGATTTGATTTCAAGTGCGATAACCTGTTTATTTCTGCTTAAAATGAGGTCAATTTCACCGCCCGCAGTGGTTTGATAATGAGAAATTTGAAATTCTTGTCGAAAATATTCGTTGAGGCGGATTATTTCAAGGACCATGAAGTGTTCAAAGGCGTCGCCATAAGGCGGGGTGCCTGGCACCAACTCACTTTTCAAGCTTTGAGAGAGGGCACGCTTGATGCCTAAGTCAAAGAGGTAAAACTTGGGTTGTAGTTTTACCGATTTTCTAACCGATCTGGTGTAAGCAGGAATGATGTAGCCAACCAAAGTATCTTCTAAAATCTGAAAGTACGATTGAATAGTCTTGTGGTCGACCCCCACATCTTTGGCAATTCTCGAGTAATTGAGGGTTTCGCGATTTGATTGCGCGACAATTTCCAAAAAATTCCGAAACGCGACTCCATTTCGAACAATTTGTTCCTGAAGAATTTCTTCTTTCAAATAGGTGGTACAATACGATTTGAGATAATCGGCTTTGTCTTCGGACGACAGTGTGCATGTGGTTGGGAGTGTACCCCAAGAAAGCGCATCTTGTAGTTGAAAGTCAGCACCTAACTCAAGATGCGTGAGCGGAAACATTTGATGGTGATTTGCTCTGCCTGCCAATAGATTTGAGCCAGATCGCTTTAACTTTCGAGCTGAAGAGCCGGTGAGAATAAATTTGATGGCCTTCGATTCGATCAACTCATGGACCACATCTAATAGCTTGGGGATTTTTTGAATCTCGTCGATCACCACCCACTCTGGGCAAGGAGTCAGGGCTTCAATGTCACTGATTAATTGATCAGGTGAGGCGCTGTAGCGTCGCTCCCATTGATCAAGGAGTAGATTGATATAATGGTGCTTCACTTTCCACTGTTTTTTGATGAAGGTTGATTTTCCAACTCCTCGCGCGCCAAATAGAAAGAAACTTCTTGAGTTGCGGGGGGTTAAATTTCTAGGGAACATACTCCCAATATTAGACCAATTTTGGGAATGAGGTCAATCGGTTTTTAGTCATTTTTTTATCTCTTTGACGGTTGCAATCGAGAACCTTCTTGTCACATAAATGATGCATGCGAAAAAGACCGGCATCAGTGCGTTTCTTGAATTTTCTTGTGAGTCGTTTAAAACCATCGAAGCTGGTTTTCGCGGTAGCGTTAGTTTCGATACAGCCACCGTTGTTGCCTAAAAATTTCTTGCCGGTACCGTTGGTTCGTCAGGCGACTAGTTATAGCTGTGGTGCCGCATCGTTAATGAGTGTGCTTTCGTATTGGTCGGTGTTTGACGACTCTGAGTCGAGTCTCTATCGAAAGATCGGAACGACCAGCGAGGACGGAACCGAGCCCGAGCCCATGGCGGCACACGCGAGAGCGCTGGGGTTAAGTGCCGAAGTTCTGCGCAATCAGACTCAAGCTGATTTACGTCGCGCGCTCGAGCGGGGTGAAACTTGGATTCTGGATATTGAGGCATGGCCCAGCGATAGAATTTTTTGGGCGAGTGCCGTCTCTATGGTCAGTCGTGCTGATCACAACTGGTCAGGCGATTGGGATAACGGTCACTACGTCGTACTCGTTGGCATTGATGAGCAATATGCCTACTTGATGGATCCGTCAGTTCTGGCTTCTTATAGCTACATTCCTCTCAGCGAGTTGGATGCTCGTTGGCACGATGTCGAGCTACAGAATGGCGTGAACCAGAAAATACAGCATTTGGCGATTCGCGTGTCAGGCTCGAACCCGGCTCTCAATTTTCCTCGCGCTTTGGTGAAGACTGAGTAGCTTGGCCAAGGAGCTAAGGTATATAGATAAACTCATTAGTTGAGGGTTCTCAGATGAAAGTACTCGTGATCGGCGGCAATCGGTTCTTCGGCAAGCGCCTGGTTTCGCGGCTGGTTGATGCAGGCGTTGAAGTTACCGTCATGAATCGAGGGTCTCAAGACCTCGCTGGCGGTGATGGCTTCGGCGATCGCATTCGAAGAATTCGTTGTGACCGAAAGACACTGAAAAAAAACCATCCGGCCTTAAGTGATGAAAACTGGGACATCATTTACGATCAAGTTTGCTACGATGCTCATGAAGCAAAAAGTGCGTGCGAAGCCTTTAGCGGCCGATTTGGGCACTATGTGTTTACCTCGTCTGAATCGGTTTATGATGGCGGAGCCGCAACTCCAGAGAGTTTGGTTGATACGACGAATTATCGGTTTGATGCGATTGCTGATCCGAAGAAAGATTACGCCGAAGCGAAGCGCCAGTGTGAGGCGGTATTTTTTAGTGCGTTTGGGACGAAGCTAACGGCTGTTCGGTTCTCGCTGGTTTTGGGCTCTGATGATTACACCGAACGCCTCAAATTTCATGTCGAGCGGGTGGCAAAAGAAGTTCCGATTTACTTTCCGGCGGTGAACTCGAAGATCTCGTTTATTCAATCTCAAGACGCGGCCGCTTTTCTCGATCACCTACGCTCAATTGGCCCCGTGGGCGCAGTTAACTGTTGTGCGGCCGAGCCCGTATCACTTCGCTTGGTACTAGATTGGATTGAGCAAGCCACGGGTAAAAGAGCCGCACTGGTTGAAGACCCCGCATTGGGCGAAGAGTCGCCCTATGGGGTTGCGGCCGATTGGTCGATGAGTACGAGCAAACTAGCAAGCCTTGGGTTTAAAGCGGTAGAGGCCCAGTTCTGGATGCCAGAATTGATTAGAAGCCTGGTAGGTCGGGAACTGAAGCCTCATCGAGCGGTGTGAAGGGTGCAGTGTTTTGCATTGAATTCGAAATGCTGAATAGTGCATAATTTGCGTAAAAAAAGCGATTATGTCGTGTTTTTTTCGCTAGACAGTGATTTTATTTAATTTCACGGATGCACTTTTTTTCTCAAAAAATCCGTAAAATGGCCTTAAACGATCGCATTTACCCTACCAGTAAGTCGTTTTTTTGACAGCAGGGCCGGGAGTGAATATTCTATTTTGAGTGCCTTATTGAGGCTCTGGGAGCGTGAAAATGCCTTTTTCAAAGCCGTGTTATAGCTCGTTTACTTATGCAAAACACCCGGCAACCCACTTCGACTATTTCGACTGCGCTTGAAACTTTGACAAAATTATCGGATTCAGAATTGGTGAGTCAGTTTAGAGATCTCACCATCGAGGAGACTCAGAACCTCGCCCAGCAACTCGAACACATCGCAGAGATGGAGCGCAGAAAATATTTTTTGCATTACTCTTCATTTTGGTCGTACCTCATTCATGAACACGGCATGGAAGAGTCTACGGCCGAGCGGCGAATTAAGGCCGCAAGAATGCTTGTGCGATTTCCAGAGATCAAGGGCAAGCTAGAGTCTGGCGCCCTTAACCTGACTTTACTTGAGATTGCCCGAAGTTATGCTCATCGTGAGAAACTCAGTGACCCTGAATTGTCTGATGTCTTAACCTCGATCACCGGTCTCAGTTGTAAAGCGGCAGCGAGAGAACTTGCTTCTCAATTTCCGGAGTCGTCAACTGAG
>CAITVN010000176.1 GCA_903895855.1 Oligoflexia bacterium | reverse complement strand
TGTTTCCAAACATGAAAAAGGAGGAGTCTGAGGTAGATGTCATAGTTCAACTGAATTATCGAAGCCAAAGTTTTTCTATTAAGACCTGGCCAGCTTGGGTTGGAGAGAATCAACTCATCGGCCCATTTTCGGCAACCTTCAATATCTTGGCTAAGCCAGTACTGGTCAGGGTCATCAAATCCTCTTTTTTGTCGTCTCCATATAATCTCGTCAGGCAGTTTTTTGTCAAACGCTACTCGCGCCAGATACTTCGTCCAGCCGTTGTGAAACTTATAACAAAGAGGAACATCTTTGAGAAATTCGATCAAGCGATGATCCAAAAAGGGGAGGCGTGATTCAATAGAGAATTGCATTGAATTTGTATCGGCGCCCCAGAGAAGAATTTGGAAAGGCACATTCAAAGAATAATTCATGGAGTCTTGAATATTGAAACAAGTCAGTTCGTTTCGATTGTCCAGAGAGGTAAGTACATCGTAGGACGGGGTGTTCCAACCCAGGAGTGCCTTGGCTTGGCGCCATCTCTTCTGGTCACGAGCCTGCTTGAGAGCGAAAAAAAGATTCTCTGATCGGGTTATTCCCAGAGCGGACATAATCGCTTTTCTTTTCGGGGATACGTTCATATCCTCACGCCAACTCTTCAGGGGATTTTCGTAGATGTAAGCGTCCCAGAAATATCCATAGCCCCCAATGAGTTCATCAGCACCTTGGCCATCTAAAATGATCTTAACCCCGTCTTTTTTAGGCTGTTTGAAAACGTAATAACTCGCAATCTCCGGACTGGGGGGGAGATGTTCAAGTAATTCGACCTTGCTGAAGCAGATCGACTGAAAGTCTTTTGGATTCGGGCTATCGAAACTTGAATTAAGATTTAAGCTCTTTTGAAGACTGTGAACAAGGGGGCTTTCATCGAATTCGCGTAAGCAGGGATCGTTGTAACTATTGGTGTAGGTGTAGAGTTGACCCTTTTTCTCCTCTTCGTAGATTTCATGAGTCAAATACACAAGCGATGTGCTGTCGACACCGCCGGAGAGAGCTGCACCGAGGGGCACATCTGATCGCAGACGAAGGCGAACCGAGTCTTTGAGAAGATCCCTGTATTGGCCCGCAAGTTTTCGAAGTTCCGCTTCGTCGAAGCGGGTGTTCAAGACTCGGTCAGTGTCGACCTTAAATTTCCAGTACTCCTTGAGAGTTGCCCGAATTGCGCCGAGATTATTTTGTTTCGTAAGCAAAGAATGCGCAGGCGGAAAGATGAATACATTTTCAAATTCAGTCTCTTGACGAGCGAGGCCTCCGCCCCCTCGCAGGATGTAGGAGTAAACTTCTTCTTCTTTGGGGCGGATCGAGACCAAGGGGAAAAAAGCTTTAATTTCGGATGAAAAAATAACTTCATTTTCGGACTCATAATAATATAGCGGCTTAATGCCGGATCGATCGCGCGATACAAATATTTGATTCAGTTGGGTATCGTAAAGAAAAAACGCCCACATGCCATTAAACCGCGTAACGCAATTCTCGCCCCAGTGATCAAAGGCAGCGAGAATGACTTCCGTGTCTGTTTGGCTATGAAATGAATATCCCGCAGAACGAAGTTCTTCTCGCAGTTCAATGTAGTTATAAACTTCGCCATTAAACACGATCCAATAGCGGCCTTCTTTGGAAACCATGGGTTGATGCCCACGGGGACTGATGTCTACGATTGAAAGTCTCCGGTGTCCCAGGATTACCTTTGGTTTTTCAAAGACGCTTACCGAACGAATATCTCGAGGTGAAGTGTAGGGTAACCCTGCCTCGCGAACGGCTTGAGGAGTATCCTCGGTGGCGTAGATTTCAACTTTTGTTGTTGAATCACTGAAGACTGCAATGCCCCCGTCATCGGGGCCCCGATGATAGATTCGTTGAAGTGCTGCATTGTATGCCGAAGCACTTACGTTTTGACCTCGCTTATTTACAAATGCGACTATTCCGCACATAGATCTTCTAGCCCTTAGTTTTTCCTTTTAACTTTTTGTTCCGACCCTACACTCTAGCTGCATCAATGCACAGTATAAAAACGAGAAACGGCTTGACTCAAAGCGAGAAACTGTGAAAAATGCCTCGAAAGAGGTGGCCTTTGAATACATCAAAACACGAGTCGGTAGCGGTAATTGGGTTGGGCTACATTGGACTTCCAACTGCGAGCATTTTGGCAAGTCGAGGACTGTCGGTGTTGGGTGTGGATGTCGTTCCTCATGTTGTTGATACTGTTTCGCGCGGCGATGTACACATTGTAGAGCCAGAGCTGGATGCAATCGTCAAAGCTGCAGTTACCTCCGGTCGTCTGAAGGCAGTTCTTAAGCCGCAGCCTGCTGACGTGTTTATTATTACTGTTCCTACTCCGTTTTTTGCAGATCGCAGCCCAGATTTGAGCTATGTGGAAGCGGCTGCTCTTTCTATTGCACCCGTCTTGAAAAAAGGAAATCTCGTGATATTGGAATCGACTTGTCCAGTAGGTTCCACGGAACAGATTGCGGAACTGATCGCAAAAGCGCGTCCCGATTTAAAAATTCCGAAGCGCGCTCAGGAAATCCCCAGCGACATTTTTATGGCCTATTGTCCGGAGAGAGTTCTCCCTGGAAAAATTATTCGAGAGCTTGTTGAAAACGATAGAGTCATTGGCGGCTTGACGCGAGCCTGTGCTGAAAGAGCAAAGAAACTTTATCAAGTTTTCGTCAATGGAGAATGTGTTTTGACGGACTGTCGAACGGCTGAATTATGCAAGTTGAGCGAAAATTCGTTTCGCGACGTCAATATCGCATTTGCAAATGAGTTGTCCCTGATTTGTGATCGCCTCGGTGTTGATGCTTGGGAGCTGATTTCGCTGGCTAATCGCCATCCGAGAGTGAAAATCCTCAATCCAGGTCCAGGTGTAGGGGGTCACTGCATTGCTGTGGATCCCTGGTTCATTGTGAGTTCGGCTCCTCAAGAAGCTAAACTGATTCGAACGGCTCGCGAAGTGAATGATTATAAGCCTCACCATGTAGTGGGTAAGGTGCTTGAGCAATTGAATCAGCTTGCGGTTGGTTCCAAAGTTGCCTGCTTGGGTCTGAGTTTTAAGGCAGACATTGATGATTTAAGAGAAAGTCCTTCGGTTGAAATCGTGCATGAACTTGCGCAGAGAATTGAAGGGCGCTCCCTGCTTGTGGTGGAACCACATATTACTGCCTTGCCTCCAGCGCTGGAAAAGGACTGCCCGAACGTTAAGCTTGTCTCGCTTGAGGACGCCTTCTTAGATGCAGAGCTCCTGGTTTTGCTCGTTGATCACAAGGTGTTTCGCCTTGTTTCAAAGGAGACTTTAGAGGGCAAACGGATTATTGACACGCGTGGTATTTGGTCTGCCACGAGCCGCTCAAAACAAGTTTAATGGCTCGGCCCACTCGCATTTGGTTTCTGACTCGTTCTTGGTGGCCGTCTCAGACGGGGGGTGTATTGGTGAGGGACGCACAGGTGCAGGCTTTGAAGAAGCTTGCAGATGTCCACATCGTAACTCCTGACTACGGAGGGCCGATTCGTGACAAAGATGCGACGGTTCATCGAATTCCTTACTTGCCCTCGCGTTTTTCCCAGCGTCTCTATGGGGTAGGTGAACGCTTAGGCGTTATTCCTGATTACTTGTCTCCTTGGGCTCGCAGGGCGTTTTCTTATCTCAAAGACAAAGTTCAAGCCGGCGATCTCGTATTTGCAACGACCGGTGGCGAGATAGGCTGTTTTCAACTTGGGGTCATGCTAAAGCAAGCTACCTCGTGCCGCTTGGTTTTTAATTATCATGATCCCGTTACCTATACTTCGGTCAATGGGTTGGTGATTGATGATCGAATTCACATCCGACGCGACACCTTAGAAAGCCAATACCTCAAATATGCCGACTGGGTTTTCACCTCTTCAAAAACGCAACTAGCGGCACTGATTCAAAAGAACCCCTTGCTGGTGTCCAAGTCTGAATGCGCCTATTTTGGGTGGGCTGCCCCCGTTGAGCCGCTCGCGACACAATTCGCAGAGCCGATTACCCTAGCTTTTGCTGGCACCTTGACTCGCATTCAGGGAATAGAACATTGCGCTGAAGTGGTTGCCAGAAATCCCCGATTTCGCATGTTGATCATAGGAAACTGGCGCCAATATACACCCATTCAGGCCTTTGCCGACCATCCTCATTTTTCATTTCACGATTCGATGTCCTATGAAAAGTGTCATGCGATTTTGAAAACTCAGGCTCATCTGGGATTTGTTTCTTTGGACGGGGAGTATTTTGGTGCGTGTTTTCCGTCTAAAATTTTTGAGTACATTAATCTCGGATTGCCGATTTTTGGCGCCCTCCCGGAGGGGGATGCCAAAGAGGTAATCAATTCTCGGGGCTATGGGATTGCCACAAAGAATGATGTTAAGTCGATTGAACAGGCACTTGAAGGATGGTCTTCTTTATTTTGGGAGCAGTGTAAAAACAAAATAGCCGAGGAACGCGAGAGCTGGAGTTTAGTTGAAAGACAAAGTTCAATGGTCGCGCGAGTGCGTGAGTTGCTGAGCCAGAAAGTTCAATCGTAAAGACTCTTTAAATTCTGAATCCAGGTGTTTGACCTGGTCGCGTGGAACTCTCCTGCCCATCCAGCCGAGAACAAACTTATCGATAGCGGCTAACGCCTCGCGAACATTGGCTTCGCCCGCCGGGAGTTGCAAAACAAAATCTTCTTGGCCCGAAAAATCCGTGTCCTTGTATCCTAAAATGGTGGGAATTCCGCTTGCTAGATATTCTCGCGTCTTGAGAGGACTGCTTTCTTTCATGGGGATTCGATCTAAGGCAAGAGAACTGATGGCGACATCGGCACAGGCCAAGATTTGGTTGTATTGCCTTTCGCCTAAAAAACCGTGAAACTCGACATTTTCAAAAGTTCCTTTCAGGGTTTTCAGATATTCTTTTGATGTTCCAACGATATCAAATTTCCATTGCGGTCTGTGCTGCGCGAGCTCCAAGAGTTTGTCAAGGCCATGCCAGGGGGAGTCAGGGGTTCCCATGAAAAACAGTCGGGGATAAGGTTGTGCATTCGCTGAAATCGCAAGCGAGGAAATTCGCTGAAATTGAATGCCGTCGCCTAAAACGAACTTCTGTCCCCCACCGGTGTTGAGATAAGAAATACGAGAAAGCTCGTGGGTGATATAGACAGCCCCCTTTGCAAGGTGAAGGAGCTTTTCTCGAGTCAGTCTACGGTAGAGGTACTTGTAGGTCGATAAAGTTTTTCGAAGCTCCATCAAATCATTGGATTGAACTTCTAAGATAAGGGGGAATTTCTTCGCCAGACGATCGACCGAAGGGTAGTGAGTGCCAAAGCGGCGATAAATGACGTCGGGTGCAAATTTCTGAATTTCAGACGATAGTTCACGAAGGGCGCCCGCTCTGGATTTGAGAGTGCGTAGTGGCCAGCGAATATCAAAAAGACCCGCTCTTCGAACGGTGATTTGAGGAAAATTCTTTAGAAACTCTTCAAACTCCGGCGGCAGTGGACCATCGCAATTGACTAGAAGAAATAAACAAACCTCGTGTTTCATTCGGCTCCAAACCGATACTTGATCCAGAATTTTTTTAATTACTCCATCAATTCTGGGCGGGGCTCCGAGATAGGTGTAGGCGATCCTCATAGATCAGGACCATAGCATTAATAAAAACACCCACTCAAGTTTCATCTCTAGAAAACCCACCCTATTTGTGATCAAAAAGAATGAGAATGAAGATGAGAATAGAATGACGCATTCTAAGGCAATCGCGTTGACGTTTGACTTTGAGCTTTTTTTTAAGGCAGCAGGGAGCATAGAAAAATGCCTGGTTCGCCCCACTTCTGAGATTTTGGAGATTCTCGCCCCGCAGAGAGCTAATTGCACCTTTTTCATCGATACACTTTTTGTCTTACGACTCAGGGAAGTCGATTCGACTGCTGCGACTAGGGTTGAAAATCTTATTCGTGAAATTGTAAAAGCTGGACATCGGGTTGAGCCACATATCCATTCGCACTGGGTCGATGCGTTATATCGAGGAAGCGGCGACTGGGACTTTTCGAACTTGACTCACTATCGGGCGCAAACCTTGCCGCCGCAAACTTTGCTAGAGCTCTTTCAAAAGTCTTGTGAACTTCTCAATGGCCTCGCAAGAGAGGGTGACCCTAATTATCAGGTGAGCTGCTTTCGCGCAGGAGGGTGGTGCATTCAGCCTTTTGCCCCCTTGAAGGACGCCTTTATTCGTTGTGGACTTAAAAACGATAGCTCAGTTGCTCCAGGAATTCAATACTCCGGGATTGCCCACGACATCGACTTTTCCTCTCTCTCAAGTGGCGCGCCGGTTCTGTTCTTGGATGATCCGCTGAAGCAGGATTCGAACGGGAAGTTTTTGGAAATTCCAATTTCGACTATTCGCTGGTCGCTTGCCCACGGAGCGATGTTCAGAGTTTCCAGGCGGCTATCGCCACAGCATTATCGGGGTGTCGGGGATGGGCAGGGGCTTTCTCTCAAACGCAAACGCTCGACGTTTTTCTTTCAGAAGATGCTTTCGCTTGAAGACACTCCGACGTGGATTTACCAAAGCCTTTTTTTTCAGGCAAAGCGAGATCCTCTCGTTGTGATATCTCATCCAAAGTCTTGGAACCAGCTGGCAAAAAAAAACCTAGAATGTATTCTTGCTCAGAATACCTACAGACTAGAAACCTTGCACGAACTTGGAAAACGATATGCCATTTTCTAAGATCTATTTTTCCGAAACGATAGACACCCAAGCAGCGCCCGTTTTTGCCTTACCTTCTTATTTAAAGTGGCACCATGAGACTACACCAGGTGTTTCTCGCTGGGGGTATCTTCAAGCGGTGAGCTCGGATGGGCGAACGCTAACACTTCCATTTATCGAAAAGCGAAAACTCATTTTTCGATACTGGCAGTTTCCAACGGCTACGTGGGGAGTCTCTGTCAGTATCGAAGACGAGCAGATTTTTTTAGATGCGGTCGTCGATTTCGCGCATCAAGAGGGGATTGATTTTATCATTCAACCCACCAATAATGCGCTTTTTCGAGCAGTTCCAAAAGGAGCTAAGAACTGTGCATTTGGTTCGTACCGAGTTGATTTAACTCAGAGTGAAGAGGCACTTTGGGCTGCGCTCCATTCTAAACATCGCAACGCGATTCGTTTCGCGCAGCGGGAAAATAGTGAGATCAGAAGGGGTACCTCAGAACTGACGGCTGCCGTTTCGCTGATTCAGCGAACACATTTGCGTGCTGGGATGGGATGCCCCGACCAACAAGTTTTCTCAAAGCTTCTTAGCTCGGTTGGAGCAAACGTCGAGGTTTTTACTGCCTGGAAAGGTAGTGAGTGTCAGGGGGCGGCCATTATCCCGTATTCACATGAGGCCGCTTATTACCTCTATGGCGGAAGTGCCGACAAGCCAGTGCAAGGAGCAATGAACCTGCTTCATTGGGAAGCTCTTCGATTTTTCAAAGGCCGCGGAGTTTTGGTTTATGATTTTGTGGGGGCGCGAATCAATCCTCGCTCTGGATCGAAGCAAGAGACGCTTCAACGCTTCAAATCTCGCTTCGGAGGGCCCTTGGTCGAAGGGTACCTATGGAAGTTTCCTATCAATCCCATTAAATATGAGGCCTACAAATTTTCGCTTCGCTTGAATGCGCTGCTTAAGCGAAGCGCTTTTAAGGGAGATATCATTGACCAGGAGCAGTCTTTCGGGCCGTAATCATGAAATAGCGGTTCATGAATGGAATTCGAGAGAATTGACGATTTGTGAACGACTTGTACCCCAAGATTTCGAAGCCAGCCGATTTGAGTGATTCTTCCCAAGCGCTGCGAGTGCGCCACGTCTCATAAAAAGCGCTGTCAGCGGGGTACATCCATTTTCCGAGGGATTCCAATATAGGTTTCAAAAAAGATAAGACACTCCAGGTGTTTCGGTCACCGATCATTAAGAGACCACCCGGCTTCAAAATACGGTGGATATTCTTCAAGGCCATATCTAAATAGCGAACGTGTTGCAGCACTTCGACCGTGTAAACCAGCGAAAAACTGCAGTCAGAAAGACCGGGGTTGTAGCAATCTCCCTTTTTAATGAAGCCATCGGTGTCTGGGGCAAAAGGGTCAATTCCTGAGCAGGAAACTTCGGGGTTTCTTTTTTGTAATGCGAAAAATGCTTTTCCTTCTCCGCAACCCAGATCCAAAACAGTATCGCCCGACTTCAGTTTCGTTTCTATTTCTTGAAGATAAAAATAAGCGGTTTTCGAAAGTTCCGAAGAGGAATCGTCAGAAAAAAAACCGCGAAAAACCTCAGCGCCCCAGGTGGTACTCTCTTCTTGGGGAGAAATTTTCAGCTTTTCATATTTAAGAAGACCATCTGCATAAAATTTAACAGGCCAGTTGTTGAAGGCGAAAGGACAGTATTCTCCCCAAATAGGGAGCGAACCGAGGAGTGAGCCCTTGAGGTTTTTGTTCGTCTTCAGCTGTTTAGCCTTTAAATAGTGGAAGGTCTTGATGCCACACATGAGATATCCTTGATCTTGGGTGATTGAATAGAGTTCCAGACAGAGTGTGGCCCATTGGGCTAGGCCTGTCATACACCGTTCGGGATTTACGAGATGAAAGTCTTCACTAATTTGTGATGGTAGAAGAAGGTGATTCTCTAAATTCAGTTTCTTCAAGGGTTCAGCGAAACGCAAAACCGATTGCAGAAGGGCGGGGTTCTGCGAAATAGCGTGGACCTCGAGGAGTCCTTCTAAAACATAAGACATTGTGTGGAGAAAAGGGACCTCTTTGGGTTCAAAACGTAGATGATTGAAAAAGCCATTGGGCTTTTGCTGAGAAATTACCCAAGCAATATTTTTTTCGGCGGCGGCGATCATGGCAGGATCATTAAAAAATTTTCCAGCTTGATAAAGAGCAGAGGCTACTCTTGAATAATAGCTATGGGCAATGCCGTTATATCCGAATCGGGTCCAGCTCCCGTCCGGGTCTTGCGCCTCACAGAGCCAGAGTGCAGCACTTTTTGAACTTTCCTGAAAGGCGAGTCCTTCTTGGTTTGGTAGAGTCTTCGCAAGCGCGAGTAATCCATAAAGGACTTGGCCAGTATCAAAGGCAAGCGGAATGCCTCGGTCGATGTCGCAGAAGGAACCGTCCAGATTTTGTTTTGAGAGCAGCCATTTTCCGGCATCTAGTGCCGATTTTCGGTAGGTTTCATCTGAAAAGCGCTCCGCAAGCTGCAGCATTGTTGGGATGATGTATCCCGTGGTTTCAATATACCCCTTGTCCCAACCTTTGCTCAGATAGAAGCCGCGCGAATATCCCGCTCCATCGGGGGCCATTTCTTGAGACCGTAAGAGCCAATCTGCAGCAAGCCGAAGGTGCTGTGCATTTTCAAAAACTTCAGTCCCTCGCATGCTCGCCAGTCCTGTAAGAAGTTCTGTCGGCCTTCGTGTGGCGAAGAGTAGTTTCTTCAGGGGTGCTAGTCTTTTTCGAAGTTTCATATTTTACCAGGGGAAATGGTTGAGAATACTTTTGATGTCGTCAACGCTTATGTGGCAAATGTTGTTTCCAGCGCGCGCGGGATTGATCATCTCGGGCACGAGTTCTAGGATCCTTTCTTTTTTTGCTCGAATATTTCTGAATAATTCGGTCTTTTGGTCGATGAGTTTGAAAAGATTTTCTAGCTCCAGCGTCAGAGGAGCGGGCCGTGCCAGCCTCGCCTCAATTTCGGCCAAAGCACTGCCCACATCATGCTTCTTATTGAAGTCGTAGATCTCTTTTAAAAACATCCCCGCAGCTAACCCGTGTGGGATGTCGAGATGTGCGGTCAAAGGATAAGAGATCGAATGCGCAACTGCCGTCCGCGTTTGCGCGATACAACAACCGCCGAGGTAGCTGGCCCAACACAGCTTCTCCCGGAGTTCTAGATTTTGGAGGTCTTCGAGTACCAAGGGAAGGGTGTCTAGGATTGTTCGGACTCCTTCGATCCCCAAGGCATTCGTATAGGGAGAAGCGTTGCGGTTCCAAAGGGATTCAAAAAGATGAGAAAGGGAGTCTAATGCGGTGATGATCGTCGTATCTTTATTTAGGGTTCTAGTGAGTTCAGGATCAATAACCGCCCAATCAGGAAAAAGTGAAGGAGAGGCTAGGGATAGTTTTCGTTGATTCGCTTTGTCCCATACGGTCGCAAAGGGGGTGACCTCAGCTCCCGTTCCGGAAGTGGTGGGTAAGCAAATGAGGCTTTTCCTCTTGCGTTCAGTAAGCTTTTTCCGCCCTTCAAGTAATTCCATCAGTTCTGAAAGGTCTTGGTGTTGTAGATACGCGCATATTTTTGCTGAATCTAAGACACTCCCG
The DNA here is from genome assembly GCA_903895855.1 of Oligoflexia bacterium. Taxonomy (GTDB): domain Bacteria; phylum Bdellovibrionota; class UBA1018; order UBA1018; family UBA1018; genus CAITVN01. Next base: position 11,868 of record CAITVN010000176.1, on the reverse strand, counting down.
CCACCGATTGCGACCACGGTATCAAACTCAACGTTACCGAGTGTTTGAAGGTATTCACGAATGTCATCGACACTTGGGTTGGGATTGACTCGATCAATGATGAGCAAGGGAGTTGTGAAAAAACGGTCCCACCCCCTGGGTTTAAAACCACTGCTCGAAAATACGACGTATTTTTTCCCTGCAAGTAGTGCCGAAAGCTCACAAAGCGAGCCTTTTCCGATAAGTACTCGAACCGGATTTTCTATGATCAAGAGTTAGTTCCCCTTTAAGAACTCCATAAAGCCGTTCTTGTTTTCCTGAGGAGTTTGTTTGGGCCGTCCGAGTTCGCTGCGAGATCCAGGAAGCACCAGAATCTCGATGAAAATGGGGCCTTTTTGATCAGCGCAGCTTTTCTTAGCAGCGCTCAAAGCTTCTTGCAGCGCTTGCTTAGTTTGGACTTGAAAAGTCTGCCCATAGGAAAAGGCTTTTGCGATAGCCGAGAAGTCATACTTCAGCGCGACGGTTTCTTGACCGCCGACGGATTCATGACAACCGTTGTTTAACATAACGTGGATGAATTTCTTGGGAGCTCTGCTTCCGATGATCGGGAGAGACCCTAAATGCATGAGGATCGCACCGTCACCATCAAGACAGACCACGGTCTTATCGGAGAACAAAGAGACGCCGAGCGCGATCTGAGAGCAGTGTCCCATCCCACCAACCGTGAGAAAATCACGTTGAGACCCCTGATTATTGCGTGCTCGCATTTCGACTAATTCTCGAGAGGCCTTGCCTGTGGTCGAGACAAAAACCGCATCCGAAATCGATTCGGCAACGATCCCAATCGCTTCTTCGCGGGTGAGCTCAAAAGCGGGTTTTTTTGCCACAGCTTCTTCGGCTTCGGATTGAAAAAAATCTTTCTCACAAACAAGCGCTACTGGTATTTTTTTCTCTCGAGCCAATTGGACGAGATTTTTTACGTCTTCTAAGCAATTCGTTTTGCCCTTTTCCAAGACGAGGTAGGGGATCTCCATCGCCGCTAGAATTTGATTTTGAACTCTGCCTTGTTTCTTGTGCTGAGGTTCGTCTTTATGTCCAGGTTGCCCCCTCCAGCCAATGAGTAAAACCATTGGGATGGAGTAGACTTCAGAATCGGCAAGAGAGAGCAGAGGGTTGATTGTATTCCCGAGTCCCGAATTCTGCAGATAAACCAGGGGAATCTGACCTGTTGCGAGATGGTAGCCAATGGCGAGCCCGACGGCACCCCCTTCGTTTGCTGCAATGACGTGGCGGGAGTCGTCCACTTTTTTAGATAAATAAGCGCTAACTCCGCTTAGGAGTGAATCGGGAACTCCGGTATAAAAAGAAATTCCCCATTCATTCAGGGATTCTAAAAAAGCAGGAATGCTATTCATTACCGCCCCCCATAGGAATCAGGGTCAAGATCTCTTTGATCGGCATTAAGAACTCTGAGCACTCTTTAGAACGCTCATTTTCCAATATAGTTTTGGCGGTCTTGATCATAGCAGGATAGGCGCTGCGAAGGAGGTGGTTAGCATAGATGATGACGTTAACGCCAACTTCGGCAAGCTGTTTTTCGTAAATCGAGTTGTAACTCGACGGAACCACAACTACGGGTACGCGTTTTTCGAGCTGCTGAAAGCGCTTGCAGAAGCTCATGATCTCGTCTGGTGTTTTTTGACTGCTGTGGATCATGATTCCATCTGCACCAGCCTCAATGTAGGCTTTGGCTCGGGTAATGGCATCATCTTCTCCTGCACCAGCAATTAGGCTTTCGATGCGAGCGATCACCATGAAGACATCGTTGACTTGAGCTCTTTTTCCAGCACGAATTTTCTTACAAAAATCTTCGATGGGGCTTTGTGTTTGCTCGACTGAAGTTCCGAAGAGGGAGTTCTGCTTGAGTCCCACCTTGTCTTCAATAATGACGGCCGAAACGCCTAAACGCTCGAGGGTCTTGACCCAGAAAACGAAGTGTTCAATTTTTCCGCCGGTGTCTCCGTCGAAAATAATGGGCTTAGTGGTTACTTCAAGAAGGTCATGAACCGTTTGGAGGCGGGACGAAAAGTCTACTGCTTCAATATCTGGTTTTCCGCGAGCGGTGGATTCGGTCAGGCTTGAGAGCCACAGGCCATCAAACTCTTTAGAAACTCCGTTTGATTCGACCTTGACGTTTTCGACGATCAGACCGGTAAGACCATTGTGGGCCTCCATGATTCGCACGTACGGCTTGGCGGCCAAAAGGCGGCGCAGGCGATCTTGCCTGATCACGGGAGTAGTTCCAATTTCGCGAATGGCTTTGTTGAGGGCAGTTGACGAAATTCCATCCGTATACGGAATTTCGATGAGTTCTCCGCCCCATTCCTTAAGAGCATCAATGACGCGCTGTCGGGTTTCTTGCTGGATTCCGCTTTTCCAGTCATCTCCGTGAACGACGAAATCAGGCTTCAGGGCGCGCAGGTTTGGCACATAATCTAGGGTTTCTTGTGCGATGACTCTTGAAACACCCTTAAGGCTCTCGACCACCACCTGGCGTTGGGAAAAATTCATGAAAGGGAGGCGTTTATAGGTCGCGATTGCCTGATCGGTAAGAAGTCCAACAACGACTTCTCCGTGTTTCTGTGCTTGTTTGATGATATTGAGATGGCCCGGATGAATCAAGTCGGCACTCATGCCGACGTACACGATACGTTCGCCTTGTTTTCTTTGCATCTCATTTCTCCTTAGATTTTAAGTATCTATAATCACGAATGCGTGGGTTTTTGTCAACTCATTCCCGAAAAAGTTTTAACTGATCTTCAAAGTATTCGGCGATTCTTTCTGCCGCTTTGCCATCGCCAAAAATAGGAACATGAATGCCCCGTATTTCAGGCCTTTTTTGCGCGAATGCCCAATTCATTGCTTCTAGAACAGCGTCCGGATCCATTTCGGTTAACCTGCAATATCCTGCATCGACGGCTTCCATTCGTTCGGTTGTTTTCCTGCACACTACAGTAGGGATTCCGAGGCTAGTTGCTTCTTCTTGCAGTCCGCCAGAATCAGTGACGACAAAACGGCACTCGAGCAGAAAATGGCACGTTTCGGCATAAGAGAGGGGAGGGCAAATAACGGCTTGCTCAAGATCTCCCAGGTGTTGTTCGGCATAAGGCTTTGCTGCATTGTTTGGATGAAAAGGATAAACGAGACCTAATTGAGGGTGGTCTAGTAGAAAACTTCGCAGGGCGCTAAACCATGCGTCCATGTTCTCTTTATTTTCTCGTCGATGGGCAGTCACAAAAATAGGAAGCAATCCTTTTGAACTAAATCGCTGCATCAGCGCTGTGGTGGATGAGGGTGGGGTTTTCGAAAGAGTCCACCTCAAGGCATCAATGCCGGTGTTACCGACTTGAAGTATTTTTGAAGGATCTGCCCTCTCTTTTTCGAGCACGGCCTTTGCCCGAGACGTCGGAGCAAAGTGAATATCGGCAACAATACTGATGAGTCTGCGATTCGCCTCTTCAGGGAAAGGATGCTGCAGGTCAAATGAACGGAGTCCTGCTTCATTGTGGGCCACTCGCACATGGTTCTGAAAGGCGGCCCAGGCAGCCATCGCAGCACTTGTGGTATCGCCTTGGACGATGAGCCAGGCAGGATTGTGTTTTTGGATGAGGTCTCCTATGCCGTTCAATATTCTAGCGCTTGAGGCATGAAGGGTTTGATTGTCTTGGGGAAAGCCTAAGGTCAAATCGGGTTCGACTCCAAAGTGCTCTAAAGCTTGTATCAAGAGTTCCTGATGCTGGCCGGTTCCAACGAGCGCCACTTTCTCTTTGCCCAGCTTACGAACGAGCTCGAGGTACAAAGGGGCTTGTTTGATGACTTCCGGTCGGGTTCCAACGAGGACCCAGATTTGATTAGAAATTGGTTGCATAAGCCTTTCTTTCCTTTTAGCACAAAGGGGTGTCAGAAGTTCACGTAAATAAATCCACTCACCTTCCCACTAAAACAATGAAGAAGAAGAAGCAGCGTGAGCACTGAAGTGACGAGATAATAGGACTTTCCTAAGCGAGAAACAAGAAATGCTTCAGGATCCATTTGAGGTCCCTCCATTCGTAAAAAAAGATAAGCCATCCAAGCATGACGAACCCTAGGGTGAAAAACCAGGCCGCAGTTTTGAAGAGCCAGGTCTCTTCAGGAATTAAAATCAGTGTCATTCTCTTGATCGGATTTTGAAAAGCGAGTCCCACGCCATGATAGATTCCCCAAACCGCGAAGTGAAGTGATGGGCCATGCCAAAGTCCACAAAGAATCATTGCGGTTAGGCCATTCGCTGTTTTACGTACAAGAGACATTCGACTTCCTCCCAAGGGAATATAGACATAGTCTCGAATCCAAGAGCTCAGTGAAATGTGCCAGCGTTTCCAAAAGTCACTCAAGCTGCCAGCCAGATAGGGCCAGTTGAAATTCTCAGGAACGGTAATTCCAAAAAGCCTTGAAACGCCGATGGCCATATCGCTGTAACCTGAGAAGTCCATATAGATTCGAGTGGTCTGCAGAAGGACAAGTCCCACTAAGTAGATACGGGGTAGGGCGGCATCACCAATCCAAATTTCGATCTTTGCTAATTCAGAAACGCACCACTCGGCGATAATCATCTTTTTAAAGAGTCCAGTGATGATTCGGTAAAATGCGATCAAGGCCGTTTCAGGGTCCAGTTTAAAGCCATCGATCCGGTTTAATTGAGGAATAAAATTCTGATACCTTTTGATGGGCCCACTAGCAATGGTTGGAAAAAATACAGTAAAGATCCAGAAGTCAAAAAGGTTGGAAATTGGTGCCTTGGTCTTACGGACATCCACAAGATAGTGCACGAATTCAAAAGTGAAAAACGAGATTGCGAGCGGAACAAAGATCTCACCTTGATAACTAAAGCCGATGAGGTCCGCCAAGAAGTAGACGTATTTGAAATAAAGAAGCGAACTCACGACCAGGGCTATCGTACTCCAGGTAGCAATCTTGTTGAGGCGCGGATACCGAACGGTTAAGCCTGCAACGAAAGCAAGATTCCCTAATACGAGAATGGGAATCACTCCTGCTGTTCCGGCAAAATGGCCATGAAAGACAAAGCTAAAAGCCAAGAGGCAATAACGACGCAGTTTTCGCGGTACGACCCAAAAGGCGCTCAAGGCTACTACGAGAAATATAAAGAACCAAGAGGTTAGAAAAACCATTGGAGTCCTTCTGCCATGGCTGCTCCCACCACCGCGTTGCCTTTTTCATTTAAATGTCCATCTTCTGGAAAAGAGAGGTCCATTGGAGCCACCTTCTGCTGCAACATGAGTTTTCCAGCATTGATCAGATGAAAGTTCTTTGTATTTTTAAAGACCTCATCAAAGGCAAATTGAGCGATTTGCACTTCGCAGGCGAGCCTTTTCTCGCTGAGCTGTGAAACAGGGATCTCTTGAATCACCTCTGGAATTTGCAAAATAAAAACAGGCAACGTGTGCGGGTATTTTTTCTCAAAGGCTGAATACGTGTGCAATAGTCCGTTAAGGCGGGCAAGTTCAGCCTTCGCCAGACGTGTCGAGTGTAGTTCACACTGGTTTTGCAGGCTGCTCGGGAGTTCCTCGAGTTCTTCTTTTCTCGTCAACCTGGCCTTCTCTGGATCATAGGTTCCAACAAAAAACTTTAACCCTCGCCAAACGAGGAACGAAATCAAGTTTGACGCCGGAGCATGTATGAGCTTTTGGATATGCTTATTTTGATAAAGAGTTGAAGGATCCCAGGTGACCCCGCGCTTCTGATTGAGCTGGTTGAGTTCTGCATGTTCTGCTTCAGACAGCGAGGGCTCTTCTCCAAGAGATTTTAAGACAAGTGCATCGATATCGAATTTTTTGAATTGATCCCCAAGATATTCTAGCGCATCGACAGTCGACATACCGGAAGTGTATATATCCATGATCTCCAGCGCTCGTTGGGGGTGCTTTTCTCTGAGCAGTTTTTGTGCTATTTTTGACGCCTTCTTTTCAAGTGGGATGGCGATTCCTTCAACTTGAGAGTTCCCAGTATAAGCGATTCTCAGTAGCCCATTTGGTTTGGGGATCGCATGTTCCTCATCGTGATTACCGAACGCATTCTTCGTTCCACAAGTATAATATTCTTTCTTATTTAATACCCACCCTGGGGCGCACCATTGTTCATGGGGTTCGTTTCGGGGCCAGTTTCTAGGCCATTCGTATGGCCAAAGAAGGCCAAAGGTAAAAACGTAAGGAACAGCTTCGATTGCGTAGAGTAAATAGATCGCTACCTGAGTCAGTCTCGGAATCCGGGCTTTGTATTTGAAGAGAAATGCAATCCAGAAGGCGATGAACGTAAGCCAGAGGCCACTCACGAGAAGATGGGATAGATTTTTACCAAATGCTAAGATGTCTCCGGTGGTGCTCTGGTAGCTGGCTACAAACCAAAAACCTCGAAGGATGGCAAAAGTGAGGAATAATTCAAAAGCGATGAGCAACCGAGAGCGAAGAAAGGGCAAGGGTGTATTTTTCCTACTTGGGGTTGAGGGTTGATTCATAGAGAATATATCCCGCGCTTTTGCCTAGTCGGATTAGTTTTCCTTCTTTGGCTAACGTTTCTACCCATTGTGGAAACGCGGCGTCCATGTATTTTCTCCAGTCGCGAATATCTTTGGGCCAATGCGCAGCCAGATTGCTGTCGCTGTAATTGGTTTGGGTATTGACTAGAAAATAATGATACTTTTTGGCAAGCGACTCGGTACCTAGCACTCCTTGCGGCCTGTCCCAGAAAATGCTTCCCGGAAAATCACAACGCCAGCTCTTGCAATCAGACGTATGAAGGTCAGTTAGGTAGGTCATCGGATAAGCAGTAATGGGGTCGGTATAAATGAGCGATTCGCGGTTTAGCTTGAGAGTTTTAATCCATTCATAGACAGGCAGCTTTTCAAGATAGGATTCTTGGGAGACCGGGCGCAGAAAAAAATGTCGGGTTCGAGAGTTGTTGCCCAAAAAAGTAAGGCAGATTAAGAGACCTCCGAAAACAATTTGAAAAACTAGGTTCGCGGTGGTCGATCTTTTTGGGGGTTTCGACACCGTTTTTTTGACGAAAAAGTCTTGAGCAACGTCGAAAGTAAGGGGCGCCGCAAGAAAAACAGCCGGAAAATAAAGAATGCGGTAGAAAACCGTGTCGTAAAAAAAGACCGAAAAGAGGGTTGCAGCAGGCGGAAAAAAGAGAATGAAAAGAGGGAGTAAGGAAAGTGAGAAGAGCCACAGATGATCAGGCTCCGCATTCGCTTGGGATTCCTTTTTTCGGGCCCACAGCTGTAAATAGATTCCTCCGAAAGAGAGGATGAGGCAAACCAGGTATGCGAGATTTAAGGTTGCAGAAATTCGAGGCCCAAACGGATTTGCCAGAAGCGGTGTGAACTTGCCGATGGAGCGGAACTCAATGAATTCTTCATTGAATTCGGGGATAGTGTGAGCGCCCTGAGTTGCGTGATTTGTGATCACTGCCAAAAAGGCAGTCACAAAGAGGAGGAAGGTCAAAAATGGGAAAACGATTCGGAATTTGTTGAAGCATTCAGGGGAGGTAATTTTGACAGAAAAATAGCCTAGAGTAAACAAAACGATTGTTCCAATGAGAATGGCTTCTTGTTTATGCATCAGCCAACTTACGAGAAAGAAAAGGCCGAGAAAACAGAACTTTAGGAATTGCGATTTTTTGTATTTCAGAGTTGATGAGATCGCTATGGTATCAAGCAATAAAATCATGGCCAATAAACCGGGTGCGAAGGCGTAATATCTAAAATAGTTGTAGACCGTAGTGCCCAGTGTGAGTTGAGCGAGAATAACCGTGATCAAAGCTAAGTGTGATTTTCGACTGAAGAAGTAACTGACGAAGTAAAAAGCTGAAGTGAGTAGCAGGGTATTGAGTAAAAATAAGAGTTCAGCGCTTGTGGCTCTGTCAAGTGACGATGAAGCAATCATTGCTGCAGAGTAGATATAACCACTCATGAGCGTGCCACTAAAGAAGGTATTATCGTGTGCGCCTAGCGGAATATACCCCTCTCGGAGCCACTCACCTATACGAAATAAATGTACCCCGACAGGATCGGAGGGAATCTCTATGTAAGCACCTTGATGCCATACATAGATTCCAAGTAGGGTGAGAAAGACTGCGAAGGGCCAATGTCGGAGAGCTGAAGCAGGAACCAGTGGGCTGATTTGCCATGTTTTTGAGTTTTTTCTAAAAAGGTAGATGAAAATCCCAATGGCGTAGAGGATCAGGGTGCTGTATTGGCCCGAGAGAGCGATATTCTTGGTGAAGTGGGAAGTTAAAAGGAGACTGAAAAAGCAGAACGAGTACCCTAGCCCCATGCTGAAAAATCCCAAGCCGAGGGAGCGTGAAAGAATGTATCCCAAAAATGGAACTGTCCCAAACAGCGCGAAGATCATGTTAGCAATTCTTAGGTCGGCTTCTGTTCCTTGTCTAGGAGAAATCGTCCGAATTCCCTTGCGAAGCTGCTGAGTTCGATACTATCTCATGAGTCGTGAAAACAGAGTTTCAAGCGAAAATCCTAAATTACATGACGTCTCGGGCCGCTGTGGTGGCGATTGGATTATGCGTTGTTGTCTTTAGCACGCTGTTGGGCAAAGACATTTGGACGGATGAAGTTCTTCATTTTGCTTTGGGGTCGTTGGATTCGACACTTGAGGCGTGGAAGACCATTTGTCGGAGTCAGGATATTAATCACGGTCAGACCGGGATTTACATGATTTTGGATTACTGGCTCTTGAAACTCTTCGGAGCTAGTCGGTTTTGGCTGCGCTTTCCCAGTTTTCTCTCGGGTTTTCTTTTGGTTTTCGCGGCTGTGCATTTTTTTCGAGGTTACAAAATTTCGCCCCGCTGGCAGATCTGGGGTTTGTTGGCGCTCTATGCACAGAAGTGGTTGATGACTTTTGTGGGCGAGGCCAGGCCTTACTTACCACTTGCGGCCACTGCAGTTGCGGCGTTGGCGTACTATAGCCGAGCTTCTGATGAACGTGGTGATCGCGCCACACGGTTCTTGGGCTATAGTGGAGTCTTAATCGGCAGCATCATGCATCCCTATTTTGCAGTTTGTTGGGGGTTCTCGGCCCTTCTGGGCTATCTTTTGGTGGCGAAGAGAAAAAACGAAAGGCCGAGCGTTGTGAGTTTGTGGCGACACCTTAATGTGCCACTTTGCTTATTGGGTTCGGCTCTTTATTTTGGAGTCGGGCAATTTACCTGGCTTTCTCATAAATTTGGAGGGGGCCTTGACCCCTTTGAATATGTTGGCCATGGGGCACAGTTTTTCAGGGTTTTTGTCAACGCCCATTTTGGTTTCATGGGGCGTTTAGGTATGGTCGGCTTCTTGTTGTTGGCTCTGTTCTTGGGGTTTTTCTTAAGTCGTCAAAAAGGGCCCCGGTTTATTATTGGTCAGATCTGTGCAGGCCCAGGGGCTTTGATGGCGGGGGCATTTTTCTTGAGCCTCTTTGTGTCTTGGGCTTCTTGGCGGTCAGGTTATTGGATACTCCAGCGGCAATGGATAGTCTCTTTCGCTTTAGTTCCCATCGCAGCCACTTGGCTTTTGGCGAATGTTGAATCACGCTTACCGCTGAAATTTAGGTCGATCTTTTTTGGGTTGACCCTCGTTGTTATTCTTTTTCAAGGTGCCCCGTGGTTATTAGAAAACGTGAGTTCAGCAAAGCTGCAGTTTACTCGGAAACCAAGGAGTTACTCGGAGGGTGCTGCTCCTCGAACTACTGATGAGTTTGTGGTAATCGCAAATGCCAATTGCGATCAAGGCGGCCCCGTATGGCCCATTTTTAAGAAGTTTTACTAGACGCTTTCCAGATCGCAACGATGCTCTTGCCAAATTTGTTGGCACACAAGGGGTCTGTGATGCGTGAAAGTGGAACGATGCATCGATCCCAAAACCGAACTTGTTTGAGCGTTGGGTTACTTTGATGAAGAAGAAGCCTGTTGGCCAAGGAAAGAAAAAATCCAGCCGAATCAAGGTACAGGATTTTTTCGAGATGTAGGCCTTTTGGCGTGATGTCTCGCAACATTTGATCGTCATAGCGACGAAAGTGCCCAATTGCTTTGTCAAATGCGCTAAACAGCGATTGGTGAGCCGGAGAGAGAATTACCAGTGACCCGGACGGCGTGAGATGTGACAAGGCTAGCTCCAGTTCTTTTGCGTCTGCCTCAATGTGTTCAAGAACGTCGATATAGAGAATGCAGTCAAATTTCTCACTGGAATTCAGTGAAGACAGATAGCCTTTTCGAATGTCCAAAGGCACCGCGACTTGATTTGAAAGGGCCGCAAGCCTGTTTACCATCTCCGCATCAGGTTCTAAGCAAGTCCATTTGCTGATTTTTTGGTTTCGCTGACTTAGGATTTGCGTGGTCCCGCCGATCCCAGCACCAACCTCTAAGACTGATCCTTGAATGTAGGGTCGCAAAATCCTCTCGTAGTAGGATTTCCAGTTCTTTGCATGGGCAAAGAGTTCAAGTTCTGATCCCAAATATTGAAACTCATCAGCCGACATTAAAACTCCTTGCGAACTTCAAGTAAGAACACTTTGTGATCTCGCTTCGGGATAATTTCCTGCCCGCTGCGTCTCTGAAGGATCATAAATGAAAAAATAAGTGAACTGGTGAGAGCCTGAAACAGGATGATAAACAGAGCAAACATCGATGTCGATGCCCAACCTGGGATGCCGAGATTGGTGAACAGTTTGACGCCGAGGATGATCATCATTCCAAGCACGGTCAGAGCAGCTAATCCAGCGCACAGCATCAGTGCGCGCACCCCAATAGTGTCACTATGTACCGCGATAGAGCTTAATCCGTGCATCACAAGGCTAGTGAAATTCATTTGTGACTGGCCGGCCAAGCGTTTGGCTCTAACGGTGGGAATCGATGTGTAGGGCACACGCGATTTGATGATGCCAGCGGCGTAATGATTCCAAATTTCAGAAAGCAGAACCGCTCTAGAGAGGATGTGTTTGGGAATGATGCTGAAGTTTCCGAACGAGATCGTATGGCCCGTAAGTAGCTTATGTAGGGCTCGATAAAAGACATAGAAGGTTCGAAACAAAAGCTTTTCAGAGCGCCGAGTTCGCTTTGCAAATACGAGTTTCCCTCTGTTTCCTTCTTCGAAAGCTGCAATGAGACGAGGAATATCTTTTGGATCGTCCTCACCGTCAGAGTCCATAACGATGACCGCGTCGTAGGATCTGCTTTCAGCAATATGTGCAAGGCCGATTGCGATGGCGCGTTGGTGGCCGACATTTCGTCCCAGAATCAAGGCTTCGAACGAATTTAAGGAGGGCACGGTATTGGAATTTAGGGTGGAAAAATCTAACGGGAGAGTTGAACCATCATCCACTAAAAGCAAGTCCGTTTTGCAGTCCAGCCCCGACAAATTGTCGTTGATGAGTTTAATCAGTCCCGGACCGATGGCCCAGTCGTTGTAGACTGGCATGAGGATGCAGAGATGAAGTTCTTTAGACAGCACCAATCCCCCGAATTACTGAAAGCGCGGTTTTTGTTAAAATCGCAAAATCAAAGAGAAGGGATCGATTTTGGAGGTAGAAGAGATCATATTCCATGTTTTGGTGAATGGGTTCTCCTCGAACAGCGCTTATTTGCCAGACTCCTGTGATCCCAGGTTTTACCTCTAAGCGCATTTTTTCAAGAGAGGTATACTGTGCAGCAATAAAAGGCATTTCTGGACGCGGGCCCACAAGACTCATGTCTCCGCGAAAGACATTAAACAGCTGCGGAAGTTCATCTAAACTGGTTCTTCTTAGCCATTTGCCAATTCGAGTGATGCGCGGGTCTTGTGTC
>CAITVN010000175.1 GCA_903895855.1 Oligoflexia bacterium | reverse complement strand
CTGAAACTCACGCACAGTTTGGGGTGGGATTTTTCGACTTTCGCCTCACGCGGAGGGCTAGTGTTGGGTGTTTGTAATGGATTTCAGGCTCTCATTAAAATGGGGGTCTTCGGAAAAGACATCTCGATTTATCAAAATGAGCGGGGCCGATTTATTAACCGGTGGGTGAAAGTCACTCCTCAGGGCTCTCGCTGTCTGTGGTTGCGGGGACTGGGAAGCATTGACCTTCCGGTTCGGCACGGAGAGGGCAGAATTGTCGTTGCTCCGATGAGAAGAAAAGAAGTCATCGAAAAGATGGAAAGACTGGGCATGCTCTGTCTGAAGTACGAAACTAATCCTAACGGCAGTGAACTATCATTAGCGGGGCTTTGTGATCCGACCGGACGAATTTTTGGCCTAATGCCGCATCCAGAGGCATTTGTACGGCAAAGTGCCCACCCTGAATGGACCATGAGTTCAGGTTCTGGGCTTGCCAGCGGTCAGGGGTTACTCATTTTAGAAAATTCGTATCAAGAAGCGAGAAAGGCGATGCATTGAGTGAAAATTCGAAGAGCTCTACTCAGTGTTTCAGATAAAACCGGAATCGTCGAGTTGGCAAAACAACTCGCTCTGAACGGTGTCGAGATCGTTGCGACCGGAAAAACAGCAGAGGTCATTTCAAAAGCGGGAGTCGCCTACACGCCTGTTGAGAAAATTTCGAAAAATCCCGAAGCATTTGGTGGCCGAATGAAAACGCTTTCGTTTTCAATTTTCAGTGGGATACTCTACCGCAGGCAATTGCCCGAAGACGAAGCGACAATTAGCGAGCTGGGAGTCTTGCCGATTGATTGTGTGGTTGTGAATTTCTATCCGTTTGAAAAAAATCCAGTGATCGAAGAAATTGATATTGGCGGGCCTGCTCTCGTGAGGGCTGCTGCGAAAAATTCTCCTGATGTTTTGGTATTGGTTGATCCCACTCAGTATTTCGATGTCATTGAGGAGTTGAAAAAAACGAGTGGTGAAGTGTCTCACGAAACCTGTGATCGTGCTTCAAAGCAGGCTTGGAAGAGAGTTCTCGAGTACGATAGGGCAATTGCCGAAAAGATGGCTCCTGCGAATTCGAAGAGTTTTCAGCTGCGTTATGGAGAAAACCCTCACCAAAGGGCTGAACTTCAATTGCAAGAAAATGGCGTAAGTCCACTGACTCCTGACGTTAAAGTGACGACTGAATTGTCGTACAATAATTGGCTAGATTTGAGCTCTGCCTATCAGCTTTTGTCAGAGTTGAAAGAAGTGATGCCTGAGGGGGTCGGGGCCGTTGTTGTTAAGCACAATAACCCTTGCGGTGTGGCATGGGTCAATCATTCGGTGAATGACGGCGAAGTGAGTTTGGCTGAACGTGAAAAAAATTTGATGTCTGCCCTTGAGTTAGCTTGGGAAGGCGATTCGATTTCGGCCTTCGGCGGTGTCGTTATCGTGTCTGAGCGGCTGTCAAAGAGTTGTGCCGAGTGGCTGTCGCGACGATTCATAGAAGTACTCGCTGCACCCGGGCTTGATCGACTCGATCAGGCATTAGATCAGTTGCTTCGCGAAAAAAGAAAAAGCCTAAAACGAGTGATCGTCAATGAGTTTGGAGTTTACCCCACTCGCATGGTCGCTAGTATTCCTGGCGGTGACCTCATTCAGTCGATTGATAAATCGATTGAGTTTCAAGGTGAAACAGAGCCTAGACAAGTGCAAAAGTCAGAGTTTGGAGCCCTCGATCGTTTTGGAATCACGGTGTGTAAGTGGATCAAGTCGAATGCAGTGGCTTTAGTGAGAGCGGTGACGGCTGAAAAATTGGCGGCGTTTCAGTGTGTTGGGGTCGGCCAAGGACAGCCCAATCGCATTGAGGCTCTCGAGTGGCTTGCGATTCCGCGGGCAAGACGAGCTCTGTCTGAAAGTCAGTTTCCCGGTTCAGTTTCAGACTGTATTTTTGTGAGTGACGCTTTTTTTCCGTTTCGTGACTGTGTTGATAGCGCCGCAAAGGCCGGTATCAAACGCATCATTCAACCCGGTGGCAGCATGAGAGATCAAGAAAGTCTTGATGCCGCCAAAAGTCACGGTATCGAAATGGTGATGACTGGTGTTCGGCATTTTCGGCATTGAGAAAGTGAGTTTGGGATGAGCAATTTGGTTTCAGAAAAAATAGATTACCTCAAAGCCGGTGTGAATCGAGACGAAGCCGATCGGCTAGTGGGTCGTATTGAAAAATTGGCAAAACGCACGCACGTTCGATTGGGCACTCGAGTGAAATCGACCGTCGGGGGGTATGCTGCTTTATTTTCTCAGTCTGGCAGTGCGCCATTGATAGCGGCAACAACTGACGGAGTCGGCACTAAGTTAAAGCTCGCGTTCAGATTGAATGTGCATCACACGGTCGGAATTGACTTAGTCGCGATGTCTGTGAATGACTTGCTTTGTGTGGGGGCTCAGCCACTTTTTTTTCTCGATTATTTTGCGACCGGAAAGCTCGATTCTGAGCAAGCGGCTTCTGTGATCGAGGGAATTGTCGAGGGGTGTTCTCAAGCCGGTTGCGTCTTGGTAGGCGGTGAGACAGCCGAGATGCCTGACTTTTACCAATCAGGAGAATACGATCTGGCCGGATTTGCGGTAGGTCAGGTGTCAAAGAATGCGGTACTTCCAAAAAAACAAGTGCTGCCGGGCGATGTGATCATTGGCATCGGTTCAAGCGGTTTTCATTCGAATGGCTACAGTTTGTTGCGAAAGTGGATACCCGAAGGTGAGAGTGGCGAATCGATCGCGAGAAAATTGCTCACACCCACAAAAATTTATGTCGATTCTTGCATGCCCTTGATCAAGCGAGACTGGGTCAACGGGCTGGCTCACATTACGGGATCAGGATTTTTGAATGTTCCGCGAATTTCGAGCAAAGTGAGCTATCAAATACGATTGCCGAAGTTGTCCGAACTACCCAGTGTTTTTAAATGGGTAAAACAAGTGAGTCAGCTCTCACTCGGTGAGCTGGCGCAGACGTTCAATATGGGCATTGGAATGGTCATTGTAGCCGATAAAAAAAATGAAAAGAAGATTCTGGCTCAGTTGGCGAAGTCGGGTGAAAAAGCTTGGGTTTTAGGCAAGGTGGTTTCTAGTCGTTCTAAAGTCTGTGAAGTAACGGTAGCGAATGAAGACGAAGAAGTCACTCTTAAGTACTGACCTCTCAACTATCGGAGGTCTGCACCCAACACGTTTTGTGATTGTCGGTGAGGGCTTTAATCGAGAAGAGATCAAAGCAATTATTTTGTCTGAAAATGAGGCAATCTCAGGAATTTCTGTCACTTCGCTATCAGCGTTGGCCGCGCGAATTGAATCGCAGCGGTCTCAAAAACCAAGAGCTGAACTGTCTGGTTGGGCAAGACAAGAAATTCTGCGAAGCCTAATGGGCAACAAAAGTCTCTCTCAGTCACTCTCTTTACTGAACTCAAAGCGCCGAGGGCGAACTTTTTTTGAAGAACTCGACCGAGCTATTCAAAAAGGGCGATCGTATTACGCACATTTTGAAGAGTATTCGGCAATGCACGCGACGCTTGAGTCAGTGCAAGCGAAACCACAGCTTTTTGACGAAATCGCAAAAATGGCTTTTACCTATGACGCATTTCTCGAAGCTCAAGAGTCTTTAACCGATTCGGTGTCTGTTTTTCGAAGGGCGACTGAAGCCATTCGGGAAAATCACGGGGTACTCGACTTTTTGCCTCGCCAGGCAGTTTTTTTTGAGCACTGGCGAATTAGAGGGCGTCGAGCACTATTTTTTTCAAGCCCTCTCGGAAGCGATCAGCATTGAAGTGATCTCTTCGAAACAGTGGTTGGTGTCTGAGGGCGTAGGGCAGATAAAATCACCGATCAGCATAAAGAAAGCTCACACATTTGATGATTGCGCTGAGTTTGCCTGTGATGAGTTTCTCAGAAAGAGCGACCTCGGAAGAAGAATTGCTTGGGTGATTCCCGATGATCCTGAGATTCGACGCTCGCTCAGTCGGTCGGTGTTTGGCCGAGGGCTTTGGTTCAAGGATCCCCGGGATCCGATATTCTTAAAAACGAGTGAAAGGCACAAGGCCGCTCTTTTACCCCTTAAAGTGTGGGTAAGTGATTTTGAAAAAAACCACCTTCACGCTTGGGCTAGAATGAGACTTGGCTCAAGAAAAGCTGCTGAGCTGAAAAAGAAACTCGAACGCTCTGGGTTTCGAAAGGGGGCGAAGTTATTTCAAGAGCGGTCTTCAGGCCACGAGATTCGAAAAACGAGCGCGCAAGATTATTCTGAATTCAAGATCTTGTTTGACGAGTTGGCCATAGTTTGGGCAGCGCCGAATCAACCGCGCCGTAGTCGTTGGACGATTTCTGAAGTTGTTGAGGGCCTCGAAAAAATCTGGTCGGTTGCGAGTGTGTCTCGAAAAGATGCTGACCGCTGCGAAACCCTCGAAAATGAGCTAGGCTTTGAAAAAGAAATTTCTTGGCTGCGGTCGCTGGCCGAAAAATTTGACGGTGAGATTCATGAAATGCAACTTCGCGCGAGATTTTCACTTTTGTGGTGGAATGCAAAGTTAGAAGAGTCGCTTCCGAAGCTCACTCCGCCGACAATTGAGTATTCGCTCGACGGTGGAATTGATTTATTTCGCTTGAGTCAGGTTTCATTAGAAAATTATGATGAAGTTTGGATTTTTGGTCTATCGCAAGGGGCCCTTCAGCCTAACTCAGGAGGCCTCTGGTTCACTGAACAGTGCCGTGAACTTCTTTCTCGTGATTTTTCTATTTTAGGCGCCGTTCAGCTTCGTTTAGCGACAAAACAGACTATTCAAACGTGGTTAAGCGAGGGGCATGTCACTCTTTGGGACGCCGAGTTCGATTGGACCGGGCGAGAGCGCGAACCGTTAGATGTGAGTCTGATAGAACTGGGCCTTCTGGCCTCAGGTGACCCAGTAACTGAATACTTGGGAGCCCACGCGAGGTGGCTAAAAAGTTTTGGGACTAACTTCAAGACGCCTCCTGTATTAGTTCGATTTGCCGATCAGGCTAGGTTGAATTCAAGCTCGGTTTCGGCGACCGAGTTAGATCTTTACAGCCGTTGTCACTTCTTGGGGTTAGCCTCGAAGCAGTGGAAGCTCGACGATACTCAGGAAAGTTCAGCTGATCTTTGGGCTGACCTCAGAGGGCGAATTCTGCACTCGGCGGTTTTTCGGGCTATGAGCGAATACCGCGAAACCGGTTTCTTTCAATCTTCACCAGCTGAGTGGTTGAATTTCGGATTTGAAGAAGTTGAGAAAAAAGAGGGTTCTCTCGGGTGGGCTGCTTCATTGACATTAAGGAAACAAGTGATCGTTTCTTTAGAAAAAATTCTGGAGAGGTTTATCGACGCTGAGAAAAACTACCTTGAGCGGTCTCAGTCTAAAATTAAGTATTTAGAAGGGCCAAAAATCTCATACGAGCTGGGTGGGGTGAAAGTGACTGGCGTGCCCGATCGTATCGATGAATCGATCGAAGGTAAGTTATTCGTCATAGACTACAAGACTTCGGGAGGCTGGCCAAAGGCTACTGAAATGATTGATTTGGGGTATCGATTACAGCTACCGTTTTATGCCGTCGCCTTACAAGATTCTCAAGAAGTGGCGGGGGTTCAGTTTATTGAGCTTACCATGAAGCACTCAAGGGCTCGCGGAATATTTTTCTCTCAGTTTAATGGTAAGACCCCGGGGTCTTTAACCCAATTTACGGCGAGAAATCAAAGTGTGCTCCAGTCGAGAAATACCCATGATGTTTGGCATTCGGTCAAAGAGCAGCTGGCCCGTGAACTAAATGATTGGAAGTCTGGCATTTTTGATGTGAAGCCAAAGAATCCAAAAGATTGCACTGACTGTCGAGTAAAAGCAGTTTGTGGTCGCTTGAGGCAATCTGACGATGACGCCGACGATTCGCTTGAAGGTGAGGGTTGACATGACCAAGAATTTGCAATCGCCACCTCAGATGACGGCTGAGCAAGAAGAAATTGTGCGTCACTGGGGTTCTAGCCTTGCGATTCAAGCTGGCGCTGGTTCTGGAAAAACCACGACTTTGGTTCAAAAATGTTTGGCCTTAGTCGAACGAAATCCTGACGCCAGCTTTGCGGCGGTTTCTTTTACTGAAAAATCGGCAGCTGACCTCAAACAAAAATTATCTGCTAAATTGGCAGCGCGAGGCTTAACTCTGAACGCCGATGCGAATCATAAAGGGCATTGGGTCATGACCATTCATGGTTTTTGCCGCGCCATCATCAGAGAGTTTCCGATTGAAGCGGGTTTTCAGGGCACTGAGCAAATGCTGAGTGAATCAGACAGCACGCTTTTGTGGGAACGCGTGGTCGATAGCCTTTGGTACGACGAGCAGAGCCCTCGAATTGCCTTGTGTCTAGAACGGTTGCTCACACGTGAAAATCGTGGGGCGCTGACCGAGCTTTTGACAAGGTTGCGCTCGTTAGAGGTTTTTGGTGTGATCGAGACCATGAAGCAAAAACCCGGAGAACCCCCGAGCGATTCGCATCGGTTGGCAGAACTCGCTGAGTTTTGTTTAGAAAGGTATCGGCAAAAGAAGAAGCGTGAAATGGGACTCGACTTCAACGATCTCGAGTCGGGAGCTTTGAGAGCAATCGGATTTCAAGATGTGAGAGACTATTTTAGGCGGCGGTTTGACCTATTGATGATCGATGAATTTCAAGATACGAATCCGATACAGGCCCAAATCATTTGGGCCATTAGCAAGCAAGACCAAGCGAATCTGGTGGTGGTGGGTGATCCGAAGCAATCGATCTACCGGTTTCGAGACGCTGATGTGAGCGTCTTTGAGTCTTTGTGTTCACAGTTGTCTCGGAATTTGAGTCTCACCTATAATTTTCGATCGCGGCCACAGATTATTGATTTTTGTAACGATGTGTGTGAACCGCTATTTCTGGCCTCAAAATTAAATTATGAACCTCTTGTCGCCAAGAGGCAGGCAAGCGATGACGGGCATTCGGTGGTTCAGTTGTCGGCAGAGTCTCCCGCCCAATTGGCAGCGTGGCTTTTGGCTGAGAAATCGAGTGGAAAAGATTTTAGCGAATTTGCCCTAATCGTGAGGCGGGTTCGAGGCCGAACACAAAGTTGGCTAAAAGTGCTTTCTGAAAAAAACATACCCCTCGCGATCGGTGGCGGCGGGCTTTTCTGGGAAGATCCGCGAGCCATTGAACTGGTTCATTTTTTAAAATTTTGGGATCAACCTTCTAATCGATTGTCAGCGGCTACTTTTTTTCGGGCACCCTGGGTTGGCGTGCCAGATGAGATTCTTGATCGGTGGTTCTTGAGTCCCAAAAAAGCTGACGAACATTCGCCCCAAGCGTCAGAGACTGTCGATCTTTGGGAATTGTTTTTTCAAACCAAACACTGGCTGGCTGATAAATTATGCCGGCTTCGCAGTCAGGTGATTCGCCCTGGCGAGCTCGTCTCGCTTTGTTTCGATGACCTTGGAGTGAGTTCTGAATTGGGTCAGGTACTTTTGGCGGTGTACCATCGGTGTGAAGAGTTGTCTTGTTTAGGCCTTGGTTTTTCTGAAGTGGTGGGCGAGCTATCGAGAGCGATGCAAGAGCATCGAAGAGAAAAAGAGGTGCCTCCGCCACGGCAGCGGGGCCAACTGAGTGTTTTTACAGTTCATGCTTCAAAGGGGTTAGAGTTTGAAAATGTGATTCTCATTGATTTTGGGTTAAAGCCCGAAAGAGCTTTTCGAGCACCTTGGCTATTTTGGGATCGCTCTCAAGGTAGTTTTTTTGCGCCAAGAGATGAAAATAATGATCGTGACAAGAAAAGTATTGAAGACAAGAATTGGAAAAATACGGAGCGAGAAAAAGAATTGGCAGAAGTGAAACGTGTTTTCTATGTTGCACTCACTCGGGCAAAAGAGCGACTCATTCTAGTCAAGCCTCCAGAGTTACCGGTTGCAGATGACTCCGATACCAGTTCGAGTAAAGAAAAAGTCAGTCCGTACTTGCAGGATTTTTGGCGCGGGTGGGTAGACGAGGCCGATTCTCGTAATATTAGCGAATTCAGCGGTTCGGTTATGTCGGTAAAATTTTCTGAAAAGTCTGATGAAAGTCTTGATGATGGCTCAGGCGACAGTCAAACTTTGATTCAGTCAAGTTCGAGGCCCTTGCGTCGACGTTCTCGCCATAGTGTGAGTGAGTGGTTGATGCTTGCGAGCTGTGAGCGGCGCTATTTCACCGAGGTGGTACTCAAGAAATCTCAGCCCAAGGTATTTTCAAACCAGCAGAAAAAAGATTCTGAATTTGATGAATCGGTAAGCGACAGGGTCTCGCAGACAGATCTCGGCACTCGTGTTCATCGGGCATTAGAATTAGAAGATCTTGCTGGATTAGATCAAATTGAAGCCGAGGTCGGCAGTTCGCGTTTTCAAGCAAGGTGGGTAAAAAATTGGCTTCGTACCGCGAGTCACGAATTGCCCGACGGCTGGTGTCGACAGTGGTGTCTGCCTGAACAGGCGTTCGAGATGGTAATCAAAGGTGCCGTTTGTGTGGGCGCGATTGATAGAATTGAGCTTTTTTCTGCGACAGATCACGCGGGCGTTAAACAAGATGAAGATTTTGTCGTGATTACCGATTTTAAGTTTGTCTCGAGTGTTGAAGATTCTGACGCTATTTTAAAAAAGTATGAGCTTCAGCTCAGACTTTATGAATTGGCGGTAGCGAAACTTTTGAAAAGGCCCGAAATCAGAGTTTGCTCAAGGCTCGTCGTGTTTTCGAAAGACTTTGAAACTGGGGTGTCAGAAATTTGGCGTTCAGTGTCACCTGGGCTTTCGCCGAAGTTAAGACCCAGAAAATTGGGCGAAGCGACAAGCGATCAGGTGCTTGATGAAAAAGTCGATTTTATTATAAAAAGAGCATTAGAGCTAACTTCTCAGATTGAGTTGGACGATTTGGTTAAAATTGAGGCCGAATTAAAGGGTTCTAAGTGTACAAATACTTTTTGTTGGGTATGTCAATCGCGGTAAGATCAGCAGCGTTTATCTTGCCGCCAAAATAATGACAATTGAAACCCAGTTTGCTTGCCGGTTACAATAAATAACATCATGATAAGGCAAAGAAATTGGTCGGCAAACTTTCGTTCCAAAACCTTCACAGTCGGATTTCTCTTTGTTCTACTCACGGTACTGTGGCTAATTCTGATTGGCACTTCTTGGTCAGAGGCTCACGCAAGTACCTCGCCGAATAATTCTGTGAGTGCATCGTCGGGAACCGATAAGACAGGCGAAGAATATAGTTTTCGTTGGCTAGACCCAGAGAAAAAAATTACGGTTCTACAAAATCGTAAATATTTAAAATCTGAAAGACTTTTTATTTCGGCCTCCGGTGGTGTTGCTACCTCGAGTGCTTTTCGAACGGCATTTTCATTTGATCCCAGACTTTCATTCAATTTTTCAGAAGATTGGGGTTTCGAAGCGTTTTATACCATGGTGTTTAATCGAGAAAACTCGACATTTCAGGCCCTGAGACAAGCAGCAAATGTGCTTCCGGTTGTGAGAGAAATTCGGGCACAATACGGGGCGATGATACAGTACTCGCCTTGGTATGCAAAAATTAATGTCTTTAACAACATTCTCTATTTTGATTGGAACTTCAGTGCTGGTGCTGGATTAGTGCACACTGCCTTAGATACGCGGGCAACTTCGAGCGATTCAGCTCAGTATGTCTTTGTTGATCGGTTCGCGATTTTTGCAGCGACGGGTCAGCAATTTCATCTTTCGCATGACATTTGTTTTCGGTTAGATTTTACTTCGGCCTTTTATCAGGCAATGGTTTTTGGAACTAGCGGTGCCCAAGTCTGGTGGACGAACTTCACAGGCGGTGCGGGCTTTGGGTTTCGCCTATGAAAAAAGTTAGAAAAGGGTTTGCTCTTGTTTGTACCTTAGGTTTGTTGTGGGGAGTCAACCCCGCACTGACTCAATTGACCTTGGCTGCCGATCACAAAAATAGTACGAGTAACCTTGGGCTATCAGACGAATTCTTTCAGTCGGGTCAATACTTTCGGGCGGCACGCTATGCGTTTGCGGCACAACTTGAGAATTCCTCGTCAGAACCGGCCGCCTATTCGCGAATTTCTCGATCTTTAGTTAGAGCTCGACTTTTTCACTCGGCAAGCTATTTTTTCATTCGCACGCTTCAGACCAAAGATGATGCCTCTATTCGCAAAGTCCTACTCGACGCCGAGCTCTTGATGATGCAAGTGGGCCCTGATTTGCTGCGCGGGTATCTGATGAAATTTACTCAGGTCAGTCAGTATGACCTCACCAATCGGGCGGCTTTTGAGTACAGTTTGGCGAAGGCTGCGCTTCTCGAAGGAAGGGAGCAAGAAGCAATTGCTCACCTATCTTTGATTTCAAAGAAAAGTTCGCTTTGGCCCTTTGCTCTTCAATTGCGTGCAACGGCCTATGCAATATTAGAAAAAAACGAACAAGCTAAGACCGATTTTAAAGAGTGTGCTGAATTGGCCGTTTCACTTCCTGAAAGTATCGAAGAATCTGAAAATGAAAGCATTAAGCGAAACTTTAGTTTAGAGGTAGAAGACCTGCAGTTTCGCTGTCAAGCCGGGCTAGCTCGAACCCTGTATCAAGCGGGAGAATTTGATCAAGCAGACAGAGCCTACGATCATATTTCAAAAGAGAGCTTTGTTTGGACTGATATATTATTTGAACAAGCCTGGAATGCTTTTGCGAAGGCTGACTTTAATCGGGCCCTGGGTAAGCTGGTGACCTATGAGAGCCCGTCGCTGAAATTTGTCTATAATAGTGAAGTTGACGTCTTAAGAGCACAGTCTTATCTGGCCATGTGTCTTTATGATTACGCGGGCCAGTCAATTGAACAGTTTGAGTCGCGCTATACCAGCTTAGCGACCGAGCTGAAGCAATTCGTCGAAAAGAATCAAGACAGTTTGGTCACGTTTTATGAATTCGGCAAGAAAGCTTATGAGTCGCCACTGCACACTGCACAGCAGGTGAATCGCTTGCTCAATCGTTTTGTGAGAAGTCCTTATTTTCACGGGCTAGTCAAACAAGAAGAGGCCGTTGCAAGCGAAAAAATCGCAGTGGCTCAGTTTGATCGACTGCAGCCTGGAGTCGATCATAGTATGAAGAAGGGGTTTCCAGGGTTCTTAAATGAGGTGATAGGTTGGCGCTTAGGTAGCATTCGCAAACTTGGGGGCGCTTTTGTAAAAAATAGCCTGCTTGACTATCATTCAGTTCTTATCTCTGACTTTGAGAAAATTGCATTTATCAAACTAGAAATGCTAAACCGCGAAAAACAGAGTCTCATTTCGAAAAAGATAAACCCAAATGTAGGTGAGCGTACCGTAGGCAGTGATTCACGCGAGCGCAGGTCTGACCAGTACCTCTGGTCTTTTAACGGAGAGTTTTGGATTGATGAGCTTGGTGATTACATTTTTAGCCTAGAATCTCAGTGTAAAGGACCCAGAGGATGAAAAAAACCGGCGCCATGGTTCTAGTGTTTGGCCTCATCACCGCGACGGGGGTGGTATTCACTCGCGAAGAGCTCACTTATTACCTCGGTCAGAGAATTCGAAATTTTTCGGTTCTCTCAGACAGTTATGCGGCGGGTTCAGATGTTGAGCTCTATTCTTTTGAAAGCGCTGACGAAAGAAAAATTAGAAATCTACGAGAGTCTGAGATTGATCAGCTCACCATTCTGCTTTCTCGACGCCAAGAAAAAAATCGCCAGGCCGAGCTTTACTTTAGATTGGCCGAAATCTATCTTGAGGCCTATCGCTCGACATTTCTGCTAGAGGGGCGCGTGCACGATAAAAGAATTGAGTCGGGCATCACTGGTAACAAGCTCGATCGCAGTCGCTCGATTCCGTATTTAAAAAGAGGGGTTCAGGCGTGTGAACAGATTCTTAAGTCAGGTCTGAGCTTTGACAAGCTCGATCGAGTGTATTTTTTTCTGGGGTATAATTACTCTGAGTTGGGTGATGACAATCAAAGTCAGAAATATTTTGAATTGCTGTCGGCTAGGTTTCCGAACTCCCCGTTTGCTGTTCAAGCTGATCAAGAAATTGCAGATACTTATTATCGAGACCTAAAATTCAAGAAGGCGAAAGAATACTATTTAAAAGCTGTGGCTCGCGCTGACAAAGATGCTCAACCACGGCTATATCATAAGCTAGCATGGACCCAATATCGAATGCGAGAATTTGATGGTGCGATCGCCTCGATGAAAAAAGCGGTGAAGTCTTCAGGTGAGAATGGCGAGAAATTCTTATCGGTTCGAGAAGAGGCCCTAAAAGATATTTCGGTATTTTTGACCGAAACTGGCCGAGTTGAAGAAGCGATTCAGTATTTTCAGTCTGTTGCCGGTGATAAAGCCTACTATCCTAAATTATTAGAAAAATTAGGTCGTCAGTACGAGCGAAATGTCGAGCCACAAAAGGCTACGGTTGTTTATGAAACTTTACTCAAGACTCATCCTGACGATGAAGTCGCTTTTCGGGTGAGAGTTAAGATTTTTGACCTCGACTTGCGCCGCGGTAAAGTTCAAGAGGCAATTGAAAGAATCAAGACGGCAAAAATTCCTTTAGAAGGCGAAAAAGAGACTAAGACCGCCGTCATGAACTTAAAGGCAATGTTGCGGCGTACGGCTACTGAGAATCACGAGCAGTTTAGAAAAAAAGGGTCACTAGCTGCGCTTCAAATTGCCGAAACCTATTACCAAGCCTATTTGAATATTTTTCTTTTGCCTCGGGGTGAGAAAAAAGAAGCTACTGAAATTAAGATGTACTTGGCTGAGGTTGAAAAAGAGCTCGGAAAGGTTGCTGCGGCGTCAGCCCTTTATAAGGACGTCTTCAATTCTGGCGACGACCGCTATGCCAAGGAGGCTGCTCTACTTTGGGTGGCTAGCTTAGCTGAAACCATTAAGAAGAAAGAGTCAGAAAAAGGCGCGAATGGCAAGCAAGCCGAAGAACCGTCAGCGGTCGAAGTTGAATTCGTAGCGGCCGCTGATGCAGTCGAGGAAATTTTAGGTAATTTGACTGAAAGCCATGAGGCAGCGCTACGGGCTACTCAAGTTTTGGCTGGTTACCCAAAAACCCGTGAAGATGCGATCAATCGATGTCAGAAAATGGTTAAGAAGTGGCCGAAAAGCCGCCAGACATTGATTGGGGCACGGCTCTGGATTCAAACGTTAGCAGATCAATTGCCGAAAGATTCTACAAAAGTTGAAGACTCAAAGCCAGGCCAAAAGCTTTCGAAAGCGATTGCTATCATTGGTGAAAACTCCGAACTTCTTGAAAATGACCAGGCTTCGAATCTTCAACCTAAACTCAAAGATTTGATTGAGCTTTACGATCACCGTTTGAGGGTTGGTGAGATTGCAGCAAAAGAGCAGAGTAAGGATTTTTCAGCGGCAGCTCGGGGGTATGAGAGCTACGGCGATGTTGAAAAGTCTAAAGATCGAGTTGAAACGGCCTATTCAAGTGCGATGTTTTCTTACTTGAAGGGCGTTGATTTTACAGGTGCAGCAAATTTGTCGACGAAATGGATTCAAAAGTATCCCTCAAGTAAGAAAGCCCTCGACTCGACCCGAAACCTGGCAACTGCACTTTTTATTGCGGGCAAGATGGAAGAATCGGCCAATCAATTTTCAGTAATCGGTGAAAAAGCTGGAGATGGAACCGCAGTTTTGACCGCGGCCCGGTTATACGAGGGCTTACTTCAGTTCGCTCGTTCGAGAGTGCTTTTGATTTCTTACCTAAAGGCGTTTTCTAAGTCTGAAAAAATCGGTAGCGTCTATCTCTGGCTAGCGGCCTCTTACGAAAATGAACATTTTGAGTCAGAGGCCGAGAAAGTATACAGAATGTGTTGGGAAAATGGCACCACCGACGAGTCTACCGAGTGTGGTACGAGACTCGGTGACATGTATCTGAGGTTGAAAGATCTTGACCGAGCAAAAACTGTTTTCATTAAGGTTTCAGCGGTCGGCGAGAAAAAGAAAGGAAAAGGGTCTAAGGCAGACAGAGCAGAGAAGGCACCTGTTCAGACGGCTCTTTCACCTTTTGTTGCCTATGCCAGGTTTAAGCTAGCTGAGTTCAATGAAAATGAGATTCACTTTAAAAATGCGTTAGAGTTTCCAGAAAAACAGTTGAAAGCGGCAGTTAATGAGAGAATTGAGAGCATCGAAACCCTCAGCCGGGTGTATCATAAAGCCCTGGATGCGGGAGGTCCCTGGGCCGTTGCCGCACTCGATAGGTTGGCGACTTGGGTAGAAAAATTGGCTGACGATATCGAACTGACAACGATCCCGAGTGATTTTTCTGATAAATCTCAGGCTGATTACCGCAAGCAGCTTGAAAATTTCGCCACCGGAATTAGAAAGAAGGCGGCCGCAACTTTTTCACAAGCCTTAGATGAGGGTAGAAAGAATGAGTGGTATAGCCCACACATCATTCATGCGTCTGATCGACTGGGTGCCTTAAATGGTCGCAAGGGTTTAGCGCAAGGGCCACGAGGCCGATTGAGGCTGTCTGGTGTTCCTGCAGATGGCGGGCCTGAAGGTCGTGCCACTTCTCTTGAAAAAGTTCGAGAGCGACTGGTGCTCAATCCAAAAGAAGTGAAGGCTTGGGTTGATTACGGAAATCTCTTGTGGGGCGAGGGTCGTCCTTTACTTGCTCGAATTGCTTACGAACGAGCTCTCGAACTAGATTCTAAACATTCAGCAGCACTCAACAATAGGGCGGTTGTAGCTATCTCGGGCTCGGGCGAAGAAGATTGGGTTCGAATCGCAGAAGCCATGGATGCGTTTAAGACTGTTTTGACCACCGATGGGTTTTTTCTGGCCGCGAAGATGAATCGAGCGACTGTCGCGAACTACTACCGGGTATTCTCGAAGGCGAAAACCCTTTGGGAACAGGTCTTAGAAAAGCACACTCCGCCAGACGCTTATGACGGTCTTGGAGTGGCAATGGTTGGCCTCGAAAATGATCTTGAAGCCGAGAAACAGTTTGAGAAAGCTGAAACCCAGGGCGCTGGCAAAGAGCGCTGGACAAAGGTTTTTCACAAGGCAGTGACTCAGCCTAAGAACTCAGATTGTCTCAGTATTCTAAATTCAATGAATGGTGTAGAACTGATGGGCTTTGAGCGCGAAGCTTTTGAAAGTGCAAAGAAAACCTGCGGAAAACCTTAGCGGAAAAAAAAGTGATATGAAGACGGAGAAAACCGAAATGCCCAAAATGAACGGTACTAATCAAGCGCTGCCAGGATATTTTAAACTTTTGTCATTTTCAGTTACCTGGACTCTGATCGCCATTCTGTTTGTTGGGGTTGGGTTGACTTTGGCAAGAAATGGATGGGCAGAGGAGCCCATCACAAAGAAGAAAATCATTTATCCAGAAAAGACTGAACTCGACTTCGAAGGAATGCAGATTGAGGGAGAAGTGAGAAATCCCAGTGAATTCTATTTTCAACGTAGGGCAGAAGAGAAGTTCGATTCGTTGGTAAAACGCAGAAAGAATTTTCACAGAGAAATGCTCCGCGATGTCGTGATGAGTCGCTAGGGGTATTCAGGAGCTAAGAGTTTAGTTTGATAGGCCGGGATTGGGAATAAAGGGAGACTATGGACGATTCAACGAAGAGTTCGGGTAAGAGTTCTGCACTCAGTACAAGTGAAGCGCTACTCAGGCTAAAAGAAATTAGGCCTGCCACACAGAGTCTAGTTTTTCGTATTTTGTCTGATCGCCGAGGTCGAGATCGAGTGGTGCGGGTACAAAAAGAACGAGTCGTATTGGGTTCACTGGGGTCGGCTGATGTTCGGGTTTCTGGCCCGGGCGTTTCGCCGATTCATGCGGTAATCGAAATCAGTCCAGATTCGAAGTACATGATCTATGACTTAGCCAGTGAGAGTGGCTTGCATGTCAATGGGCTACCTGTGGTGAGTGGCGCACTTCAACCGAACGATGAGATTCGTCTAGGTGAAGTTCGTATTCGATTTTCAATCATTGATTTGACTGAGAGCAAAGAAGATTTGTCAGCGCTTTTGCTAGAGAATGCAGAAGATGTGAGAGAGATTTTTGACTATTCGCCGTCTTCAAAGCAAGCGGTTGAAGTCGTGATGTCTTGGGCGAACACGATTCTCGACATCAAACATTTTGGTACTGCAGGACAAGTCACGATAGGCCCAGGCAGAGATGCTGATTTTGCTATTCCTGGTAGTTTAACTCATTCAGACGCTAGCCGCACGGTGATCGTTTCGTGCGAGTCAGAAGAATTTATTTTGCACCTAGACCCGAAGATGACGGGAGTGATTTTTCGAAGCGGAAAAATTCAGAGGGTTGCTGAATTGACTTCAAAGGGTACTCAGGTCAAATTGGGTCGCACTGATTTCGCGAAGCTTGAGTTAGGAGAAATTCATTTTTATATTTCTTCGACTCAGAGCCCGCCAAAATTGAAATCTTCGCGCGGTGGTGCCCGGGATCCTTTGTTTTTTAGAATTGTTTCTGGGTCACTCCTATTGTCAGCGATCAGTATCTTTTCAATGTTTCAGATGAAAATTCCGCAAACACTAGAAACAGAACAAATTCCTGATCGCATTGCGACCGTGATTTTTCAACCAGAGAAGTATCAATTGACACCTAAGGCGAGTGAACGGCTGAAAAAGCTGTCAGAGCAGGTGAAGTCGCTTGAGAAAAAACCCGAACCCAAGCCAACGACCGTGATTAAAATTGATCCGAATCAAACAAAGCCTCCGCAAGAAATTCCAAAAGAGATGACGGCCCAGACCCCAGACAAAGCGAATGTAACGAAGAAACAGGCGGCTAGTGGCAAAAAGGCCGGGGCGAAAGCTTCGCAGAAACAAGCGAAAGAAGGCGAAGGAGCAAGGGCTAAGGGTAAAGAGGGTACTCGTGGCCAGAAAAATGCCAAGCTCACGGGTACTCATCAAGACAAGGCCAACCGACCGTCGCCTGAAGGCGGTACGGGAGCGGGCGCCGGAAACAGTCAGGCCCCCGGTCCAGGTAATGTCGATCTGTTCAAAGATGTTGGGAGTCGAATTGAAAACCTACTCGGAAACTCAGCCGAGAAATTGGGTAAAGGCGGCGAGAAGCTAAAAGGTTTTGGTGGATTTACAACCCAGGGCAATGGCGGTCTCGGTCTGAGTGGTGAAGGCAGCGGCGGAGGTGGTAACGCAGAGACTACTCTCGGAGGCCTTGGCAAGAAAGGCATCGGTGGAGGACGAGTGGGCACAGGCCAAGGCGCGGCTGGTTCTGGTGCTGGCATCGTCGGTGGTAAAGCTCGAGTTGAATTGCGAACCGGTGGGGCCGAAGAAACCGTGGTGATGGGAGCCATCGACGCTGACGCGGTTGAAGCCGCACTCATGGCGCACAAAGATGAGTTTCGACTCTGCTATGAAAAACGCATCAACGCAGACACGCCGAAGTTAAGCGGTCGAATTGGGCTATCGTTTGTGATCGGATCTAGTGGTCGAGTTAATCAAGCTGGGGTTGAATCGACGACGATCAATTATCCTGATCCCAGTCAAAAAGGGCTACTTGAAGGATGCGTGATTGATGTGATCAAGCGCATTGATTTTCCGAAACCTCGCGGTGGTGGCGTCGTGCAGGTGAATTATCCGTTCAAGTACGATCCGATGGGCTCTCGATAATTCGTCATGCATGAGAATTATTTGTCGAGCTCAATTGTAAAAGTATTGTAACAGCCACTCAAATTGATTCCCAAGGCTATCAATCTATCTATAGACTCTTTTTTCTCTAGGGAAAGGGATTACGGTAGATGGATAAATTTGACTCGAACTATTGGGCGTTGATTCTGGGCGGCTCTAGCGGATTTGGTTTGGCCACCGCAAAAAAATTGAGCACCCACGGCATGAATATTTTTGTCGTTCATCGCGATCGGCGTGGCGCTAATGATCGAATTGAAAAAGAATTCGAAGCCATTCGCAAAACCGGAGTGAAATTTGTAGCCGTCAATACTAACGCACTTACCGAAGTCGGGCGCAGTGAGGTTCTTGCTCAACTGAGAGAGAATTTAGGTAAAGATGGGCGTATTCGCGTGCTCATGCATTCGATTGCCTTTGGAAATCTTAAGCCCCTAGTGGCGGCCTCTCACGAGTCGCCCGCTGATTTGGCGGTGGCGCGCTTGTCTGAAAAATTGAATCTTTCGAAAGACACGATTAAAGCGGCCGTACAGTCTTTGTGCGATGAAGGGATAGCTCCGCTTTATACGTTGTCTGAACCGACATTTGGCAACGTGGTGATGAACGAAGAAGATCTACAGCAAACCATCTACAGCATGGGCAGTAGCTTACTCACGTGGGTGCAAGAGTGTCATGAAAAGGGTTTTTTTGCCCACGACGCTAGAGTTCTTGGAATGACAAGCGAAGGCAATCAAGTTGCTTGGAAGGGGTACGCGGCAGTGGCCGCAGCGAAGGTGACCCTCGAATCACTGTCTCGTGCCATCGCGCTAGAATTTGCGCCCTTCGGAATTCGCTCGAATATCATTCAAGCTGGGGTGACTGAGACCCCGGCGCTTAAACTCATTCCGGGTAGTGAGCGCATGAAGAGTGCGGCGAAGTTACGAAACCCGTTCAAGCGAACCACTCAGACCGAAGATGTCGCCAATTTTATTGCGCTCATGTGCACAGATGAGGCGGCATGGGTGAATGGCACTATCATCAGGGTTGATGGTGGTGAGCAGGTGGCTTCATTTTGAGAAATCTATTTTCGAGTCGTAAGGTTCAATCATGATTTACGTACACGGAGCCGGACACTTTCATCCAGAGAATGTGATCGACAATCGTTTTCTAGAAGACCTTGACATTGGTTGCGACGCCACCTGGACGTTAGAGCGAGTGGGTATTGCCACTAGACGAACCGTATTGCCACTCGATTACATTCGATCTACGAAAAATGGTAACGTAGTTGCCGCTAACGAAGCGGCCCTTTATAGCAACGCCGAGACCGGTGCGTTCGCCTCTGAAATGGCGATTAAAAGGGCTGGAATTTTGCGATCAGAGATTGGAATGGTGATTTCTGGATCATGCACTCCGCAGTTTTCGGTTCCTGCCGAGGCTTGTACGATTGCCGAAAAACTCGGAATCGAGGCGTACTCGTTTGACATTTCTTCAGCGTGCACGAGTTTTCTGGCGCAGCTTAATTATCTCAATACGGTGAAACCAGAGTGCCTACCTGATTACGTTTTACTGGTTTGTCCTGAAAACAATACGCGGGTCATTGATTATGCTGATCGGTCGGCTGCCGTTTTGTGGGGGGATGCGACTTCGGCGATGGTTGTTTCAACGAAAATTAAATCACGAATGTCATTTTCACAAGTAGTCATGAATTCATCACCGGCGGGATGGGATGCCGTGAAGGTTCCGTTTGGTAAACACTTCGTTCAAAGTGGCAGAACCGTGCAGACTTTTGCGATAAAGAAATCGGTAGGTCTCATTCGTGGTTTGCGAGAGGGTTTGTCGTTTGAAAAGAATGCTTCACTAAAATACATCGGACATCAGGCTAACTACCTGATGTTAGAGTCAGTCTGTAAACTCGCCGAAATTTCGCCACAAAGCCATTTCTCAAATGTTCAAGATTATGGAAACACCGGAGCGGCTGGAGCGCCTACCGTTTTATCGCAAAACTGGGATACCTGGAAGTCAGGTGATGTCATTGTTTTTGCTCTAGTCGGCGCTGGGCTAACTTGGGGCGGCTCGCTAGTGCAAGTCGGAGAGGGTAAATGAAGTACCAGGACTTTCTTGAATGCCAGTCGTTGAAAAAAACTGACTTACTTGCGTGGGCGAATCAAACGCTCATCGAAGATGTCGTTGTTTCGATACCGTCGCTGCCTGCGCCTCCAATGTTGATGTTCGATCGAATGACGAAAATTCAACGCCAAAAAAAAGGTGGCGTGATCGTTGCTGAGCAAGACATTCATTTAGATGCTTGGTATTTCTTATGCCATTTTCGTAACGATCCGGTGCAGCCGGGTTGTTTGGGTGTCGATGCGATTTGGCAGCTACTCGGAATGTATTGTGCCTTGAGTGGTGCAAAAGGCAGCGGTAGAGCCTTGGGTTGCAAAGAAGTTGATTTTTTTGGGCAGATACGCCCGCACGACAAGACCGTTCGTTACGAGGTGAATGTGCGGCGTTACTCTGAGGTGCAAGGGGTTTCATTAGTGATTGGAAGTGGCAGTGTTTTTGTCGACGACGTCAAAATTTACACAGTTGAAGACGCAAAAGTTGGGGTCTTTTCTGAAATTCAATACGCTGATTATCCGCACAAATCGGGCAACTCAAAAGGTGGGTTAACAAAGAAATGAGTAATGAACAGAGGCAGTCAAATCAGCAGCGAGGTTTGGCTTTGGTGACGGGTGGTTCGGGTGGCATTGGTTCGGCGTGTTGCCGCGAGTTGGCGGCGGTGGGATTTCAAGTCGTGATTCATTACAGTTCAGGCGAAGAAGCGGCAAAACGACTGCAAGCTGAATTACCGGGTAGCATCACCATACAGGCCGATCTTTCGAAGATTGAAGAAATTGACCGCCTTTACGAGCAAGTCAAAAGCGCGGGCACGCTCACCGTGTTAGTCAATAACGCCGGCATCACACGCGATGGCCCGTTGCTGAGCGCTAAAGTTTCAGATTTTGACGATGTGGTGAATCTCAATATGAAAAGTACGTGGTATCTGACAAAACGACTGTCTCGCCTGATGGCGCGAAAGTCGTACGGAAGAATCATCAACATATCGAGTGTTGTGGGGTGTACCGGAAACCCAGGCCAAAGTGTTTATGCCATGACAAAAGCGGCTATCAATAATTTCACCAAGGTCGCTGCGATCGAACTGGCCGGATTCAATATTTTAGTCAATGCGGTCGCGCCGGGATTCATTGATACCCAAATGACTCAAGAAATTCCGCAGGAGGCAAAAGACAGAATTTTGTCACAAATTTTCTTAGGACGAATGGGCAATGCCATAGAAGTCGCCAAAATGGTGAGGTTTCTAGCCACAGAAGGCGACTATTGCACGGGCAGTCTTTTTCATGTCAACGGAGGAATGTATGGAGCTTAGTGAGGTGTTGGCCTTGGTTCCGCAACAGGCGCCGTTTCGCTTTATCGATAGAATTGTTGAACTAGATGAGAATCGAATTGTCGGCAGTTACCGGTTTAAAACCGATGAATTTTTCTACCTCGGGCACTTTCCAAAAAATCCGGTAACACCGGGAGTGATTTTAATTGAAACGATGGCGCAGACCGGTGTGGTCGCGCTCGGACTCTATTTGACTTCTTTGAGCCTGCCTGCTGCCGAGGTGAAATCTTGGACAACTTTCTTTACCGACTGTCAAATTGAATTCTTCAAGCCGGTTTATCCAGGCGAGAGCGTGATCGTGAAGGCCGAAAAAATTTATTGGCGAAAGATGAAACTGAAGTCGAGCGTGAAGATGTTCAGCGAATCTGGCGACCTGATAGCCGAAGGAACGCTATCTGGAGTGGGAGTGAAGAATGCATAGAGTTGTCGTCACCGGAATGGGAGTCATCGCACCAAATGGCCATGGGTTAAAAGAGTTTGAAGAAGCGCTAAAGTCGGGGCGCTCAGGAATTCGGCATATTAAGGCACTCGAAGATCTCAACTTTGGTTGTCAAGTCGGCGGGGTTTGCGAAAATCTCGACGAAATCAAAAAATCTTATTTTACTGAAGAAGAACTCTTGTCAATGAACGAGAGCATTACTTTGGCTGGCATTGCCGGAATCGATTGCTGGATCGACGCGGGTTTGACTCGTCCCCACCCCGACTCGCAGGTCGACTGGGATACCGGCGCGATTATCGGTACAGGCATTGGTGGTATGGACACGATCAGTGGCAAATTGGTGCCAAAAGTGGCCGAATCGAAGGTGCGACGTTTAGGCAGTACGATGGTCGAACAAGTGATGTGCAGCGGAGTCAGTGCAAAACTGGGGGGCTTACTTGGGTTGGGCGGCCAAGTCACCACGAATAGTTCTGCGTGCACGACGGGTACTGAGGCAGTGGTCAATGCGTTTTTGATGGTACGACACGGGCAAATCAAACGCATGATTGCGGGCGGGGCTGAAGGTTCATCGCCTTATACCTGGTCGGGATTTGACGGAATGCGAGTTCTGAACTCGATGCATAACGATTGCCCAGAAAAAGCGTCGAGGCCGATGAGTGCGAGCGCTCAGGGATTTGTTCCGGGTTCAGGAGCGGGGCTTCTGATGTTAGAGAGCCTAGAAAGCGCTACCGCTCGCGGAGCTCGCATTTATGCCGAGATCATCGGCGGCCATGTGAACAGTGGTGGCAGTCGTGGGGGAGGCTCAATGACGTCTCCTAATCCTGAGGGTGTGGTTCGTTGCGTTCGGCAGACGATGCTAATGGCTGGCATTCAACCCAGTGAGGTCAATGCAATTAACGGTCATTTGACCGCGACCTTTGCAGACCCGAAAGAAATTCAAAATTGGTTGAATGCTCTAGAGCTTTCGCCAGAAAAATTTCCGCTAGTGAACTCGACCAAGTCGCTGATTGGCCACGCGCTAGGTGCGGCCGGCGGAATCGAATGCGTGACTGCTGTCTTGCAATTGCACCGTTCGTTTTTGCACGGGTCACTGAATTGCGAAGACCTGCATCCCGAGTTAAAAATGATCGAAAAGAGCGTCGTGCAGAAAAGTATTTCATTTGATGGAAAAATTATTGCCAAGTCTAGTTTTGGATTTGGCGATGTCAACGGGTGTGTCTTGTTTAAAAAATGGGACAACCTAAACTAACAATAGGAGAAATCGTATGGAAACACAGGCAATTTATGAAAAAGTGGTATCGTTAATTAGTCCTTATGTAAAAAAAGAAGGGGCCCTTCAGTCGGTATCTCATTCAACAAAAATTCTTGAAGATTTGGGCGTGAATTCAGCACGGCTAGTAGATATCGTACTGGCGTTTGAAGATACCTTTGATATTGAAGTCGAAGATGAAGCGGCCGACAGTATTTGGACCATTGGTGATGCGGTGAAGTTGGTCGGATCTAAGCTGAATCAATAAATGGCGCTGAATTTTAGGCAGAAAATAGATCTTGAATTGCAAAGAAGTCTCGCTTCTAAGTTCAGTGTGATCGAGTATTTTTGGATGATGTTTGCGTTTCGGTTTATCTACCGATTTAAGGTAGCAAATGTCGCTGAAATACGAAAACGGTATCGTCAGATCATGAACGACAAGAACCGGCCGGTTTTGATTTGTTCGAATCACCTCACCTTAATTGATTCAGTGATTCAAGCTCTCGTTCTGAATTCGAATTTTGGGTATTTAACGAGGCCGAAGACCTTTGCTTGGAATTTTCCTGAGCGCAAAAACTATTACCATAAGTTTTATTGGCGAGTGCTTTGCTATTTTGGAAAATGCATTCCGGTCACGCGAGGTGGGTCACCCGAACAGAGTAGGCTTGCCAGAGATCAGATGTCTTATGTGGTCAGTAAGGGCGATGTGTTGGCAATTTTTCCTGAGGGGCATCGTAGTCGAAGCGGGCGAGTCGATACCCAAGAGTATTCGTATGCGCCAGGACAGTTCTTGCAGCAGATTCCTGGTGCTAGGGTTCTTTGTGTTTACTTACGCGGAAAAAATCACGGTGGTTTCGCAGATTTTCCCAAAAAAGGCGAAGAAATTTACCTTGAGATGCAAGTGATTGAACCGTCGTCTGAGTTGAGTGGGATGCGAAAAGCTCGTGATCTTTCAAGTCAGATCATTGGTAAGTTAAAAGAAATGGAAGAGGAGTATTTCAACCATGCGGCAGTGGGTGGGCAATGATTTAGTCGATCTTCAGGCTGTTGGATCTGAAGGCAAGGCCGATGATTACCGTTTCGTAGCGAGGGTGTTGACAAAAAAGGAGTTGGCGAGTCTTAGTCTCATTCAGTTGAAACGGCTGCGCGATCGCTTTTTTTGGCAACTCTGGGCCGCGAAAGAAGCCGCTTATAAGGTCATGAAGAAAGAAGATCCCGACTTGTTTTTTTCTCATTCGCAATACGAGGTTGATGTCGCAGGCGGGGTGGTGCAATTCAAGCAGTTTTCTTTGCCAACCAGGTGGAGTTTTTCTGAACACTGGGTTCATTGCGTTTGCGTGAGTGATCAGAGCTTATTTAGCGACAAAAAGCTAATGGTTGCCGTTCAAGCCAAGTCTGAAATCAGGTATGATCCAGAAGATTTTCATGCTTACGAGCGCATTTCTGTTCATTCGCACGAGTCTGGACAAGTGCGGCAGTTAGCAAAAGACCTGCTCTTAAAAAATGGTCATGATAGCTTTCAAATTGTTCGTCGGTCATTAGGGGCGCGCTTTGCACCGCCAGAACTTTGGTTTCATGGAAAAAAGCTGCCGGCTTGGGACTTGAGCCTCTCGCATGATGGTGAGTATGTGGCCGCTTGTCTTGTCAATCACAATGCTAGGTTAAATTCTTAGATCTTAAACAGGTAGCCTCGTGCGCGTTTATTGATGAAGTGCTTTGGATTCTTAGGGTCGATTTCAAAGTACTTTCTCAGACGTACGATGAAATTGTCAACTGTACGGGTTTCAATGCCCTTTGAGTAACCCCACGCTTGCTCTAGGAGTTGCTCTCTTGAAAGTATTTTGCCATCATTTTCAATAAAAACTTGAAAAAGCCTCAACTCTTGTTCGGTTAAGTAGAATGATGCATTCGTCCCCGTGACTTCACCGCTACCCAGATCTACGGTATGTGAGTTGATCGCGAAGTAAGTGGGCTTTTCTGCGATTTTGGTAGTCGATTCAGTCCATTTTAAGAGGCGTTCGACCCTTAAAATGAGTTCGTCTAAACTAAACGGTTTTGCCAAGAAGTCATCGCTTCCTTCGACCAGGCTTCGAATTCTACTTTTTTCTGAGTTCTTGGCAGACAGCACGAGTATTGGCAAATTGGTTTCGGTTTTTCGTATTTGGGCTAAGACTTCAAAGCCACTCAGTCCTGGTAGCATGAGGTCGAGAATCATGATGTCGGGTTTAAATTCGCGATACGCCTCAAGAACTTTTGAGCCGTCTTCAACTAAGTGAACTTCGTAGCCCAGTAACTCGAAATTGGCGACCAGACCAATGGCTATGTGTTTTTCGTCTTCGACGATGAGCAATTTCTTTTTCACAATCCAACCTGCTGCTTAATGTGGCTAGTCGATGAAGGTAAAGTGATCGAGAACGTTGAGCCGACTCCGGCAGCTGACGGATTCACTTGAATCTTTCCGTGGTGCATCTCGACAATGCTCTTAACGACATACAGCCCAATGCCGGTACCTTTGCGCGCAATTTTTCGCGAGCGATCGGCTTGATAAAATTTTTCGAAAACTTTTTTACGGTTCGCTTTGGCAATACCAATGCCGTTGTCGGTGACTTCTATAGTTAACGTGTTTTTTTTCTGAATGATGCGAATTTTGATAAAAGCATGGTCAGAATCGTTATATTTTGAGGCATTTGAGAAGAGATTTAAAAAGATCATCTCGAAAAGTTGCGAGTTGAACTCAAAATAGGTGGGTGGCGGTAGGGGGTCGCTAAAAGTGATGTCTAGGTTTTCGAACGAATGTTCATGGGCTTTGATCAAATCAGTCAGAAAAGTCACCAAGTCGAGTTTTTCTTTTTTATAGATGTGTTTCTGAGATTCGAGTTGAGAAACTTTGAGTATGTTGCTCACGCTGTCGTTTAGGCGTTCAATGTCAGCCAACATGTATCCCAGGTAGGTGTCTCTTTTTTCTTTCTCTAAGTCGTACTTCTGTAAAGTTTCTAAAAAAAGCCGAATCGACGAAATGGGGGTTTTCAGTTCATGGGTGAAATTGTCTATGAAGCTCTGTTGCAATCGATAGAGTTGAATCGTGCGTTGGTAATAGATGAAGATGATCGACAGACCCAGGCCGAAGATAGCAATTAAGATGCTGAGCGTAATGATGATGGGCCATGAAGTGGTTTGAAAAAGCTGGTCTTTATTCAGGCCATTGCGAACCACAAAATCCTGAAAATACGCCGTCGCGTAAAGCGACCACCGAATGTAGAGGTACAGCGACAGTAGCGATGCGAGCATCGACGCGCTAAAGATGAATAGGGGATGGATTAACCACCGAGACCTTCGCATGGGGTGTTGACTAACATAAAGACGGCAGATTGTGCCAAATTGTTAAGAAATATCGTGTGACGCAGCCAGCATCACAAAGGGATCAGATCCCTTCTCGGGCTTTGGCTAAGAATCGAAAAACTGAGTAGCCTGAGGCGGCTCCGGTGTACATGATCTTTCTGATCACGTCATATTGAATGCTCTTGTCGGCTTGAATGGCGAGAACCCCTTCAAAAGGTAGCGGTTTGCCGTAAGCGTCTCGTTTGACTGAGCGCTGCTTTAAGAGTTCTGATTTTTCTTTGGCTCGAATGAGGGCATCAAAAAGAGGCACGATTCGGTGACCATTTTCATCGAGATCATTGGTCTTGAAGGTGTAGCTCGAATCGGTTGAGCCGACGCCGCCAGCGGCGATCACAAAGTCGACGATGCGCGCGTTTTCGAAGGTGAGGCCTTCTGGAGTGATGATGACTTGCAGGCTATCAGGCGGAACATCTTTAGAATACGAAACCGGAAGCTTGATTCCGGCAACGGTAGTAAATGAATTGATGGCAGTCGAATAGGTTTTGAGTAAGAACACCAAGATGATGACCAGAACGTCCATCATGCTCGTGAGCTGAAGCTCGAATTCTTTTCTCACGCGTCGGCGGCCAGTTCGGTTTCGAATCGAGCGTTGAAAACTCATTCATTGTCTCCGAGGAGATTTCCAAAAATGAGCTCAGGAAAAAGGACTTTCACTGGTTCATCGACTCCCGTTTGTTCGTTTTTTAAAAACACGGCGCCATCGGTCGTTTCGAGGGTTCGTGAGTTGTCCATGAGTGCGATCAAGATGTCATACGGAATGGTCGCATAAGGCACCAAGATCAAGCGAATTTCTTTCGGAAATTGCTGTTTGATTTTCACCAAAGCGTCGTGAATGGCTCGTATATCAGGCTTTCCGGGTTCGGCATTCTTAATGGTTACGGTAGGCACGCGTTCAAACGGGCTCCACAGTTCAGACTCTTCTTTTCTTAGGCTCAACGTCAATTGAACGGGCTTTTCAGCTAGCTGTTTTTCGAGTTCGGTTGTCGACGCTCTCGGTACCGGTGAGTCGATGCTCACCAACTGCAAGAACGACATGGTGAACAGCAAGAAGCTGATCATGGTGACCATAGCATCGAGCATCGGCACGAGGTTAAGTTGCACAGTTTCAGTATTTGAGCGCCTTCTGTGGCTTGGTCGACTAAACACTTAGGTTAATTCCTCCAAAAACTTACTCGTTTGATTCTGAAGAATGCTTGAACTTGCGTGATGACAGTAGGTCCATGAGTTTGACGCCAAATTCATCGATTTGCTCAATAATCTGAGTGGCTCGATTGGCCATGATGTTGTGAGAGATCATGGTGAAGATCGCGGTAATCAGACCGAATGCGGTGGCATTCATGGCTTCAGAAATACCGATGGCGAGAATCTTCTGTCTTTGTTCGGGGTCAGCCATACCGACGGCTGCGAACGAAGTGATCAAACCGCTGATGGTTCCGAGAAGGCCGAGTAGGGTCGCGATGTTCGCGATCAGTGAAAGATAAGACAATCGACGCTCGAGTTTCGGAATGACTTCGAGACTTGCGGCATCGATGGCATTTTGAATCTGAGTCTCATCGCGTGAAGCGCGTTGAAGACCCGCTTTCACCACTCGGGGTAGGGCGGCCTTGCCGGCGCCGTTACAAATGCGAATCGCACCGTCAATGTCATTGGCCAAAATGTATTTTTGTACCTCAAACATGAACGAAGGGCCATCGGCACTGTATTGAAAGAACAGGCGAATAAAGCGCTCTAGGGTGAAGGCGATCGAAAGGGTGAAGCTGACGGCAATGAAGACCATCCAAGGGCCGCCAGTTTGAAAACCTGAAATGATTTGGTGAATTAAGCTCTGAGATTCCATGAGCTTGTTTTCTCCTTCCTTGAGAGAGTTCAGTTTGAGAAAGCATTTACTTCTTCTATAACAAAAGGATAACGCGCCCGCGATATGAAGGTCAAAGGTTTTATAAGGTGATCAAGAGATTAGTGAGATAATGAGTGATCGCTGCCACAACACTAAGGCTCGGGGGTAGTCATTTTCTTGGCGAGTAAAGCGGTTTCAGCCAAAATTATTGACTACTTAGTCGCTACCCCGAAATAGGATTTTTGGCTTCAGACGAGGAAGCTTTTCAAAAAAATACCGCAGCATACACAAGGTATGTGAGGATTTTTTTTGAAAAACTGACGAAGTATCAAGCCAAAAAAGGCATTTCGGGGTAGCGACTACTTATTGCGATTGATGACGTTCATGAAGGCGTCTTTTGGCTGCATTCCAACGATTTGTTCGACCATTTGGCCGTTTTTAAAGAGAATCACAGTGGGAATTCCTCGAATGTGAAACTGTGATGGGGTGTTCGGATTTTCATCGACGTTCATTTTCATCACTTTGAGGTTTCCGACGTTTTCGTCGGCTAAAGCATCAATCGTGGGCGACAATAGACGGCAAGGGCCACACCATTCAGCCCAAAAATCAACTAGAGTCAATCCTTTGGCCTGTTTTACTTCGGTTTCAAAGTTTGCGTCGGTAGCTACTGTCACATTTTTTGAATTTGCCATAGGTAGGCACAATTATCACCTTTTGAAATCGTGATCAATCGGTGAAACTAAGAAAGTAGGAGAAAATTTAACGTGCTTGCCGTCTTGCCCAGCATTGAACATTCGCACAAGGTAAACGTTGTGCACCGAGTAGCAGCGAAACTGGTCGACCTCTTTCTGGTGATCTTTGTGGCGTTGCTATTGCCTTATCCATTGGGGCCGCTTTTGGGGTTTGCTTACTCTTTGGTTGCTGACGGTATTCCGCACGATAAATGGAAGGGCCAAAGCATCGGAAAAAAACTCTTTGGTTTGCAGGTCATCAATCAAGTGAGGCAAGAACCGGCCGATCTTCGTGATTCGATCATGCGAAATGCTCCGGTAGGGGTAGTTACCTTTTTTGCCATTATTCCGCTATGGGGTTGGGTCATTTTGACGTTGATAGGCATTCCTCTCATGGCGCTTGAAATTTACCTCATGGTAAAAGTCGACACGGGGCACCGATTGGGTGATGTGATGGGGCAAACAGACGTGGTTTCGATTCGCTCTCGCCAACAATAAACGCTCTGATTCGGTACCTAATCTTTTGGAGCAAACATCAGGTTTTCGCGGGCTTTTGTCGCCTCCATGCGACGCCAGAGTCCAAAAGATTAGAACAGCTTAGTTGTGCCATAAAATACGTAAGGGCAGGCTAACGCGCGAAGCGGTCCCGTTTTTTATGTCGCTGATTTTAAGCCGGTTGCTGAGTTTCAAGAAAAGCTAAGGGCCGAATCAGAATAAATCACATCGGCTTAACTCTACGCGTGCTTCATGAACCCGGATCGAGTAACTCAAGACTCATCACATGGAAACCCTTTATCTCGTTGATATCAGTTCGTTTATTTTCAGAGCCTTTTATGCCATTCGTCACTTGAGCAGTCCGGGTGGCGAACCCACCAATGCAGTCTTTGGCGTTGCGACAATGATGGCGAAGCTTTTTGATGCCGCTAAGCCCACGCATATTTGCGTGACATTCGATTCGAAAGAACCCTCTTTTCGCGAGCTGGTTTACGCTGATTATAAAGCGAACCGTGCCGCGCCGCCAGAAGAGTTGATTCCGCAGTTTGCGCGCATTGATGAGCTCATTCAGTCACTCAAGATTCCTAACGTGCGAAAGGCCGGGGTTGAAGCCGATGACCTGATTGCAACTTTAACTGTGCAGTGGACAGCCAAATCGCCCAACAATCGAGTGGTGATCGTGACCGGTGATAAAGACCTTATGCAATTGGTGAATGATCGAGTCACCGTTTGGGACACCATGAACGACAAACGGTACGGGCCCGCTGAAGTGGTCGAGAAATTTCAGGTCACACCCGGGCAAATTCGCGACTACTTAGCGTTGATCGGTGATTCG
Organism: Oligoflexia bacterium; assembly: GCA_903895855.1. Taxonomy (GTDB): domain Bacteria; phylum Bdellovibrionota; class UBA1018; order UBA1018; family UBA1018; genus CAITVN01. The sequence goes on along the minus strand of CAITVN010000175.1, from coordinate 31,358 downwards.
TCAGATCACATTCCGGGCGTTGACGGCATTGGGCCGAAGTCGGCTGTTGAACTCATCAAATTGTATCAGACGTTAGCAGGCGTTTTGACGGCTGCTAAAGACGGAAAAATCGCCGGAAAAAAAGGAATCACTCTAGTTGAGCAAGAAAAAACGGCTCAGTTGTCATACGAGTTGGTAACCTTGAAGTCAGATTGTGAATTGCCTGGCGTGAGTTTTTTAGACGCGCTCAATTACCGATTTCAAATGACTGAGACTTGTACCGAGTTATTGAAAAAATTGGGTTTTGATAGCCTTCAAAAAAAATGGAATCAAATCTACCCAGAACGCGATGTGCAAGAGCGTTCAGCATCTGATGGCGCGCAACTTGAGCTGATGCATGAGGAAAGCCCGGCTGTTACGAAATCAGGAGACACCACTTCGGTAGGCACGACACGATTGGTGGTTCCTGAGTTCAAGACATTGAATACTCAAGCGGCGCTCACAGACTTGATTGCGACCATCAGGCAGATGGGCGAGTTCGCGGTTGATCTTGAAACCACTTCTTTGAATTGTCGAGAGGCTGCAATCGTCGGAATCTCGATTTGTGTTCGTAGGTCTTCGCGTGACTCTCAGGATGATCAGAGTCTTGATGCTTACTACATTCCGCTAGCGCATCGCGATCTCATGACCCCACAGCTCGATTACGATTGGGCGATTGCTACGCTTCGGCCAATTCTAGAAGACGCCAACATTAGGAAGATTGGTCAAAATCTGAAGTACGATTTTAGCGTGTTAAGAGAATCACAGATCAACGCTCAAGGTATCGCTGCAGATACGATGATCGCCGCCTATGTGATTGACCCCGAGGGCAGGCACAATTTGAGTGTTTTGGCTGAAAAGTATTTGAACTACAAAGTTCTGACCTACGAAGAAGTCTGTGGACAGGGTAAAAATCAGATTCGTTTTGATGACGTACCCATTGAAAAAGCGACCAAGTACTCAGCTGAAGATGCTTGGGTCGCGATGGAGTTGTGGAATCGCTTGAGTTTCGAGCTGACCGCGAAGAGCCAAGGCAGTTCGGCGATCGATTCAAAGTGGTCACTGATGAGAGTTTTCTCTGAAATTGACATGCCGCTAGTGACAGTCTTGAGCGACATGGAAAGAGCGGGGGTATGTCTCGACACCGATTGGTTAACGCAAATTTCGAAAGACTTTGGGCTAGAACTCGAAGAAATCGAAAAAAAGGTGCAAGAATTTTCTTTAAAATTCTCACCTGAGCCTGTGAATCTCAACTCACCAAAGCAATTGGCTGTTTTGTTGTTTGATCAACTGGGGCTTCCCGTTCAGTCGAAGACCAAAACGGGGTATTCGACTAACGCCGAGGTTTTAGAAACCTTGAGTTCGCTTCATGAAGTGCCGCGCTTACTGCTTGAGTATCGAGAGATCTCAAAACTCAAGGGCACTTATGTTGATCCGTTGCCGCGAATGCGTGATCGCAAGACGGGTAAAATTCACACGAGTTTTCACCAGACCGTGGCGGCCACTGGCCGGTTATCGTGCACCGAGCCCAATCTGCAAAATATTCCGATTCGTTCTCGCCGAGGTCGAATGATTCGGCAAGCATTCTTGCCATCACCTGGCAACACGTTACTCAGTGCTGATTACAGCCAGATTGAGCTCAGGCTTCTCGCACATTTTAGCGATGACCTCGATCTTCTCGATGCCTTTCGTCGTGATCAAGATGTTCACAAGCGAACCGCCGCAGAAATTTTTGGTGCCACGTTAGAAGAGGTGAGTGACGAGCAGCGGTCGCTTGCTAAGGCCATTAACTTTGGATTGATGTATGGCAAGACGGCGTTCGGCTTAGCCGAAGAACTTCACATTTCTCGTAAGCAGGCAAAAGAAATGATCGACCGGTACTTTGAGCGCTACCGTGGAGTTAAGAATTTTCTCGATGCCTCAATCGAAAAAGCCAAAGAGCTAGGTTATTCTGAAACTCTCTTTGGCAGACGAAGAACCCTTCAAGACATCAATAGCAAAAACCACCTGCTTCGCGCGATGGCCGAGCGAATGGCGATGAATTCACCGATTCAAGGTACGGCTGCAGACTTGGTCAAAATTGCCATGATTGAGCTTGCTGAAAAGCTAAAAGCCGATCAGCTCAAGTCGCAGATGATCATTCAAGTTCACGATGAAATTGTGCTCGATTGTGTGCACGGCGAACTCGAAGCGGTGAAGTCGTTAGTCACGTCAGTCATGGAAAACGCGGCGAAACTCAAGGTTCCTCTCAAGGTCAACCTGGGTTGGGGTGATAATTGGAACGCGATGTGAGTGGTACTTAGCGTCGCAAGTAGCGTCGGACATCACCAGTTGGCATTAACACTAGCCGCATCAACGAGTTTCTTCATCTGATCGGCATATGACTTGTCTGTGCCACCTGGGCAAGTAGACAGTTGATCGAAATCGGCTTTCATTTCTTGCGTCTTGGTTGTGGCAAATGGGCCATAAGCTTTGTCATAGATGGCTTTCAATTCTGGAATATGGATTTTGCGGGAGGTAAATTGGTTAGTTGATTTAGAAAGGTCTTGAATGGCCTTTGTAAAATTGTCTTTTCCGGAGTTTTTGACAGTTTCGACGCATGAAGTGGTGGTTGCGTTTGCAAAGAGATTAAGGCATTTCTTACCATTTCCAGGATCAAAAACATTCATTCCAAAATTGGCATTGGTTATCGCGATGGTCTTTGCCTTGTCATTGACATCGGTGTACGGGGCGCTATAGCGTTCACAGATTTCTGCTGTACCTGGATAAACATATTTTTCGAGTAAGTAGCTGTTCCACTCGGGGGTCGTTTTTTTCAAAACCTTTGCTGCCTCTTCAATTGCCTCAGGCGTCATGTATTTTCCCGGAAGAATGACTTTTCCTTTAATCGCGTTACTCATCAGATTAGGCACAAAGGTGAAGGCCAAGCCAAATGAGGAGAATAAAGTCAGTGACAGAACAAGCCCGATCGTTAACAAGCGCGTAAAAGTAAATTTCATTATTAGGGTACCCCACGGTTGAATAATTAGAGTCAATCTACTCATTTAGTGTAAATGGGGTGTTTAAATAAGTAAATCTGATCTTAGAGTAGAAAACAGGTGGGGTCAGGCGGGTTAATGATCAGGCGTCATTGAAAAGTCTGTCCCGGCTCGATTGACCATGACGAGTGGCGAATGCCCAGATCGTCTCAAGGTTTCAACTCGAAATCTTAGCCAGTAAAATCCGATGGCTTGGGTTTCTGTTGTTCTTTCAACCGAATTGTCGACCCAGTTGGCAGTTGCTTTGGTTGAGCTCAGTGGGTTTGCGAGCCCACTCCGCACGGCGTCTTGAATTCGGGTTGACCACTGCTTGCCAAATTCACAAGCAAGTTCGATGACGGCAGTTGAGTCGAATCGTGAGTCTAATGAGTGCGTCTCTGACTCGATGATCAGACGGTAAAAAGGTGAGCAAAGAAGTTCGTCTTGCAATTCGCCCGACACGCCTGAGCCTAGCAAGGCCTGATCGATGGCATCATAGGGCGACTCGTGAGCAGACCCGTAAACGTTGGCCGATCCAACCCGCTTTGAGACTCGGCCTGGGGGGTCGGAGTGATCGATCAGAGAGAGGGGGGCGTGAAGTGCTTGGTGTGTTGAAATTAAATATTTGTTGTTGAGAAGTAGTTCTCGATTAACTAGACGCACTGCGTTAACTGCTTTGACTTCGCTATGGGCCAGGGCGATGTGCCCTAGTACTTTTGCTTTAGTCGCTAAAAAGTCCGCTAAAAAGTCGGACACTTGCATAGTACCCCCAATAAAAATCAACGCCCACTGTTTGAGCAGCGAGGCTTAACTGAGAGTTATTTCCATGAAATCCCACTTCCACGGCAACTCAGTCTGCTTGATGAATGCGACTGTGTTTATGAAAGTTGGGCGATCAATGCAATCGATTGTGAGGAAGTACCATGAGCCGCGCCACGTTTTCATGCCTTGAAATTGATTTGCAGCGTTATTTCCAGAGGTTACCCACAAAAAAGGCCAGACCGGGTGAATCTGCTGCAAAAGAGTTGCATGGAGTGCTTCAATTCGTTCGACCGGTACTTCGATGTCGAGGCGAAATCCCTGGGCGTGCGAATGCTCAGCTTGTGGAGATTGAAAGGCGGAGTGCGTGAATAGTGAGAGAATGCGACGTTCCCAGAATTTATCTGAGCGAGTGAGGTCGAATAGAGCCTCTACCTCATGCGCGAACTGTAAGGTGGCTTTTGCGGAGAGGGTTGCAGGTAATCTCGAAAAGAACTCAGAGAATGGCTCAGTAAAGGTGCGAGGAAACGAGTGAGAGGCGTTCTTGAACTCTAGAATCTGCGTTTGTTCAATTAAACTATACTTCGAGTTGACTGGTTTGATGGGTTGGTCAGGGTCAATAATCACCGAAAGTTCGCGGTGAAGTGCGAAATCGGTTTCACGAAGACAAAGTAGTTGCTTGATCAGTTCTGAAACGACTTTAGTGTGTTGAATTTTGTTTGGTTCGATCTTATTTTTTTTGAGGTTCATCGCGTTTTCGAGATTTCAAAATTGCGGTTGAATCAGTGCTTGATCTTGTCCAGGTCATTTCAACGTTCGAATAATTTACAGTGGGAGTCGGTGACTGTGAAAATCGATTGCTTTTCGGTTGGGCGCGTCGGGTCGGTTGGGTGACCCCTTTTCTTTTGGCAAGCCCAAGCAGCGCTTTTAGAATGTCATCATTGATTGCTTTCGAACTGTGTTGAACTTTCGGTTGGGTTTTCGACTCGGTTTTCAATTCGATTTTTTGGGCGGCAGGCCGTGAAAGCGAAGCTGTCGCCGCGATTCGAGCGGCCTCAGCGATTCGCTGTGAAGTCACCGTGACGAGAGTTTCGTCGACGTTGGCGGGCTCGTGTAGGTCAATGGTTGAATGCCTTGAAGAACTTAGACTCGGAACCAGATCGTGAGCGGCATCTAATAGACTAGGCTCGGGCGGTTTGGGTTCGAGGCTTGTCGCGGTTACCTGACTAAGTTTTCCAAGAAAAACTAAAATTTCGTTTTGGCTTTTTCTGGTTCCCGGAACAAAACTTTCATATCGAGCAGACAAAGAGATCAGCTCATCAGAGAGCTGTCGCAAAAGATCGAACTTATTTACGCTGTCTTCTTTCTTGTTTTCTAAACGATCCAAGTAATCGAGATCTCCTCACCTAAGTCGATTGAACCAAAGTCGCTCTTTGAAAGTGCGACCTTTTTCAATTTTAGGTGTTTAATTTGATCTCGTAAACTCTTCTTATCAGTTGGAGACAATTGGCTGTGAGAAGTACCAAACCCGACCGTCAGAACCTTGACGATTTTGTTAGGAAAGTAGGCCAAAGGAATCAAAGTGAGCTCACCTTTCGTGCCTTTTAGCTTTTTTTCTTTAAAAAGCGCCGAAATGAAACCATGTGACTTCCAGTCGAGCTTTCCGGCAATTCTGAGTGGGGGTTGTTCGTCTTCAAAGACAGCAGCCAAAATACAATCGGGGGCTGATGTCTGAAGTAATGCCGATTCGAGTTCGATTTCTGATGGTTCAGCCATAGATTGTTTTTTTCGGTTTAGGTTTTGGGCAACGTCGCAAGAACGGTAAACTTATCTAACACTCCATTGATAAATGAGGTCGAGTCAGAAGAACTGTATTGCTTGGCCAATTCAATCGCCTCATCAATGACCATCGCTTTGTCAGAGTCAGAAACGTTTTGAATTTCATAAGCGGCCATTCGAAGCAGGTTTCTATCAATAACCGACATGCGCTCGAGTTTCCAGTTAGTCGCTTTTTGTTCAAGTTCAGTATCGATTTCTTTTATCTTTGAAAGAGTTCCGATCACTAAAAGTGCCGCGAACTCTCTGACTTGTTCAGGTACCTGAAAATGCGAAAAGTGATAGGCCAAGTCGTCGGTGAGTTTTGATCCCGTCGGAATCGCACCATGAAAAACGGAGCCCGGAACTGCAACAATTGGACTGGGAGCAGGTGGGGCCTTTAAGGAGCCTGGATCATAACGGTAAAGAATCTGTAGAGCCACTTCTCGAGCTTTGTGTCGTACTTTCATTGGTATCCTTCTGATTTTTTAACTTAATCTAAACTATCGGTTTAAAGTATCTTTTCTGCAAACGGAAACACCAATTCGGAGGCCGGGTCGGTACTTTCTTGGGGCACGAGAGGGTCTCTCAGTTCTGCGACAAACTCTTCAACGTCCCGAAACTCGCGGTACACTGAGGCGAACCGAACGTAGGCGACTTTGTCGATTTTAATCAATTCGGTCATCACCATCTGACCTAGAACTTTCGATGGAACTTCTTTTAGACCGTAGGCCTGAAGTTGGCGCTCAATTTTTTGCACAGCCTCTTCGATTTTCTGAAGTGAAACGGGGCGCTTTTGACAAGCCTTGCGTAGGCCGTCAATGAGCTTGATTCTGACGAAGGGCTCTCGGCGGTCGTCTTTTTTGATGATGAGTGGAAGGTCAAGCTCAACGTGCTCGTATGTAGTGAATCGAGCGATGCATTTGACGCACTCTCTGCGACGGCGCGTGGTTTCGCCTGTCTGATTCAGTCGAGAATCAATCACTTTCGTGTCAGGAGTTGAGCAAAACGGGCATTTCATAGTTTAAGTTAAGACCTCTTAGCCGATTTCTGCTCCGAATTCAACACAGTGTGAGGGCTTGAACTGCTCAGTGGTAGAGTCTGAATTGCTTCGAGAGCTCTTTTACTTGTTTCTTGGTGTGGGCAAGCGTTTCTGGGGCCCCTTTTGACGTGATCACCACTTTAATCCAAGTGGCGATTTGTTTCATTTCGGGTTCTTTCATGCCACGAGTGGTAATCGCCGGCACGCCAATTCGAATTCCGCTGGTGACAAAGGGTGAGCGTTTCTCATTCGGAATGGTGTTCTTGTTCACGGTGATTCCGGCCAAGTCTAACCAAGCTTCAACATCTTTACCCGACACAGACCCATCGCCAAAGTGAGTGAGGTCAACTAACATCAAGTGATTGTCGGTGCCGCCGGTGACCAGGTTAAAGCCATGCGAGAGCAGTGCTTCAGCCAGGGCCTTTGCGTTTGCGAGAACTTGCTTTTGATAGGCAACGAAGCTTGGGCTTAAGGCTTCACCAAAAGCCACTGCTTTTGCCGCAATCACGTGCATCAGAGGTCCGCCTTGAATTCCCGGAAAAATCTGAGAATTCACTGCTTTTAGGTTTTCTTGAGAGCACAGAATGACTCCACCCCGAGGGCCACGTAGCGTCTTATGAGTGGTTGAGGTGGTGTAAGTGGCATGGGCAATGGGTGAAGGATGCAATCCCGTCGCCACCAGACCGGCGATGTGGGCCATGTCGACCACTAGGTGAGCTGATACTTCTTTTGCAATTTCACCAAACGCCGCGAAGTCGATGATACGAGGGTAGGCACTTGCGCCCGCCACAATCACTTTGGGTTTTTCGCGCAGGGCTTGTTCTCGAATTTGATTCATGTCGATTCGGTGGGTGTTTGGGTCGATTCCGTAGCTGGCGACTTGAAAGAGTCGGCCGCTGAAATTGGCAGGACTTCCGTGGGTGAGGTGCCCCCCATTAGATAGGCTCATTCCGAGAAGTTTTTCACCTGGTTTCATCAAGGCCATGTAAACGGCCATATTTGCCTGAGATCCTGAGTGGGGTTGTACGTTGCAGGCTTCGGCCTTGAACAGTTCACACAGGCGCTTTTGCGCGAGCACTTCAACTTGGTCAACGAATTCGCAACCACCGTAATAGCGCTTGGCAGGATAACCTTCGGCGTACTTATTGGTGAGAATTGAACCTTGCGCTTCCATCACAGCTCGGCTGACATAGTTTTCAGAAGCGATGAGCTCAAGGCCAAATTCTTCTCGATCATTTTCGCGCGAAATCGCTGCTGAAATTTCTGGGTCGTGTGAGGCAAGGGCATCGGCAAAGTTAATCGGTTTATTTTGCACGGCAGGGGTTCCTTTATTTAGCTAGTTTGGTTAGTTTTCGAATGCGTTTTAGGTGACGTTCGTCATCTGAAAATGGGGTGTTTAGCCAAGTGTGGGTGATTTCGGTGGCGTAGGCTTCGGCCAGAAAGCGTGAGCCCAGGCAAAGCACGTTGGCGTCGTTGTGTTCTCGTGAAAGCTTTGCCGTTGAGGTGTTGTCAACTAAAGCGGCTCGAATGTGAGCGTAGCGATTGGCCGAAATCGACATGCCGATTCCGCTACCACAAATCAAAACCCCCCGCGAGTTCTTGGCGTTTTTCTGGAGCGCTTCGCAGAGTTTTTGAGCGTAATCGGGGTAGTCGACTCGTTCGCCAGACGGTGGCCCGAGGTCGACCCACTCAACCGAGTCGATATTTTTGATGAGGGTCGCTTTGAGGTCGGTTGCCGCATGGTCTGAAGCGATAAAAACGCGTTCGATTTTCTTTTGTTTTGCTACCTTCATAGAGTGTGAGGGCATTGTGAGAGAAACAGGCCCATTAGCCAAGTAAATTTTGACCAAACTGGCCGTTATGTCAGACGAAATAAAAAAAGCCCAAACCGGTATTTGCCGTCAGGTGAGGCAAGGGTCTGGGCCTTTTGAGTAATGTTTTTATTATTCTTACTTAGTCTTGAAAATTTCTGGAAGTGACTTCTTAGCAAGTAAAGTCAAACGGCTGATTTTACGAGAAGAGCGAGCTTTCGGAAATGCCCCTTTTGAAGCAGCTTTTGACAGGGCCTTAACGGCTTCCATGTAGGCAGCTTTTGCTGAAGCCAAGTCTTTGCCTTTGAAGGCGTCTACGGCTTTTTTAATGGCTGATTTAGCGGTTGATCGATTTCTGAGGTTGATCTCTTGTCGCTTGGTGTTTTGTGCTGCGCGTTTGGTTGATTGGCGAGTATTTGCCATGATTTTTCTCCTAAATACGTGTCATTCGACTTGAGTTGGCGACCAAACTGAGTCGCCAAAGCCGAAAGTCACTTCGCCCCAGTTTTCACTTGGGGCACAATCGACGCCAACCTATGTTGATCGTCAATTTTGGTTACACTGCTCATTACGATCTCATGATGATCTCATTACGATCTAAAGTACTTAAGGCAGTTCGGGATGTTCAATACAGAAGTTCGTTGAGAAAAACAAGTCTCACATTGAGGTTTCGTTTCAAACTCGCAGGTTTGGAGCCGATCTCACAATTTTGGGTCCATGGTTATCCAAGTGGTTACCTAAAACACTCGGCTCGCTTTCGTAAATAAGGTCGTAGATTTCTTGCAGTATGACTTTGACTGCGGTGGCTATCGGAATCGAAATGAGCATTCCGATCAGCCCGTAGTACTCTTGGCCAACCGCGACCACTGCGATCAAGATCAGAGGGTTTAGGTTCACCAGCTTCGCGACCACCACCGGAAAAATGAACACGCTGTCGATCACATTGGCGACGGTATAGACCCCGAGAATTGGCCAGAGTAGGTGCGATTGAGACGGGTCAACGAGCACCACCAAGAGTCCCGGTACCGAGCCGATGATTGGGCCAATGTAGGGTAAAATATTGGTGATTCCAGCGATCAAACCGAAAACAATGGGGTAGGGAGCTCCCACAATCTGCAGGCCAAGCCAAGTGATCGTTCCGACGATGAACGCCTCGAGCATTTTTGCCCGAATGTAGTCGGCAAGGGCTGAAGCGATTTTGTGGGTAACGAGAAACATCGATTCAAAGTACCGATTAGGAATGAGCTGAAAAAAGCGTCTACGGATGTCGGGGCCTTGGCTCAGTAATACAAAACTCAATAAAGGGACGATAAAAATCCAAGTCAATCCCTCGCCAACGATTGAGGCGCCATTTTTAATGAACCATTCGCCAGTTTGTTTTCCCCAGGTGATCAGGCCTTTGGTAGGGTTAATTGACTTCAAGAATGGGTATTTGGCCTTGAACGTATTTTCAAAGTCTTGAAGCCTTGCCACTGTTGAATCAAAAACTCGAGGGGCTTTTTCTCGAAAGGTATCCCATTGCAAGTAGCCCGAATTCGAAAGCCAGATACCCAGGCCAATGAGGCTGCCGCCAATGATGAGAAATAGCGCGATAATGGCGACTGAACGCCCGATTCCGCGCCTTTCTAATCCGGCGACCCAGGGCGAAAAAAGCAGAGTCACGACAATAGAAAGGGCCGTCGGCGTTGAGAGTGCTGGCGAGATAAAAAATAAGAGAATGATGCCAATGAGTGCGGCCCCAAAAAAGGCGAGCTTTGTCAGGTCTCTGAAAAAGTAGATGTCAAACCACTTCTTCATAGTTTTGGTTCACTCCTTTGGCTTGATTGATGAGGGTCATTTTTTCGGTCGTTTTCATCAAACGTTCAGAAATGACCGTTGCCAGTTGAAACAGAATTTTCGAGCCCATGTCAGGTTTTCGTTCAATGATGTCGAGAAGATCAGGCTTGAAAAACCCTACTAAGACTGTTCTTTCGCTTGCATAAGCTGAAGCTGATCTCAAGTTATTGGGGTCGATGAGAGCCATTTCTCCGAAAAAACTGCCGGGCCCTAGTTGCGTGACCAGCAGTTCTTCAGGGCCACTCATCGATTTGATGGAGACGCCGCCCTTGGCGATCACATACATGCCGAAGCCACGCTCGTTTTGATGAAAAATGGGTTCATCTGGTTGGTAGGTTCGCTCGTAAACGAGCCCCGCTAGGTACTTGAGTTCGCGGCGGTCGAGCGTCTGAAAGAGAATGTTTTCTTTCAGGATTTCGGCCATGGGCACCTTTTCGCGACTGCGGTTTTTAAAAATGTCTTTCCAGAGAAAATGAGGGTGGCGCTTCATACAGTATTCGTATCGGTAAATCTGTGGTTGAATGTTACAAGTCGATTCACGAAACGCATTCGATTCGAAGGTAAAAATTGCCGATGAAAATTTTGATTATCGAAGATGTTGAGACCTCTGGGCTACTATTAGAGTCACTTTTGATTGAGTTGGGTCATCAAGCGAAGTGGGTGGCAAATACTTGGCAGGCCCGAGTAGCGATGAGCCGCGATTGCCCCGAACTGGTATTAATGGATGAAGTATTGCCCGGTGAGTCATCGCTAGATTTTTATCCAGAACTGGTTGCGCAGAAAGTGCCCTTTGCCTGGATTACTTCGCAGAGCGATCGGGTGAAACACGATTCGTTTGTTGAAAGTGGTGCACTGGGTCGGTTCTTGAAGCCGACCGTACATTCAGAGTTTGATGCGGGATCTTCGGCGCTCGTAGGGCGCGCAAGCCGCCGAGAATTGGCAGAGCAATCACGGTTTTGGAGACAGCTCATTTCGAAACTCGAAAACAAAACTTAAAACAAACCTTGACGCTGCTTTGACTCTCCTGGTAACAGAACCCAAACTTAGATTTCTATTTGAAAGGGAAAATGTAATGGCAGTTCGAATTCGCCTATCTCGTCAGGGAGCAAAGAAAAAAGCACAATACCTCGTAGTCGTCATGGACGGCAGTGCAAAGCGTGATGGAGCCTACCTAGAAAAGCTTGGGCACTACTATCCATCAGCTAAAGTCGCCAAAGACAAAATCAAGATTGATGTTGAAGCCGCTCGTAAATGGGTAGCTCAGGGCGCCCAAATGTCACAAACCGTTGGACAATTATTTAAAATCGCTGCAAAATAATAGCTGAATGTCAAACGACGCACCAGCTAAGCCTTTAGGCGAACTCTCTAAATTGATGGAATCTTTGGCCAAAGCATTGGTTGATCTTCCAGATCAGGTTCACGTAGGTGAAATTGAGGGCGAGAACACCACCGTCATTGAACTGAAAGTGGCAAAAGAAGATCTCGGTAAGATCATTGGCAAGCAGGGGCGAACTGCCAGGGCGCTTCGAACGATTTTGACCGGCGCATCGACTAAGTTGCGTAGGCGAACCGTTTTAGAGATTGTCGAATAGCGAGCTGGGGCTCTATCAGTCGCCGGCGTTGGGGGCGATGCCCTTTTAGAACAAATCGTTTTTCAAATAAGTATGAAGTTTACCGTTTTATCACTTTTTCCAGAAGCTGTTAGGGCCGCACTTGATTTCAGCTTGATCAAAAAGTCACTGACCGCTGGGCGAATTGAGCTGAATACGGTTCAAATTCGCGATTTTTCTACCGACAAACACAAGACTGTTGACGATTCGCCTTATGGCGGCGGTGAAGGCATGCTCATGCGAGCCGATGTCTTGCACCGGGCTTGGGCTTCTGTTGCCTTAGAAAAGGGAGTTGCCGAAAGCAGCACTGACGAAAGCTCTTTAGGTAGCACGGTTTCTGCGGCCGTTCACACCGTTTTCTTATCGCCTCAAGGAAAACCCTTAACCAGCGAGAAAGCCAGGCAACTCGCTTCGTTCGAACACCTCGTCTTAGTCTGCGGCCACTACGAAGGCGTTGATCAGCGCTTTATTGACTTGTGTGTCGATGAAGAACTTTCGATTGGCGATTATGTTCTCACCGGCGGTGAGCTTGCAGCGGCAGTTGTCGTTGATGCGGTGTCGCGGTTTATACCTTCGGTGGTTCAGAATCTGGAATCGGTCAATCGTGATAGTTTTGAAGGTGGGTTGCTCAAGTACCCGCAGTACACGAGACCTCCAGTTTTTGAATCATTGCCAGTGCCCGAGGTCTTGCTCGGTGGTGATCACAAAAAAATTGAAGCCTGGCGAAAAGAACAGAGCCTCAAAGTGACTCAAGAGAAAAGGCCCGATCTTTTGAAGTCTGATTAGATGGCCTGCTTTTGAATGGTTCAAAACCGAAACAGTTCCGAACCTGAAACCTCTCACTTTCTGAATGAACTCATTTTGGCAGCCCCCAGCACTTGAATGGCGGAGAAGGTGTTGTGATGACGGCACTTTAATTTGAGATTTGACAATTCATTTGAACCGCCAAGGGCCAGTGGGTGTACGTGATCGACTTCAAGCTGATATCGCGACGTGCAGCGACGGCCTTGATACTCGTACTCACACCTTCCATCGGCCCGGCTCCACACTTGCCGTTTTATTTGAACGGGCAACGCAACCCGAATTCCAACTGGCAGCGTTTTCGCTGCGGTGTGAACCAAATTGTTTTTGTCAGTTTTGCCGACTTCAACGTGGGCCATTTTGGGATTTTCACCCATTTCGCGAGAATTACTATCAGCATTCTGATCAGAATTCTTCTCGGCACTTTTCTGAGTATTTGCATTACATTTTTGAGCTCCTTGCGGCTGCAGCCCCTTAGTTTTTTCGAGCTTGGTGAGATGGCTTGTCACTAAGAGCTCCATGAGTTCAGCGAGAGTCGCGTTGGGATGCGAATGACCGAGAAGCTCTCTTAGGCGTTCAATTTTTTTAAATAGTTCTTCTGAAATACTAAATTTCAGTTCCCGTAAAGTTGGAGATAAAATTTTTGCTTTCTCAGGCCTGGGTAGCTCGGGCGATAATTTGAAGAGCATTTGATCACACTCGCTTTGCGATTTGTTTTCGGCGCTCTTCGCGATCTCCTTCTTTTCTTCAATCGTTTTTGCCACGCCAAATTTTTTGCTGGCCTGAAAGTGCGACTGAAGTTTTGCAGCGTTACTCAACGATAACGAGCCATTTTCATAGGCTTGACGCGTTTCTGGTAAATCTTGCATGAGGCGCATGCTTTGAATACGCCTCTGCGCGGCGCCTTCGCTTAATCCCAATTCTTTTGTCACAAATTCGAAAAGACTCGAGTAACCCAGTCTCAAAAAAAGAAGCCTTTGATTGATCTCAGTTAGGTGTTCAATAAGTTTTGCAGTGATTCGCCGCTCTTCGCTCACAATGATTTTTGTTTCGCTCAATAACTGGTCTGAAGTGAGTGCTTTTAAAGTCATGAAGGTTTCATAGCACAGCTTTTTTAATGACGGTTTTCGAGATGAGTGACTCTAGTTTTTGAGTAGCCTTCAGACGCACGCAATCCCGCCGCGTGGAGCGACCGATGCGTCTGGAGTTCAAAAACGCCAAAACGAACCCAATATCAGCCTAGAATGGCTGCTAGGTGTCTTCGAAATCAGTCAATAAGAAAGTGACCGGCTGTAAAAATTTGATCGGTGAAAAAAATAGAACCTCAATTAACGATAGAATTCAATATCAACGGCAGAACAGCGAAAAAACACTCTTTCTGAATCGCGTTGAATCTGTTATGGCGAGGCACGAGCAGAAGGAGCATTCTTTATGGTGAAGTTGGGTATGTTTGCTAGGGTGTTGGGTGGATTGAGTTTGGCCGCGTTGGGGGGGCTTGGGTCAGTGGCGAGAGCCGATATCAACGGCACGGCAGTGGGCGCGGCCTTTGATTGCAACTCGAGCAAGTTCACGTCGATGACGTTTATTTGCGACAAGATCAAGCAAGTGACCGGAACTGATCTGTGCACTTCGACCGGAAATTCTTGTTTTACTGCGAGTAACGAAATTTTTACGGGTTCGACGATTGAGTTAGCATCACCGACGAATATCAAAGGCTGGAATGGTTTTGGTGGATTGGGTCTTGCCTATGAAAACGCGGCGCTGTGTTTGCTTCGCGATTTGAAATTTGCTCCGATGACCTCACACGCACAGACGTCAACCCTACTCGGCGACATCTGGGTAGATCAAGATGTGGGCTTTTTGTCGTTTGATCCTGTCACTAAAGTAGTTGAAGGTTACCATCACGCTAAGGCTTGTATGCCAGTGGTAGGGTGTGCCGATTTGTTTACGCAAAAATTTAAGTTTAGCGCCGTGAGTTCATCGGTAAAAGGCACAGGCGTTTATGCGGGTAATTACGAAGTCTACACCAATGAGGCGCTTCAGTTAGACACTGAAGGTTTGCTTCAGGGCCTGCAAGTCAAATTGCCTGCGATGATTGTGGTGACTCCTTACGGCCCCGTTTCGGTTCAGCCTGAGTTTAGATTTGGCAAGGCCGCGGGCTGGGCTGCTGCTCCATTTGAAGGCAACTCGAAATCGTTGATTCCTGAGTTTGCGCAAGCGCATATGTTAGACCTTTATGGTCGAAATCCTGGACTCAATCGCACTCAAACCGTGGTGCCGACTAAGTATGCCCAAGGTTGGATCAGTCAAGTGGGGTTGGGCTCAAGAGACCCGAATCCGAAGACTTCGTATTGGACCGCACCGGCTGGACAAGAATTTGCCGTGCGCCCTGATGCTGACATTAAGCAAGCCAGAAGCAAGGCCGAGAAGACTCCGAACGGTTATATGGGCGCGAGTGCTCCGATCGTTTATTCACCGACTGGGTTGCTTCCGAGCTTCATCACCAGCAATGGATTTATCAGTTTTGACTTCAACATTTTCGTCACGCCTACGTTTGATGCCGGATTCACGAGTCAATTCAATCTTTGGAATGATGAGATTTCGCAATGGAAAGGCTACAGCGCCAGTGTGTTGAATTTTGATAATTACCGAGGTTTGGGCCTCTACGGTGGGTCATCGGCGGCTTCGCGTTTTGCTTTAGATGCCGGGGTGAATTTGAAAATTGCGCTTGATATCGATGCGGGTTTCTTTCATTTGCACAAAACCTTGATTGACTTGCATCCGCGTACGACCGTGGCCGAGAGTGTGAATTCTGATACGAAGGCGGCTGCGAAAAGCGCTCTGGCGTATACTCAAATGAGTAAGGTCATTGCGCAAAAATCGTTGTACACCATCTACAAACCTTTGAACTCAACGCCGGTTAAAGGCGAAGATCACATCAAGGCTTGTTTTGCTGGCCCGACCGAACCTGGTGCGATGCCCGCTGATCCGGCTTACACGCCGGGTGATGTTTCTCAATTGCTTGAGCCGGTTGAGTATCCTTGCAATCTTTGTATTGGCTCTGAAGGATTTGATTACGTTGACCCAGCTACCTCTAAACCCGTTCACCAAGACAATTGGTGGGAACTGGTCATACCTTCTCAAGTGAATTCAAAACCAGACCCTGCAAAGTGGCAGTGTAATGGTTTATCTAAGGTTGGCTGCTACGACATGTGTACGTGGGACAAAACTTCTAATGTGCTCACGGTTAAGCAGACTGCCATTGAGATGAACCTCAAACCTCGCGGAGAGCGGGGCTGTAAGTAATTTTCAGATTAGGCACTTAGCTCAATATCCCACTTTTTTTAGCATAGTATCGGCTGTTTTTGCCGAGGTTTTGACCACCAAGATGGCAATATTCTGAGGTGACTGGGTGAGTTTTACCATCCAAAGTAGGTCTCCAAGCAGTTTTAATTTGGCATGCTCAGCGCCATTAGGTACCTCTTTTAAAGGAGTGTAGAACTTCTCATCTTTGACCAGTTCAAATAAAGGATCGCCCGGTCGGGGGGCTCCGATGGGGTCAAATTTTGAGGCCGAAATACCGGTAACCCCAGCCTTGACCTTGGTTCGAAGTTTGAAGTGAGGCAACGCCTTCATGATCTTCTCAGCCAAAACAGGGCGCTCAGGCCTCGGACCGATCAGACTCATGTCGCCTTTGATCATGTTGATAAATTGTAGCAATTCATCAATGCGGGTCGCACGAATCATTCGGCCGACACGGGTCACTCGCGAATCTCCGGCCCGGGCAAACTGCGCTCCACCATTCTGCGCACTTTCGGCGTCAATACTCATCGACCTCAGTTTGTATATTTCAAAGGTGACCGACTCACCATTGGGCGCATCTTTGGTCAGTCGGGTCTGAAAAAACCGAGGGTCGTGTCCATCTTCAATCAGAATGGCAATCCCGGCTCCCAGAACCACCGGCGTTGACACACCAAGCCCCACGACACCAGCAACAATGTCGATGGCCCTCATCATGAGCTCGTTTGGCAGCGTGGGTTGTTTTTCTGATAAATAGTTTGCAAAGGTCTCAATCGCCTGATCAATGCTCGCATCGGGCCCCAGGTGTTTGCGGTAGTCTCCGGTTTCGACAGCGTTCACCGTTTTTTGAACCTCAATAGGCAGAGGCCCATAAGGATCTACCGCAGAATTGACTTTTGCAAATGTGCGTGAAGCCAATCGACAACTCGAATCGAACACTCGGCTGGCAAGAGAGCAACATTGCCTGAGTTGCTCAGAAACACTCAGCCCTGCTTGCACCTCGACTGAGGGTCCAAGCAACACCAGCACAATGGCTAAAACCCGAAAGTTCATACCGGTCGTATCGACACACACAGCGTTTAAGTTTAATTTAGTTTAATTTAATTAATGACGAAAAGTGAGCATGGCTATTTTCACACTAGTGCTTGTTGCATTTGTCTTAGATTCGATGACGGTAAACTTTACTGAAAACTTCACCGTAAATTTCAATGATGCCTTGGGGTCTCAGCCGGCTAAACTATTGCGAAAACCAGCGAGTAAGAAGAAGGGGCGAAATCCGGTGAGTCGAGATCAGTTCTCGACGGCGAGCGTGAGCTCTGATGTGATCATGTCTTGCGCCGAGGGCGCGCAGTGCGGGCAGGATTCGACTGTCGGTCAATCGCTGGTTCTTGATACTGGCAACACCCAAGACGTGTATTCTTGGTTAACCTTTTCAACCGCAAAAGATTGTCTCAGTCAGTTTAAGAAAAAACCCTTTCGTTGTTTGGTGACTATTCCTGATACGCACGAGAAGATAGGCATCACTCAATCAGAGCTTCTCAGTGTTGCGCTAAAAAAGTTTTATGAGCCACTCACGAAAAGTGGTAACCAAGCCGGAGGTACCGCAGGCGTGATTTCGCGCTACACGGCGCTATCTTGTGGTTGGCTGGTCTTAAACCCGAAAACGGGAGGCTACTCGCCATCTGCAGTAACGGCAGAGGTGTCACCCTATACATTTGTGAGTTTGCCGGCCGGCGGTTATGCATTGGGGCCGGTTAGACCTTATGTGGCTGCGCTTTCGAGATTTGCTAACGAACCCACTTTTGAGCAGTGGGCTCAAATCGCTTGGCGGGCGGCTGCCTTTGGCCAGAAAGGTGAACGAGCGTTTGCCTCGAGTGCTTTTAGTGATCAGTGTGAGCCGCCAGATGTCATTGGTGAAAAGGTGGCGATTTACAAAAATTCGAAAGATCGAATCAAGACACTTCAAGAAATGGACGCCGAAGTGGTGCGTGTGCTTCAAAGATACACGGATTGGGTAAAGGTGTTGAAGGTAGAATCAGTCAAAGAACTCGCAGTAAAAATAGAGTCATTCGTTCTGGCTAATCAGCGACAAAACGCGGTCAATGCGGTTAATGCGGTTAATGCGGTAAAAGCAGAGGTTCTCAGCAGCACTAACGATACAGAGCTTGATCAGATCGCGTATTCGCTTTCTGACTCAACCTTTGAGATCAAGCCGGCTTCGAAATCGGCTATTCTCGCTGAACTGCGTAGAACCCTGAGCCCGGCTGCAAAAAGACTGCTCAGTCAAAGGGTTTTTGGAGCAGATTATGTCGCCCAACCGATTTGTCAGTCGCTAGCCATTTCTCATTCAGAGCAGACGGTAGCGCGAGAAAAAGAGTTTAATCAATCGTCGGTGACTGCGTGGTCGAAATTGGCCCGAGATAAGAATCTAGGTTCTGCAGACGCCTATTTGGTTCGGGGGGCGTGTCCGGCCGGCTTTGTCGAACAGACCTATGCAGACTTAGAGCGACGAAAGGTCGCCGCTGTTTCTGAAGCGGCTGCCCAGCTTCGCCTAGTCGTCATGCGTGCTGAAGAGCTCGTCAAAATGGCCACTCATGACACACGAAACGCCAATATGAACGACGATGAAATGGCTGCCGCTAAGCGAGCCTACGAGTCGGCGCCCTCGAGTCCTACGGCGGCAAAATTGTTTGCGCGTATAGCTGAGTGGAAGAGTCGAATCGAGACAATCGAAAAACAACGAGATCAGAAAAATCACCTTGGGGTCGCAGGCGATTCGATTGAGTTAGCAGCACAAACTGCACTAGATTCGGTTGGTTTTCTCAATACTAGCTATGAGCTCATACGCGCTGAGACTGAAGCTCAGGCGGCTAAAGAGCTGGGAACTTTTGTCGTGCTCTTGCCCATTCAAGAGTTTGCCTTGGCGAAACTTGGGTTTTCTGGCGAGTTGGCATCGAGTGCTGGGACAGTGCGAACGGCAATTGCTGGATGGGCGAAGGCTCACCCCCGCCTAGTGCTGGCGCTTTCGGGCGCACTCATGGGTGCAAGCAGTGATGTTGCTGTGCAGGTATTTCTTCGAAACGGAAAATTCAATGCGAGAGATGTGCTTTCGGCCGGCGTGACCGGAGGCTTAGCTGGTTCTTTTAATCTTTTCTCGGGCGGAATTCGGTCGGGCATCACTCGATTTGCAGTTGACATGACTTTCAATACGTTAGTCATGACCCCGGTGAGTGCCTACATCAATGCCATTGCTAATGGCGCAGGTCACGAACAAGCCATGAACAACGCAAATTTGGCAATTGACTCGCTTGAAACCTTTGAAGGGCTTTCTGATGTGATGAAATCGTACTTAGTGATGCACTTTTCAGGAAAGTTGATGACGTCTGGCAATGATACTCAGCAAATCAAGTCTACCCGTATCGATCAGTTGTTGACCGCATTACCTAAGACTGTGAGTCAGGCTGAATCGTTACGAATAGAATTCTTAGCTAAATCGAATCAATTAATGACTGAGCGAAACGGAAAAAAACGCACAATGCTAAGAGCTGAAATCGTTGTGCTAAAGCCTAAACTTGAGGCCGCACAAGCTCGCGCGGGCAACGTCAAACGTGAGCTTTCAGATGCTTTTAAACTGGTGAATTTTGGTGATGCTGAGTGGGCAACTGTCGTTGGTGAATTAGAGATTAAAGCAAAATCGGGTGACAAAACTGCCGCTCGCGATCTCATCGCTGCGCAGTTGCTCAAAAAATCTTTAGAAAGGTATCAGCTAACTGTGCTGAGCGATTTAACACGTGCAGCTGGTGAGGGGTCAGAGGCGTCGGTGACTCTAGCGAGCCTCAAGGCGAAGCCAACTTCGCTGGTGCAGGCTGACGCTCTCATGCCAAAATTGGAGGGTAAGCTAGTCAGCCTTGATGGAAACTCGATGACTTTTAAAGATTTGGGCTCTATGAACCTCAACGAACTCATGGGGGTTTTAATAGATAGAGGCTACAGTGAGGCCGATGTTTTGTACATGACCCAACGATTAGCTAGATTTTGGCGCTTGTTTCCGGGCGAAGAGGTCTATGCAGCTCACCTCACTCGTTTAATTGAGCAAGAATATAGACTGACAAACCCCAAGGCAACTCAAGATGAGATTGCCAGTAATGCTCAAGAAAAATTTAAGAACTGGTTTTGTGGTTGTAATCCGAAACAGTGTTCAATCAGTCTGAATCGTAGGCAGAATCAGTCTCAAACTGAAATCAGTGTTGCATATACGGCATCGGGCAACGTCGATTACGACAAAATGGTTTGCGCCAAAATCGACAAAGCTTTTGTCATGGCAGAGAATCAGTTTTAGGCCGCATCGTGAGCAAAAACTCCACTTAATTTTGACAAGTTGGGCGCGAATTGGGCCGCAGGTTCTCGCCGCAACCTTTGGTCGGAGCTCTAGTGGCGGTTACTCTCTTTGGTATGACCCTTGCGATAACATCGAAGTGCGAAAAACTATTTTTCGTAATTATCGCGAAAACCAAAGAAGGAACTTATCTATGAAAAAGCAATTATTGTTGTTTTCGGCGCTCTTGCTCGCGCCGGTGATTTATGCCGATGATATTCGGTTAGGGATGCCAGGTTATGGCGGCACGGGCTGCCCGGCCGGAAGCGCTTCGGTCACCTTAAGTCCAGATGCTCAGACGCTCAGTATTTTATTTGACCAATATCAAGCTGAAGTCGGGGGCATGACCGGCAAAACGATTGATCGAAAGAGCTGTAATATTGCGATCCCTGTGCATGTACCCCAAGGGTACAGTGTTTCGGTTTTGCAAGTCGACTTTCGAGGATACAATTTTCTTCCGTCACAGGCTTCGTCTCAATTCAATGTTGAGTACTTTTTTGCTGGTCAGCAAGGTCCTAGGTACTCGAGAAATTTCTACGGAGTTCTTGACGAAGATTATACCGTTGGCAATCGTCTGTTAGTATCAGCAATGGTCTGGTCTGCTTGTGGGGCTGATGTGAATTTGCGCACAAACTCAAGCATCAGCCTACGAACTTCATATAATCGGTCAGCTATGGCCACGATTGACTCTGAAGACATCAATGCTGGCATCATTTATCGCCTTCAATGGAAACGTTGTACATGAAGCGTTGTACTTGATGACAGTTACCAAAAAGGGTGCCTAGTATGAAGGGACCTCATCAAAGAGACGACCGGCGAAGAAGCTAGTCGTCTCTTTGGCGTTTTTTTGAAGTTTGACAGTGACTGTAGGTCGAATGCTTACACTTGCCGTGTTGCTGACCATGTCTTCGGCGACCCATCTTGTGCATTGGATTCGTCACCCTTAAACTTAGGGTTAGCGGGGAGTCACTGAGTGAATTTGGGGTATTTCAATTTAAAATTTTTGCGAACTGCGTGGCTATGGTTCACCGTGCTTGGTTTAACCACGGGCCCTTCAGTCTTGGCGGTGAATCTCGCTGCGCCGGTGCAGCCCGTATCGTCTGCGAATCTACAGGCCAACGCTTGCCCCGTTGGCATCGCGGTAACCCTTTCTTTGGCGCAGTGCCAGACTCTCAACTACAGCAATTGTTCAGCTGATCAAAAACAGCGTTGTGATGGGCTCTTGTTGGCTGAGCGCCTCAAGGCCCAACAAGCAGCGGCGAACCCTTTGCCACCGTGTCCGGTTGCTCAAGGATCAGTTCCAACAGTGGTGCAATGCCAAAACCGATATTTGAAAACCCCCGGGGTTTGCGCTGCAGTCGTGTTGACCCAATGTCGAACTCTTTTAGAAAATGAATTTACGCGCGCCCAACAAGGAATGCCCGTCACTGCTGTTATTTCGCCCGCAGCTTGGACCACTGAACAAACGTTAGGTGTTACCGAAGCTCGGTCTAGACCGGGGACACCTGACTTCAATAGCTACGCATCGGTGCAACGGTGGTCATTAGAGAGTTTGGCAGCGGGGCGCCCTTTTTCGGGTCAAATCGAAACCTTACGTTCTAGTTGGGAAGCCAACGGCAACCGCGTTGATAGTTGCTGGGAATACGCCTTCGAAAGTAATTACTCTGTTTCTCGAGCTCTCGATATTTTTGCGCGTTCTGGAAATGATCCTGAGAAGGTTTATGAGCTTGCTTATGTGCCAGGCGGGGTTGCCACAGACTCGTTAAGTCGCGGTGAAACCCAGCTTCAAGTACGCTCGCGAAACGGTAGTCTACGTGATATTCAAGGGGCGCTTTCTAACAAGACTTCGTATTCTCTTGGATTTAATAGTGTCACATCAGAGTTTATCGGTGCAAATATTTCTCATCGAAACTCGTACCAAGATGCGGTTTACCTTGCTCCGGTTCTTTTGATGTTTGTCGATCGAGCGGGCGGGGGAGTTCCGGCTCTGCCTGCCGAGAGATTTAACAGTATCGTGATTCATCAAAGTTTTTTGAATGAACCTGATCTGGCTTGGCACCGCGAAATGCCGCGGGTTTTTGATACGATCGTGCGCCACAAACCGGTGAAAATGCAAGATGGCAGCCGAAAGCTCAATGGCTACCTTGATGAAGAGCTCAACGAAAATTATCACGATCAACAGGTTTTTTCGACGTTGTTGGAACGGTTCATCTCGAAGTCTGGACATTCGCGGTATTTTTTTTCTGAGTCGCTTGTAGAAAGAGCAGTGCCCATTCGGTTGCGAGATCCTGCGACCCGTGTCGAGCGAAACCAGGCCGTTCAGTCATTAAGCGTGTCGTTTCAGGTGAGTCAGGTCGGGCAAGCAGCGCAAGGTGCCGATTCCTCAGTAGTACCTGCTTATTATCTGTATGAACAAAACAATTACAATTCGGCCGCACAAGTTCAGCAGGTGGCATTCAATGGCTTTATGAGTTCGAATGAACCTGTCGACGTTGAGCTTCGCGGTTTGTTGACCGACATTGTAGGTCGCCTGGTAGCGGCCCCTTCGGTCTGCGTCGTGAATCCAACAGGATACAATCTTTGTGATTGGTCGAAAGCTCTTTTTGCCGATCGGTTAAAGCGAGTGCTCACTCAAGCCGATTACACCCCCTCTCAGTTTCCATTGGGGGCGAGTGCTTCGACTTTTAAAATTAAATATCCGGCTGCGGCCGAGGCTGAGTATTTGCAGTGCATTCGCGGTTTGCCCAATGCGTTCAATACTACCACCCTCAATAATCCCCGAGCTGCCGCAGCGGCTGTTCGTGTTCCTGCTTTTTGTGCCGCTGGCGGACAAGGAGTGACACCTGCCGGTGAGGTGGTGCCTAAGTTTGCGTTGCCAGATGACTGTAGCCACATCGGAGGCACTTGGTATCAAACACCTCAGTTTGCTCAGGTAGATAATAATTACACAACTTCTGCTGAACGATTCAGGCAAGGTCTGATGGAGCTCGAGTATTATCGAAATGCGAAAATCGTCTGGGAGCGCGAACAGAAAACCGCAAAGCTTCGCGCACTTGATTCGTCGATGATTGGTTCTGATGGAAAATTTCATTTACCAGAAGTCACCCAAGGGGGGGCCGCGAGCTTGGGTGATCGAGATTATGCAGCGATAGACTACGATTACGGCTTTTCGTGGCGCTTAAAAGGCGGTTCTCAGTCGAGTGCCTGTCAATTTTCTCCTAGTTTTGAAACTCACGCACGGTCGTCGGTCTATTTGTTGGGCGGGCGCAGTGATATCGTCGATTTTAGGCTGGCGATTGATGAAAAAAGTGCCGAATCTCACGGCGAAATTTTAGGTGAGGAACTCTTTGCAGCCCAAGCAAAAGGGGTGGTTGGCAGTGCGCAACCGATCAATGTGGTTGCCACTGGAAGTCGTCATCGTGACATTGATGTGAGTCAAACGATTTTGATTGGCCCCGTGCCCGTTTCTCTTCGTCTTGGAGTCACCGGCACGGTAGCGCTCACGGGTTCAATGACTATTGTTGCAGGTGTGCCGGCCAATCGCGATGCCTGCACGGTTGATAAAATGAAATCGTCGCTTCAAGGCGCAGTCGGCTCGCGAATGAATCTCGAAGCTTTTGCCAGTGCCGGAGTTGGCGTTGATTTTTTTGGCGCCGGTGCTGAGGCCGGTGTTCGCGGTGATTTGACTCTCATTGACGTTGCCCCTACGGCTGGAATTAGGTCAAGTATTGGACTTGCTGCCGGAGACGTCGATGTCGCCAATGCGATTCTTCAAGTCGACAATAATTATCGCATCCCGTTTCAAAGCATGAATGGAAAAATTTCAGCCTATTTGCGAATTAGCTACATTGTCGATAGTAAAACCTGGAGAAAGAAACTCGTGGGTTGGGATGGCTACAGCTGTCGTCCTGGTTGGTCGACTAAGTTGAGTCGTTTGCCTATTGAAGACTTGCGTGGGGCCCTGGAGGGATTGTGATTAAAGGAACTGTGAAGATATGAGCCTTCGAAAGTTATTTCTGATTGCCATCTCGTTTAGCCTGCTGGCCTATTATTGTTTTAAGCCCTACAACCCAGATAGTGTCACTTCGACTGGTGACAATTCAGAAAATGGTTCTGATGCCCGAGAGTCAAATGACTCGGTAGTTGCGAAAAATGGGGCGAATTCTCGACGAATGGCAAATAGAAATTCGCCTGAAGACGCGGTGATCGAACAGCAACACTCGCAACAGCGAATAGACGGGCTGACCACCGACGAAATGACGGTGCTGGTTTCTCAGTCAGCCACCGATGGACACGTCGTAGATCACGCGCGTTTTTTGTGGCGAGCAACAGAGCTTCTTCGAACCAATCCAGGGGCGTGCGCGGCCCTGGCTACGATTTATGAAAATGGCGATTCGCCGTCTGGGCGTCGAACTTTAATTGCTGACCTGCTCGCCCACGCCGGATCTCCGGCAGCGCAAAGCACGTTGGTTAACCTTCTCAAGAACAAGGTCACCACATCAGACCCTAGTCAAGTGGATCTTTGGCAACGGTTGTCGTTCGTTGAAGAACCTACGGCTGAAACTGTTCAAGCGGCCTCAGAGAGATTTAAGGGGGTGTCAGGTGATGAGCGCTTAGCGATGACCCACACACTAGGGTCTTTGGCGGGGCACTTACGAGACTCGGGCGACACTGAAGCAGCCGATTCGCTTCACAGGTTTCTTGAGCAAGGTTATGGTTCAGCCGCAGGCGAGAACGAGCGTGTGGCCGCCCTAGCTGGATTGGGAAATTCTCGTGACGAGAAAGACGTTCCGGTTTTTGTGCAGGCGCTTTCGAGTGATTCGACGAGCGTGCGAGGTGCCGCGATAAGGGCCTTGGGGCGGCAACCTTCTTCGTTGGTCGCTCGAACAGCCATGGTAACCGTACTGTCAAAGCCAGAACTTGAACCTGAAGTTGCAGCGACCGCAGTTCGATCATTAGGCAAGAGACCGCTATCAAACCCTGAGTTTGATGCTCTGGCAGGCGTTGCCTCAGCGCCTCAGCTTGAAAATCCCGTGGCAGAAGCCCTCAGTAGTACTTTGACAAAGCAAATGGCCATGCAAAACAGCCCGTCTTGGCGGGGAGCCGTAGAGGCGTTGGGATCTCGCGCGACGGGGCCGGTGGCTGTACAAGCCCAGGGTTTACTCTTTCTCGATGACCTTCAAAAAAGTGCGGACCTCGGTCAGTAATGGTTCAAGCCGGTACCCGAGAAGACATTGTGCGTCAAACTTCGGGACAACTAAAAACTACACAACTTCGGGGCTTTGTGTTAGCCGGTTAATCCTCGTGTATCGTCCAGTCTATTTGGTTTTACTGCATCACCCGATTGTTAACCGTAAGGGTGAGCTTGTGACCACCGCGGTTACGAATATGGATATTCATGACATCGCTCGTTCGGCTAGAACGTTTGGGTGTCGCGGGTATTTCATCGTGACTCCGATTGAGGCGCAACACGAGTTGGTAGGTCGAATCTTAGGGCATTGGCAGGCTGAACAATCAAAAACGTACCATCCGGCACGGTTTGAAGCGTTAAGCCTGGTGAAGCTCGTTAAAGATTTCGAAGAAGTGAAAGATTCGATTCAACGCGATTGTCGAGCGTTTGCTGCCGAAAAAGGTCAGCCAAACGCCGATGTTCAACTTGAAGTGGTCTTAACTGATGCCCGAGAACTACCAGGGTCGGTTTCGTATTCGACTTTGAGGCGCGAGCTTGAAGAGGCTAAAGCGCAGTTTGAAGTGAGTGAGAACGATCCGGGCAGTCTTGCAATGATCAAGCCCCTTGTCGTGGTTTTTGGAACAGGGTGGGGAGTATCAAGTACCTTTTATCCCGAGGTACACCGGATTTTGGCTCCGGTGTACGGGCCCGAAGGTGCGCAAGAAAAAGGTGGTTACAACCACCTTTCAGTGCGTTCAGCTGTGGCGATTATTTTCGACCGGCTGTTTGGACATTGAGAATTCCGGCTGAGTGACCAGGTTTGCGAAAGTAAACCGAGGTCTTTCGGTGACAACAGGCCAAGCGATTATCAATTGTATTTGTGTGATTGGGAAATAAAAATGAAAAAGACGATTAAAAGAAAAACCGCTGGAAAAGGCCTTCAATTAAGACTTAAAAATTTGGGAGCTGGCATTGATAAAGCATCAGGCCACACTATCAGAACAGATTTTCCGCAGTTTGAAGCTGGCGACACCGTTCGCGTAGCTGTGAAGATTAAAGAAGGCGAAAAAGAACGAATTCAAAATTATGATGGCGTAGTGATTGGCAAGTCGAATCGCGGAGCGGGTAAAACCTTCGTCGTTCGCAAAATCTCACACGGCGTGGGCGTTGAGCGTATTTTCTTAGAGAGCTCACAAAAAATCGCTAAAATCGAAATTCTCGAAAAAGGTAGAGTGAGACGCGCTAAGCTTTATTACCTACGTGGCCTCGAAGGGCGCGCAGCTAAGATTGAACGCGAAGTTTCAACAACCGCCTCAGCTGCACAAAAATTGGCTTCAAAAAAAGCTTAATTTTCAGGTGATCATTGAGTTAGTCAAATTGGCTAACTGAACTTTTCACTGAAATTTTCTACGACCCCGTTGATTTGGCTCTGCCATCCAACGGGGTTTTTGCTTGAATAGGGTGGGGGTTGAAATGATTCTAGGGATAGCGGTTATTGTTTTGGCGGTGTTCACGATGGTCGCACTTGCCGTCATTGCAAGCCGAAATGTGGCTTTATTTCGAGCAAAGCGGGCCGTGAAGGGTACCCATGTTGCCGACGCGGCAAGTGCGCACTCGCTCGGTTCTTTTGGTTACAAACAAGAGTTGCTCCGCGACATGGGTGGGTTTTCAAATTTCGCAGTTTCTTTTTCAGTAATCTCGATTCTCACGGGGGCCGTGACGCTCTATGGGTTTGGATTTAACCAAGGCGGCCCAGCGGTCATGGGCATTGGGTGGCCATTAGTCACGATTTTCGTTTTGCTGGTGGCAGCTGCGATGGCTGAGCTCGCGTCGGCGATTCCGACTTCGGGTGCTGTATACCATTGGTCTTCGATTTTGGGTGGTTCGGGTTGGGGTTGGTTCACGGGTTGGATGAATCTATTAGGGCAAGTCACGATTCTTGCCGCCATTGATTTTGGTTGTGCGGGGTTTGTGGGGTCGTTGCTTTTTGATAGCCCGACGCAAGCTCAGTTGGTCGCGGTTTTCGGAGTGATCTTGCTCAGTCACGCAGTTCTCAATCACATCGGCATTCGCTGGACCGCAAAACTGAATGATCTGTCAGCCATTTATCACTTAGTCGGAGTTTTTGCGATCTTGGTGGTGCTGGCTTACCTCACTCCTACTAGGCCTGTTTCTTACTTATTTGATACGAGTTTTTCGAAAGCCACGTCGGTTTCAACTCCGTACTGGTTCGCCTTTTTGATTGGGCTTTTGCAAGCGCAATGGACCTACACCGGCTACGATGCGTCGGCTCACACCAGTGAAGAGACCATTGACGCCGAGGTTCGCGCACCGTGGGGAATTTTCAGTTCGGTTGCCGTGTCGAGTGTGTTTGGTTTTTTAATGCTCGCGCTCGTGACTCTGTCGATCAAAGATCCGGAAGCAGTCGCTGCCGCAAAAGACAGTGCCTTTCGAGTGGCGCTTGAGCAAGCCGCCGGAGGTTTCTTGGGTAAGGCATTGGTCTGGATGGTCACACTTGCCATGTGGTTTTGTGGTTTGGCAGCAGTGACTGCGAGTTCTCGCATGCTCTATGCGTTTTCGCGTGACCGAGCCGTACCGCTATCAAACCAATGGGCCCAGGTGAGCACGAAATTCAAAACACCTGCAAAGGCGATTTGGGTGGTGAGTCTTTTTGCTTTTTTGTCGGCGCTGACTCCTAACGTTTATGCGGTAGTAACTTCGCTCAGTGTGATTGGGCTTTACGTTTCGTATGGTACTCCATTATTTCTGCGTGTGGTCGCTCAATTGAAAGGAAATTGGCTAGAAAAAGATCAGGGCCCTTGGAATTTGGGCAAATTTAGCTTGTCGGTCAATATTGTTGCTGTTTGTTGGGTCATTTTTATCACCGTACTATTTATGATTGCACCGAGCGACATCACGATCGTCGAAGGTGTCGTATTAACTTATGCCACTGGTAAGATCTTTGCCGTTGTTTGTGGGGCGCTAGGGCTTTGGTATTTTTTTAGTGTGAGAAAGTGGTTCAAGGGGCCGGGGCGGGCTGGGTCAGAAGTCAAATAGCACTGAAGTGTCGCAATCAACTAGAGTGCGGTTGGTTTTTCGGTTGGGGCACGGTCAATTTTCGGTGGTCACAAACAGTTCGAAATTTTTTAAAATCGCGGTGATTTCAATAGGTGTCAAAACTGATGATTGGGTGAAAAGTGACCCCAGGTGAACCCTCGCGATCAGGAATCTGAGGTCAGCTTTCTGAACTGCGAGACCTTTGGCGGCGAGAAAGGTCTGTAGCTCGTTGACAGAGTTAGAATTCAAGAAAATCTTGTTTTCTGAAAAACGAGAGAACATCGCGGTGACTCGGGTAAAATCCCAGAGAATCGAGTCGTATTTGACTGAATCGAAATCGATGAGCGTTAGGTGGCCAGTTGAATTCATGAAAAAATTATTTTTATGCAAATCGGCATGAATGTTTGCCTTGGGTTTACTCAATTCTTCAAAGCGAGAAGATAAAAATTCTTTACCTCGTTCGATTAAGGGTAAGCCTTCGCCCCAGAGGGCTTCGGTGCGATGCAATCCTCGTTCGAGCCAGGCTCGGTACGATTTCATGGGTTGGCCTTTGAGTTGAAATCCAGTCCACGATTCATGAAGTTCAGAGATCACATTGAGTAATTCGGTGTGGCTGTAGGTCGCCAGATCTAGGGGTATCAGCGTTTCAAAGGCAAATAAGAGAAACGCCGTGCC
The DNA here is from genome assembly GCA_903895855.1 of Oligoflexia bacterium. Taxonomy (GTDB): domain Bacteria; phylum Bdellovibrionota; class UBA1018; order UBA1018; family UBA1018; genus CAITVN01. The sequence goes on along the minus strand of CAITVN010000175.1, from coordinate 2,072 downwards.
CTGTATTAAAAAAACAAAACGGCCGTGCCGAGCCCGAACAGGCAGCACCAATCGTAGTTTCTCGAATCTGCAGTTTGATAGAAGTTCAAAGTTTGAATCTAAGCCTTTGTGAAGCGAGTGCTGCTGAATTTCTTTTAAAAAATAATGGCGACCGAGAGTGTCTTGCACAGATGCCATCGCAATTAAGTCGCCTTCGGGGTGGGGGGTGAACGTGATCTTACTAGTGACAAGGTCGAACTCGAGTTTCAAGGCCTCTGAAATGAAAGTTTGTTCCATGAGTTTAATATACAACTGGCCTTGGCTGATTTCTAATTAAGATTGGCGTTTAGTTTTTTAGGTCTCGCGATTACAGTCGAAGAATTCGTCGTGTAGCACTGGGGTGCCGACCCTGCGAGCTCTGAATTTTGGAGTTCGTGCCTAGAAACCGCGATGGCTCAGTTGACCTAGTTCGAAACAGAGGTTGCCGATTGAGAGTTACCTAGGTAAGGGGTAGTCATGAGCTCTCGAGCACCCAAGAAAACTTCGTCAAAAAGTTTAGACAATGTGTCAAAAAATTCAGGCAAGGTGCCAAAAAATTCAGGCTACGGTTCGACTCGGGCGTCGGCTCAGGCTTTGCCTGGTATTGAGCTCGAGCGCGATTTTTGGGCTAGCGGTTTGAGCGTCGGCGGAGTCGATGAAGTCGGCCGTGGGTGTTTAGCGGGGCCGGTGGTAGCCGCCGTTGCGTGTTTGCCAGAGATTGAGAGCCTTGAGTCTGCTCCTTCGTGGATTCGTGAAGTGCGAGACAGTAAGTTAGTGCCGCAACCGAAGCGCGAAGAACTCGCGGCATTACTCAAAGACTGGTTGGTCGATTATGCGGTGGGCGAGGCGAGTGTTGAAGAAATTGATCGGCACAACATCTTGCAGGCCACCTTCATGGCGATGAATCGAGCGGTGTCGGGTCTTCAGGTGGCTCCGCAAAAGCTTTTGTTTGACGGAAAACTCGTGCCCGCATTTGCCAAACAAAATGGCCAGGCGATCGTCAAAGGCGATTTGAAAATTCTTTCAATCGCGTGTGCATCGATCATCGCAAAAGTGTACCGAGATGAGTTGGTGTCTGGGTACGATTCGCGGTATCCGAATTACGGATTTTCAGTGCACAAAGGGTATGGCACGCCAGCGCACTTAAATTCGCTCACTCAGTTTGGTGTGATTCGTGGAGTGCACCGCGTGTCGTTTTCGCCGGTGAGAAATGCGTTGGGTATCGGTGTCACGTTAGCGCTGCCCTTAGAGTGATCAGTAGAATGCGTTTTTTTTATCGTTGTATAGGTAAAGTCGTTCGGGTTAATTTTGTTGGGTGAACTCACCTAAACAAAAGACTTACCAATCTAAGCGCCTACTGATCAGGCCACTCAAATTAAGCGATTACTCAGCTTGGTCTCAATCACTCACTCAGTACGCAGATCAACCCGATAAACACGATGTCAGTGCGGTTTCGCCTGAAAAAAGAACGCGAGAATTTTTTCGTACACGAGTTCTCAATCAAAAAAGCACGGCGAATAAAGACCTAGCTTACATTTGGAATCTTTTTCTCAAAAACACTGGCGAATTGATTGGCCACGTCGACGTTGCGACAATCATGCGTGAGCCGTATCAAATGGCCAATTTGGGCTATTTCATCATTCATGCTCATCGTCGGCAAGGCTATGCAAGCGAAGCCCTGGCTGCTACCATTTCGGGTGTTTTTCGCGACTTGAGATTTCATCGACTTGAAGCTGCTATTGATGTCGATAATCGAGCTTCAATAAAGCTCGCGCGAGCGGCAGGGCTATACCGAGAGGGTATTAAGAAACACTATTGGTTTCAAAATAACAGGTGGGAAGACCAAGTGATTTTTATCGCCACACCAGAGCTTTTTCGAGGTGTCGGAAACTAGTGAGCTAGTTGTACGGGGCTCGTCGAATAGTTGTAAGATGTTCGTCGAATAGTTGTAAGATGTTCGTCGAATAGTTGTAAGATGTTCGTCGAATAGTTGTAAGATGTTCGTCGAATAGTTGTAAGATGTTCGTCGAATAGTTGTAAGATGTTCGTCGAAT
>CAITVN010000174.1 GCA_903895855.1 Oligoflexia bacterium | reverse complement strand
TTCAGGGCCCCACTCACTAGATTTTCTAAAGTCTTTTTCTCGTTAAAATCATTGACCTTGAGCTCGGCTCGCAATATCTCAGTGAGGTTAATCACACACCCCACCAGATCAGTGTCACCTAACGCCATAGCATTTGACATGATCGACAAACACTCACAGGCTTCTTCAAAACGATAATCTAAAGAACCCGAACCGCGAGCGACTTGCTCTAGCTTTTCAAGCCTCGAGTCGTGGTTCTTACAGTTTTCTAAACTCACGCGCTCACCGCACTTTTCAAACAAAGTGTGTATCTCGGTGTCTGAGTACCCTAAGTACGCTGACTTTAGCGCCGCAACCAAGTAATGCTTTTCATTTGGATTGACTAGTAACCCAAGAATACTGACTAACCCGACCACCTCTGGAAGCTGCAAAAATAGTCGCCCCTTAGAATTAGCCACTGGTATGCCAAATTTTTCTAAAGCCTTTTCGTAATCACCCATGCCGACGGCTTTGCGAAACAGAATCAAGAAATCACCGGGGGTTGCCGCCTTGCTGTCTATCTGGCTTTTGATCATTTGAGCCACTGCCCAAGCCTCACGAGCACGAAGTTGCTCAACCCCCGGCGTACCATCTTGCTTGACACCCTTCTCGCCAGGCTCATCACTGGGTAAACCCGCTTTAAGCGCCAAGACTTGCACACTGGGTTTAGTAGACTCACTACCTAGCGACTCTTGATAAGCAGCCATCGGTTCATACTCAGGCGAGGCAAACGGTTCGGTTTCATGAGTCTTAATCAGTTTACTAAAAATTTTATTCACGAATGAAACGATTTCGGGAGTTGATCGAAAATTCGTAGTCAACGCCTGATCAGCTTTCTTGTGCTGAGCGGTTAAGAGTTTTGCGACCTTCAGGTAAATAGAAATATCGGCGCGAGCAAATCCATAAATCGACTGTTTAGGATCGCCCACAAACACTAACTTGCCAGGTATGATCTGACACTTTGTCCAGTCGGCATCTAATTCTGAATCGTCTGCAGCCAAGTAAAACATGATCTGCGCTTGCAGAGGGTCTGAATCTTGAAATTCGTCAACAATCAGTGCGTCGAACCGAGACTGCAGGGCTTCGGCCAAGAAAACATTATCTCTGAGCCCGTTTCGAAGCAAAATCAAGCAATCGGCAAAATCAAGATACCCGTGCTCTCGCTTATACTCGTCATAAAGTTTCTGATAAGCGGGATAAATGTCGAGAATCAAATTGTAACAACTCAGTGCCTTTTCGATCTCATACTCGGCAATGGCACCAGCCAATGCCTTCGCACGAGCTTTATAATCTTTGAGAAATTTTGCGTCACGATAACCCTTTTGATTTCCGGCCCCCTTAAACGGATTATTCACCCCTGACAGCAGGGCCTCAGCTAACTGATCAACTGGGTCTTTTGGCGTTTTTACCTGGTACAGTGCCAAGGTTTGCAAAATCTCTGGGCGAAGCTGGTAGAGAGCGTCTGACTCATCTTCGATTGCCTTTTCAATGTTCACCAGCACATCTGTGCAAAGTTCTTTAAGCAGCTTTCGAACTTCTGCCTTGGGCTTAGCGGTATCATTTTCGCCACCAACCAAGAGTTTTCTGGGGGCTAGCTCTCGGTTTGCATAAAATAAATTAAAGAGTTCAAACAAAGAGTCTTCTGAAATCGCATCTGGAAACTCTTCTAAAAGTTCTGAGCGAATTTTTAGTTCTTTTGCAAATCTTTTGTCTTTTAATGCCTCTGCTTCATAAAATAGGGCACGCACTTCTTGCTTGATGAGCTTGGTAAAGCGTTCATCAGCGATTTCAGAGTTAGGATCAATTCGAAATTCAACGGGATACTCTTTTAACAAATCAAAACAAAACGAGTGCACCGTGCTAATTTTGGCTTTATTGAGCTCATCAAGAATTTTTACCGCCGTCTCTCGGTTTTTGCCTTTAGTTGCCTCAGCCTCTAAAGAAAACCGAATTCGGTCTTTTATCTCATTTGCTGCACGATTCGTGTAGGTAATCACCGCTAACTTCTCGGGCACCACGACTTTTGTCATGAGTAAGTTTTTCACTCGGTCTTGCAAGCAACTCGTCTTACCTGCTCCGGCACCCGCTCGAACAAAGTAAGTCTGCTCAAGCCCTGCGGCGATCGTTCCAGTGATCAGATCTCGAACAGCCTGATCAGATGCTGTCTTCGCAGTGCTATGAGTGGCTTTGGCAGCACTGTCAGTGGCCTTAGCAGTTGGTTTTCTTTGTTTAGTCATTTGAAGTACCACTTTCACTTGAGGCTAATGTACTCAATGAAGCTAGCGAAGTATTTAGCGCTAAACCTAATTGTTGAAGTTGAGGGTGTGGATTAGCAAATAGGTTTCGCGCTGACTGAACTCCACCGCAGATTAATTTGTAATTGCAATAAGTGCAGGCACTTGGATTTTTAGCAAACTCACCAAGTTTCAGGGCCTCTTGCATCAATTTCATGCCTTGCTCAAACCGCACTAGGTGATGAGAAAACAAGTCATCGACGACAGCCCACTCACCCTTGTCTGAACAAAAGTAGTAACCGGTGCGCAGTTTGTCTTCTTTTATCGAAAAATCAGACTGAGTAACCGCCCAAACACCATAGATAGCGTGCTGAAAATGCACGTAATCGTCACCATCGACAAAGAGATTATCAGTCGATTTGAATCGATTCTTGCCAGTTTTGTAGTCAATCACCCTGAAAAAACCCTTATCGTTTTGATCGAGCCGGTCTACAAATCCGCCAAACTTAACATCAAGTCCCTTGTAAGAAAGTGCCTTAAATTCGGCCTCAACCTTGATCGGATAAAACCCGGTGGTTTCAGTCAGCTGCATCTCTCGTTGAATAAACTCGAGAACCAATTCTCTGATTTCGGTTAACTCACTCTCAACGATCACCGACGATATACCTTTTCGGCTTGCCTCATATTCAAGGCTAACCTTAGCGATGAGGGGATCAACGAGTTTCGAAGCCTCAGCGCTCAGAAATTCTTTCCACCGTTTGAAGCTTGCGGGGCTTTCTAGAAATTTGAGGGTTAGCCCCTCAAATACCGCGTGAATGAACTCGCCACGTTCTGAAGCGTCAAGCCAAGATAAGTTAGACTTCGTTAATTTGTCGAGTTCGCTGATCTTAAGCACCCGAGAAAGGTAGAATCGGTAAGGACAAGTAAAGAAATCGGCTACCGCTGAAGCGCTAATGTCTTTAGCTAAAATATTGTCAGCGCAACCTTTTACACTCACTCCATCTTCGTCGTTGACTTCACGGTTTCGTCTTTGCTTCAGCGTTTGCTCAAACTTCGAGAACGTTTCAGCTGTCATGCCTGCACTGGCTAGTTGCTTGTCAGCTTTCAAAAAAACCGACTGAGAATCTGAAATAAATTCAGTCGGCAGGCCACCTAAAAGGTAGATTGATTTTGCCTCTTGCGGATAACCAAACGTCGCGATCACGCGATTGAAGAATGACGAAGGCAGCGAGAGAGCGCCCGACTCTAAGTCATGACTTTCAAAACCAAGGTAAAGAGCCTTGGTTACTCCAAGTGAGATTTTTTCGAGTAAGTCTTTTT
>CAITVN010000173.1 GCA_903895855.1 Oligoflexia bacterium | reverse complement strand
AGTTGCTGAGGGCATGAACTCCAAAATTCAGATGATCAAATCGAATGCTCGTGGCTACCGGAATTTTGAAAAATACCGGACGGCAATACTTTTTCATTGCGGTCGGCTAGATCTCTACCCACTCGTTTCCCGGTAGAGCCGAAACATCTAAAAGATCGCTAATCAGCTGGTTCTGCGCTTGAGCGGCCTCTTCAATCGTTTGAAATCCAGTTTTTGCCTTTGAAGGATCGAGCCTCCCGCTTTTGAGCATTTGCGCCCAACCCAGGATTGCCGTCAGCGGCGTGCGCAACTCATGAGAAAGAGTCGAGAGAAAAAGGTCTTTTGCGTGATTGGCTTTCTCGGCAGACTCCTTGGCGTCTCGCAAAATTCTTTCAGCATTTTTACGCTCACTTATATCGCGTGCCACAGCAATCCCCACGCGTTTGCCCTCTGTCAAAAACTCGCAGGCCCGCACTTCAGCGTCGAAAAATGAACCATCTTTGCGCATGTGTCTTGCTTCAAAAGCCACCATTCCCGACTCACTGGCCTGCATCTGCCTCTGGCGAATCACTGCTGCAGACACACCGGGTTCTAATTTGTCTACAGACGCGCCAATGAGTTCTTCACTCGAGTACCCGAGCGCCCGCAACGCGGCCGGGTTGACGCTTCGAATGACCGGAGATCGATGCGGTACGATTTCTAGCGTAAACATAATGTCGCTCGCCTGTTCGAAGAGGGTCCGATACCACGTCTCGCTCTCTCGCAAAGCCTCCTCTGTCTGTTTACGCGCGGTGACGTCGGTAAACAATCCAACCAGGACATTTCGCCCATTAATAATAGTAGGTTTGGCTCTGACGTCGGCGAAAAAAACCGAACCGTCCTTGCGCAGACATGCAATATCTTTCTCAACAATTTGCTCGCCCCGGCTCTGACGCTCAAATACCCCGACCACCCGACTAATCGTTTCTGGCGGGTGAAGCTGCTCCACACCTAAGTGCAATGCTTCATCCTGGGTATACCCATAGAGTTCGCTGTAAGACGGATTTACGTAGATAATTTTCTTGGTCTCAATATCAACTACCGCAATCCCCTCGGCCGCAACCGCGAGCACCGCAGCATTGGCCTCACTTTCAAGAAAGACCTTTGAGTATTTGATGATGATCGGGACAACCAAGAGCGTAACCAGGGGCGAAGTGAGCGCGCCGGTAAGCAGATAATCCCAGGTAACTGTGCCGCGAAGAAGCAGCTCTACCATTGAGACGATGATCACCGTCAAAACAAGTGAAGCAAAAATCGAGAGGGCAATAAGTCTCTCGCGTCTCATCTTACAGATGGCATTGACAATCGGGTACTTCATACGGCGGGAAGTCGAATTGAGAACGTGCTGCCTGATCCGACTTTGCTTTTGATTTCAACTTCTGCTTTATGAGCTTGAATGATTCCGTGTACGATTGACATGCCTAGGCCGGTGCCTTTGCCGGGCGGTTTGGTTGTAAAAAATGGCTCAAAAATTTTATTCTTGGTTTTCTCAGACATGCCGATACCCGTGTCAGTGATTTCAACTACGACGGCGCCTGCTTCGAGCCTTGAGCTGATTGAAAGTTTTTTATTTTTTAGAATTCCGGGTGACTTGGCTTCGAGCTCGTCTAAGGCATCTTTGGCGTTAGAAATCAGATTGATCCAGACTTGTTCGAGTTGAAAACGCTCGCCTCTGATCTCTGGCAAATTCTCGGTCAACGTTTTTGTCACTTCGATGTTGCGAAGTCGCAGCGACTCTTTCATGAGTATCATTGCCGCATCGATCGAATCGTTGACGCTGATGGGTCCAAAATCTTCAGTTTGTTGCCTCGAAAATGCTCGCACGTGATCGATCACTTTGGTGCATCGTTTAACCGAGGTGAGTATGTCTTTGAGCGCGCTGTCGAGTTCTTCGTCAGTGAGTTTGTTTTTTTCTTTGAGCTTTTTTATCATCGCCACCGCTAGGGTGATGCCGGTCATGGGTTGGTTCATTTCGTGCGCCATTCCCGCAGACATTTCGCCAATAGTTGCTAACTTTGAGGTTTCAAAAATGTGGTCTCGATTTCTTTTGAGTTCAAGTTCTGATCTTTTAATTTCTGAAATGTCCATCACCATAAAAAGCGTGCCTAGAAATTGCGAGTCTTTGCCAAAAAGCGGGCTCATGCCCATCATGACCCAAACTGGCGTGCCGCCCTTTTGAAGTAGCTGAACGTCTTGTCGCGTTCTGTGGCCCCCTAGGGTCGGGTTGACAAAAATTGCGGTGGGTGTCTTGTCGTCAAAGAGAATGAGTTCTACAATGTGTTTCTTTAGAAGCTCCGAAGGCGAAAAGTTAAGCATTTTAGCAAAATTTTGATTGGCAAAAACCGTATTTCCTTCAGGGTCAGTTACCCAAATACCTTCAGTCATTCCGTCAACGACGAATCGGTGCAATTGGCCGACCGGAAACCCCAGATCACCGAGTAGAACTTCGAGGTCTTTATTGGGTTCGGTGCTCATGAGGGTAGGTTCCTTTGTTCTTGAATTGTGACACATGATTTTCGTTTTGAGAAAAGAAAACAGTTCTCTTTAAATCAAGAATGAGTCAGAGTTTTACCTATGGAAATCGACCCCACTCTTTGGCCCAACGCCCGTTTTTTGACCGTTGACGATAGTTCTTCGATGTGCACCTTGTTGCTGATTATACTCAATCAATTGGGCATAAAAAACGTGGTGCAGATGGCAAACGGAATTGAGGCTTGGGATGAACTTCAAAATCCTAGTCAACCCATTGACATCGTTCTTTGTGATTGGATGATGCCAAAAATGACCGGCATTGAACTTCTAAAAAGAGTGAGAGCTAATGAAAAGCTCGCCGCTGTGCCTTTTGTGATGTTAACTGCAGAGGTCGAAGATGAAAAAATGAAACTCGCCTTCGAGGCCGGGGCAGATGGCTTTATCGGCAAACCGTTCAGTGTCGAGCAGGTTCGAAAGACTTTGACTGAAGTGTACCAAAAGAAGAAAGTCGCCCCGGCTTGAACCAAGTGGTGTGACGCAGCCCCCTCACCTTTTGTAGCCGGACACCATTACTCACCTTTTGTAGCCGGACACCATTTAGCCGACTGGAAAACTGATGATGAAGGTCGTCCCTTCTTGATGCGCACTTTCGACCTCAACGTTTGCCTTGTGGGCGCTAAGAATTCCGAACGTGATCGACAATCCTAAGCCCGTGCCTTTTCCCACGGGTTTGGTCGTGTAGAACGGCTCAAAAATCTTCTTACGCACTTCTTCGCTCATGCCGGCACCGTTGTCGGATATCCGAACGAGAATGCGCCCCTGATCTTTTGCCGGTTCGGAGCTAATCCTCATTTTTTTTGCGTACTTTTGGCTCGTGTCCTTTTCATCAAGCGCGTCTCGGGCGTTAGAGATGATGTTGATCCAAACCTGTTGTAGCTGAAAAGGCTCACCCAGAATCGGGGGCAGATCCTTGCCAAGCTCAACCGTAACGTCGATCCCCAAAACCCTGAGCTGCTCGCCCATCAGAATCATTGCAGCGGTAAGCGTTTCATTAAGATCAATGAGCCTGAAAGCCGCGTTATCCTGGCGCGCAAACTGACGAACATTGGTGATCACTTTGCTCGCCCGAGTAACCGAAGTCTGAATATCATTAAGCGCGTCGTGAAGGTCACTATCGGTAAGCACGTTTTTTTCCTTCATCTTCGTAATCATCTTCGCCGCCAGTGAAATTCCTGCCAGCGGTTGATTGATTTCGTGGGCCATGCCGGCTGCCATCTCGCCTAACGTAACGAGTTTGGCGGCGTGTTGAATTTTGTTTAGAACCTGCTCATCTTTTTTTTGCTTCGTGATATCCCAACTAGCGCCGACCACGCGCAAGGGCGCACCACTCGCATCGCGCTGAACTGTGGCAAGCGCCTTTATATGACGAATTGAACCATTCGGCCAGACGACGCGAAACTCGGTATCGTATTCTTTCTTGCCTGCAATCGCCGATTCGAGTTCAGCATTGGCCGGCCCGATATCGTCAAAATGAACTGCCGAGACCCAGGCATCATAGGTTTGGCCAAATTTCGTCTTATCAACCCCATACATCGCAAACATCTGATCATCCCAAAACAAGACACGACTCGAAAGATCAAAATCCCACACGCCAAAGCCCCCGGCCCGAAGCGCCAAGGTCAAACGCGTGTTCAGGTGCTCAAGTTTCATCTGCTGACGCTTCACTTCGGTAAGATCGCGCCACAAAACGTGAAGCACCATTTTGCCCTTATGAATCATCGGAGTAAGAGAAACCTCGACAGGAAAAATCTCACCATTAGGGCGTTCATGAAGCCACTCAAAGCGCTGAAAGCCATGCTCAAGGGCAGCCCGCATGAGCACTTTGCCCTTTTCGAATGAAGCGCATCCATCAGGCTGAAATGGGGGTGACCAAGAAGAGGGGTGGGCCTCTAGAATTTCTGATTTCGCCGAGATCCCCAGCATCTTCATCGCGGCTTGATTGCAATCCACAAACACGTCATTATCAATCAGCAGAATCGCATCGGGAGAAGCGTACATCACCTCTAAAAACTGCTCCTCGCTTTTAAAGAGCGCCTGCTCCATCAGTTTGCGCTCGGTGATATCGGCGTGAGAGATCACCACGCATTCATTCGCACTGCTGCCGCCTCGCCTGTCCAAGGGCGTGACACTCATCGTAAACCAACGTCTTTTGTTGGGAGAATCGCAAGGGTATTCGACGCTGAAACTGGGCAAGCGCCCTTCGATTACGGCGCGAATACCTGTGCTAACCCTACCGCCCTCGCAAACCGCAAGGTAATTGGCGCCGACATCTGTATTAGGCGAAGGTTTGCCGGGCACAATACCATTTTCAATCGAAAAATCCGCCCAGGGTTTGTTAACGGCGATGATGTTGCCGTTGCAATCGAGCACGGCGATTTCGGCCGCTACCGAGTTTAAGATCGCAGCGCGAAAAAGCTCGCGCTCTCGTAGGTCAGTAACGTCAGTTGCGGTGGCAAAAAAACCAACGACCTTACCGTCAACGGTGTCGGCAATGTATTTTACCAACGTGTATTTTGAGCCCGCATGATCTGGTGACGGAATTTCACGCTCAAAAGTTTGCACCTCACCATTGAGGACTTTGCTGATAAAAGGTAGTTTTTCTTCAAAAATGGCGGGCCCCACAACGTCTCTGAGGTGTTGCCCATGAATTTGTTCAGAGGTTTTACCGAGAAAATCGATGTACGCTTTGTTGGCATGAACATTCTTGAGATCAGCATCCCAATAGCCAAACATGCTCGGGGACAAGTCGAGGAGTTTCTGAATGCCCACTTGGGTTTGGGCTTCGGCTTGGGCTTCGGCTTGGGCTTCGGCTTGGGCTTCGGCTT
>CAITVN010000172.1 GCA_903895855.1 Oligoflexia bacterium | reverse complement strand
GGTAAGCACTCCGTCTGACACTGTGGAATATAAAACAGCAGTGTGAGAATCTCTCTCAAATTGCGGCAAGAAGCAGTTTTGTTTTCTTGGCGAATTCGAAGGGAGTGTAGTTTTCAGGATGAAATTTTGCTTCGTTTCCAGCCATAAACACGAATCGCAGATAGTCAGTGATGTCGACGCCAGCGGTTGTGCAAGTCGCATTGATCGTGCGCAAGATGTCGAGGGTCACGCGGCCGCGCTTGGTTTTTCTGAATTTCGACGAATTCAGCATACACTTTTCAATTCGAAGCGCTCGTTCACGGCCATTATTCGTCGGGTCAAGTCTTGGGTAGCTCAGATACAGTGTCAGCTCGTCAAAATGATTGATCACGTATTGGGCGGCAAGATAAAGGTTACTACCCGGCGGCCAACGGTTTGGGTTGATGCCGACTGGATAAGTGCCTGGGCTCGGGGCTTTTCCGGTTATCGCAGCGATGCAACGATTTCTCATCGCAAGCCAAATCATTTTTGCGTAACGACCGCGAAGCTTCAACACCTTTTGGTGAGTTCGGCCTCGGGCGTCGATCATAGCCTCAACTTGACTCAGCATCAGAAACCCTCGCAGCATAAAATAGCAAAGGCTCTCGTCTTCTTCTTTGAATCGCCAAAAAGGTCTTCTGGCGTGCGCCGCGCAGCCAGCGAGCAAAATGGTAATTTTTTCTCTAATCTCTTTAGAAGGCAGATTAGTGGTCGACAGATCGCCTTGTATCACCAGTGGCCCAAGTTTGGGGCTGCGGTTTTCAAGAATTTTTGTCAAAAGATTACCCACGCTACCCAGATGGGTTCTAAAAAAGCGAATCGTACTTCGCGGGTCAACATCTGTTTTGCCAACCAACAAAGAAACATTGATTTTCTTTTTTTCACCTTCGCCGTTGGCATAGGGTTGCGTAAAGCCCAGCTCCTCATCAAGCAAGGCTACGGTATCAGTGCTTGATTCTGAGTGTAACTCGAGCACTTTAGTGTTCGTGTCGTCGCCAGCAAGTTCATTGGCATCTGCCAATTGCCATGCCAAGCACAGGTAAATTTCATCTAAGGCTTCGGCCACATAGTGCAAAACTCGACATATTTTTCCGGATGTAATCTCTGGTTGCCCAATCATCATCTGAATACGATTAACTGGAATAGCAAACCCCACGTGCAGCTTGATGAAATTCGCAACCGCGCCCCAGGTAAGCTGAAACCCACTCGGTCCCTCAGTTAAAGTATTTGCCCTCACCGATTTACCAGTCTTAAGGTCTGTCACCGTCTCAACTTCGTAACTGATCTCAACGGCGGTGACCCGAATATCCATTCGTTTCGTGTGTTCATTGGTGACGTGCATGCCCTTGTTTAGGCGGTCAAATTCCTGCATTCGATCTACTTTCTGCTTGGTTGTCTCGGGCGCTCGGGTCGCAAGCGGAGCCGAAAATAACGATTCATTTGATTTTTTGAGGTCAAAGTCAAATGAAAGCTGCTCGTGCCCTGCTGTGGTTAACTTTTTTCTTCCAAAACCACGTAGTTTTCGATCGTACTCGCGCTTTTGACCAGCAAGTTCATCTCGCTTTTTCTTAAGCTCGTCGTACAGTTTCCGCTTCTCAGGGGTCCATCTCTTCGGTATTTACCGAAGGGGCGGGTACTTCAAACCCCGGTTGAGTGGTTTGCTGATGAACCCTTTTCTGATTTTTTCAGTATGCCCATCGCAAGCCGAAGCTGTGTTAAGGTGCGTTTTGCCCGTTCATCGCCTTGGATAAGATTTGAAAATACCGATAACATATCGGTCAAAGCCTGCTGTACATTTTGGGGCAACTCACAGCCGTGGGTTTCAATCCACTGCGCAATCAATTCGAAATCTTCACGGTCAGGGGCAGTGAAGACATTTGAGTTTTTTGCAGCTTTAGATGCTATTTTTAGGGCCGAATGATTTTCTAACGTTTCGGTTTTGTGTGTCATCATGAGGTAGAAAATCTTTAAACCATTTCATCTCAGCGTTCAATATTATTTGTGTATTGCGCTACTTTTTTCTTAAGTAAATACGAAGATCCTTCGACGAGCATTGCCAGTTCTGCAGTCGTAATATTTTGCGGCACAGGTTCAGATAAAAATTGTAATTTTGTTTTCATCGCCTCGATCGTAAACCGCTTTGTACTGACCCATAGCCCAGTCGTATCAGCATACAGAACCTTGATTCGTCTTCGTGCCCGACCCACAAAAATAACCACGTCACCAGAAAAGGGGTCAAGCCCCATCCGAAACGCTTCGGCTAGTAAGCCGTCGTGGCCCTTGCGAAAATCAACTCGATGCCTTGCAAGCCAAATTTTTGCCCTACCTTGGGCGATAATCACGGGTGCACATTGGTTTTTGAATTTAATAGAGCGATCAGGGCTGGCGTAAGATCTGTTAATTTAGCCTCGAGAAAGGCACCCGAAAGAAATTTAATTTTCACCAACGCTTCTGAAACATTCACCGCAGGAACTAGCTTTAATTCAAGAGGCTCCAATCTTGACATCACCTTTGACTTCTTTAAACGTGAAGCCCTCAAAACTTGTTTCGAAAGCGTGTCTCGCTTGATTCCTGTAATTCGCGCAATTTCTGACACTGTCTGCCCTCGACGCACAGCCTTAATGGCGTGATCGATAAGGTTTTTGGGGTAGTGAATGGTTTTTGTGTCTGACGCTACTCGCTTACGAAATTCTTGAAACTCATCTTTGAGTTGACTGAGATGGTTGACGTTTTGATTCATGTCGGTGGCCTCATTTCTTGGTTGAGACCCACACCTTATTTTACTTTATCAACTCATTCCACAGTGTCAGACGGAGTGCTTACTTTGATGGCGTCGTTTTTTCTGATCGGCGGCTGGAGAAAAGGTATTTAACCATGGCAAAGGGATTCGATGAAAACCCTCATTCCAGTATTCGACAAATTTTTGAAAAATGGTCAGATACTAAGGCAATTTATCGATTTTTTGACAACGATATAGTCACGAGTGAAGCCATATTATACCCCCACATTCAAAAGACCATTGAGCGCATTCACAACCAGGGAGTTGTACTGGTCATTCAAGATACTTGTTTTTTTACTTACGGCCATCACAAAAAAACCCAGGGTCTAGGCAAAATTACGGGCCCAACAAAAAAATATGGGCGTATGTTTGAGAACTCCGGTGTGATTATGCTCCGAGGCATGAAATTTTGCAGTTCGATCCATCGACCAAATAAACCGAAGTAAAATCCAGCCATTATGGACGATTTTTCAGTGCTATAGTAGATCCCTAAGAGGTACCAGAAATGTTAAATCCTAGAGTAAAAAAACCAGCAAAAACCTTGGGAGCCCGAATAAAGGCTCTCCGCCAACGTCCGACAAAGCAAGAGGACATTGACCGATTAAATAAAGTTTTTGATGAGATCGAAAAAAATAAGCAATCAGAAGAACCTTCAAATCAATCTGAAAAAAAATTGCTAGATCCCCCGAGGTGGAAATTTAAAGATGGGTCAAGTCATCGGCTTTTCGCAGCTCCCGAGTTACTTGAAATTATTGAAAGCGAAAGTTCCGCCTAGGCGAAATTTTGCGCTACACGCAACAGTTCTTGATACCAACATTTTGATCACATGGATGTATGAGACACGAAATGAGTTTGAAAATGTCACCAATGAAATAACCTCAATACTCCCCATCGGGACTAAGACGCCGATATAGTTTTTCGAGGTGCTTGATTCGAGATGGTGGCGAAAGCTGCTCATAGATCTCTTCAGCAACATCCCTGGTTAGCGCATTAAAAGCATCTGAAGTTCCTTCGAGTATCCAACGCCCGCTTGGTGATGGAGTCGCGCACATAACCATCGAATGAGCGTCACTAGAAAGCCCTCTGATTTCATCCAGAGCATTGTACTCTTGCTTTGTAACTGAAAGGGTTTCTTTTTCACTCATGACGATTCTCGTTCAAATAGGTTTCGGTTGAGTCAGCAAATACGATCCTGGGTTCTTCGTGAATTTTGTCATCGGGAACAAACGCCAGGCGCATTCCCCATCCCGAATGAACAAGGAGTGATCTACCAAATTCTTCCCATGTCAATTTGTGGCCATCAATTTCAATCACGGGTTCCCAAGTTCCATCGTCACGTTTGCCTTCGGCGATATAGCAACGCAGAACATCACCCTTTGGGCACCATTGACCCGTTTGCTCACTATATTCAATTTGTGATTTTCCGACGGGCACTTCCACATTGACATGATCATAGGCCATTCTTTCAGCAATCATCCCTTCGGCCATGTCATTGTGCATTTGAAGAAGTTCTGCATCAGTCATTTGGTGGATTTTTTCACCCACTTTTAAATGCATACCTCCGCCCATCGTTTTTACATCTGCGTACTCAAAAATGACCGTATCACCTTCGCGGGTGATTTTGACTTCATCTAGATTTACAGGGCGAAGTTTTGGTCGAGGCATTTCATTACTCCTTTTACTGTAGACAACACTTCTTAAATTTCCTACCAGATCCACACCGGCATGGTTCATTGCGACCGATCTTCTCATACGGAAGGCCGTCAGATTCTTCGAGGGATTCTCCCAGAATGTCTCTCACGACCATCTGAATTTCACGCTCTTGCTTATGAATTTGCCCAAGTTCATTGAAAATCAGTTCAAACTTCTTTTCAATGCGGGTCAATTCTTGATCACCTATAGGAAGATAAGAGATGTCATCAAATTTTCCGGTCAAGATTTCATGAACAGTTCTCAGTTCAGCCAATCCGACATCAAAATCATCGAGCAGCGCAAAGGCTTCAGCTTTGAGATCCTTAGAGCTGAAAGCGCCTGCATCATGAAATAGTGGGGTAAGTTCTTTGAGTTCAAGTTGGCGATGACCCAATTTTTTCATCAGCATTGAATAGCTCTCGATCTTAGGGAATTCAAAAAATTTAAATGGATTATCTATGTCCTGATGATTCGAAAGCCGATTGTAAAGAGCAAGGAACTGACCGACGCATTTTTCGGTCGTTTTCTTGTCGGCAACGGATTTCGATAAGACGATTTCAAGCAAATCGCTTGGTGGCGTATAATCAACCGACCAAATAGTCTTCATAATGGTAGCTCTCAGTTCGGGCATTTCCTTTTCCGAGCCTACGGCTTTCAAAAGCTTCATGAATTCGAAGTCACCAATGTAGGCTGGCACTGACATAGTAAATTCGAGGTACTACACAAACGAATCATTTTCCAACATTTTTAAGCAAAATCGGCATCTCCCAATTCGAGGCCTTTGTGTCCTGGATGAGGTGATTCTGTGCCACACGAACCCATAGGGTAGAACTTGCGGATACGAAAAAGGGATTAGTAAATGCTCAAAACCGTGAGATGTTTCACTGGAAATTCAGTTGTGGCAAAAAATGCAACAACTGAACTGAACGGAAATAATAAGGATAAAGGGATTGAAATAGCGGTGCATTATTTTGGTGTAAATTTCAGACCAATTGACCCAACGAGACCACACCTATGATCTTGTGTGTGGGCGGCGACATCCATGGAGCTATAGACCAGTTCTATGCCGACGTTTTGGCATTTGAAAAATCACTCGAAGTTCGATTCGATCGACTCTCGGAAATTACTCAGAAGACTCTGCATCGCGTGATATTGATTGTTTGATGAAAACAGGAAATAAAAAAAAGTCGGTCACCCCAAAAGCAACCTTTTAAATCAACTACTTAAAAATCAAACTCACGTCCAAACTAGACGAGGGAGACGACCGATACATTTTTTATCTAAAATTAATTGATAAAAAAAGGGTTGTTAAATGGGGTACTACGTTCGAATTTTAAGACCGCTGTTAAAACCAGCACACCGAAAACTACAATTCGCTTCTGACAAACTAAAGCGCGCGATCACTTCGACGGCAAAGAAACCAAAAAAAGAATGGGACATTTCCAAAGCCCGTTGGTATGCCCTCGGCTTTCAGCCAAAGATGACCGTTGAACAAGCCCGAGCTCGGGCGCAGCAGCTCAATGCAAGGCTTCACACCAAGCACCAAGAAGAACGGTCTGCGAATCAGACTTTACGGCGGCCGAAAAGGTTTCACCGACCTCACTCAGTATGAAGACTCTCGTTTTTTTAACGTGGTCATTGAGAAAAAAACTGACGCGCCCCTATTGTTTGATCGAGTAAAAAGTTCCCGAAAAACCAACACTAAAGATCAGATTTACTGGGCGTCGCGGCTACAAACCTATCTCGAGCTTTCAAAATTAGATAAACGAGAACGAGCGATTGCAAAAACTATTCGAGCCGATATACTCAAGGCGCACGAGTATGACAACTGACTCTGACCAATTACTCACTCACCTCGCTGACTTGCAACATGACCTCGAGTTATTCTTGAAGGTTCTTCAGACTTTCGAGTGGGTAAGGCAGTTTTCGTTTGCAAGACACGGAGCGCATAACGCTGTGCTTGCATAAAAGGGTGTCATGCGTTCAATATTCAAAAATGCGCGATATTGAACTCTATCAAATTCTTCTCGGT
>CAITVN010000171.1 GCA_903895855.1 Oligoflexia bacterium | reverse complement strand
TGAAAATGCAGAAGTGTTTATTGATGGAGATCGTTGGGGCACGACTCCGATAAAAATCAGCGGCCGAATCACTCCGGGGCGCCATGAACTAAAACTTGAGCACCCGAACTACCAAAACCGAACTGAGAAACTTTTGGTTGTCGGTAGAGGCGAAACAACATTTCATCGCACCCTAAAACGCGCGCAGGGCAAGATAACGGTGACCGGCAATCTCGCCGGCACGAGAGTTTCGATCAATGGCAAGAGGCCTCGCTTACTGCCTGTGACGTTCACTTGGCCGGCGGGTGATTGGGTGAGACTAGAGGCAAGACACAAAGGTGTTTCAAATGAGGTGCGAGAATTCACGGTCGAAAAAGACAGTGAAAAAGAAGTTCACTTTGCGATGATAACTGAAAAAAATAGAGAGGTAGCAAGCGTCACTGGGGGCGATAGTGGCCCGCATGGTGCCATTGAAGTGACTGAAATTAAAGAATCACTCTTCGAGAGAATGTCACGAGGCCACGATACCACCGGGGTTTGGTCATTGGGTCTTTCAGTGGGGGGGCGTGAGTCGATTGTTTCAGGTGATCTGAGTTGTTCGACTTTTAGTTTAGAAGGTTATTTTGAGCGAATTTTTGCTGGTATTGTTGGAGTGCGCCTTGGTCTAGGGCTTGGACCGAAGGTTTCGAAGTCCGACGTCACCGCTAATCAAGCGATAGCGGCGCTTCCAAAAAACATGACGTTAGATAGTTTGAATAGTGGCTATCAGTCGATTATAGCAGTTTACGGTGTCGAACACTCGTCTTATTGGCTTTCAGTGCCTTTCTATTTGATTAACGATCGAAGTAGTCGCCTCTCGATTGCCTTTGAGACAGGCAGTACTTCGGCAACTCACACATTGCGATTAGAGAATCAAGATCTCAAGTTAACCGCTTCGACCGTGCAGGGTTTTTCTGGGTGGGAGCTCGGTTATCAAAGAGTGGTCGACCGAACTTCGGTTCTATTCACTGCTGACTTCGGGCAGCGGTATTATGACAAGACCACCTTATTTCGAAGTGGCACGATCACCAATGGCGCGAGCCCTGTGTCTTTTAAGGTTGGGCTAGCTTTCAAGTGGTAAGCGGGCGGCTGGCCTCTCGGGCTCACTGACCTGAGTGAATTCGCTCACTCCACTGACCTAATCTGACCGTAGGCGGTGCTTAAATAGGAGTATGAGAAGTTTAAGTGAGTTCGGTATCTGCGTTTTGTGTCTGAGTGTGATTAGTGCCTGCGAGAGTTCTTCGACGGGGGCGGGGTCTTCGGCCTTGTCGAGTGATTCTACAAGCTCGAGTTCTGGGCAAGTGCAGAGCTCGGCTACGAGTTCGGGCGGCAGTGGGAGTAGTGCATCGTCGAGTCAGGATGCAGTCAGTGATACCCCGCCGAGTGATGCTGCTTCAAAGCCCATACCAAAAGACGCGTATTCAACCACCACGCCTGGGGGTTATTTTTCAATCTCTCAGTCAAGAACTCTAGCAATCAGTAACGATCAAAGAATTGCTGGATTTGCCGAGAAAAACGGCAATCTTTTGATGTTCGTCGTTGTGAGTTTGGGTAGCAACCTCTCACGTTGGAAAATTCTATCGACCACGAACTACCCGGGCAGCGCGGTCGCCTCGTGGCAAGTAGCGTGTGACATTCTCAGTGACGGCACAGCGCGAATTGGTTTGGCGGCCGATGATACCTATTACTATCTGCCCGGTACCATTGCCTCTGACCAATATCATAAGCAGTACCTGCGCAGGTTTCGCGTGAGCGATTGTGTTGAAGTGAGTGCCTTAGATACGGGGCGCGAGCTGGCAACTGGTTCTGATTCAAACTACGTCTTTTCAATCGCAGAGAATCAGTTGTTTTACAAACTCGATACCAATAACCCGGCAAGCATTGTGGCGTGGAACATCTCACGCGCCACCGTGACGAGCCAGGTGCTCAATGCCAAATTGGGGGGAGTGGTGTTAGATAACCCAACGGCCATGTATGTCTCTGGTCAGTTCATTTGGGCGCTTAAGTATTCAACGATTTGGAAGCTCGATCTGGCTGGCAACGTGATTGCCTGGGGGAATTTGCCATACTCACTTTACGATTCTGATGCGGTCATACCGGTTGACCTGAACACGGTGATGTTGGCTCAGATTTACAACGCGTCGATGACCAGAACGTTTATAGATGTGAGTCGGTTTTGATGGAATTACGCGCTAATCGCTGCAATAATGCCGGGCTATGTACTAGCTGTTCCATGGGGCTATAGTTTCTTGTTGTTGTTTCGAAAATAGAAGAATGATAAGAGGGAACATTATGGATGTTCTTTTACCTTTTTTTAGATTCGTTTGTAGCTATAGCGCCGTCGCAGGAGGAAGTTATGGTAAGGGAGTTAAAGCAATTCGGGTTGTATTGATTTCTGTTTATAGCGTGACGTTCTTTTCGGCGTGTAGCAAAGAACGGAATTATATCTGTGAAAACCCAGCGACTAAAACTCGGCGTGTACAGGTAGAATCCGGTATTTTGACTAAGTCTTGTAAATGGATTGATAGTGAAGAACTTGCGGCGCCAAGCGGAACCTCCTGTGCAGAGCAGAGGGCTGACTTAGTCAGTGGCGGATTTAATTGTCGCTGGGAAGAATGATATTGGACTGCCGCCCCTGAAAACTATTATCGCCGATTTTCGGAGTTCCTTTACAAATTCATTTCCGTGATGACGGCTTCTATTTAAATGGCGAGCGATCGAGGCGGCGCTAGACTGTTTAAAGTTGAATTCAGTTTACCGAAATGAGTGATCGAGAGATTTTAACAATATGTGGTGCGTTGTCGAAAAATTGTGAACTCATCTATCCTGATGATGATATTATTGGAGGGTTGGCTAAGGACCTTAGTAACAGTATTTATAATGTTCGGGTTATTAAGTGGATGCGGCATTTGCTAATTCATAATAAATTCAGCCATTTATGAATTCAAAGAATATTGGTAACAACCCCTAGGAGAGGCCATAATTGTGTGACCTCAGGTTTCGACTGAAACAAAGCTGCTGAGGTAAACTCATGAGTGAAATAGGAATATGTGATCAAAAAGTATGGGAAGTGGTAAAAACCATCGAATATTCGGATGGTACGGTTCGATATGAAGTTGTTACTTCAAACATTTCTGGGGAGGTGGCCACCGAACTCGCTATGGGGTACGGACCGAATTATTTTGCCCGGGTGAAAAATGGAGTTGAAGATAAAGCTTCCCGTTAAACTAGTAATTCGATCATGGATCGGCTGACCTTAGATTGCTGAAGTGCATAGGTAGGGGCCTTTCCAGGCACTCGAAGGTAACTCTAGTTCGGGAAACTGGTGTGGTTTGGCCGAGTTTCGCGTCTGCAAAAAAGGTCCGTAGGTAATCGGCAAGTGGTCGATTGCACGCAACTTGATCCACCCGTTTGCAAAGAACTGACCCGGGCAATTGCAAATGATTTGGCTCGGTAAGGTGTCAGAATTCTACCGGGTGCGCGCACTTTTTAGGTAATATTTGGAGTGCGAGAAGGAAGGTGGCTACAACTGGGGGTGAAATTCGTCGATAGCTACCTAAATGGATTCACCTTTCACATCAATCGAACTCCAAGAACGAGTCGGCATCGGTGGTACTGCCGATGTTCTGAATGCTCGGATGTTTGCACTCATTGTTTTAAAGATTTATTCGCGACCCCCTTTTTTGTTAGAAGATTGACGCTACATTCCCTTCAATAAACAGCCGATAACTTTGAGTAATGGTTTCTCCTTTTAATTCAATTGAACTACTCGAGCGAATTGGTGTCGGTGGCATGGCTGAGGTCTACAAAGCTCGCATGGTTGGCGAAGGTGGTTTTTCCAAGGTCGTAGCAGTTAAGAGACCGTTGCCTCAGCATTTAAACAATAGCGAGATCTGTTTGCTACTAATGAAAGAAGCGCAGCTGGCAGCCAAACTGCACCATTCAAATATTGCACAGGTATACTTCGCAGGTGAAGTTCATGGGACACTGTCAATTGTAATGGAATTGATCTCGGGAATTAGCCTAAAAACTCTAATGGAAAATTGCCATCAAAGTCGCACTTTAATTCCCTTAGAGGTAGCAATTGAAATTGTTGAGTCAATCGCCAAAGGTATTCAATACGCTCATTCGTTTTTTGACCAGGAGACACAAAGTCGAGTTAGAATTATTCATCGAGATTTGTCGCCACACAATATCATGCTCGATACTACGGGCCAGGTTAAGATTCTCGATTTTGGAATTGCCAAGGTTCTCCACGAGAGTCAGGATGCCACGAACACATCGTCGTTAAATGGCAAAGTGGGCTACTTGTCTCCAGAGATTGTGTCTGGTGGGCAGGTGAATGAGGGAGCTGATCTTTATGCAATTGGAGTAATTCTATATGAATTGCTGAGTGGCAATCGCCTTTATGGCAACGGTTCAATCTATGAGACAGTTGAAAAAATAAAGAAATCTGAGTTTGAGGACCTTTCGAAAGTCCGGCCGAGTTTGCCCTTAGGGGTAATAGCTCTCGTGGGTTCACTTCTTGATAAAGATGCAGAAAAAAGACCCAACAGCGCTGCCGAGATTTGCGAACGGCTCCGGGGTTTGCGGGCTAAAATTGGGAGCGAAGGCGATTGCTTAGGCGCTTTCTTAAGTTCAGTGTCGAGTCGAGAGAAATCTTACCCTGACGTGACGCAGACTGATGTGAGTGAAGGAAAGCCTAAAAAGATATTTTCGGGGCCGAAGCTTATGGTGTCGAAGTTTCACCGATGGGCAATCACATCCAGCCTATTAGGAGGGCTTTTAGTGACGGTAGTTGCGACCAGAGATTTCCATTCTATTGGCAGAGGTGCCAATCGCAGTGTAGCCAGTCTCGATGGTCCACTTCGCTTAGTGTGGAATTTTCAAGGCGAGGAGATTGATATTTCAGCGCCGAAGTTGGAATATGAGCCGTGGGCAGGGTTGGGAAAATCTGAATTAAGTGAGCCAGGATGTGCCGTTTTTTGTAATGGATTGGCAGATCCAGTCGAGTTCTTCTTTGGAATGAAAGCCGCCACTGAAGGCCACAATGATAAAATCAACTGGGGGAAAGAAATTTCGAAGTTTATTGGGAATTTTGAGAGAAAGGGCGCAGATTTTGGGAAGGCATTTAAGTTGTGTAGCTTCTCAACAACATGTTTGTATGCCGCACGCGGCTTGGATTCGATTGTGGCAACAGCGGCCGATAAAATTGTGGATGCGGATGATACGCTCGAAAAAGTTCAGAGTAAGGTTCTTAAAAACCGAGGAACTCGTTTTACGATTCAAGACCAAGCTGGCTTAGTTGCTTCGTATTTAGAAAAAGCTTATGGAGCCGGCAGTGAGGAGCTAGGGTATCTTCGAAGTCGAAAACATGTAAAATCTAGCGAAGTGTTTGGTTTCGATATAGTTCATATCCCTGGAATAAAAAAAGTATGGAATGATAACGTATGCAGGAGTTTTGGAGACTTGCTCTACGGCCAGTTTCTCGTCGACGGATTCGACCCAGATACTAAGAAAATGAAGCTCGACTTAACGTTTATTGCGTCACCTCTTGATGCGAAGATGCAAGTGGTAGGTACCCGAGCAAACACTGCGATAGTTGATTTTAGGGGTATTAGGCCGGAGAATGCCACAAATGAAAGTACAGCATTTACTTTAGGTTTTTGTGTCTACAAGCGAGATGAAAATGGGCTTAAATATGCACGACATTGGGTTCCGAAAATAGGCAAAGCAGGTGCTTACTAATTATGCCGAAGCAGCCTGGGGGAATCACAAAAAGTATACGGATGGATTGTGTTAGGAGGGTGGTTGAAAAGTTCGGACGTATTCGAAAGACCCAGATTGACGCAAGAGTTTCGGCATTGTTGGGAATTAGTTCTGATGAAGTTTCGAGAGCAATCTATCGAGATCTTGATGAGTTAGTGGGGGCTGGAAAACTAAGTGTTGAATATTTCACTCGCGATGGTGAGGCGATTGTGGATTTTGATCGCGACCTACACAAAAATACTGTTGCTGAGTGGATGATGCCAGGTTGCGAGAGTCGGATTGTAGGCAGATCTTTGATTGATCAGAGCGGCTCTCAGATATTCGTTCCCAAATTTTTGGAAAGCTTTGTTGAAATTTCAGACGAATGGTTGCCAGTAGAAAGTGGTCGCCTACTTGTCATGTTAACACTGAAACAGCACAGTATTTCAATTGCGATTGATGAGGCGGTGGCGCCAGTTGTTCTGCTCTTTGGGCGGAGGGTAGAGAATGAATTTGTGCCGAAGAACGCTATTGAGGCAAGATTTGGCAAGAGAGTGATTACTTTAGCATTGCCAGTTCCCACAATGTCGTCAGTGGGGCCACTTGGTAAACTTGGTCATTTTTCGATCTGCTTGGATGGGGAATTAGGAATGGGGCTACTAGATCACTCTTCGAAAAATGGTACTTTTTTTTCGGAAGTCTCTTTGGAACAGTTGGCTGAATTTCAGTCGTATCATATTAGTCTCGGTGAAAAAACAGCAGCTACAGCGTGGTCGCGCTCGGGGCGAGAGCTGATACAAAAAGACAGGATTGCGGGCGATTGCGAAATCAAGAAGAGACCGTTTGTAGTGTTCGCCTCCAGTGGTTTTCCCATCCTGTTTCTTTAGCTCTTATGCCGCGATTTTGGCTGCCTCACAAGCCAACTCTGGCAGGTGTGATGCTTGAGCTAGTAATCTTTTCAGTGTTTGAACTTCGTTGGGCTCTAACTTGTGTGCAATTTCATCGACGAAGTGTTCTATGGAATGATTGGGTTCCCTATTAATCGTCTTAAGCTTTGTTAGATTTGGGGCCTCAAGAAGGGTGAACCTTTGTGCCTGGTGTTCGCCGATGTCTTCGCTGACACAGAGAGGGAAGCCTGCTGCTTCGATAGCGGCGAGATCTCGATAAATGGTTCGTTTTGCCGCGAGATGCCCTCTCGCCTCCAGTTTGCTTTGAATGTCAGAAACCGTGAGTCCCGCCGTATTGTTACATAATAACTGCAGGGTTTGATAGAATCGAGCCACTTGTGAGTTTCGACCTGTCATAATCTTTTCCTCCAATGTATTTAGTATGGGAGAGCTGCATGCTGTTCTTTGACGTGCTTGGTAGATATGTTCAAAATCTCCTGTCTCGGAGATCCCATCACTGATTGCACTTAAGGTTATAGTACGATAAATTAGATAGTGAGGATCTCAAATGCAAAAAAAGTCCTTTTTTCTGGTGTTTTCGTTGGTTCTCATTTTGACTGGCTGTCAAAAATATAAAATGGGTGCGTGTGTCTATGCTGAGACTCACGGTACCAGTGAGAAATTCGATACCCATACCTTGGTGAAGGTAACGGGGCAGGCAGAGGGAAATTGCACTTTTCTATATTTGCGGGATGTCGTTGAACCAGATGGATCTATCCGGGTTCACAAAGGCGAGTATAGAACATATCCGGGCGCCTGTGACCAGGTTCTTACGGTTAAGGGAGCACTTGGTCAAACGGAGGGAGAAATCGAATGTCCGAAGGAATGA
The DNA here is from genome assembly GCA_903895855.1 of Oligoflexia bacterium. GTDB lineage: Bacteria > Bdellovibrionota > UBA1018 > UBA1018 > UBA1018 > CAITVN01. The sequence continues at coordinate 960 of CAITVN010000171.1, read as the reverse complement.
TCTGTCGGTGGGCTTACTAATTTCTGAAAAAAAAAGGAAAATTGTATGAGGATGCTTATTGGTTTCGTTCTTTTCTTTTGCTCATCGGGGTGTAGCCTCAAAAACAAATCTCTGTGCGAGTCATCAGGGGAGATTAAATACAGAATAATTTTGACAGAAAATTTGATTTGGCCAAATATTTGTCATTCCGTCGAGCGGCGATTTAATTATGATAAGGACATTGTGGTCGACTTTGAAGAGCCGTGTTCTAAAGTGCGCGAGCGCCTTACTCTTGACGGCTACAACTGTAGTACCTATCGAGAGTAGGGCATTTAACTATAGCTGCTTAGGTAATTAACTCGATTCAGAAGGCTGATCTTTTGCCTCTGAAGTGCAATTGTTCTTTCAAAACTTCCCCACATTCACCGTGATCAACAAAACGGCGTTAGCACTGTATCCCGCAGACGCAAGCACCAGGTGATCGCTGTCGGTTTCAGTCATGGCCTGCACATCGTAGAGTTCGGGATAGTAAACGCTTGCGTTGGTTGAAGTGGTTGGAAGTTTGGCGACACCGATGACTGTCCAGTCGGGGGCTAGTTTCCAGAGTGCGCCTGAGTTTCTGTTGAAAATCCAAATGGCTGATCGGCCGATAGTGACTACGAAGTCTGTATAGGCGGCGAGGCTTTCGCCGGCGAGGGTGATGACCGGTTGGTGGCGTGAGTAGGTACCGAGTTGCAAGGTGGTGCTGATGAGAGAGTCATCTGAGTTTTGTAAAATGATTTGATCATCACGCTGAGAAAACGGGGCCGATAGCGTGTCTGATGAATAGAGGCTAAAAGTAGGGTAGTTCCAGCTCACCGTTGAGTACTGTCTCGAATTGACCATGAAATTCGGAAATTTCACTGGCGAACCTCGTGCTCGGCAGAGAGTATCAAATAGTTCAATTTGCAAAATGGTATTTCGAAATCCAGAATCGTAGTA
>CAITVN010000170.1 GCA_903895855.1 Oligoflexia bacterium | reverse complement strand
GCAGTACTTGAAATTAGTGATCGAGAAACTACCCCAGGCCGAGTCACTGGCTGACCTAGAAGCCTTGCTGCCAACTACCTAAATCAAGAAAGACAAGAAGATTCTGTCACCCAGACCCATGGGGTAGAACTGGCGGATACGAAGACTGGCATTAATCAGGGTGATATCTCTAAGATTGAAAAAGGTGAGCGGGTAATTGGAAAGAAGCTTGCTCTGCGGATCGGTAAGGCATTGGGAGTTGATTACAAGCGGTTCTTGTAGATGAGAGTAACTTCTAGGCCGCCCCTCATTATTCTGGGGGCGCGGCAAACTGGCAAATCAAAGCTCGTGCCCAATTTTGCAAATACCGCAGTCGTTACCCACACCAGAGTTGAGTGCGAATTTCACCGATTCCTCTTCATAAAAGAGGGCGAAAAGAGAAAATTTTGTTAAAAACTCCCTAAAAATAGGGACAATAATCTGGACATAATGTCCAGATTATTGTCCAGATAGGTGTCGACCTATAGAGGCAGTGATCCTACTTCTTTCTAGCTGGTTTGAATAGGTATGTTGTTGTCGGCCCATTGCCCTTTGTTTTAACAAGATTTAAGGTCAGGAATTTGCTGAGGTGTCGTTGGGCTTTTTTGTCGTTAAAATTAAAGTGTTTTGCATAGCCGCCCTTGCTGGTCTCTCCGACGTTTCTGAGAAAAATAATACCAAGACGTTCTTCTTCGTTGAGTTTTTTGAAGGTACTGGTTTCGATTGATGACTCAAGAAACACATCATTTCGCGGAAACTTAATGATGAGAAAGGGGGCGTGCCAACTGACCTCGGGTTTTGGTAGCTGATGTTTTTCGGGAAGTGATTTCATCTCAAGCATTCCAATGCCTCTTTCTTCGACGAACCCCATCCTACTAAAAACGGCCATGATTTTTGGGTTTCTACTGAGTGATGGCGCTTTGAAGGCTTGAAGGTCCTTCAATGAAATCGGCGCCACCGGCAATCCTGGACTTTTTACAATAATTGTTTCGTCGTGAATTTCAAAATAGGACTTTGCGCCACTAATATCATAGTCACGATGTACCAATGCATTCATGGTCGCCTCACGTAAAACTTCAGTAGGGTAAGAATAAGACGTTGTCCGAGCAAATCCCTTGCGTGAAATAGTTGATGAAAGTGTGCGTTTAAGCCATTCTTCAATTTTATCTGGAATGAGAACCAACGCGTCAGAGAAATCATGTAATTCCGGCTCGTCGGTACCGTGGCGTGCTTCAATTTTAAATACAGCTTGTGGAAAACGGTGGCTGGGATTTTTTCCAAACAATAAAATACCAAGGCCAGTCGGCCTGTATTTTTTTAATTTGGAGTCAAATTGAATCAATTGCTGCCACTCTAATAAAGATCGAAATTCTTGACTGTCTTCTGAGACTCTTAGGTTAGCCCGACTGATATAAAGTCTGAGGGCATCGAGTGAAAACTCGTCAAGAGTTGCGTTGGGAATGACCTCTTCAAGTGGTGAAAGTGCAGCTAATTTGTTCGAATTGCCGATTAAAGCGCGCTTTTTAGCTTGAGAGAGAAACGACCTATTCTCGTTGATTATAATCTCTTGCAAGTCTTCGTCAAACATTTCGACTTTGACTCCTTGATCGAGTAAGTATTGTATACCCTTTCGATCAACTGTGGGGTCAGGATCTTCTATGCCAATCCAAACCTTCTTGATGCGGGCATTAACGATTCTTTCGGCACAGCCAAGTTTGGGATGTTTGCGAGCTCCTGGAGCGCAGGGTTCGAGGGTCGCAAATAGATAGTTGCCCGTAACATCTGCATTCCTATGTTTGCGTTCTAAGAGAGTGTACTCGGCATGGTCCCCGTGTCGCATCTCTCCTCGATGAGCGCTATCGATCAGTTTACCATTTGGCGATACCAATACGGCACCGACATTCGGATTCGACTTGTCCTGGCGTGGTTCCGAAACAGATTTCTTCATTTCCTCAATTGCCAAAAGCATAAATTTTCTTTTATCAAGTCGCTTTGTCATAATAGGGTTATCTTACGAAAATTTCTGCCCCTCAAGCCAAATCCAAAACGTATTTCGCAAACGCAAAGCTGCTCGTGAATGCCGGAGAAATGGCGTTCAAGATGTGAGTTGAATTTTTGCCTTTTTCGACGATGAAATCCATTTCTAGTTTCATTTTTTCTTCGTCGATGAGCTGTGGGCGAAGCCCGACTTTGCCGTGATGGGTGATGTCTGAAGATTGTAGGGTTGGAGCCAATTCTCGTACGCACTTGAGGTAGCCGGCTTCGCGGTATTTGCCCAATTCGTCGTAAACCATCTTGCGAAATCCTTTTTCGTTTCGCTTCATCATCGAGAGTAAATCCCAAGCCATGGTCGGAAAATCTGACGGAGTGATGCCTTTAAAACCCGTGTAGTTTTCGCGGCCGAAGGCAGGTATGGCGGTAGGACCAACCATCACTTCGTCATAGACTGAGCGAGTGACGTGGACGCCGAGAAACGGCACATTCAGGTCAGGCACTGGGTAAATTGAACTGCGAAACTTCGCCGCTGATTCTGGGGTTAGCTTTCGGTACATGCCTTTGAATGGCAGAATGCGGTACTTGAGGCCCACGTTGTCGTAGTGTGCGATGCGATCAGCATGAAGGCCTGCGCAGTTGAAGAAGTAGCCATAACCGTAGGTCGATCCTGCTCGTTGGCCACTGCCTTGGTCGCCCGCGTGGGCACGCACCGTGATAGTTTTTGCCGTTGAATCAAGCGCGATCACTTCGGCCCCTTTGATGATTTCAACGCCGGCAGCTTTGATTTCTTTTTCAAGAGTAGCGAGTACGCCTTTTGAATCGATCACAGCTGTGTCTGGTGAGTACAGGGCGTGTTTGTGTGTGACCGCATAAGGCTCGAGTTCGTGTAACTGCCGTTCGTCAATTTTTTCAACTCGAATGCCATTTGCCGTTGATCGCTCGAGTAAGAAATCTATTTGAGGAGCTAAGTCTTCGCGCTGAGCGACGATGACTTTACCCAACTTCTTGCACGCAATGCCGTTTTCTTTCGCGTACTCTTGCATTCGCAAAGAACCTTCGCGGCAGACTTTGGCTTTGAGTGAATCGGCAGCATAATAGATGCCTGCGTGTAGAACCCCACTGTTACGCCCGCTTGAGTGAACTCCGAGCTTCTCTTCTTTTTCTAAGATGGCGATCTTTTTATTGCCTCGCACCGAGAGTTCACGAGCCAAGGTGAGTCCGACGATACCGCCGCCGATAATGATGAAGTCAAAGTTGGTTTGTGTCATTTGGCGTTAGTCTCCAAAAAATTGAGGTGGTGCCCACCGTGTTGTTTTTCGTTGGTTGAACTATAGTCGAGATCAAGCTAAACATGAAGCATGCTCTTACAAGAAGACCTTAAAAAAGCATATTCGGGTAGTCGTGTTTTAGTTACCGGGGGATTGGGCTTTATTGGCAGCAATCTGGCCATTCGCCTGGTTGAAATGGGCGCCAAAGTCACCATTATCGATAATCAAATGCCTGAGACCGGGGCAAATGAATTCAACCTTGAGCCTATTCGAGCTCAAACCGAAGTCATCATTGCCGACGTCGGCGATCGTTCGGTTTTGGACGGCCTGGTGGGTCGTATTGACACGATTTTTAATTTGGCCGGAACGCTCAGTCACACCGATAGCATGCGCGACCCTTATCGTGATCTGCATTCAAACTGCACGGGACACATGCAATTGTTAGATTCAGTTCGTGACGCGAAGAGCTCAGCAAAAATTTTGTATGCCGCGACAAGGGCTCAGTATGGTCGGGCTCAGAAATTGCCCGTAGACGAGAACCACCCTTTGATTTCAGCCGATGTGAACGGCATCAATAAGACTTCTGGCGAAGCCTACCACATGCTCTACTCGCGCGCCTATGGCGTGAGAACGTGTTCACTTCGTTTGACGAATACCTACGGGGCAAGGCATCAGATGCGGCACCATCGGCAAGGAGTACTCAATTGGTTTGTCAGGCGGGTGTTAGACGGTAACCCCATTCTCGTTTACGGCTCAGGCCAGCAAATTCGCGACATTAACTACGTTGATGACGTTGTTGACGCGATGCTGATGGCCGCGGGCTCAGATAAGACTAATGGTGAAATCTACAATTTGGGCGGAAATCACGTCAGTTTAAAAGCGCTAGGTGAACTTCTGGTTAAACTCAACGGTTCGGGAAAAGTCGAAATCGTGCCGTACCCCAAAGATTCAAAAGAAGTTGAAGTCGGAGATTTCGTTGCCGACACCAGAAAAATCGAGTCGGTCTTGGGTTGGAAAGCGAAAGTGAGCCCCGAAGAGGGGTTTGCTCGCACTCTCGATTATTATCGAAAAAATCAATCGAAATACTGGTAAATCGCTCGGCCTGTGAGTCGCTTCTCACTTTAGATGTAGTGGCCTCAGGTCGATAGCGACTGGCTGCCTTTCAAGAGTTTGATCGTCTCTCGAATTCCATTGGTCGGATTGCCTTTTGCCACAAAACCTTTTTTCGCAAACTTTGCGATACTCACTTCGTAAGACAGCTGATTCATGATTTTGGTATCGACGAATTTCACGGTGACATTCGGAATAGACGTTTTAATCGTCTCGACAATGTCGCGAACGGTTAGGTTGGCTGAGAGTACATTGTAGATTTCGCGGTCATAAAGTTCATTTTTGATGATCATGCAAATGGCATTCACGCCGTCGTCAAGATCGAGGTAGGGGCGTTTCTGATCGTAAGCGGTCGTCCAAACAGTAATGGGTTCGCCGAGTACGGCCTGCCAGCAGAATTTATTGACTGCCGTGTGAAAACGCATTCCAATCGATGTGCCAAAAATGGTGCCAAAGCGACAAGTAACAAAGCGAAGGCCTTGTTCTTTGCCGAGCATCGTGAGGTACTGTTCGCCCCGAAGCTTCGAGTCAGCGTAAGGGCTCTGAGGCTTCAGTTCGTCTGGGCGGCAATTTTCGTCGACGACCTTTTCGGCAGTGCCATAAACGCTAGTAGTCGAAAGGTAAATGAGTGGTACGTTGAGTTTTGCGCAGGCCTTGCCCACCATTGTGGTTGCTTCGTAATTCACCTTTTCAACGAGTTCAGGGTGATCAAAGCTCGAGGCGGCATTGGTAATTGCGGCCAAATGCACCACAGCAGAAGCTCCTTTAAATAAGGCTTCAAGGTCCATTTTTAAGATATCGTCTTCAATGAATCGATATTTCGCAGTCGAGGGTAAGTTAAATAGTGAGCAATACCGCTGAACTAATAAATTGTCGACCATCGTGATCTCAACATTTGAAAACTGTTCAGGCAAAACGCGAATGAGTTTTGAACCGATGTGACCAAGAGCTCCTGTGACGACGATTTTCATGAATGAGTTTCCTTTTGATTGATGAAGTAAGTGATGGTCTCTGTGAGGCCTTGCTCGAGCGAAACCTTCGGTGACCAACTGGTGTCAGTTTTAATACGGTCGATGTTACCGACAAAATTTCGAAAATCGACTGCTGAGCTCCCCTGTGGGGGGTCGATGTGCGAAAGCAAAATCGGGTTTCCGGTTACCTGGCTCACTAATGTAGCCGAGAGCCAGAAGGCATCTTTCAGTTTGGTACCCACACCCGAAGCAGTAATGTAGTGGTTGCCGTTGGTTTTGTCAGAGGCGACCGCAGCTGCAAGAAAGGCGTTCACGACATCGGTGACGTAAACGTAATCGCGAAGGTGTTCACCCGAACCATAAATAGAGATCGGTTCTTTTCGAAGCGCTCTCAAGGTAATTTGGTTCAGAACTCCGCGGTCAGCACTGCTGCTTTTTGGACCTGGGCCATAGACGTTAGCGAGTCTTAGGCAAGTGCCCCTTGCCCAGCTCTGTCGTGTGTAAAGTTCGAGGTATTGTTCGTTAAAAAGCTTGTGTAGGCAGTAAATGCTTTCAGGTTTGTCGGTGAACGACTCATCGACCGGAAAGGTGAGCGGTAGACCCGCTTGTGATTCGCTGCCAGGAATCAAGAAAAAAGGCTTTTTTTCGAGGGCTCGCGAAGCCTCAAGCATTTGCACAAAAGTGGCGACATTTTGCTGTAAGTCGAGAACGGGGTCAGCATTTGAAACCGGCACGCTCGTCTGAGCCGCAAAATGAAAAACGTAATCAGTATTTTTTAGCAAGGTCGGCCAGTCGGCTTCACCCGACAGTACCCGAATTCGACTCGAGCTTGAAATGCCTTCAAACTTTATTGAAGGTTTTCTTGTCAAGCAGGTGATTTCACAGTCGACGGCGTCTAGACTGCGCAATAAATTCCAAGCGAGGTAACCTGATGCGCCGGTGATCAGTATTCGAGCGCCTTCTAATTTTTGAACTGCTCGACTCTGAACGGCCAATTTCACCTCGTGTTCGAAAGTTTACTTGCCGAAAAATCGGCTCAGTTGATCGATGACAGTTTTCACTGAGGCCGCACTCAATTCGGGGTACATCGGCAAAGAAATCACCGTATTTGACGCTTTTTCAGTGGTTGACATTGAACCCGGTAAGCCGATTTTACCTAAATAAGCGGGTTGTAAGTGCACTGGCATTGGGTAGTGAATCATGCAGTGAATGTCGTTAGTTTTTAAATGACTCATCAGTGCATCACGTTCGGCTGTTTGAAGCACATAGAGGTGATAAGTATGCAAAGTGTGGGGTCTTACCTTTGGAAGCGTGAACCGGCCAGTTGATTTTGCAAGTGCGCTTAGCGACTCGTCGTAGGCCTTAGCAATCTGTATTCGCTTGAGGTTGTCTTTATCTAGGCCTCTCAATTTAATTCTTAGAATGGCGGCTTGAAGTTCATCGAGCCTAGAGTTCCAACCAGAAATTTTGCTGATGTAGCGGTTCTCCCAACCATACTGGCGCAGCAGCTGAATTTTTTTTGCGATGTCATCGTCATTGGTGACAAGCGCGCCACCGTCACCGATGGCTCCCAAATTCTTAGTCGGATAGAAGCTAAAGCAACCGACATCGGCAATGCTACCGGCTTTGACGCCTTGAATTTGGGTGCCCGTCGCTTGAGCACAGTCTTCGATGACTTTGATGCCTCGAGTTTTTGCCATCGCAATCACTTCGTGAATGGGAGCGGCTTGCCCGTAAAGGTGAACCGCGATGATCGCTTTCGTTCTCGGCGTAATCGCAGCTTCCAGCTTTGCCGCATCTAGCGTGAAATACTCTGAATCAATGTCAACGAGCACCGGCTTCGCGCCAGTCAGTTCAATTGCCGAAACAGTGGCCACAGCAGTGTGTGAAACCGTAATGACTTCGTCACCGCGGCCAACTCCAAGAGCAGCCAAAGCCAAGTGTAAAGCCTCGGTTCCCGAGCCCACGCCGATAGCATGTTTGACGCCTTGGTATTCGGCGAACTCTTTTTCAAACGCCTTCACTTCTTCACCCAAGACATACCACCCGCTTTTGAGTACGCGAGCAATCGCTAGGTCAATTTCTTCTTTGTATGTCTGGTATTGGTCGCCGGGGCTTGCGCAAACGATCATGACAGCACTTTTACCTGTGGCACGTGAACGATCCATTTGCCTTGGCTCGCTTTAAAGGCATCTTCTTTTTCCATCACTTCTTTAAAGTGGTTCCAAGCAAACAAAAAGGCGTAGGCAGGATACGACTTTTTGAATTCTTCGTAGGCGACTATCGGAATGTGCTTACCAGGGCTGAATTTTCCTTGTTTGATGGGTGTCGTGTCACAGATCGATTCAATCAGGTCTGGGCCAATGTTGCAGTAATTTAAAATCGTGGTGCTTTTCGAAGTGGCCGCATAACCCACCACTCGTTTGCCTTCGTTTTTGAGTTGAGTCAAAAGCTCGCGCAAGTCTTTCTTTGATTTTTCGCAGTTTTGGCGAAAGCGCTCATAGGTTTCTTTTAGATGCAGGCCGAGTTCTTCTTCTTTAGCAATCTGCTGCTTCAATCTTTCGGTTGCAGTGCGTTTGCCTTTACGGGCAATCACGTAGCGCATCGACCCGCCGTGAGTCGTTTGAGGTTCGACGTCAAAAATTTCCATTCCGCATTTGCCGAATAAGTAATTGATCGACTGGACAGAGAACAAGAAGGTGTGTTCGTCGTAAATTTGATCGTATGAGGTTTTGTCGACCACATCGCCCAGGTAGGGGTCTTCAAACAGTGCCACGCCGTCAGGCTTCAGTAGCAATTCAATGCCCTTAACCACTGAGTGCAGAGTTGGAATGTGGCACATGCAGTTGGCCGCGATGAAGGCATCGGCTTGGCCATACTTCGCAACAATTTGCTTTGCGGTCTCTTCATTAAAGAACTGATTGATCGTATTGACCCCGGCCTTCATTGCTGCTTCAGCGACATTTTTTGAAGGCTCAACGCCTAAGTGTCTCATGTTTTTTGCCGCAAAGTTTTTGAGCATGATGCCGTCGTTACTGCCCATCTCGACAACGAAAGGGTCATTGGCGCCACTCAAATAATCTTGTTGAACGTGGGCGGCAAACTCAGCAAAGTGGTGAGCCATGTGCTTGGAGGTGCCTGAAAAAAAGGCATAGTTTTCGTTGAACATCTGTTCAGGTGAGGGCTGTTCGAGTAATTGAAAACAACCGCATTTTTCGCAAAAAGCACAGGCCATTTCAAAGTAGTATTCGGTTTTGAACTGCTCTGGCTTTAAAAAGCCATTGGCAATGGGCTGCTGGCCAAAAGTCATGAACGCTGATACCGGTGATTCACAAAACAAGCACGTCTTATTCATTACCAGAAGGTATGCAAGAAAAGCCTATTTCCTGCAAGCCATTTTGAAAGGGTTCGGGTGATTATTGCCTAAGAATTCAGGCCAAATTGAGACGATCGAGTATTCTGGGTTCAAGGTATTTGCTTAGCTTGGTTACCAGCGAACGGGGTTCTTTCGATACTCTGCAAATGACTGCATTTCGGCATCTTTAGGAGAAACCAAGGCATCTTTGATCGGCCATGGTATGTTTAGCTCAGGGTCGTTCCACCGAATGCCACACTGTTGAGTGGCTTCGTAGTAATTATCGACTTTGTAAAACACATCTGCCGGTGTCGCCGAGGTCACACAAAAACCGTGAGCAAACCCAGGCGGAATCCAGAGTAATTTTCCATTTTCAGCACTCAAGTCAACGCTATAGTGTTGGCCAAAGGTAGGCGAGTCGGCTCTGATGTCGACCGCGACATCAAAAATTGAACCGCTCACCACGGCTACCAGTTTGCCTTGTGGCGGAGTTGGCTGAAAGTGAAGACCTCGAATCACATGAGGAATCGAACGCGAGTGGTTGTCTTGCGGAAAAAAAGCTGGCAATCCATGCGCAGCAAGTGTGTTTGATCGATATTTTTCGACAAAAAAACCGCGGGTATCTGCGAACAGTTTCAGTTCGACTAATTTCAAGCCTGATAGGGGTAGGTCTGTGATTTTCATAACGAGGCTGATTCAAACATTAGTTTCGAGGTTTTTCAATGTTTTAAGGTCTAAAATATTAGTCTGGAAAAAGAATGTGAATTTTGAGAATACCAGCCAAATGTTAGCTGGAAAGAAAATAGTCGTTGTCATGCCCGCCTATAATGCCGCCCTGACTGTAGCGAAGACCTATGCTGGAATCGATCGCACGGTAGTTGACGAAGTGATCTTGGTTGACGATGGCTCGACCGATAATACGGTTGAAGTGAGTAAAAATCTTGGCATATTTGTCGTCAGTCACGAGAGAAACCTCGGATATGGTGGCAATCAGAAAACTTGTTATACTGAGGCGCTTAAGAGAGGTGCCGATGTGGTGGTGATGATACATCCCGATTATCAGTATGAACCCAAGTTGGCTGCAGCGATGGCAGGCATGGTTGCCGGTGATGTTTATGATTGTGTTTTGGGTTCGAGAATTTTAGGGAAAGGTGCTCTTAAAGGTGGCATGCCTCTCTATAAGTATGTTTCTAATCGGTTTCTTACTTTCGCTCAAAATATTCTGGTTAACCAGAAATTGTCTGAATACCACACGGGGTATCGGGCCTTTACCCGACAAGTTTTGCTCAGTTTGCCCTTGCTTGAAAATTCAAATGATTTTGTTTTCGATAATCAAATGTTAGGGCAGATCATTTATTTTGGATTTACGATTGGGGAGGTGAGTTGTCCGACCAAGTACTTTCCTGAGGCCAGTTCAATTAATTTTCTGAGAAGTGTCAATTATGGTTTTGGCGTTCTTTTGGTTGGAGTCCAGGTGTTATTGCAGCGTTTTAAAATCGGCCAGTTTCGCTATTTGAGTGAGACTGGAAGAAAGTTGCTTTAGGTCAGGATGCAGTCAAGTCGGTGGTTTGCCAAGTGCTAAGCAGAAAGAATTCGGATCCAAAAAAAAGGCTAATCTTAAGATGAATTGGGCGTGTGTGTCTAAAAGAAGCGAGTTGATCAGAACCGTTCTATTGGTTTCATTTTTCGGATTTCTCGGCTTCTTGTGGTTTTCGTTTGTCGTGCCTCCCTGGCGCGGGATGATTAGCGGTGATGATTCAGTTCCTTATCTGATGACGACGACCCCTTGGTGGCGACAAGATTTTTACTATTGGAATAGTTCACGGTACGGGGCAGTTTACATTTGTTTTTGGAAGGCTATCGGAAAATATTTTTTTGGATCGACCCCAGATGCCTTTTTTCTCGGTCACACGGTCATTGCGTCGGCCGCTTGGGGGTTCTGGCTGAGTGGGTTAAAGAGTAAGGTTCATTGGCTATTGTTCGTTCTTATTTTGATTCCAGCGACCGAAAATTTTACCTTAAATTTGTTATTTCCGAAACAGTTGACCGGAATTTTACTATTTTTGACTTCCGTCTATTTTTGGCTGATCGATCAAGACTTTAAAGGCAAAAAAGTAGGGTTCTTTTTGGGGGTTCTTGTTGGCTTAATGTATTGGCAGCATGTTTTGATTGGGGCTGCCTTTGCTTTGCTGTCAGTGTTGGTTATTTTTTGGCAGAATAGAAAATTGAGTGGATCGTTTGTGTTCGGGTTTATCCCCGTTTTAGTGTTTTCTGAAGTCACGCGCATGTGGTCGAACGAAGGCGGGGTTGATCAATTTTATAGGGTCGGAAATTTTTACGATTTTAGAGTTTCGTTGAGGCACTTTCTGCATCATGGGTTCAGTATGTACCTTTCGGATGCCTACGGCCTCTTGCTGCTCGCACTTTTGATTTTTGGTTTAGCAGTCGTCTTGGCCGCTGTTTTTAGAGGAAAGATGGCCCTCAGTGAGATGAGATCTGTGAGGGCGACTTTGCCTGCTCTAACGCTATTTCTTCTAATGGGCTTAGTTCTGATTATCTGTTATAGCAGCTGGTACAAAGTGAATAGGTATGAGGATCGGTATTTCGCATTTGTTCCGACGGTTTTGGTCTATAGCATCCTAAAAATGCGAGAGTCCGGAGAATTTGGATTAAGATTTAAGAAGTTAAGCCTTTTCTTGTGCATTGCGATTTCATTGGTTGCCAATACTCGATCGCGCTGGGGTGAGAGTGTTTTTGTCGGTTCGAAGGTGTGGCAGGAGAATGCTTCAATTCAGATGGCCTCCCTAAATAAACAAGAACAGGAATTGCTGAGTTTGGGATGTCAGGGGTACTTTTCTACACACTGGGACGCTTACCGATTGGCCGCTGCAGGTAGGCAAACCATTCTGATGAGTAAGTACGGAGATGGGGCTAATCCTTATTTAGTGAATTCTATTTTCGAAAAAAAGCGAATTTGCATTTCCGATAAAGTTGCAGACGAGGTTGCGGTGAATGGTGTAGTCAAAGGTCACCCATTTTGTCGGTTCGATGATAGTCTATGGGTCTGTGATAGTTTGAGTTTATAGGTTCACCAAACAAAACGAGTCAGCGCAGCCAATTTTTTTGCCCAAACCGTAAATTTGCCCTGCGTTTTTTAGATCATAATGTTCGGGATCGTCTTTGAAGTCTTGAATGGTTTTCTCGCCCACAAGAAGGGTTGTTACCCCGATTTTCTTGAGTCGACTTTTTATTTCATCAAGATTCTTAAGTGCGTTGATCGAGTCGACAAACGGCTCGACTTCACGCTCGTAAGATTCGGGTGGAGTGCCCGTATACCCTTGCACGTAGCGACGCTGAGTTCGGTAAGCCAACTGAGTCGATAGTGTCGCGTAACGGTCCATACGGCAGGAGGCGGGGTAGACCAGAATTAAGCTCTCAGCGGTTGTATTCGCCTTTATCAGTGTCACTAGGTTTTCATCGACGCGGACAGTATCCATGAGTAGACGGCGGTTGAAACCAAAGCTGTACTCAGCAAATTGCAAAACAATAATCAAAATGACTGCGGTTTTCACCCCCCTAGCAAAACCGGGTTTCTTGTACTCAATGAGCTTGGCCTCAATGAAATTGGCTAACCAGGGAAACGCAATAATGGCGATGAGTGCAGGCAAGTAAAACATTTTGATGGGTACTCGCTGGTACTTGAAGTATGGCAGAATTTTATAAAAGAGCTGATAAAGATGCGTTTTTTGAGACCAATGCGATCCTACACCGAGAGTCAAGACGATGCCGATGGGAAAGAAAACAAAGAACGGTAGCAGCGGTGAGCGCAAAAGTGACTTTGTGAAGACTTCTTTTGCAAAGTTTTTCTTGAGCAGGAAATAAATCCCGACCGGTGACAGAAAAAGAAGCACCCAAAAATAGACATCTCCAATACTAAACTCAGAAAATGGCCTCACCATTTCCATGATCGGTTTAGAATAGTAGCCGATTTCGCCTAAGGTTCGGGCAAACTGAGTCGAACCCTTATTTGAATGCAGAATGAAGGTATTTAAGAAAAAGCCCCAACCCAGAGTGGCAGCGAGGCCAAGTAGTAAGAGCCGCCATTTGATCGGAAACTCGATTGCATTTTTTAAAGTAAAGTCTTTTTCACTTAAGTGCTGAAAAAACCAAATCGGAAAAATAAACATCGAGGCGATGAGTAAGTAGTAACCCTGGTGTTCATCACTGATGGTGATTAAGAAAAGCGATAAACCAGCCAAGAGAGAATAGCGCTGTTGATTTGTTTTTCGAAAACTCAAAATGGCGTATAAAAATAACGGCATGAAGTACGCAACGACGCCGCCCGAGTGGCCCTGGGCAATTTGGCGAATTCGGTACGGTAGCCATGACATGATCAGAGCAGACAAAATGAGCTGCCACCGTGATGAAGTGAAGTGAGTGAAAAAGAGGTGAGAAAAAAAAGCGCAAAGCGTGGTTGAAATGATCAAGTGTGAAAAATTGTAGGCAAAGATATCAGAGAAGAAGAAAGAGAAAAAAGCGTGCTGTAAGTACTGCATGCCGATCATCGCATCGTAGAAAACTCCTGAGACCGACGCGAAATTATAGGGGTCCGAAAAAACCGAAGCGCCCGGAGTGATCAGGTTTTGTTTCAGTTTCCAGCCATTGTAGAAAACCTGCAGGTGATCGCCGCCGAAAAAATACCGAACGACCGTGTCTGAGCCTGCAAATCCCACCGGAATCGCATCCGAAAAATGGCTCATCAGGCCAGGAAACTGAATAAACCAATTGACAACGGTCGCGATAAAGTAAAAGAGAAGTAAAAGCAGTGAGTTTCTGACTACTTGGCCTGCGGGTTGGCTGGTGTTGGCGGCTAATTTCATTTGGTTTTATTTAGACCATTTTCAGTTGAACTACTCAATCGAAAAAGCCTGTGAATGGAGATGTCTCATTAAGATATTATTTCTAACCCAATATGACGAGCACGGCGCCAGTTCTCAGGTTAGGGTTTATCAGTTTTTGCCCGAATTCAAGAGCCGTGGTGTCGAGTTCACGGTTCGGCCATTGCTAAAGAAAAAAGCCGACCAATTGTTCCTGGGACTTTCTCGTTTTGCTGGGGTGATTGAAAGGTATCGAAGTCTTTTCTTCATTTTTGGTCAGTATCTGGGACGAGTTTTTGATGTGTTTCTGGCTCTCCGGGTTGATGGTGTGGTGGTTCAAAAAGATGTGCTGCCGTTTGGACTGGGGCGCCTTTTGTTTCTCTTGAATCAAAACGTCGTTTTTGAATTTGACGATCCGATTTGGCTACCGCACGAGTCGATTAGCGGCAAAGCAGGCGCAAAATCACTGATCGTTCGGTACCGCAAGCACTGCCTAGATTTTTTCTTGAAGAGGGCTCGACTGGTCATTTGCGATAATCCGAAAATGAAGACTTATGTCGAACAGTTCAATTCGAATGTCTTGGTTTTTTCTTCACCCGTAGATGTGAAAGTTTATGAAAGCGTGGCTTGTGAAAAGTCAGGAAAAGAGATCGCCTGGATCGGAAGCTCAGGTACCACCTACCTTCTTCAAAACGTTTTGCCGACCTTAGAAAAAATTGCCAAGACGCGGCCCTTGGTTCTTCACAACATCGGAGGGGCTGAGCTTCACTCAGACGTGCTTGAAGTGAGAAACACCCCTTGGTCGCCAAAAAATGTGGTCGAAGTGGGGTCTCGCTGTTCATTTGGGTTTGCTCCGGGTGAAAAAGGCCAATTCAACCATTACAAATATGCCTACAAGATTTGGCTTTATGCGGCTCTCAGTATTCCGACTCTGGCTTCAAATGACGGGTTGAACCCCATTGCCGTCAAAGAAGGTGTGACGGGGCTTTTGTTTGATCCGAGTTCTGAAGAGAGTTTGATGAATGCGGTGGCAAAATTGTTAGATAATCCCGAAAAGACCAGGCAAATGGGGGCCAACGCCTACCACTGGGTGAAAAGTGAGTATGACCTGCCGATTGGTTCAAAAACTTTGGTCGATCGAATCTTGAGTACTTTGGAGCAATCGTGAGTACCCACCGCGGGCGCGAGCGCGCGTTCTTAGCGCTAAAGCTGCTTTTCTTGGTTGGTGCAGTTTGGTTTCTTTTGACGAAAATTCGTCTGGCCGATTTGAAGAATAGTGCGTCAGAGGTCGGTCTGCTTACCCTGCTGATCGCTGTTGCAATTGAGTCGTCCGGTCATTTTCTTGATTCATTGCGGCAGAAAATTTGGTTAAGAAACGAAAGGCCGAAGGTCAAATTCTTGAGTTTTGTTAGGGCTCGTTATTTGAGTTCTTTCTTGGGCAATTTCTTGCCGTCAGCTTTTTTTTCGGATGCGGTGAGGGCCAGTTTTCTCACAAAAGAAATTGGTCTAGGCCCTGAGTCATGGGCTTCGACGGTGATGGTTCGAGTCGTCGGCCTCTTGGTCACCTTCTGCATCATGGTGACAGGGGTAACTCTCGGCTTTGCCGGTGTTCCAGATTCGTCGCTGTCATTTCGGTTTCTATTTGTCATTTCGGTTATCTTTTTTAGCTTAATCGCATTTTTTCTCTGTTTGAATGCTTCGTTCATCGGCTGGATTGAAAAAAAGTTGGGCCAATTTGTGCCTGTCAGATACGCCAAAGTGACGCAGTCTTTGGTCAGGTTTTTGGTGATGCTGGGGCGCTATCGGTCTGACGTGTCGGGACTGGTTTCAGTGTTTTTGGTTTCGGTAGTTTATCAGTTGACCACCGTCGTGATGGTGGCTTGGATTTGTCATTCGGTGCACGTACCGGTTGAACCGTTCAAGTTACTCTTTCAGATCCCATTGATTAGCCTTTTGGTGATGGTTCCGGCCTCAATTAACGGAATAGGCATTCAAGATGCCTCGTGGATCTACCTAATGGGGTCTTCAGGAGTCTCGGTTGATAAGCTTTTGGTCATCTCGCTGGTTTGGCATTTTGCCAGAATCGCCGGAACACTTCCCGGCGGGTTGGTGCTTCTTCAATTCAAGAAGAAGAATTCTCAGACCTAAGACCCGGTTGAGTGCTTAAATCATTTGTCTTATTTGGTTTTTTGGGTACAAACCAGAGTATAACTCATGGCAAATGAAATGGCTCAAAAAATGACAAAAGATTTTCTCGAAAAAAAGCTACAACTCATTCTACAAGGTCAGGCCAAAATCGCGGTGGTTGGGCTCGGTTATGTAGGGTTACCTCTGGCTCATGCTTTTTGCGAAAAAGGCATCAAGACGATTGGATTTGATCTCAACTCTCGAAAGATTGAGGCCTACAAAAGCGGAATCGATGTCACCCACGAAGTTGGCAATGAAGGCATCAAGAATTCGAAAATTGAGTTCACTGATCAAGCTGAAAGCTTGAAACAAGCCGATGCGATCATTGTGGCCGTGCCGACTCCAGTGAACGAAATGAATACCCCTGATTTGAGCCCGCTCTTGTCAGCGTGTGCGCTCGTCGGCAAATACATGAAAAAGGGTTGTGTCATTTCGTTTGAGTCAACCGTTTACCCGGGGGCGACCGAAGAAGATTGTGTGCCGGCACTTGAAAAAGCTAGCGGCTTAAAGTGTGGAGTCGATTTCAAAGTGGGGTATTCGCCCGAGCGCATCAATCCAGGCGACAAGCTTCATCGCTTAGAAACCATTGTCAAAGTGGTCTCTGGCCAAGATAAGGCGACTCTTGATTTCTTCTCTGCTCTGTATGGCAAAGTGGTGAGTGCAGGCATTCACGAGGCCGATTCCATCAAAGTTGCCGAGGCCTCTAAAGTGATTGAAAATGCTCAGCGCGATATCAATATTGCGTTCACCAATGAGCTGTCGATGATTTTTGATAAGATGGGTGTCGACACTGAGGCCGTACTTCGCGCATCGGGCACGAAATGGAATTTTCTTAAATTTTTTCCAGGTCTTGTCGGTGGTCACTGCATTGGCGTTGACCCGTATTATCTTTCGTATAAGGCTCAACAGTTTGGTTACCACGCTGAAGTGATCTTGTCTGGGCGCCGGGTGAATGATGGTATGGGGCCTTACATTGGTCAAAAAATCGTGAAGCTCTTGAGCCAGAGTCATAAGAAGATCAGTGGTGCCAAAGTTCTGCTTCTCGGCATCACGTTTAAAGAAAACGTGGGCGATGTGCGAAATTCTAAAGTCGCAGACGTGGTAAAAGAATTGAAGGAGTTTGGGGTTGATCTCACCGTAGTTGACCCGGTGGTGAGTGCCGAAGAAGTTCAGCACGAGTACCAAATTAGTTTGGGCAAGCTTGAAAGCGCTGAGCAGTACGACCTCATATGCCTAGCGGTGCCTCACAAAGAGTTTCTCGAATTGAGCTCTGAGTGGATATCTTCGAAGCTCACCGAGCCAAAAATTTTCGTAGATTTGAAACGGGCCTTCAAACGTTCTGATTTTGAGTCAAAAAATGTCATCTATTGGGGGCTTTGAGTGTCTAAACCATTGGGTACACTTCTGAGTGCTGAAAATTTTAGAACCCTAGTGCCCGAGCTTCAATCGAAGCGGTTTCGTTTTTTAGTCACAGGGGGTGCGGGTTTTATTGGCTCTCACATCGCCGAAACATTGATTGGGCTGAATCAAGAAGTGGTTGTGCTCGATAGTCTGGTCAATGGCCGTAGAGAAAACCTTCCGAATGACGTTCGCTTCATTGAGGGCGATATTCGAAACGTTGATGCAGTCGATCAGGCAGTTAAGGGTGCCGATTTCGTTTTGCATCAAGCAGCCTTGGGATCAGTGCCTCGCTCACTCACAGAGCCCGTACTCTTTCATGATGTGAATGTCACCGGCACTTTGAATGTTTTTGAAGCTGCCAGGCGGCACAGTGTGAAACGAGTTGTTTATGCCTCATCTTCTTCAGTCTACGGTTCTACCACCCAGCACCCAAATACTGAAGGTTGCGAAGGCGAGTTGCTTTCTCCCTACGCCTTAACTAAGCATGCCAACGAAAAGTATGCTCAAATGCAAAGCAAGGCGTTTGGTTTTTCAACGGTAGGTCTACGGTATTTTAATGTGTTTGGGCCGAGGCAAAACCCGAACTCTCAGTACGCCGCAGTGATTCCGAAATTTATCACGAGCTTGTTAAAGAACGAAGCTCCCACCATTTATGGTGACGGTGAGGCCTCAAGAGATTTCACTTTTGTTCAAAATGTGGTTTACGCAAATCTGATTGCCTGTTTTGCTGACCTGTCGTCGATTCAAGGTGATTACCGATTGAGTGCAATGAACGTTGCGTGTGGTCACACGACTAGTGTGAATGACTTGTTCTCTCAAATTGCCCGGCTGCTTGACTCGCAAATCGTGACCAAGCACGTGAGTCCTAGGGCGGGCGACATTCGGTATTCGTATGCAAATATTGAACGGGCGAGAAGGTTGTTAAAGTTTGAACCGCAAGTTGAAATTGCCGATGGCCTCAGTGTGACCGTTGAGTGGTATAAAAAGTTTGGTGGTAAATCATGAGTAAGAGTGTCGATCTTTCGATAGTTGTGCCGATGTATAACGAAAAAGATAGCGTGGCAGCGCTCTATAGCAGGCTTGTCACCACGTTAGAGAAGACTAAGAAGTCTTTCGAGATTGTTTTTGTTGATGACCTGAGTACTGACCCGACTCGCAAGCTTTTGGCCGACATTGCCGCTAAAGATGAGAGAGTGGTTTTAGTTGAACTACTGAGTAATTTTGGTCAAACCGGTGCTATCGCTGCTGGCATTGATATCGCGGTGGGCGATGTGATCATTCCGATGGATGGCGACCTTCAGCATGCGCCTGAAGACATCCCTGCGTTTCTTGAAGGCATTGATGCGGGTTTTGACGTGGTTTCTGGATGGCGTGAAAAACGGGTTGATGGGCTGATTTTGAGGCGAATTCCGTCGAAAGTGGCGAATTTACTACTCGCGAAGCTTTCGGGTTTAGACCTGCATGATTTTGGCACGACGTTCAAAGCTTACCGAAAACCATTCATTAAATCCGTGAATCTTTACGGTGACTTTCACCGATTCATTCCATTTTTAATTAAAGAAAAGTTTAGAAAAGTAAAAATCAAAGAAATTCCGATTCAGAATATTGAACGCCCCTTTGGTGAGTCAAATTACGGAATTTCGCGTACGTTCACCGTATTTTTTGACCTCATTCGGGTGAAATTCATTGCCTCCTACCGAATGCGGCCACTGCAAGTTTTCGGGTCGATCGGCCTACTCGCAATGGCAGCAGGCTTGGGTGGTTTTTTTGTGATGGGCATTGCGCGATTGCTTTTTGATTGGACTGTCACCACCCAGTTCGGTGTGCCTGCGTTTACTCTGTGTGGGTTCTTGATTCTTTCGGGGCTTCAGTTTTTATTTTCGGGTTTACTCGCTGAGCTAATCGTCAAGAACCACAATGATTTTGATCACGTAAAACCTTATGTTGTGGGTCGGGTGTTGAACGGTAAAGAATCCTTGAGTCAGTTCACGGGACATTAGCGTAACGAGTAGGTTGGTACTCTATGCTTGGGGTGCGTTAGTTGGGCATTGACGTCTGTGATCAGACGTAATGAGCTATCGGGTTTCAGCGAGGGAGTTATTAGGTGAGATTTTCTAGTCTCGGTCGGTGGATTCCGATTGTACCAGTAATATTGCAAAAAAGACAGACGGTACTTTCGCTCTTGTTTTGCTGTTGCGCGGTTTTCGCTTCGCTTTGGTATCAAGGTGGTGCCTATCTCCACGCAGAAAGTGCTGCTTTTTTTCTGAACTATCTTAAGTCGAATAATCTGTTTAAGGCTATGTTTGATTTCCAGACATTTGATTATGGTTGGGGTTATCAGGGCCGCGAACTCAGTCATTTTTTTGATGGGCTAGATGCCTATTTCTTATTTTTGAGTTGGAAATTAGGTTTTGTTCATTTTTATTCGCTGTTTCACTTTTTAGTAGTGATTCAAATTTGCGTCACTTTTTTGAAAAAATCTAAACTGCATTACGGCGATAGTAACTACCCGATCGCACTCCTCTTGGTGCTTCTATTTCTTACTGCTCCTGCCGAATTCTTGGGTGGGGTGTATTTTCGTTCATCAAAAATTGGGGTAGCTGGAATGATTATGTACACTGCTTGGTGGCTGATCGGCCAGTACCAAGCGCGAAAACCTCTGACTGTTGTGCAGGCGGCCTATCTTTCTTTATTATTATTTT
>CAITVN010000169.1 GCA_903895855.1 Oligoflexia bacterium | reverse complement strand
GCAGTACTTGAAATTAGTGATCGAGAAACTACCCCAGGCCGAGTCACTGGCTGACCTAGAAGCCTTGCTGCCAACTACCTAAATCAAGAAAGACAAGAAGATTCTGTCACCCAGACCCATGGGGTAGAACTGGCGGATACGGTACAGAAGCTGGAACGGTGGTTGACGCCTACAATGACGTCAGCTACCGAAACAATTCGGGCACCTGCATTTCTGTCAACTCGGCGCTCAACAGTAGCCAAAATATGTGGCTCTACGAATTTTCGGCAAATTTCACTTTACCTCTGGGGTTGAGGAGCTTGCCGCCGGCTGGGGCGTACATTGGGGTGAGGTAACTCAATTAGAGTAAACAGAGTGACCGCCTTCTGTGCCATTTAGTACCCCAGAGAATGATTAAGCCTCTGAAATTCCAACAAGACAGCATATAAAAAATGTGCGATATCTTTAAGAGAAAAATAAAAAAAACAAGCTTAAAAAAGCCGCCCGTGGCGCTGCAAAAACGTCCTCAGAATTACCCTCACTTCTTAGATAGCGTTGTTTCACTGCTTGAAGCGGCCCGACGTTCCTCCGCTAGGGCCGTTAATTCAATTATGACTGTTACCTATTGGGAAATAGGACGCCGAATTTTTGAAATTGAGCAAAAAGGTAAATCACGTGCCGAATATGGCCAACGTTTAATATCAAGACTATCTGGCGATTTGACCTCAAGATTTGGAAGGGGATTTAGCGAGAGAAATCTTGAACAAATGTGAGCTTTTTACGCGAACTTTTCGAGTTCAATTCCGCAGGTAGCGCCTGCGGAATTGAGGCGGGCCCATTTTCCACTTTCTTGGACCCACTATGTTTCTCTACTTAATGGTTTCGAGTTGACCTAGTATTCTTCCATCGAGCCCTTAGATGTCTCATCTTAATCGATTTAAAGATCGGAAAATTTGTACATGCAGATGCTGGACAGATGCACATGTGCCTCAACTACGCTAAGGAACACTGGACTAGACCTGGCGAAAACCCACCGGTTGGCCTGATACTCTGTGCAAAAAAAGGAGAATCGGTTGCGCAATATTCACTCGAGGGCCTTTCAAATAAAGTTTTAGCGGCTCAATACCGAACCACTTTGCCCCAGCCAAATCAAATTATTGAAGAGCTTGAAAAAACCCAGACTCCTTTAGAACACCGTAAAAAATTCAAAAAGAAACCCTGAAAAGAAATCTGAAAATTTTTACATTGACACTACGATAACCGCTCCCACTGATGAAAATTCGACACCATTCGCTCAATAAACACTCGGTACTCAAAGGGCAGCTTTCCAATCTGCGCACCAAAAAGCCGTGAAGCCATCAAAAGTATCAAATCTACATGGCACTTTTCATTGCCTGCACATTGACAAATCAAAAACACATTCCTTTGGTCACAAATCTCGCTCAAAATTTCAAGCCGCCTTAAACCCTCATCGGCTAATTCAAAATCAGACTCATATTCTGCAAATTCAAACGCCCGATTTTGGTCACTCAGTTTTTTCTTGAATTCGCGGTAGCGCGAAAAAAGCTTCGGCGCCGGAGACAGGCATTGTAAATATTCGTCGATTAACCCTTTGTTTAGAAACCGCGGGTACTGTCGCATGGCGACGACCAAATGCCCATCGACCTTAGACACGACACCGGCCTTGACCTCGCTAATCGATGTCCTATTCAGCATTCGCAACCTATGTCGGGCGTATTTTTCATCGTGAGGCTATTTTACCACCAAGCGTGACCTCCGCGA
Organism: Oligoflexia bacterium; assembly: GCA_903895855.1. Taxonomy (GTDB): domain Bacteria; phylum Bdellovibrionota; class UBA1018; order UBA1018; family UBA1018; genus CAITVN01. The sequence goes on along the minus strand of CAITVN010000169.1, from coordinate 3,585 downwards.
AAGCCAGAAGTATGAAATCTCACGAAATATGACCATCGAATGTTCACCTCACGAAAATCACAGTGACTCAAGTCGAACAAAAAACCTGTGTTTCTGGAATCCAGCCTAACGTCATCGAAGCTAGCTCACCGCTCCTATTCTTAACAATAAGTAATTCGGCAGTGCCCTTTGACTTAGAGTCTCTCTTGTACAGTCATGATAGTTCATCGCATTAACCCCTTCCTTTTCTATTCGGTCATCGCCACTCACTAGGACTTCAATACACTTGACACAGTCTACGTGCCTCGACCGAACTCAGCAACAAGATTGACGCAAATAGAAGGCCTGCGACTCGAAATTCAGCTTTACTAAATAATCTCGGTGAAACACCATTTAGGAATGCGGAAAACACTAACGATAGCTGCTGTTTTGTTATTATTCGCTGGAGGTTGCATCGCAGTAGGCGGCACCTATCTGGTCAAGCGATTCATAGTTGGCGTGCATGAAATTGCCGATCCAAGAATAAAAGAACACGAGTCTGAGTTGCGCTCGCATCTTCCGGAATTTCTCAAGATGCAGGAGTTAATAAAAGACCACCCTTTTTTTAGAATACCCTCTCCTGGCAAGGCTGACGCCGGACCATTTCTCAATTCAAAAGTTGCCTGGGGTGACTCGGTACCTGCGCAAACAAATGAACTGAAATTGCCGGAGGCATTGGTTTCTCACCTTAAAACGCTTGGCCCAGACTGGCTTGAAAAAAGTGCAGACCTGAGGCTCGATGGCATTTCGTTCGAATGGATGAAGGAACTGCTAAAATTTGACTATTGGGATTATGAAAACGATGAGCGCGCAAAAATGCCCCCCCCCTATACGATGGACTCAATATCGGGAGTGAATTTTCCAGATATGGTCACCTTACGATACTGGGCCTATCTCCGCTTAATGAAGGCATACTCTGAAAAAGGTAATTACGTCGAAGCTATCGAAGAAAGCTACAAGATTGCTCAGCTGGCCTACTCAACTGAAACTCTCGTAGGAGCGATGGTAGGCATTTCAATTTTAAGAATGCTCTCAACCTTTACACAAGCAATTAAAGCAGTTTACCCTGAAGGAACTCTACCGAGACTGGTCGACGCGAACATTTTTCTTCCTCTTAGAAACGCAATTTATAACTATTCACTCTTTCTGGGTATTTTTAGTGAGGCCGAAATACGTGATCGCGTTATTGCGAATGCTCCGGCTGGATTTTGCGCGGGTATCCATGAACTTGCGGCGCGTGAAGGCTCAGTTCGGCCATTTACTAAAGCGTTGAGAGCACGAGAAGTTGAGGACATTAAGAAAATAATCGTAGGTACCACCCTTTGCCGTCTTAGGAATGCAAAACTGTACTGGTCTGATGTCGACCTCGATCAACGGGTACTAGAAAGTGACAAAGCGATTGCTTTCGGCAGCGACTCACCGGGAGTGCCTAAATCTGCAATTCCTTTTCAGAAGTATTGGCTCAAAATTCCGGGCGTAGTGCCCGCTCTGGCTGAAAGCCTGTTGTCTGGCGCTGGGTACGATTGGTCAAAAAAACCGATGACCTTGCCAATTTCACCGGCCGTAGCGACGCCACAACCCGCTTCGAGTAAATGACGATCCTACAAACCACGTTCACGGCTGGGTTGGCTCAAAGCCATGGGATGCAAACTAGTATGCTCCACCCCAGTACTGCCTTTTTAAAAACGTGGCTCCAACTACCACTTGCCGATAAGAGAACTCTCAGTCGTAATACCTTGAACTGCCAACCACTGTATCAGACCACCGAGCAGAATGGGTTGTAGTTCGAATGACTTCACGGCGTATTTGATACCAATACAGCAGATAAAAACAAGAAATAAGCGACCGAGCGCCCAGCACAGCTTGATTAACCAAACACCCAGTAGACAAGCGTTACTCACCACGATATAGCCGCGCCTTCAGGAGACCTTCCAAAAAAAATATGATGAAATCTCACATCAAACTCTCAAGCCACATGCCCGTCAAACGCGTCATCACTTGCGGCCCCCCTGAGCGCGCCGAGCTCATTTCAAAACACTTAAATTCGACAAAGATACTCGCCAAAAATCGCGAATACCACTCGTACACCGGCACTTTTGATGGCGAAGAGATTTTAGTGATTTCTCACGGCATCGGCGCCCCAGGTGCGGCGATTTGTTTTCGCGAGCTCATCGACATCGGCTCACAAATCATCATTCGCATTGGCACAGCCGGCTCACTTCAAGAGCGCTTCAAAATCGGCGACCTTGTGGTACCTACCGAGGCATTTCGTCGCGACGGGGTCACACACCAGATGGTCGCAGGTGACGTCAATGCCATTTCTGACCAAGGCCTAACGAAACGCCTAGTAGAAGCCTTGAAATCGCAGTTTCGACAAATTGAGTCGGGGCCAGTTCTGACCTGTGATCTTTTTTACGAAGAGTCGCTGCCCGTTGAATGGCTGAAGTATCACGACCTCGGCGCACTCGCCGTTGAGATGGAATGCTCGCCGCTATTTGTCTTAGGCAAGCTTCACAAAATCAAAACCGCAGCAGTACTGGGGCTCGATGGCAGCCCCCTCAAGTGGAATCAAGGCGACTACGATCCGCAGTCAAAGACGCTTGAACGAAATATTAACGAAGCCATTCCGATTATTTTAAGGCAACTGGCAGGTGAACTGGTCGTGTGAGCTCAGAGATCAACAGCCACGCGAACGCAGTAACTACCTCTCATCCAGGCTTCTTCGAAATCCCCAGAAAGACCGGCACTCGACCCATTTTTTTCGAATTTCGAAGCGCAGGTTCATTGATGACTGAAATTCGACCAGCGATTTTTTTTCCCTCTGAAACAGACCTCAGTTCTTTTACAAAGTCAGATCGAATTGACCTACGAAGGTCTTGAGAACGTACCGATTTATCAATTCCCAGAAAACCGATGTGCGTCACCACTTCATTGAGAGTTGAATAAAAAAATGAAGGGTTCACATACAATCCCGCTATAGGCTGATTTTCAATTGAGTAGACCAATCGACACGAAGCCGTTTTCAGGTATTCAGTCAAAATCGCTGCGTTCTCTTGAATCTCACCCTCAGACAGTTGAGCCTGAGACTGGCTCATAATCTGACAGGCCAACTGAATCAAAAATGGTATATCGCTTTCAGCCATCGCAATTTTCGTGACTTTATCTGGGAGCTCTCCTTCAATCTCATTTGGCGCCAGCTTAGGTAGATGGCCAGCGCAAACAAAAGTGCCATCAAAACAGGCCGTGAGCGCTCGAGGCAAGCCTCTCTCAATTCTGAAATTGGACACTTCTTTGAGAGCTTGAGTGGCCATTTCGAAACGTGACGGCAATTTAAAATTTTTGATCGGCGCAAAGAGAAACTCACAAAGTTCACGACGGCTATTCCAATGAATTCCAGAAGTGTCGATACCTACTGAGCTCGCAAGTTCAACGAAACTAGCCATTACTTCAGATCTCGGCAGATCAGTCCTAATTGTCGAGCAACGGCAATTGGGGTTATCGCAATTCAGACCAGATTCAAACAGATCGGGTTCATTTCCCACTGCGAACATTCCCTCTCTTGTCTCT
>CAITVN010000168.1 GCA_903895855.1 Oligoflexia bacterium | reverse complement strand
GGAATCCCCTCTACTTGAAATAGAAGGGCCAGCATGAGCCAAAACTCCGCTAAGAGTTGCCTCAGCTATAACCGATTCCCTGAAAATATGTGAGCCAAAAAACGTAATTTCAAAAACGATAACAAGTTCCTGAATTTACGCGAATTTTTGGTCGCAGTCTTTGCGCCATATCCTAAGCCCTAAATTATTTGGCGGCTTTGGGTTTGTACTCAGCTCGATCAAAAATTCGAATCAATCAACTAAAAAAACATAAAAAGTCTTGGGTCTGGGTGACTGCTGTTCACTCGCGCCCAAGACTCAATTCATTTCGTTCACACTCGAAAAAGGGGAAGTTTCTGGTGAAATACGTCAATCTTGCGTCCGCAAAGTACATAAATTTAGTGATCTTATTAATGCTCTCGTCTCAGACGGCCAACGCTGCCGAATTCGAGTCGGCTCTCAAAAATTTGGTCGACTCATTTACGGGCCGAATTCTTCCGATTCTCTCGCTTGGATATTTGGCCAAGAACATCTTTGGCCACATCAAGGGTGACCCTATCGCAAAAGAAGAAACCGTTAGAGTCGTTGTCGCAATCGTGTGCCTACTCGGGTTGAACGGGGTTTGGGCCTACATCTCAAAGCAAGCTCGCTAGTCGGTTTGACTTTAAAGTGGGGGCAAAAACCATGAGAAAATTTTCTGAAACTACGTGTCGGCACATGCTTCGTAAGCCTCTAGTTTTTGGAGTGCCCACCGAAGCGATACTATTTCTCGCATTCATGACCGGCGCCAGTATCTTAGTGCTTGGCCCACAATCGCCGTATCACGCGGTATCGTTAACGTTGATTGTTTTCAGTTACATCGGATTAAGGCTGGCCACTCAGTATTTGAAGCCCGGTTGGATCGAGAGCTTTCTTTTTCGAATTGAACTCATCGCTGCCAAGTTTTCGTTCATGACTCAAAAGTCTGGTGGTAAGGCACCCCTCGTCAGTTCTGCGACTGGCAATCGACCAATTCTAATGCACGCCCCAGAGACTCTGGATGAGGATGATTTAGTTGAGGCTAAAGAATCATTGCTCGATATTCTAAAAGCCGGAAAACAGTCTCTCTACTTTTCACACCAAAGTAAGGCAGACGGAGTCACTCTAAGCGTTACTGAGGTCGCTGCGGCTAGAGCTCCCGGAGAGTTTCACCATGTTTACTCACTGATTCAGTTACCCGCACAGACTGACCCGCTGTGGCTGTATCAGCAACTTGCGTTGGTGACTGAGTTTCAAGTCTTCGTTCGGGTTTTGCCGCTTAAGACCGATTCGATACGTCGATCAATCGAAGTCAATCGCCGCAATTCGGCTCCGACGATGAGCCAGCTTCGTGACATTGATGCCAAGGTTTCGTTTGAAGATACCGAAACCGTGCTTGAAGCGATTTCGCGCGGAATCGAAAACCTCTATGAGTTCAGTGTCGTGATCGTGTCAGTAAATCAGATTGAGTTGAATACCCAGTATTGGCTAAAAGAAAAAAACCTCAAGCTTGCACTTAGTTCTGTGACTGGCACGAGACCGAGGTTTTACCGCTCACACGTTTGTCGGGCGGTGACGGTTTGTGATCTGATTCCGAACCTGGGTGATCCGCAAACGGTGGTCACACTCCTCACGACTTTAGGCGGACGCTCACTTTCGTTTGATCCGATGGATTCTCGCCTCGAATCACTACACTGGTTAGTGAGTGGCGCTACTGGTAGTGGTAAATCGTTTTTTACTGCTTTGATACTAGATCGATTAAGCCGTTCACGAAACGATTTCTCGGTTTTGTTTGTCGATCACAACTATAGCTTCATTCAGTTCTTAGAAAATCGAATTGACCCTCGCAACGGCGATAACCTGGGCGCCTCCCGGTACTTTGAACCTTACTCTAGGTGTGAAACTGAAATGATTGTTGCTCAGGCGATTGCTGAAATCTCAATCCCAGGCAAATTCACAGGCATTGAACTGTCTAATCTTTCATCAAAAGATCGCCCCCAGTCGGTTCGCATACTCTTCGAAAAAATTGACACTTACTTGCGTTCGCGCTCCACCAGTCACACGATCTACATCGTTCTTGATGAGTGTTGGAATTTCATGCGCGATGATCCGGTGGGTGTGCAGCGCGCGTTTCGTGAGTACCGAAAACTCGGCGCTGCTGTGATCGCGATCACGCAAAGTCTACGAGACTTCATTTCAGACGAAGCTGGGCAAAGTATTTTTCAAAATGCTCCGATTCGAATCTTGCTTCGTCAAGGTGAAGACGTTGCTGGGTACCAAGGCATGTTGGGACTAAATCATACTGAAGCTCAGTTACTGCGAAGGCTCAAACAGTCAAGAGGCGAGTACTCTGAGTGCTTGATCAAAACTCCGTTTCTTTCACGAGTGGCGAGGCTGTACCCAACCGAGGCTGAATATCGACTGCTTCGCTGTGATCAGAACCGAGAATACCTGTTTAAACGCACAAAAAAGGTGGCAATATGAGTGGTTTACGCATCAAAATCGGCCTTATTTTGATGGTCTTTGGCAGTTTCATGCTCAGTATACCAACTGCCCACGCTCTTTTTGGCGAAGACGTTGTGGTTTTATTAAAACTTCTAGAAAGCCAAACTTCAGAACTAAACCGCCTTTCACAGTTAGTCGGTGTCGGCTCAGACCAGATTGAACTCATTCGTTCGATCAACCGCGGCATTGACGAAACCCTATATCAAATCGAAACGGTTCAAACGATTGTTGAACGCGCCAAAGGGTTAGAGCCTAGAAGTGTGCGCTCACTTGCTGAACTCAATGACCTCATTGAAAGCGGCCAAGCGACCTACCAACTCGTTGACCGATTGATTGAACTAAAAGCAAAACTCATTGATCAAGCGGTCGTTTCAGCCGCGACTCAATCAGACACCTCGTACGCCATGGGCCAAGAGATGATT
>CAITVN010000167.1 GCA_903895855.1 Oligoflexia bacterium | reverse complement strand
GCTCGCTTCCGAGAAGAATATCCCCCTCCTTTTTGACAGTGCGCATGCGTTGGGTTGTCGTTCGGTTGCAAATAATTTGGCTGATTTTGGACTTGCACAGGTCTTGAGTTTCCATGCGACAAAGTTCGTTAATTCTTTTGAAGGGGGTGCGATACTTACTCATTCAAAAGACCTTTATGATCGCCTTCGGCTCATGTCCAATTTCGGGTTTACCGGTTACGACGATGTCCGGGCTTGGGGCACAAATGCAAAAATGAATGAAATGAGTGCGGCCATGGGGTTGGCCTCGACTGAGGGGATCGAGTACCTAATCGCGCTGAACAAACAAAACTACGAAGATTATCGCCATCATTTGGCCGACGTCGCTGGGATCAAACTTCTAAAGGTTGGTATGAACGGCGACAGTACGAACTACCAGTACGTCGTGGCGCTGGTTGATGAAGAAGTGCTTGGAATGAGCAGAGATCAACTCATGGAAGTGCTGTGGGCGGAGAATGTGATTGCTAGGCGGTACTTCTATCCGGGATGCCATCGCATGCACCCCTATATTCGCGAATCGTCAGACGCTTCATTCCGGCTACCTGTGACCGAATCGCTTTGCGAAAAAGTGCTCATTTTGCCTTCGGGGAGCGCAGTGGGAAAGGCTGAAATTGAGGGGATAGCCCAGATTGTTCGCACAGCCTCTGACCGGGCTTGCTCGAAGCGTATTGTTGAAGTTTTGCCAAGAAAGAAAGAAATTGGAGGGAGCGCGTGACTTCGTCTACGAAAATGAGTTCATTTTACTCTCAATCCGAACTTTTGGATCTCGGTTTTAAGAGTTTCGGTAGCGATGTCAAGATTAGTCGCAAAGCGAGTTTCTATCAGACCCACATGATTTCGTTTGGAGACCATGTCCGAATCGATGATTTTTGTATTTTATCGGGCGGATCAGGGATTGAGCTGGGTTCCTATGTGCACATTGCGGCATACTCAGCACTTTTTGGAAACGAGGGGATTGTTCTTGAAGATTTTGCGGGTTTGTCCGCTCGGGTTACGGTTTATTCTGCCTCGGATGATTACAGCGGGATGAGTCTCACAAATCCAACGATTCCCTCTGAGTTCTTGACCCACACAAATAAGGGGCCCGTATTATTAGGCCGTCACGCGATCATCGGAACAAATTCTACAATTCTTCCGAATGTCCGAATTGGTGAGGGCGCCGCGGTCGGGGCTCATACTTTGGTGTCGAAGAGTTTGGATCCCTGGGGAGTCTATTTCGGAATTCCGGCTAAGTTTCTTAAAGCTCGGAAGAAAAATTTGCTAGAGATGGAAAAGAAACTTTTATATTCAGGAGCGGGTGCCTAAATGAAAATTTTAGTAACGGGTGGTGCGGGGTATTTAGGATCAATCTTGTGTCCCTCTCTTTTAGATGCTGGGCATGAAGTGATCGTCGTCGATAATTATACCTACGGCCAGACTTCTTTGGCTGAGTTGTGTGCGAATGACAAATTCTCGATAATTCGGGGTGATGTTCGAGACAAAAGAGTAATGGCATCTGCGATAAAGAGCGCAGATGTGGTGATTCCGCTCGCGTGTCTTGTCGGCGCCCCGGCCTGCGATTTGAAACCCCTCGATGCGCAGTCGGTCAATCTCGAGGCTATTCGCATGATATTGGAGCTGCGTTCTTCGGCCCAGAAAATTATTTTCCCGACCACTAATAGCGGTTATGGGGTCGGAGAAGATGGCGTACATTGTACCGAAAAGACACCTTTGCGACCTATTTCGCTGTATGCACGGTTAAAGGCCGATGCAGAGACTGAACTTTTGCAAGCCGGCAATGCGGTTACGCTTAGGCTTGCTACCGTTTTTGGAATGAGCCCCAGAATGCGTCTTGATCTTCTCGTGAATGACTTTACGTTTCGCGCCGTCAATGATCGCTTTGTTGTGTTGTTCGAAGCTCATTTCAAACGAAACTATCTTCATGTTCGAGACGTGGCGCGTGCTTTCATGCATGTGATTGACAATTTTGACCAGATGAAGAACGAGCCTTATAACGTCGGCCTGAGCGATGCCAATTTTTCGAAAATGGAACTTTGTTTAGAAATCAGGAAGAAAGTTCCTGCATTTTGTATTTTGGAGTCGGAGACAGGAAAAGATCCCGATCAAAGGAACTATATTGTTTCAAATGAAAAGATCGAAGAGACGGGTTTCTTGC
>CAITVN010000166.1 GCA_903895855.1 Oligoflexia bacterium | reverse complement strand
GTAACAAGCAGATACGAAGAGCAGAAGATCAGAGAAACCTGTAAGCGCTTGGGAGTGAAGCTGATTCCAAAAGGTATGGCTGGGTTCGTTCCGATAGAGATTCAAGAAGCTAAAACATATTGTGACGCCATTCTAATTGATGACGACGAGTTGGTCCGGATGTCATGGCAATTAGCAGCAAAAAACAGCTCTAAGGCTGTTCAACTCTTTTCAAATGCCGACGACTTCTTCTTGGTCGCGATGACATTCGCGCTTGGTTCACCCGTCTACGTCGACTCGAATTTAGGCGGCGGCGTCAAAGTTGATCAAGTGTCAAAGAGGATTTCAGATCTTGGGTTCAAGAAAGTCTATTTGGCTACGGGTTACGAACCAGACACTTTTTCACCAATGCCGTGGATCAAAGCGATTTTGGGGAAATCTCCCCCCTTTTGACCTGACCAATTCGATTTCAATATTTCGTCGTTCCAGTTGAAAAAACCGATCGTAGCACTGCTATGGGAGCCAGCCCAATCTCACTTTTGCATCAAAACAGTCTCATATTTCGGACTAGTCTGAACAATCACAATCCCCCACCTGCCCCATTTCAAGCACTTAGCCGGGCTTCGTCACCTGGCATCACCATTGCTTTACACCCCTCAACAATCGGGGGATTAATCAAATGGAACCAAGTAAAACTGAAAAGAAAACTAAAACAACACCTAAGAAACAGGTCTTCGCCGCACTTCGTATTCGAAAAGAATTGAAGCGCCAAATCGAGATTGAACTCGACAACGCCAACAAGAAAGACTTTGGTCGCAAGATTAGAGCCGAAGAATACCTAGTATTGGCGATCAGTCTCATGACGCCTTCTCACCTACTCACACTTCGCGAAGCATCACTCACAAATGCCGACCGACTAGAACGAGACTACCGAAATCACCTAACTGCTAATGGCCCAATATCTCGCGACGAGTATCTTGGAAAGATTCTAAACGGAGAAATTTCATCAAAGAATTCAACCGCCGCACAGCCCAACACAAATCTCAAAACCACAGGTTCGATTGCTTGTGAAGCGCAGGGGGTACGTGTATGATTTCGACAGAAAACGCCGCTCAGTTTGACTCAGCGGAAGCGTTCTTTGATAATTTGGTTTGGATGACTTCAGAAGAGGCTGCTGTTTACCTTCGTAAAATAACTAAAGATGGTAAGCCTTCGGTTGGGGCAATTCGAAACGCGGTTTATCGAGGCCTACTCAAGGCTCGAAAATGGCGCCGTCGATTGTACTTCAAACGAAGCGAACTTGACTTGTTGCTTGAAACCTCTGAACAAAAAGGAGGCTATTGATGGCAATTTCATCATACGAAAAAAATGGCAAAACACTTTGGAAGGTTTACATAAACCTGCGAAGTAAAAACAATCCTACGATTCGAGCTCAAAAACTCGTTTTAGGATTAGAAACCGAGAAAGCAGCACTCGCTGAAGAAAAGAAATTACTGAGGCAACTCACAGAAAATCTCGCAAAACAAGAAGGCCAGGGCCTTACGTGGGAAACCGTGATCGGCCGCTGGGAACTCGCAATGAGAACAAATCGTGATCATTACAACTACCAGCCGACGACCATTCTCGACCACGTTGCTAGGCTGCACCGGTGGACCGAATCTTGGCTTAAAAGGCCCGCTTGTGACCTCAATAAAGGTGACGCGCGCGATGCCATCGTAAAGATGGCTGAGGCCGGCAAAACAAAAGGGTATCAGCACCAGCTGAAACACACCGTCAACGTCATCTACGATTGGGGCATTGAGCAAAGGCTCATTAAAGGCGTTCACCAAAGCCCAATGCGGGGGTTGCAGCTCGGCGGCCTAAGAGAAGAAAAGGTTCCCGATATTTTGACTCTCGAAGAAATCAGAAAACTTCTTTTAGAGGCTAAAAGAATGGAACACTTCTGGTACCCCATGTGGGCAATGGCTTTACTGACGGGCATGAGAAACGGCGAACTTCATGCCCTTATTTGGAGTGACGTTGATATGGCAAACCGTAAAATCACGGTGAGCAAATCATTTCACACACGAACAAAAAGGGTAAAGACGACGAAAAGTGGGCAGTGGCGAACGGTCCCGATATCTGACGAACTGTACGCCTTGTTACTTGAACTCAAAGCAACCGCCAAAGACAATCCTAGTGTTCTACCGCGTCACTGGAAGTGGGACGGTGGATATCAGGCAGAAGTCTTACGAGCATTCTGTAGAGGCATTGGCATCAGACCCGTTCGCTTTCACGCTTTAAGGGCGTGCTTTGCAACCCAACTTTTATCTCACGACGTTGCACCGGCAAGAGTGATGAAAATCTGCGGGTGGCAAGAATTAAAGACCATGCAATTTTACACACGGTTAGCCGGCATCGACGAAAGAGGAGCTACGCAAGTATTGAAGCTCCTTCCTAGCGACGCCGCAGTCATGGGTGAAGTGGTAGACCTCTTTGAATTCAAAGCGCACGGCCCAAAGAAAACGTAGCACTGGCTGGCTACAATTGGCTAAATCCAAATCTAAGTGCATGAAGATAAAGAAAAAACATCCTCGGCACCATTCTTAAACTTGG
>CAITVN010000165.1 GCA_903895855.1 Oligoflexia bacterium | reverse complement strand
CGACCGGTTACCTCTGGTTAAAACCTTTTGAATTGCTGCCTTTTTGAACTCTTCTGAATATTGCTGTCTCATTGATTATTGTCCTGTCGCCCCAAAAAACCCTTAACAATTTAGATGCGACATCATTCCTGACATAGGGGGAAACTGCGCCAAAAGATCAGAAACCGACTGCACATTATCAGAAGGGTGCCGATAAGAATTCTGGCGAAATGGGTGAAAATCACAAATCTCCCCACGTTGAAGCTGGCAAAGCTGACAAAAATAATTTGGTTCACACCGCAGCGAAATCATTGCCAGTTGGAATTCGCGTGGCCCTGCCGACGCAAATGAAACAGCAGGTATGGAACAAGGCCGATGGAAGGTGCGAGTACGTATATCAAGGCCGTAGGTGTAGCTCTCATTATCTGGTTGAAATCGATCACGCGCAGCCTCTAGCCCTTGGGGGCTCGAATGAATTATCAAATCTAAAATTGCTGTGCAAACAGCACAACAGATTTGCAGCTATTCAGGCACTAGGCTTTGCCAAAATGAGTTCATTCAAAAAGTGAGAACGCTCAGGGTAACCTCGACAAGTTACGGTTCAGGTTCCGGACTGTTTTGAACTATTCAAAAACAGGGCAAGGTACCACCTTTACGGACGCGGCCGCTGCCTGAGACAAAACTCTTCACGGGCACCACTCCCCCAGCTGCCCACGCCCACCACCGCAAAATATTGGGCAATTACATTTTTCTGAAAAATCTGACGAAGGTTAAAGACAAAAAAAACTTTTTCAGCAGAAGCTATTAATGCCGATAGTCGTTCATGTTTTGCACATCAGACACAGCCTGCGAAGTACCCGAGGCGCCTGACTGGGCATTCAATCCGAGGCTCACACCTGAGGCTTGAAATAGCTCTTCGAGTTTTTTCATAAACTCGGCCTGTTTTTCAACGTCGACGTAGGTGTAACCGTTCAGCACGTTTTCAAAAAAGTTTTGAAAGTCGACACCCTCGCGAGGCTTCATAGCTCCTTCGCGAACCTTGACGTCGATTTGCTCTTTCATCTTTTTTGCTAAGTCAGTCGCAGACCATTGAATCCAAGAAAGCACGCCCGCAATATTGTTACCCTTGATCACTTCTTCGATGTAGTAACCACCTGGCTCGGTTTCATCTAAGAACACATGCACTTCATTCACACGACCAAATAGGTTGTGCAAATCGCCCATGATGTCTTGATAAGCGCCCATCAAGAAGAAACCCAAATGATACGGTTCATTGGCCTTCAAAGGATGAACCGGCAGCGTGTCTTTGATATCGCGCAGATCGATGAACTTCGAAACCTTACCATCTGAATCGCAAGTGATGTCAACGAGAGTGGCTTCGCGACTCGGCTCTTCGTCTAGTCGGTGTAGCGGAACAATCGGAAACAAGTGCTGAATCGCCCAGTGATCAGGCATTGATTGAAACACTGAAAAGTTACACAAATATTGATCAGCCAAGTGCTTGGTCATTGCTTCGACTTCTTCAGGAACGTATTTCACCCCTGTAGCGTTCTTCGCGATCACTTTGCAGATTTGCCAGAATAAGTATTCAACCTTGGCTTTGTCTTCGAGCGACAAAAAGCCCAGTTTAAACATACTGAGCGCTTCTTCTTTTCTACTCGAAGCATCGTGAAAGTGCTCAAGCAAGTTTTTATTGGTCAAGTTTTGCGACAAGTACCGCATTTCTTTGACCACATCGTCTTCGTCAGCACTTTCTTCAAATGCAATTGGGGTCGCACCGACTTCGATGTGACCAAAAACATTGACGATCAAAACTGAATGGTGAGCAACGACTGCACGGCCACTCTCAGAAACGATGTTTGGCTCTGGCACTTCTTCAGCTTCGCAAACTTCTTTAATCGAATAAACGACGTCAGCGACATATTCTTGCAGAGAATAGTTAATCGAACTATCGAAGCTCGTTCTCGAACCGTCGTAATCAACACCTAGGCCGCCGCCCACATCGAGAAACTCAAGGTTCAAGCCCATCTTGCGAAGTTTAGCGTAAATTCGCGTGCCTTCTTTGACTGCGTCTTTGATGGTTTTGATATTCGTGATTTGTGAACCAATGTGAAAGTGAAGCAGTTTAAAGCAATCGTCTAACCCTTCAGCTTTCAAGAATTTCACCGCGTGAATGAGTTCTGGGGTTGTGAGGCCGAATTTGGCAAACTCGCCACCTGAAGATTCCCACTTACCTGAACCTTTTGAATACAATTTTGAACGAATGCCAATCAAAGGCTGAACACCGAGCTCGCGAGCAACTGCGACTACTTGATAAAGCTCTGAGAGCTTCTCGATCACGATGATCACGCGCTTGCCGAGTTTAACGCCCAAAAGCGCTGTCTTGATGATATCGTAATCTTTGTAGCCGTTCACAATAATGAGAGACTGCGGAGTCAGATTCATGGCGATCACAGCAGTCAACTCTGCTTTTGAACCCGCCTCAAGACCATAATCGTACGGGCGACCCGCTTCGATGATCTCTTCAACCACTTCGCGCATTTGATTTACTTTGATTGGATACACACCCTGAAAGCGGCCCTTGTAACCATACTCGGCAATTGATTTGCGAAACGCTTCGTTCAATCCTACCACTCGGTGACGAATGATGTCTTGAAAACGAATCAAAACCGGAGTCTGAATTCCTTGCGATTTGATTTCTTCAATCACGTCCATCAAATCGATACCCGGACCCTCGCCTCGACGAGGGTGAACGGTCAAATTACCGGTCGGATTGATGCTGAAATACTGATCTCCCCAGTTTTCAATATTATAAAGCTTCAGTGAATCAGAAACGCCCCATGTTCGCATGGATTGGGCATTATCACCCATAGTTTAGACCTGCAACACTCGATTGCAACCAGCTAAAAAAGGTAGTCCGTACCTTTAGGTACGGACTACCTTTTTTAGCTCACTCGTCGTGACGGTCCATGCTTCTCATGCGGGTGTCACACTTACCATGAAAAGCATGATCGTCGGCCCGAGCTGACGGCGCGTGTTCGTACATACGGCGAAGCCCAGGCACATTGACGCGAATCAACTCAGCCACCGCTGTCGCATTGGGCGAATGCGAGTAACCTGCTTCAAAAAGTAACGACCAGATGCCGTGTTTCCAGAATGCGTAGTCTTCAAAAGTACCATCGGCAGCGTAGAGAACTTCGGTCGAATTACCCACGGTGTAATGGCTCTCTTGAGTTGCCAAATTCGCTAATTCAATGAAAATTGCATCGTACGGGGTCGAAAGGTCGTGAGTCGAGACTCCCCACGGATACAAAACCGCCGGCGAAAATGTGTGAATCGTTGAAGAGGCCACGATGCCTTCACGCTCAACGAAATCAGCCAAGGCCTTGGTTGAGTTCAGATGAAAAGGCCCTTCGCTGCCACAAGGCCCCGGGTAATCACGATTCGGATCATAAGAACGAGAATTCACCGTCTCACGACGAGCGCGCATGTTGTAACCCGGAATGTTCAAAACCGGTATGATGTAGATCGTTTGACCTTGAATGGGCTTTAACACGAGGTCTTTAGCAAACGCTTTGGCGATCTCGGTCGAACCATATTCATTACCGTGGTGCGTTGCTACAAGCAGGTTATGAATCGCTCCGGTCCCAACTTTCAAACCCATGATGGCCTGACCACCGTTATTCACGCCAAGCTGAAAGGTCTGGGCGACAGTAGGATTTTTCGCCGCTAGGTCTTGCATGAGCGCGACGGCCGAATTGTAATCTTCAGTTCTTTGCGCGGGGGTCTCTTCTTCTGATGGGTAAGCGCCGAATCCTTGGGCCCCCATCAAAAAAGTGGCGACAGCAACTAAGGCGATGCGTGAAAAATTGAAAACAGGCGTGTGAGACTGGGTAACGCTCTTCATAATAACGATCCTCGATCCTTGAGAAGGTTAAATGCAAAAGTTAACAGCAAAAGTTTAAAAGCGTAATGAGGTGGCACTGCGTGGCCGAACTGCTAGTTTTAAAATTGTAATAGCGTCTATTGATAAAAGATAGGGCGTGAGAAAAATAATCTCAGACGCGGGTAGTAATAGTTGTGAAATGCGGAGCTATAAGCCGGGTTCTGTCTTTGAAGCCACCGCTTGCGCGCTGATTTCAGAGGTGACCATCCCTCTAGGAGTGTGGTTACCCACACCCTCCAGCAGTCTTACCCGGAGGCAATGATTAGTCTAATCACGTCTAAGACCGAAATCTTAGCCTGCCTCCCTATTTGACCTTGCTCCAGATAGGGTTTGCCTTGCCCTCTTTGTCACCAAAGAGGCGGTGAGCTCTTACCTCGCCGTTTCGCCCTTACCTCTTTCGAGGCGGTTTATTTTCTGTTGCACTGTCCGTCACGTCATAAATGCCGTGCCTGGCCATTAACCAGTATCTTGCTATTGGAGCCCGGACTTTCCTCCCGCTAAAGGCAAAGCCTTCGGCCGGCGATCACCCACTCCGCATTTCAACTTTTCGATCAGCTGCGATCACCCGGAACATAAAGAATGCGGTGACAGCTTGGGCACTGATGCACAACCAACGCCTTTTGAATTTCATTGAACAATTGCGCTGGCACAAAAATATTACAGCCGGTGCAACGACCAGCAGCGGCTGGGGCAAATCCGAGGCCAGCCCTGGCTCCTCTGATTCGATCATAAGTCGTCAACATTCGTTTCTCGAGGTTCGCGACAAGCTCAGTGCGAGTTGCTTGCAGCTCTTTTAATTCTTTATCGAAGCCGCCCACTTGTTGAGAGACCCCTGCTCCTTCATTCTTGAGTTTTTCATCAAGAGCCGTGCGTTCAACAGTCAATTTCTCGATGTCGACCTTGAGCGTGCTGGCATCACCAGCAGATTTTTTGAACTGCTCTTCTAAATTGGCATTCATCTTCATGAGCTGATCAATTTCTTTAGTGGCCGCCTGGTACTCAACCGTGTTGGCGACGTTGTCGAGTTTTCCTTTAGAACGGGTGAGTCGATCTTGATTGAGCTCAATTGCTGACCTGACTTGTCTTTCAGCCTTTTCAAAATCATTGCACTGAGTTTGCTTGGTCACGATCAGATGAGAAAGTTTAGCAATTTCATTTTCTAATGGCTTGAGCAAGCCAGGAAGAGTTGATTTCTTGAGATTAACTTGATCGATTTTGAGGTCGAGTTCTTGAACTTGCTCTAGGAACTTAAACTGTTCTTTCAAACTTGGTAAACTCGGCGAATTTGATGCTGCTACTCCGGCTGATTTATTCCCTAACATGACAATATCCTCACAATCTTTCTACATTGGCCAATGGAGAAGCTACCGTCACGGCATCGACTCCCAGGCTCTTTAACCATTCTCCAACAACTCTTGAAAAATACAGTTCACTTTGCGGATGACCCAGTTCAATCACACAAAGTTCGTTCATACCAGCCTCTCGCCCCTCGTGATAACCCACTTCGCCTGTGATGAAAACGTCACACCGCGATTTTATTGCAGATTCTATCATTGAGGCCCCATTGCCTGGTGAAAAAGCGACACGTCCGACCGACTGAGGGCGGTAACTGGTTACCAGGCACTCACTGACTTCGAAAGCCTTCTTCACCCTAGGTAAAAAGTCAGACCAAGCCAGTTTCGACTCGAAATCACCCCAGAAACCGTAGCCGCTACCGCGAACTAGCCCGTGCCCAGTGGGCTTTTGCGAAACTGAGTAAAGGTCGTAAGCCACTTCATCGTAAGGGTGTGCTTTTCGTAGCGCATTCAGCACTTCGCCCTGCAACCCTCGCGGAAAAATCGTTTCGATGCGTTTTTCACGCACCTTTTCGAGCACTCCTGGCTTGCCGAGAAAAGGATTCGCCCCGCTGAGCGCGCGAAAAGAACCTTCGCCCTCGACCGAAAAAGCACACGAATCGTAATTGCCGATGTGACCGCACCCCGCTTGTGCGAGCGCCGACAACACCTGATCGTGGTGAGTTTCAGGCACGAAAACGGCTAGTTTTTGCAGGGCACTGGGTGAGTCGCCGCTAAAGCCACTGAGTCGGCCCTTGGGATTCACATCTAGTTGGGTTGAAATCTGGTCGATAACCTCTAAGGCACAAGTATCAAAATTAGTGTGAGTCGAGTAAACGGCAATGCCTGCGGCAAAAGCCTGCAAACCCAAGTGATCTGCACTGAGTTTCGAAAGCCCCTGGGATTTCGGAAAAATACACGGATGGTGCGTGACAATCAAACGGCTCTCAGTCGACTTGGCTTTTTTGAGAGCCTCTTCGGTCAGGTCGGTACCCACAACCACAGAGCGGGTGGTGACTTTGTCGATCGACTCGAGACCTGGAGAGACTGTGAGACCAACGTTGTCCCATTTTTCAGCACACGTCTGCGGAGTTTTTGAATCGAGAAATGAAATGATCTGACGAAGGTTAACTGACTCTACTGACACTGCTGTGCAATCTCGCAGGTGAGAGCCGTTTTTACAAGCAGATTTACTCGCAATCAATCAAATCGCGTGGAAATCCTTGAACCCAATCTGCGTTTTTGGCCTTGATTCCAAGGTACCAAGGGCAAAACACTCTTTGAAGCTTGGTTTTTCCGTCGGGAGGTAAACTCGCCAACGCCAGTGCACCCAAAACGTAGAGATTCTGATCTTTCACCTCGACGAGACTGGCTTTGAGTTTGATGAGTTCTTGCTTTGACGGCGTGTTTTCATCGGCAAGTAGGGTATCTGCGGCACCGATCCAGATGTCTGCGATTTTTGAAACGAGGGCTTGTTCTTGAATGTCTTTCGCACTGTAGCGCATGAGCGATGAAGCGCGAAGGCCGAGATCGACTAAGAAGCCTGGTACTTTTTCTTCGGGAAATCGTTCGTGCACATGGCAGGCATAGAGAATGACCTGGCCCGAAATTCGCACCCAACGCTCGGGTGATTCAGTGGCAGCCTGGGTAGCGCGAGTCAGAAGCTCATCTGACGAACAATCGAGTTTAGTTTTCACATCGTCGGTGGTCGCATCGGTTTTGGGTAATCCGCGAATCCAATTGCGGTAAACTCCGGGGTCTTTGGGAGCTTCTTTTGGAGTTTCTTTGGGAGTTTCTTTGGCCGGATCTGGAGTCTCAGGTTGTGCTGGTGCTGGACTAGGACTTGGGTCTGGGCTCGGATCGGGACTCGGCTCGACGCTTGGGCTAGGTGATGCGCTCGGGCTCGGTGGCGCATCAGGCGTCGGGTCTTTTTTGGCAGCAATAGGCTCGGCCTTCAAAATCGGCTTTAAAATGACCTTTTTCTTTGCTACTTTCTTGGGTGCTTTGATCACGTCGAGTGGCACTTCTTTTACTGCGTCGTCATCAACCGGCACGAGTTTTGTCGTCCACACATTCACGACACCACAACCGTTTGTGCCGAAACGATTGACGCATTCGAAATACAGAGAACTGAACACAATCGCCCGCTCGTAGGCATCTTGCATCAACGTGAACGAGGTCGCGTACCGTTGCTTGACTTGATAAACGGCCTTCCAGAAACAGCTTTTTTGAGTCTTTCGTTCTTTGCAGATAAACTCAATCGAATCGAAAATCGCGACACTTTCTTCAGCCGCATGGGTCAGCAAGCTTTCAGGCAAGGTTGCTTGAGAAGACTTTGAAGATCCGACGTCTTGGCGAATTTCTTCGAACTGAGAAATTTTTTCGAACCCTGCTTGTAGGGTGTTTCGGTAACAATCAATGCGCGAGATCCACTTATTCGAAAACTCGCTACAAGCGTCTCCGAGCTCGGCGCGAAAGGGTTTCGGTATCACACGCAGCGAACTTTGATAGAGGTCTCGAAACTGAATGGCTGTTTCATCTAACTTTTTGACGTAAACTTTGCTCGTTTGAAGTTCTTTGGGGGCGAACCTGACGCCATCAATTTCTTTTTTTAGGGCGGGAGTTAGAATGGTTTCGATGAGGTAGGCTTCGCCACCCGAGAGTGATTCTGAGGCGAAAACGGGGGTACCCAGGGCACCGGCAACCAGCAAGGTGCCGCTGAGAGCACCCGCACAGCGAGCGAGACCGCTCAGTGCAAAACAAAAAAAACCAGTTTTTACAGTCATTTGCGCTTCCTGTTTGAATTAAAAGACCAATGCTGCTTCCTAAACAGCTCGCGGAGACTACCATTTTATACCAATTTAGTCAAGCATTACCGAGATTATTCTTTTTAGGGATCATCCTGACGAAGGATAATCCTTACCAGGGAGCATGTGCCCATGAACCGAGTGCTTCAAAATCTCGATGACCAAATAAAAAGAAAGAACCACCCAATTAATCATGAGGAGCTTTTGATGTCACATTTTTGGCAAATGCGCCGGTTCTGCAGATTGAGGTACACTCTGCAAAATCAGCGCATTTGCTAGTTTTATTGCGAGTCAGATTTACCGAGAAATCGTCTTAAACCTAAGAGTGCGTAGCTGGGTGAGTTCATCAGTGATCGCATTTACTAATGGCCGAATACTCGCTAACTCTTGATTGGCGGTTTCGGTATCTGAAATGAAATCAATTTGATCGTTTTGCGTGCTCTCTATTTCGCATCCCAGATTTAAGCGATTGCAAATGTTAAAAACAGACGCTTTTTTCGCACCTTTGAAGAGATTTTGATAAATTTTTTTCGTCGGCTGCTGAGTTAGGAGAAAATGAATCAACCGAACTAAATCGTATTTGTAAAAGCAGTGCTTTCAAATCGAGTAAATTCATTTTTGCGTTTAAGTCTTTTGATAGAAAACTCGTTGACTGAAGGGTTTCGTCATTCTCATTGAAAGCGAGTCCGGCGACTCCATAAAGTTCTTGTGCGTCTCTGTAACTACCCTGAGTCGCAAATTTATTTTTTAAAACCCAAGCGCCGGTATCAATCGCCTCTACGCTAAAGCGATAGTCATCGGCGGCCTTTACGAATCGCTCAAAACTGATTTCTGAGAGCACCTCGTGCACGTGAGTCTGCAGTACCTCGGCTTCAAATTCGGTGGCGCCGAGTAAATGTGAAAGTTCATGAGCGACTAGAGCCTGGGTTTCAGGCTGGTAGTTGTCTTCAATTAATTTTTCGCTCAATCTGCTGGCAGAGATACAAACCGGCGTTGACTTAGTCGAATCTGCGGCGCCGTCAGCTTCGGTCTCAATGATTTTACCGTTGGGCCCGACTGACCGACTCAAGCAGGGGGCAGAATTGAGAACTTCAATTTCAGTTTGTTTTATGAGGTCAAAAATGGTTTTTTTGCCTGTGAATAATTTTTTATCGAGAGCATTCATGGCCATGGCGATAGGCGCTTCGAAATCGGTTTCGTAAATCTCGAGAGATTCTCCCGATTCGAATATGGCTTGTCGATAATTAAAATAGCTAACCAGCAGAGGTCTTGCTTCTTGAACGGCCATTAAGATGAGCTCTGGGCTCACATGAGTTGACCCAATGATGTTACCACCGCCGGTAGAGCCGACTCCTTCGTCAGCCATTGAAGGTTCGGGATTGCTTGCGAACGTCGGAGTTACCGAAAAACAAGTGAGCGAGAGAAGCGCCATTGCCCAGAGAGTACAAGCTGCCCAGGGTCGGTGAATGATTGCGTTTGCGTGATTAGTCTTCATAAAGTGCGTTCCTTTTATATTAACTGACTTTACTTATCAAGTATTGTCTGATTTTAACTATTCTTTTAATTCAAAGAGTTACAACAGGGCCTCTCTGAATTGAGCGCAATATACGCAATGCGTTAAAATTAAACTAGCTTATTGTTCTTAAAAATGTACAATATCTGTAAGTGAACACTAACAATTACTCAATCTATAGCGCGACCACCTATTCAGAGTGCTTACGATCTCTGCTTTTGAGCAAAAGAGGTGTACTCAGTGAAGTCGCGCGTAAGATTCGCTGTCAGCCTTCATACCTCTCTCAGGTCATCGCTGAAAAAGCGCACTTAAGCCTAGAGCACGCCATCAGTATTTGTGAACATTTTTCATTTAGTAAAGACGAACAGCGCTATTTCTTACTCTTGGTGCAAAAAGGCCGAGCCGGAAATCAACCTCTCGCTGAATTTTTTGAAAGTGAGCTCAAAGAAATCAGACAAAAACGCGAGCAAATCAACAATAGAATCTTGGTGCAAGACGGACTCAAACTCGAAGACCAGGTACAGTATTACAGCTCTTGGCTTTACACCGCGGCCCACATTCTATCGGCGCTACCGAATTACAACAGCAGGCAAAAGATTCAAGACCTGCTTCGAATTCAAAGCGAAGAACTCGATCAAATTTTGTCATTTCTCATTTCACGAGGGCTGATCGAAGAAACCGGCTCGAACCTAAAGATCGGCTCAAAAAGAATTCACCTACCGTCGCAATCTCATCAGATACCCAGGCACCACGCCAACTGGCGTTTGCGCGCGATCGAGGCGTGTAACCGAAATCGCCCTGCCGATCTGCACTACTCGGGCCTCATCGGAATATCAAAAAAAGATGGCCCCATCGCCAAAGAACTCTACCTCAAGTTCATCTCAGAACTCGAAAAATTACTGAAACAATCAGAGCCTGAAGAACCCTTTGTCGTCGCTCTCGATTTCTTTCACCTTGAGTCTTCACCTTAACAGCTCGGTAGAACCTTCCTGTCGTTTTCGATAGGGGGCTTGCCAAAATGACAGAGCACGTATCGACAAGCAACCGCACACTGGAGGCGATGGGGCTTGGCCGACTTAGTTACAGATGGTAATGTACGACCATGCTTAATCATGTGGCCATAATGACGATAATCTCGCTTAGAGGGCATGAAAAATGAAATTATCTCAAATTCATAGATTGCTTTTACTGGCCTCTCTATGCGCGTGCTCAACCGTTTCGACGAGTGCGCCACATCGCACAATCGAGCTCATCGATAGGGAACACTTCCGCCCCGGTCGGGCGACTTCGATAGAATTGAAGGGCGCGCTGGGCGCCCCTGCGCAAACGATAGCTACGTCTTCACAAGAAGATACTTGGATATACACAGAACCTCACGGTCAAGAGAACTGGCAACGCGCCAGCTTTACAATCGACAAGAAGAGTGGTTCAATTTTGTCATCAGTGCTGTTGTTAAATGACGAAGACTTGCTACATGACCTTAATAAAGCGATTGATCATTTTAATGCCTCTCGCTTTATCATCAATGAAGAGGGCTGGATCAACAATCATGAATATTCAGGCAACTCTGAGTACTCCGATCCAGTAAACGGCATTTCGTTAACAGTGAAAAAAACCCGCAAAACTGTCTCAGAGATTGGCTTCTGGCAGCCAGGTTTACGGGGACATTAAAATACCAAGTGCTATCTCAAAGGGGCAAGCTTAAGTCTTTAGTCAAATCGATCCAACTTAAAACTTATCTCAGAACTCGAGAAATTACTGAAACAATCAGAGCCTGAAGAACCCTTTGTCGTCGCTCTCGATTTCTTTCACCTTGAGTCTTCGCTTTAGCGGCTCGCCACAGCCTTCCTGTCATTTTCGATAGGGGTCTTGCCAAACTGACAGGAATGGTAGACCATGATAAAATGCCACACTCGCGAAAAAGACACGCAACCCTAGTCATAAAGACCTTTCTAAAGGCATCTCCGCTCGTAGGGGTCATCGGCCAACGACAGACCGGCAAAACCACTCTCTGCCGCGAACTTGCACCACAATGGGCCTCTCTCGATCGAACGGCCGATCTGACTTCTTGCACATCGTCTCCTGAGGCTTTTATCGCAGAACGCGAACCACCCTTTTTGATCGATGAGTGCCAACTCTGCCCCGGTCTTTTTTCAGCTCTAAAGGCGCATGTTTTTGAAAATAAGCGTGTGGGTCAGTTTTTACTCACGGGTTCAGTGCGCTTCACCAGTCGCAAAATCATTCGCGAATCACTAACCGGAAGAATTTTAAACATTGAGCTACTGCCCATGACCTACTCAGAGTGTCATGATCGGCCACTGCCACAATCTTTAATTGGCCTTGCGAGGCACTCGCCTGCCCACCTGCCAAAACCAACGATAAAACTAAAAGACCCTCAGGCGTGGATGTCTTATCTTTCGACGGGCGGTTTGCCCGGCATCTGTTTTCAGAGAAACTCAAAACTGCGGGCTACTCGCTTCAAAATGCACCTAGAGACGCTTCTTGAACGAGATTTTGGTCTCATTTCTCAGTCTAATTTGCCAAAGATGACCCTCTTAGCCATTTTGACCATTCTCGCAAAAAGACAAGGGCTGCCACTTGACTGGACACAATTGCGTCGTGACACCGGGGTTTCGGTCATTACTTTAAAAAAAGTATTTGCCGCATTCGATGGCCTGTTTCTCGTTAGGCCCGTTTTGGCACACGACAAAAGTACCATTGATACCTACTTCTTTGAAGATCAAGGTACAGCAAGTTACCTCGCTGGATTTGATTCGGCACCAACTCTCTCTGATTTTGTGCGTTTTCTTTACGCTAATTTGAGAGAACAGCTTCATTACCAACCTGGGCTCGGCTACCAGGTCAGTTCTTATCGCACCCGAGGGGGTGCGGTGGTACCCCTAGTTTTTAATTTTGAAAATCGATCAATAGGCATTGTTGCTCAATTTGAATCACACCCCACACTCAGCGCAGTGAAGAGCGCTGAGAGTTTCTTAAAACAAAACAAGAACTCAAAGGTCATTATCGTCACCGAAAGTGGTGACTCGACTAAGATTCATGACAGATTGTATTTCATGCCGTGGAACACTCTTGTTGGATAGGGCTTACGGGGACACTAAAATACTAAGTGCCATTTCAAAGGCGCAACACTAGCCATACGCGCGCGAATGAACCGAGGCCTCCAAGCAAGTCTCCATTCAATTCTGATCTCGCTAGTCGCATTTAGCTTCAGGCCAACCTTCAACGCTTGCCACTGCCTTTTTGCCCTCAGGCTCAAAGAGCATTCGATAGTTGATGTGCAGTTCGGGTCGACAGAATTCGCCCGTTTTCCAGTCATCGGGAATCGACTCTAAAAGAGTATTATTCTTGAACCCAGGAAGCGAATCAAACTTCTTCGAGTCGCTGACACATTTTTTAGTGGCGCCATAAAAGCCAGCTAAGAAACGCTGTTTTCTAGGTATTGAGTAGAAGGTATTGCCTTCAGTTTTGAGAACTCCAATCGGAAATCCTACAGCGTCTTTTTGTTTTGCGACAAGAACCGCTTGCCAGTTCGGTCCA
The DNA here is from genome assembly GCA_903895855.1 of Oligoflexia bacterium. GTDB lineage: Bacteria > Bdellovibrionota > UBA1018 > UBA1018 > UBA1018 > CAITVN01. Next base: position 16,820 of record CAITVN010000165.1, on the reverse strand, counting down.
TATTTTTTCGCAAACGTTTGCACAAAATTCACTGCTTGCGGAATGCCCTGCTCAGCCTGCTGAGCTAAGTCGGCCGGCGTGGCCAACCCAGAAAACCCGCCCACTAGGCCAGTGGGATCAAAGGCGCCGTTTCCTATAAATCCTAAGACGTGATTGTTTTTAACTATCGAATTAGCCGTATAAGTAAGGGGTTCGACAAACTGAGAGGGTGTCAAGCCCGGGTGAAAATACGCAACGAGTACGAAAGAGTTGGCATTTCCGGTTTCGTCAAAGACCTGGTTGCCTTCAACTTCAACGTCGCCTTGTTGATTTTCACGAGGGCCATAGCTTAAAACGTTAGTCTCTGGGTTCGCGATGTGAAAAAAGTTGTTCTTAATTTTCCACTGAATTCCGGCCAGTTGCAAAATATTTGCACGATAATTAGTCACCGACCTCGAAACATTGTAAAACCAATTATTTTCTATTACCCCTGGACCATCTCCGCCAATATTGGTGTGCAATCGATTTTGAATCACATTTCCTCGAATGAGGTGGCCCTCGCCCGGAGTGGGATTCAAGAGAGATAACGAGTGGTGGGCACAGTCACCCAAATAACCATTACTCCAGGTGATGGTACCAAATCCTGATTGAGATTTGACACCATCTGAGGTCATCGTGCCGATGGAGGTTGGTGAAAACGAGAGTAGATGATTGGGTAATATGAAGTGTTGGTCATTCAAGCCATAGGCACAAGCCAGTTTACTCGCCTCAGCCTTAATTCCGGCGTCGAGATACAAACCACGAAGCCCCCGATATCCATGTAACCTTGCCGGGTTATAGCACGGTTTAGAAGAGTCTGTAGGTTCGCAGTCAATCGGCACGGCCTCGTCCCATCCTTCTGAAAAAAGCACTTCACATTGATTGATTTCAACTTTTTCACCCAAGAGAGAGATACCAATTCCCGAGTAATAGCGGCCTTCAGGAAATCCCGGAGGTGTTGAAGCATAGACGCTTGAGCCTTTTCTCGCTAAAAACGGATGATTTTCTGAAAGCACTAAAGCTACGTAAGGGTATTCTTTGGGATTAGGTTGAGGATGGTCAGGAAAAATGGCTTTCGGAAACTGCGTAAATTCAGCGCGAGATTTGGGTAACCAGACTTTCATTTTCTGAGAACTGAGTTTTAGGTTACCGACAAATCGAATGTTTTCGAATTGTAATTTACCCGACTCAGAAAAAACTAAACCGGGAACTCCGTTGCCGTCTTCTGGACTTTCAAATTGGCCAGTGTTACCCACGAATTGCTTAATTCGCGCTTGCTGAATGGTCACTAAGCCCTCATCACCTGGGTAGGCTTTAAAAATAGTAGGTGCCGATTTTTCGGTTAAAAGCTCGTCGAGCTTGAGCGTTTTAAACAGTGCCTGCGACGCGCCTGATCCAAGCGCGGTTTTCTGTGAATCAGAAATCGTCAAAGAAGGAGGGGGGCCGCGGCAGGATCTAAATTTTTTACAAGACTAGTCGGCTTAGCATTACCGATTTGAGCAGGGGTCTTGCCAAAATGACAGGAGTACGACTCTCGGCTGGTTTTACTCCCACAACAACCATTCACTGGGAACTTGAATCGCCCGCTCCGAAAAACAGTGAGATTGAAAATTGCTCTGAGTGATGTAGATCACTTTTGAATCTTGATATCGGCTTAAGAAACTTAAACCTGCGGCTCGCTCTTGCCGAGTGGGTTCGTTTTCAAAAATCGGAATAAACCCCAAAACGCCCTCTTCGCAGCGCAAAGCAAACGGAACGACGACCCCGGCTTTTGTTCTATATTGAAAAAAGCTAAAATTGACTCCAGCAGTATAGAAAAACTGAAGACGAAGATTTCGATAAATAAACGATCGAAATGAAGCCGACCGGTCAGCCCTATTTTGTGAAGCAAAATTTAACTCTGCCTGATCTTCGAACCAGACCGTCATTCCGGTTCGATCGCCCTCAATCGGAATCAGTCGAATCAAAAAGATAGCTTCTAAAGCGGCCAAAAGCCTTTTTTGCACCGGAATGCTAATGCTCGTCTTCTTTTGAAGTGCCGAAAAGTTCAGAGCCTGCCCTTCTTGCAACGAAAGGGCCCGCACGTAAGCGAGTATCGTCGAATAAGTTAACATGGTTTCATAAACAAGGCGCAAGTCCCGATCTAAGATCGTCTCGAACTGATCGTTCAGTCGATCATTTCTCATGCGCGAATCACGAACAAAACAAATCCCTGGCAAACCGCCAAGAGTCAAATATTCTTGTTCCTTCTTTCTCCTTCGCTCAAAGAGAGGCTTGCTTAGAATTGACCATTCCACGGCTAGGTGAACATCTTTAATTCCCAACAGTCGAAACAATGATCTCGGAAGCGGCTCATTTTCATTTTCTGCCAATCCCAGAGGCAATAATTCTAAATTGGCTATTCGGCCAGTAAGAGATTCTTTAATCAGTTTTCGACTAGTGAATCGCACACTTCCAGAAAGAGCGAACTGGCCAGGTCTCTTAGATTTTCGTACGACTTCTTTAAAACATGAGAAGAGCATGGGCGCCGTTTGACATTCATCAATTGCGACCAGGCCAGACTCCTGGATTTTTTGCAGTTCTTGAAGATAGGTCAAGGGCCTAACGCGAGCCTTTTGTAGCTCATCGGGGTCATCCATGGTTACATATTTACTAGCCTTTGCCTCTAAAAAGGTGGTTTTTCCGACCTGCCGATGACCCAAGATACCAATAAGTGGGCTAAAAGCAGCAGTTTTTAGAAAAAGACTATCGAGATGGCGTTTTCTTTGGTGTGGCATCGATAGACTAAGAATACCATACTATGGCAAAAATGATAGTAGGGGGTAAAATTTTACATACTATGGAAAATCGCAGCCACCTGCGTCGCCCCCCTCCCCCTCTCGAACCTGCACCGACTCCTTTTGATCTTTTCGAGCGAACCCACTTGCGCTCGCGCGAAATCCACTTGTGAAAATGAACGGTTAGATTCATCATGAGAGGTAACTATGAATCAAAAAACGTTCGATCACGTATTTGGTCAACTACTGCACACTTTTTCAACCCAACCCTCAATCTTCAGAACACTCTTGGCCGCACTCGTAGGCCTTTTGGTAACTGGAGTTTCTGGGCTCGAATCACCCTCTTTCGCAGGCACCCTAGCTGGAATCGAGGCGGGCGTGCAACTCCCTAACCTTTCTGGGTCAACCTACTCACAGTTACTTGAACCGGCCACACAAGTCGGCGGTAAGGTCTTTTTCAACGTCTTCGAAAAAGAAAAAGGCGCCCAACCCTACGTCTCGGCTGCCTATCAGCAATTTGGTGTCAAAAATATCGCCAACATGAAAATGAAGTCATACAAGGTGACCGCCGGCATCTTGCTGCAAGGCGCAACCATCTGGATCTTAAACCCGGTTGTTTACGCCGGAATTGGCTTCGACCAATTGTCGCAATCATTTACCCCGTCAGATAACGTCACCCTCAATTCTAGAGGCCACTTTCTGACTGAAATGGGTGGAGGCGTCGAATGGCCAATCGTTCCCAGCGTTTCAGTGAGCTACAAAGTGCCTGTGCACTTCACTTTTGCCAAGCCGGCCTTAGCGACTTGGAACCACGAAATATCAATTAGGGTGAATCTATGAAATTTTACACAGAATTTAACGCAAAATGCAACCGCGACTCAACTTCAATCATCATGACCGTCTCGGCCGTCATTCTTTCTGGCATCATTTCTGCTCTCGTGATCTCAGCCTGCGGTACCGGCAATGACCCCGTTGTCGTGCTTGGTGACCCATCGGTAACTCCGACCTTAGCTCTGCCGTTTTCAACTAATGTGACGGTCGGCACCCCGACTTACTACACCTCTGCAAATCCTACGTTTCAATGGACTTTTTCGACCAACACCAGCATCAGCATCACCTCGCCGTCAGCTGGACTCATTACCGCAGTCGATACCACACCTGAACTCGCATCGGTCACCATTCAACACACACCAAGATTCTCGACTCGACTCAGAAAAATGGGCACGGTTATCGGTAAAGTTGGCGATTTCATTGCACAAGGTTCACCAGTAGGCGTCATGGGCACCGGCTTGCAGCTCGAAATGACCTTTTATCGCGACGGTGCGACAATTTGCCCCTACACATACTTCACTGGGGACAGCCTAAACTATATCAATACGAGAACATCTGGGTATTTGCCTTGCGGCATTTAACATGCTAATCGCTGCTCTTAAATGAGCACGAATAATTCTTCGAATTCAGCCCCTTTCGTTCCATCACCGCAATCAAATCTCGCGCAAATAAAAGGGCGCATCGTTGTCGTAGATGACGACAATGAAATGCGCTCGCTGCTTGAAGATTTTTTTACTAATCAAAACTACAGTGTCGTGACCTTCTCAAACGGGGCCGAAGCCCTCGATGCTTTGTCACCTGGCGGATCTCTGAGCTTGAAGACGCCAGCATCAGCGACCGACGCCTCAGGCTTCACCAGTCTCTCGGCTGAAATTGATGTGGTGATTTCTGACATTCGAATGCCGCAACTCGACGGTTTAGAGTTTACGACTCGACTGAAATTAGTGCGACCAGAAATTCCAACCATTCTCATCACAGCTTTTGGCAGCATTGAAACTGCAATTGAGGCGATGCAAAAAGGCGCCTTCAATTATGTAGTAAAACCATTTAAGCTATCAGAGATGACCGTCAACGTTGAGCGCGCCGTCGAACACCGTCACCTGCACCGCGAAAACCAGACTTTACGCCAAGAAGTGAAAAAGTCATGGGCTTACGGAAATTTAATTGGCAAAAGCGTTGGCATGAAATCAGTCTTTGATCTGATTTCAAGAGTGTCGAGTGCGACCGCAAATATTCTCATCACGGGTGAGAGCGGCACCGGAAAAGAAATGGTCGCCCGTTCGATTCACGACAACGGACCAAGAAAACACAAACCTTTTGTAGCAATCAACTGCACCGCTATTCCTGAATCGCTGCTAGAAAGTGAACTTTTTGGTCACGCGAAGGGTTCATTCACCGGCGCCATTAGTAAAAAGCGTGGATTATTTGAAGAAGCCGAAGGCGGCACGCTTTTTCTCGATGAAATTGGCGACATGAACGTTGCACTTCAGTCGAAACTACTGCGCGTGGTTCAAGAAAGAAAAGTTCGCCCAGTTGGCGACAACACCTCACATGATATCGATGTGAGAATTATTGCAGCCACCCACAAAGATCTTAAACTTGCGATCAAAGAAGAGCGATTCAGAGAAGACCTGTACTATCGCCTGAGCGTTATTCCGGTTGTGATTCCGCCGCTTCGCCACAGAAAAGAAGACATCCCGATCTTAGCTGAACACTTTTTGAAAAAATACTCAGCCACCAACCTGGCAAAAGTAAAAGGCTTCACCAGACGCGCGATTCAAAAGCTGATGAACATGAGCTGGGAAGGAAACGTGAGAGAACTTGAGAACGTCATTGAGCGAGCTGTCGTTTTGGCGACAACCCATTTGATTGACGACCGCGACCTGCCAACGGCCGACACGGTGACTCCTGAAGAATTTTTTGCAGTATCGAGCTCTGATTTCCCAAGCCTCAATCAACTTGAAGCAAGGTACATGAAACTTGTTCTAGAAAAGACAGGCGGCCGAAAGGACAAAGCCGCCCACATTCTCGGAATCAACCGACGCACCTTGTATCGAAAAGAGCGTGAGTACGGGTTCGTTTCTTTTAATTCACCCGAAACTCTCGAAGAAGCTGATCCCGAATTTTTTGAAAGCGAAAACCAAGCCAACCTGACCCAACCTCTGGGTGCACAGCACCCAGCTGATGCGTCAGTTTCAAGCTAAGTTTGTGACAAGAGTTGACTTGCTCAGTAGCCATCACCTGTCAACTCTTGTCGTACTTTTTAAGCAATTCGCCCATTAGACCCAATAGCGTCAGGTTAAGAAACGTCATCCACGTCGCTCTCAGAGCAACCTCAGCAGACTGAGGCATCAATGAAGCAACGTCCTCGCCACCTAAAATCTCTTTCAATCTCTGACTGGCTAAGAATCTCACTCTTTCTTGGGGCCTTCCCGTAAGCGGAAGCGTTCGCGCCGTAGGCGCGATACGGGCGAGCCATGGATGGCGAGCCCAAAGAAAGAGTGAGATTCTTAGCCAGTCAAAGATTGAAAGAACGGCACAGGTGGCTGCGGATATTGCTTCATCGATGCCTCAGTCTGGTGAGGTTGCCCACGCGACGTGGATGACGTTTCTTAACCTGACGCCATTGCCATTAGACCTCACTCAAAAAAAACCGAATAGTTGGCCCAATCATTGCGTATTCTGATATTGATATGTCATGCTGAATTAAGCGTGTGAGGTGATTGGCGACTGTAATTGAGTCAAAACTGCTCACGGCCCATTAATTGTTAGCACGATAATTAAGGAGAACGTTATGGCACATCGAAAAATCATTTGGTCGGTCGATCCGTTTGAAGAAATTGGCAAACACCAACAGGAAATTTTTGACACTTTGAGAGTTTTTTCCTCTCAGGTTGAGACTAGCATTGTTCCAACCTACGTGCTTAGCCCTGAACAGCTTGACCTCAATGTTGATTTTTCTCCGCCATGGCTCGAAAATTATCGACCCGCGACTGAAAAAGCTCTCGCCGAAAGGGCTAAAGTCAGCAAACTTTCAAACCTTCTACCTCCACAGGTGGTGGTTTACAATCAGAGCTCGCTGCGTGGTTCAGTGCGTGCACTCGCTTCGTTCGCAAAAACAAGTGAAGCCGATGCCATCGTCATGGGTTCACATGGGCGCAAAGGTGTCACTCGTTTGTTCATGGGTAGTTTTGCTGAAACATTGCTTTTGGAGAGTGAAGTTCCTCTCATCGTGGTTGGCCCAGAGGCCCACCAACCGGCCCAAATCAAGCGCATTCTTTTTCCGACTGATTTGACCGAAAAATCATCGGTAGTCTACGATCGAGTTTTAGACATGACCAAAGATCTCGGCGCTGAGCTCACCCTTCTCAACGTAATACCGAAGCCTCTTGAACCCGTTTTTCAGTCGGGCGTTTATTTGCTCAGCGGCGGCTGGGTTACCGTGCCGGCCTTTCTTGAAACCCAAGAGAAATCAAACCGCAGCTTGCTCAATCAATGGGCAGAAAAAGGAATCTCAGCGGGAGTCAAGGTCAACACCCTGATCGACGCTGGTTCGTCTAGCGTGGTCGAATCGATTCTTTCTCATATCGATAACCAGCAAATTGACTGGGTTTGTATGGCAGCTCAAAGCGGCCCAATTGCTTCTGCTCTCATTGGCAGCGTAACGAGACAAACACTAAGGCATTCGAGTCGACCGCTTTGGGTACTGCATTCGCCCTAGTTTTGATCAGTCAGGAAAGTCAGATATGAATCGGTGGAAAAGCGAAACCGTTTACCACAGTGGAGATCAGTTTTTTTCTGATCTCCTGTCTGCAATCGATAAGGCCCAGCAGAGCGTGTTGATTGAGACTTACATTTTTGCAAAAGATCGACTGGGCACAGACATTCTCAAACACCTGGCTGCAGCCGCCAAGAGAGGCTGCGAAGTCAAAGTACTCATCGATGGAGTGGGGTCAATGGATTGGAATATCTTCGATCTCGAGTCTGCAGAAACTCACGGTATTGAAGTTCGCATTTTTCACCCACTGCCTTGGCAATCAACTGGCGGCATCAGTCAATTCGTATGGAGCAAGGTCAACACAAGAAATCACAGAAAAACGGCAATCATCGACAGCCAATTAGCGTTTGCTGGAGGGTTGAATATTTCTGATTTTCACCTCGAATCAAGGCAAGGCAGAAACGCTTGGCGCGACACTGGCGTTTCGGTCACCGGCAAATCAATATCGGCGCTACTCAAGGTCTTTTGGGCCGACTGGCGAAGCTCGGGCAAAATTAAACTGAAATCAATGCCGCACTACCCATTGGTTGTTGTGAACTCTACAGCAAGGCAAAAGATCGCCGCGCACAAACAATTCATCGGACACGTAGCGAACGCCCAAAAACGTGTCTGGATCTCTACGCCGTATTTTTTTCCAGACCTAAGACTCATTCAGTCCCTGAATCACTGTGCAAGGCGTGGGATTGACGTCAGACTTCTGCTACCTCGAAAAAACGACGTCTTTTTTATGAAGTGGGTGAATCGGTCATTTTATCGACGACTCAATCGCTCTGGAGTAAAAATTTACGAATACGTTCCGAGCACTCTTCATGCAAAAGTTCGCCTGATCGACCAGTGGTGCACCGTGGGATCAAGCAATGTTAACGGCCGAAGCTTACTCAGAGATCTCGAAACTGATATCGTTCTCGTTTCTGAAAAATCAATCAACCTCATCGCTGAGCAATTCGAAGTCGACTGCATGAATTCTGTTGAAATGGACTTTTTGTCTGAAAATTACGGCCACTTTTGGAAAAATCTCTTCGATAAACTACTCTTCATATTTAAAGGATGGTTCTAGTTATGAAAAACACAAATCAAGCCCAGTTCAAATTGCCCATCATCGTCGCCGAAGACCTTTCTTTGGCTGATGCAAGCGCGCGAAAAAGAACGCTGGCAGTACACCTCACCGCTAAGTGGTTAAGCGATCTACTGCATGCCGACGTTCAGCTGGTTCACGTTGAAAACACCTCTCTACTGCCCGTTGACCGACCTTTGTACCAAGCCGGCATTAGGCAATTTGTGGCAACCCAACTTGAAGGCCTAAAATCGATAGCCTTTAAATACGCGAATCATGCAAAGACCCTGATCTTGCCCGGTGATCCAACTGAAACCTTGATTCGCCTAGCAAAACAGAAAACGAAATTTTCACACCTCGTCATGGGTACCCACGGTCGAAAGGGGCTAGCTCGATTTTTTCTCGGTAGCACTGCTGAAGAAGTGATTCGGCACGCAACGATTCCGGTGGTGAGTGTGGGACCCGTTGCTCAATTGGCCTTGTCTAGTAAAGTCATTTCTCAACGAGTTTTTTTTCTTTGTAGCGATTTGGGTTCTAATAGCCATGCCGCGACTGAGTACGCCATCGCATTGTCTAAGACACTCAAATTTAAACTCATCATTGCCCACTCACTATTCGAAGACATTCACCCTGTCATGAAAGCAGCCCTCGCTTCGCCAACCACCGCAGCCGAACTGACCTCTCACTTCGAGGAGGTTAGAATCGAGGCCGCCAAACGTATCGAGGTTCTTGCTAAACGACTAAAGAAATTGAAGATTGAACATCGAATTGAAATCTCTGACGAAAACCGATCAGGCCACGAAAGCTTATTGGCATTGATCAAAACTCACAAACCCGCAGCCGTCATCGCAGGCACGCATGGTAGAAACTTGGCGTTGAACGCGTTTCTTGGCAGCACGGCGAGGCACCTCATTCACCACTCGCCTTGCCCAGTCATTACAGTCAGATCGAAATGAAAATGGCATAGAAGCTGCTTAGTAATAGAGAACCATGGAAACACTACTATCACGACGAATCAACCATAGAGTCAAAGATCACATGACAGAGTCACCGGTAAGTGTACCGGCATCTGCGACGATTGATGAGGCCGGTATCATTATGCAAGAACAAGGGGTTAGACACCTACCTGTCGTAGAGGCAGGGCACCTGGTTGGCGTTCTTTCTGATCGCGACCTCGTGAGATCATTCGGATCGAAATATTCAGCGCTAACTCGCGTAGAAGAGGTGATGACCAAAGACCCCTTTCATGTTACACCTGAGACGGATTTACTCAAAATGCTTGAGATCATGTCCCACAACAAAATAGGCTGTGCCGTCGTCAAGAACCAGGGGGGCCAAGTCGTTGGCATCTTTACTTCAACTGACGCGATTGAGTTACTCTGTAAATTGCTGCACAGATACTAAGCACTCATCACTGCGCATTAGAACGCCTGGCCAAATTTCACCGATACGGCGAAAGCATCGACTCCTACTGGGCGTTGCCACGGAAAACCCAAATCGGCGCGCAAGACGGCACGGTTATATTCAGGAATCAATAACCTCAGACCAAGCCCACTCGAACCGTATGCTTCAACCGGACCAGCAGTTTCAAACGCATCTCCCACTTCAGTAAAAACCGCGTACCCCAACCTCAATGTCGATAACTTAAGTGGAGCTGAACGCCACTCGAGAGACCCAAGCCAACTCGAACTACCAATAAAATATTTTGAAGGAAATCCTCTGAGTTGATCGCCACCCAAACCATCCATCGCCCGATTGCGATCAAACCAGCGGCGATTCACGTAAAGATTCAAATGAAGGCGACCGTTCAAGAAAATAGCAGGTGTTGACACCCGAAACTTTGCCCTACCCACCTGGTTAATCCACGGCTGACCAGCGATTTTATTCGGCTGATACCGAGACCCAAAAGAAACACTGCCGCCATAAAGAAAACCTTCGGCCTGCTCGGCAAAACCCAATAACCCATACATTTTTACATAATCTGTATCAAAACCAAAAATACTGTTCGCAACCCCTGTCTCGAAAATCATCTCCGGCCCCAAGCGAACGTCTTCGGTCAAAGAATAGGTGTCGTAGTTGACTTCTTCATGAAAGGTATTTTCATAGTAGTGGTATCTAAAATACGGCTGGCTAAACTGTTCAGATACCGGCAGGTATTTTGCCTCCAGATCAGACAACCCAAGGCTACTCAGTGTGGCAGGTGCATTTGAAAAAACATTTCTAAAAGAACTCAAGTTCCAGCCAAAACTCCAAACATGCTTCTTTTTTTCGCCCAACCCATGGTCGACTCTCACATCAAAACCCGAGCGGCCACGAAAGTACTGGTAAGGCATCACTTCATTTGTTTGAGCTGACTTGATGTTGGCGAGTTTTCCATTACTAAAAATTCGCAACTGATCAACGCTAGTCGACAAGTCAACAGCTCCCGACCACTCTTGTCGAATTGAGCGCACCGGTAGTTCCCAGACTAAGTGAGCCTTACCGCCTTCGACAGCACCCGTCTGCCGATTCAAACCAATGCCTAACTCTTCGAACCCAGCCCACTGAGTTGAGGCAATATGCGGATCATCGTATTGCTGGGTCAACCAACTAGCACCAAGGTCCATCCGACCACTCACACGCAAAGCTTTACGGCGTCCCAGAAAATTAGACTCTTCGAGCTGCAATTCGAGGTATTCTAGCGTCGAACCCGCTACCGAAAAATCTTGATTCAACCGCAAACTCCAGAGGTCTTTGGTGACGATCATCACCTTGACTTCATTTTCTCTTTCAGCTTTTAACGCTACAATCTTGGCCATTGAAACGACAAGTCTAGCTCTCAGGTTGCGCTCGCTTTCAGAAACGAGATCAGTTGTCCAAACATCGCCGACAGCAAATGCCAATTCATTTTCAATGACTGACGGCAAAGTGACCGTATGAAAAACATTCAGAAACAAGGGCCAGGGGTCTTCAGAACCAAACACCTCGTCAGACACTGCGATAATTTGAACAACTTTCTTGCCCTCTGGCGAGTGATCGACTTCAACGTGAGCGCGCCCAAGAATTTTCTGCACCTGAAAGTCTTCTAAGTCATCGGCAAAGGCAGCCAATGCGAAATGAGAAGCTGCCGCAGTCAATAGCCCGGCACCAGCAATCATGACTAGATAGCGCTGACTTAAAGCTGGTATTCTCATTTCAACTTCTCGAGTCCTAACTTCTCTTTTGACTTGATTAGAATTTCAAAAATTTTTTTAAAGTGACCCGAAGTGTAGAACGGGGCATGAAACTCAAAAAATTCTTCGACCGTTGCCATTCGATTTTTATACATAAAAGAAACGTAATCATGGGCAATCACAAACAAAGCCCCCAGCGGCGTGAACTGATGGGCCTTGATGCCTCTCGGAAACCCCGAGCCATCGGGCCGTTCGTGATGCTGCAAAATAATGGCTTCTACATCAGGTGGAATCTCAGGATACCGACGCAAAAGTTCTGCCACAAAAAGCGGGTGTCTTTTGTAAATTTCTATTTCTCTGGCAGAAAACTGGTTCTGATTCTTTGCCAATTCGGCAAGCGTCTGCATCTGGGCTAGATGATGACTGTGCAAAACGATATCGTGAAAAAAGGCAGCATGGGCCAATTTTTGAAATGTTGTGCCCGACGGCCAATCCATCACCAGAGAAAAACAACAAGCAACATTAGCTAAGTACAAGCTGTGTGACGAAATGTAGTCACCGCCGGCTTTTCTCAAATTCTGCAGCACTTTTCCAAGTTTCGGACTAGCGCCGATCGACTTTAAAGTCAGCTTAACGCCCTCTTTGGCGATAGCCTGAACCTCTGGCGTAAAACCTAGGTAACTGTTGAGTTCGCGCACAGCATCGCTCAGTTGGCCCGCAACCACCCCTGCACTCTCGGGCGAGCTTGCTTGCGTTTTTATCGTGTGGGCAATTGAGTTACCCAAGATCGGCAAGATACTTGCCATGTCTTTTTTCTCAAAATAGAGAGCCTCAATCTTTTTTCGAACCAAGAAACGCTCGAGATCAGACGCTGAGAATTCGTCGCCTTTTTTGAAAATTCTCAAGAATTTTTTCGGTGAAATTCGCACGTAAAGATCACCAGGTAACGGGGTCACTTTAGTTAACAAAGCCGTTCGAATTCGGCAGTAAGCGGTATTTTCAGTCGATTCAGACAACAAACCAGCGCGGATCGCCGATTCAACTTGAGTTTTGAGATCATCTAGTACCGTTGAACGACTCAACGTACCGTAGATCAGGGCTTCAAATTCAGGACCGAGTTGATCTCTTTTTTCTTTGTTGGTCAGAACAAGCAACGGCATACCCAGATCAGAGTTGAAAATATATTTCAACAGCACCGCCATTGCCGGATCTTCTTTGATCACAATCAAGTGAAATTCTTTTTCGGTTAAAAGCTCCTGAATTGCCTCTTTGCTGTCGTTGACCGGCACCACTTCAGCTTGAAACTGCCCCTCGAGCAAGAACCCCATTGCATCAGCAACTTCATCTTTCGGCGAAACAACGAGAATTTTCATCTATCTTAAGAATCCTTTCAGTCAATACACTTTACATTCGATTGGGAACCAAAATTCCGAGTAAGCCGAGAAGTTGAACTAGGCAGTCATGCGTGAGACCACAAAGGGCCAGCCATGATCCTCGACGAACGGGGTCAGATTCTTTTAAAATATGGCATTCTTTATAAAAGAAATTAAATGCCTGTGAGAGTTCAAGACCATATTCACAGAGGTGATGCGGCTCAATGTGCTGGTAAGCACGATTGAGGGCATCTGAGTAGTCTAAGAATTTCAGCATCAGTTCTCTTTCAGCTCGGGCTTTTTCGGTGACTTCGCCCAAGGGTGCGACAATCGATGCTGGCTCGAACCCTTGCTCTCGAGCTTTTCTCAAAATCGACTTGATTCGCACGGTAGCGTAAAGAAGGTACGGCCCTGTACCCCCTTCAAATTGAGAAAACCGTTCAAGGTCGAAGACGTAATCGGCGGTTCGATTGTTCTTGAGATCAGCGTACTTGAGAGTGGCAATTCCCACCTTGTGCGCGACATCTTCTAATTCAGCGGGTGAATACTGCGTGTCTAAATTCATTTCTTTGAGTCGATTTCTCGCCTCATTCAAAATTTGCTCGATCAGGTCTTTAAGTTTCAGCACGCCACCATCACGGGTCTTGAATGGTTTTCCGTCTTTACCGTTCATGGTACCAAAACCTGCATGAACGAGCTCAGTTGATTTCGCGATACCAGTCAGTTTCGCCGCCGCAAAAACCTGCTTAAAGTGAAACGACTGCCGACTATCAACCACGTAAATACAGAGGTGGGCCTTGAGTTCATTGACCCGGTACTCTATCGTCGCTAGGTCGCTCGTGTGATAAAGAAAGCCGCCCCCCGATTTCACCAGTAGTAAAGGCGGAGCCTCGGGCCCCAACTCTTGGGTCAAGTCAATGACCCACGCGCCTTCGCTCATTTTAGCGGCGCCTGAAGCTTTTAACTTTTCTACCAGTGGTGGCATTTTTTCTTCATAAAAACTCTCGCCGCACCAGGTATCGAAATGAACATTGAGTTGATTGTAGTCTTCGGTATCTTCTTTGATAGTCGTCTGTTGAAAATGCAGCCAAAGCGCTTTGAATCTCGGCTCACCTTTTTGAAGGGCGTCGGTAACTTTTAGAACTTTCGAAGCAAACTCTGGGTCTTCTTTAAACCGCTTCGAAGCGACCGGATAAATTCGTTCGAGGTCGGCCATACTGACGGGTGACTCTTTTGAAAAAGGGCCCTGATTACTCGGTTGAAAGTAGGGCAACCCGGGCATTTCGCGTTCAAGCTCGCAGATGACCATGCCCATTGGCGTACCCCAGTCGCCAATGTGGTTATCACCGACTACATCGTCGCCCAGGTGTCGATACAATCGAACAATGGCGTCACCCAAGATGGTCGACCTGAGGTGCCCGACGTGCATCGATTTGGCCACGTTCGGACTACCAAAATCAACGATAACCTTACGCGGATGCTGCCGTTTTTCTACGCCCATGAGCGGATCAGATTTCAGTTCATCGATGATTTGACCAATATACGCTTCTGAAAACTTAAAATTGATGAAACCAGGGCCAGCGATCGCGAGGGCAATTTTTTCGTCTCTGATTTCGTTAGAAAGCTTTTCTTGAATCAGCAAAATGAGCTGATTCGCCACTTCTCGAGGGTTTTTCTTGATTGATTTTGCAGCCGGCAACGCCCCATTGCATTGAAAATGGCAAAGGTCTGGGCGATCTGATTTAGTCACGACTCCAAGCTCTGCTGGCAAACCCATCGCCTGAAAACAATCCTGCACGATTTTAGACAAACCCAAACGAATTGAAGGCATAGCCAGCAAATTACCGACTAATCGACTGATTAGCAACCTCAGAAAGCACTAGTCGATGGCCACTGACATCTGATATGCCTTTGATCAAAATTCAAGGAAACTACTCAACGTGACGCACTCCAATCAGTCGACCAGTGAATCAAATAAGGCTCAGATCAGAAATTGGCTAACAAACGAAGCTCTGCCCCTATGGATCGACAAAGGCGTTGATAGAAAAGATGGCGGTTTCGTTGAAGACCTGAGCCTAAGCGGCGCGCCCCTCACCCACGACAAGCGAACTTTGGTTCAAATGCGCCAAATCTATTCATTGAAAAAAGCGACTGACCTCAATGCCTGCTCACTAGAAAAAGCTAAACCGGCCATAGTGTCTGGGCTCGGTTTTATTTTCACCCATTGCTCGCAGCCCTCTGGAGCCTTCATGAGAAGTGTCACAGTTGAAGGCCAGCCCAGCGAAACTAACCTCGATTTGTATACCCAAGCGTTTATTCTTTTTGGCCTTGCTCAATCGTATTCACTCTTGCGTGATCAGTCACTCAAACAGCGCGCATTGAAGCTCATGAAATACCTTGAGCGAGAGCGACAAAGTGAATTTGGCGGTTTTTTTGAACTGAGCGCTGGTCAAAAAATTTACGTTTCTAACCCACACATGCATCTATTCGAGGCCTTTCTGGCATGGGTTGAAGTTGACGACGAACCGATCTGGAAAGAATGGGCCAATAAGATTTTTTCATTATGCGTGAACCATTTTATCGATAAAAAGACTGGTTTGTTGGCAGAGTTTTTCGACGAAAACTGGAATCCCATTCGAAATGCGCAGGGCTTGTTTATTGCCGAAGCCGGTCACCAATACGAGTGGTCATGGCTTCTCAATCGCTGCACTCCGATTCTTGGCATTCAGCGCCCAGGCTTTGCCAGAAAACTATTTGATCAAGCCGAAGAATTTGGCTTGTGTGCGATTCGCCGTTCGGCCTTTGACGACTCACTCAGCGATCGAAAAGTGAACCGATCGACCTCGCGCCTTTGGCCACAATGTGAGCGCATCAAATCAGCACTGGCCATTAGCGAGCTCATCTCAGGTGACGAAAAAATCAAATACCAAGCGGCCGCTGACGAAGCACTCGGCGTGCTCTTTCGCTATTTTGAAACCGAGGTTCAAGGCTTGTGGTTTGACGGATGGAACCCAGTTGAAAATTCAGCAGCTAATGCGCAATTCACTCAGTTATCTGACTTCGCGTTCACCCAGGGGCCTGTGCGGGCGAGCTCGCTTTATCACATCATGGGCGCCTTGGGCGATTACCTCGAAAAGCGGTAGGCGGGTTGGGCGGCCGAATTTTGAGCAAGTGTCGTTTTTCGGAGGTTGGGGGCGTGACGCAGGCCACGTTCGACCACTAACGTCCTAAATTCGACAGTTGAGGCTAGAGACAGGGTCCATCGGCTTGCGGGGGGCTCTTTCAGCGAGAAATGTTGGCATCGTTTGTCTTAAAATTTTACCTATGCTAGGCTGAAGTCGTACGTGGGGACGATACGGCTTCGACGGGAGTTCAGACGTTCTGGCGGCATGTCGAGGTGCCATAGGCCTCGTAAAAAAATGGCAACAAGTATTCAACAACGAATACGCAATGGCAGCTTAGTTTAATCTAGGCTCCGGTTTTACCGAGTCTCTCCTGTGGACTTGGATAAAATCTCATTCAGCGGGATAGCAATCGACCGATCGCAGGCCAATCGAGAGCGAAATAAAAGTCGGCGGAGGATGAACAAAGTTTGTTCGTGGACGCTGTTCATTTAATCAAAACACGCGCTAAACATGTAGAGGCTGGCAACAGAAGGCTTTCGGACGTGGGTTCGACTCCCACCGTCTCCACCAAATTTATAGTGCATTGGTGAAGTTTTTTTTAAGAGAAACCCGCGAAATCAAGCGGGTTTTTTCTTATGTGCGTGCGCAACTGCCAGTTTCGTTTCGAAACTGAGACTTTCGTTCTTAATCGATATTTTAAGATGGAATTAGG
>CAITVN010000164.1 GCA_903895855.1 Oligoflexia bacterium | reverse complement strand
TTGCCCGCGCCCTTTACAAAAAGGTCGATGTCATTATCTTTGATGAAGCCACCAGCGCACTGGACAGTGATACCGAACAAGCTGTCATGCAAGCCATAGAAGCTCTCAGCACAGACCTTACACTGCTAATCATCGCCCATCGCCTTACTACCCTAAGAAACTGCACGCAGATCATAGAATTGGCCGAGGGCGGCATCAAGCGCTCAGGGAGTTATCTAGACATCGTGAGTCAAACGGCTCAGGTGACTCTGGTAAACAAAGTGCACACCAACATTGCATAGGCCAAATCCAATGAGCATCATCCCTTACGGTCGCCAAGATATTAACCAATCTGATATCGACGCGGTGGCAGCCGTGTTGAGATCAGATTTTCTAACACAAGGTCCGGCTGTGCCTGTTTTTGAAAAGGCCATTGCAAATAGCTGCGGTGTTCAACATGCGGTGGCAGTCAACAGTGCCACCAGTGCGCTGCATATCGCTTGCCTGGCGCTGGGCGTAGGCAAAGGTGACATTGTCTGGACAACGCCTATAACCTTTGTGGCCACCGCCAACTGTGCTCTGTATTGCGGTGCAACAGTAGATTTTGTCGATGTAGATCCTCGGACCTACAACCTCAGCGTGACGAACTTGGCCGAGAAACTGGTTCTTGCAAAAGTGAGGGGCAATCTACCCAAAGTTGTTATCCCAGTCCACATGTGCGGCCAACCCTGCGACATGTCAGGTATTCATGCACTCAGTCAACAATTCGGTTTCAAGATCATCGAATATGCCTCGCACGCTATCGGAGGTCGATACAAAGGTGAACCCATTGGCAATTGCCGCTCCAGTGATATCACAGTGTTTAGCTTCCACCCAGTCAAAATCATCACCACAGGTGAGGGTGGGGTGGCGGTCACAAACGACCCGATTTTGGCCAGAAATATGCGTCTCCTCCGCAGCCATGGCATCACCAGCGACTCAGCAGAAATGGCCCGCCATCCAGCACCAGAAATCTGGAACTACGAGCAAATTGGATTGGGATTTAACTACCGCATGACCGACATACACGCGGCGCTGGGCTGCAGCCAGATGCATCGTCTTATTGAATTTGTCACAAAGCGCCACGTCATTGCTGAACGTTACGACAAACTTCTGTCTGATTTGCCAGTAGTTACTCCATGGCAACATCCAGACAGTTATTCGGGCTACCACCTGTACGTAATCCGCTTGAAGTTGAAAGAAATCAACAAGACGCAACGTCAAGTCATTGACGCACTTCATGCAGCAGGGATACTCGTAAACTTGCACTACATCCCGGTCTACCGACAACCTTACTATTAGAAAAAGGGCTTCAGTTCCGGGTATTGCCCGAAGGCAGAGCAGTATTATGCTGAGGCGATTAGTATTCCGCTGTACCCAAGTTTGACAGCGCACCAGCAGGATAAGGTCGTAGCTGAGTTAAGTGCCGTACTAGAAGAATGACCTTTAGCAGTTCCATCGCCAGTGTTCAGTGAAGAGAAACAAATCAACCAAGCCTACTTCAATGATGCAGCCGGCTTTGTGATTGAGCGGCTGTCCTAGCCACTGATACCGGCCACTTTAGTGGCTATACGGATATTTATCATGATTACCAATAACCCGATTCTCATTTTTGAATGCGCAAATTCACATGGCGGAAATATCAACTTGCTCCAATTAACAATAGCGCGCTTCAAAGCGATAGAGTACTCCAATAAGCATATAAAGTTTCAGCCTTTTCACCCTGATTCAATAGCTTTGCCCGACTTTTCATGGCATGAGGTATATCAAGAATTGCTGTTGCAGAAGAACCAATGGCATGTATTGCTATGTGATGCAGCAACTTCCTATGATGGTGTATGG
>CAITVN010000163.1 GCA_903895855.1 Oligoflexia bacterium | reverse complement strand
TCTCCACAGTTTCGAGTCGGTATTGAGGCCGGCCGAGAGATCCCACTGCGAATCGCCGAGTGAGAGATCAATGTATTGGGAGCCGACTCGTGACCCTAAGCCCGACCCCGAGCCGGTAGGCAGGGTCACACCCAGATCAAGACTCACCAATAGCGACGGGTCTTGGCCTTCTAACATCAAGCGAGAATTGACCGTAATATCGCCTAATCCTTGTACGGTTTTATTCTCAAGCGCCTCATAACCCTGAGCTTGAAGCGACACATTCGTGTAATTTTCAATCTGAGCTGCAAGCTCACGCGCTTTCGCTGAGTCTTCAGCCGCCACCGATTTCAAAAATTTGATGGCTTCGTCAGTTTTGGTGACCGAACTGACGACATTCAATTGTTTTTTTACAATCGGCACCACAGCGCCTACCGACCAGGAGTCGGTGAATCCCCAAGCGAGCTGAATGGTGTTTCGCTGCACGCGCTCTTCAATTTGTACCTGCGGCGTACCCAAGACCATTGAACTACCCGACCCAAAGCGATTGCTGTATTCGGTGAGCTGCAACTTGTCTTCATTACTCATTGAGTTACTCATTGGGTCACTCTTTGGCTGACCTACGTGCGACTCGGGCTGCAGAGTCGGCGCCCTCACCGGCGCTTGCACCAACTGCCCAATCGTGAACGAGCGATTGAGGTCTTGTACGCGCGAGCCCACTCGACCGCTGTTTTCAAAATAACCAGACTCGGCCGAGAGTGACCAATTAAACGCCGGAATTCTGACTCCCTTGGGGGCTGATTTGATCGAAGAAAAAGCGCCCAATGAGGCGGGCGCCTCGAGGGCATGAACGGTCTCAGACAAACTCAATAACCCCAGACCTAGACCCAATCCGATGATCTTCATTCGATTCGCCATTACCCTCTATAGTTAGGCGCAGAAACGGTTTTGTAAAGCCAATACGCAACACAATTAGCCTCGTGAGGGGCCGATAAGCGGCCAGTGTACGGGTAGGCCTTACTTAGTAGATCCGCTGAAAATTGTTTCAAATTCAGCGGATCTGAGGTATTCTCCCCCCAGGATCCGCTGAATTTATGCAAATACACAATCGCCCGTTTATTGGTCGAAAAAAAGAACTGAATCAGCTCCGTCTAGAAAATTGGCGCAACAAGGCCGAACTTATCTGTATGTATGGCCGACGCAGAGTAGGTAAAACCGCATTGATCGAAGAAGCATTTCGCGGTTGCCGCTTACTCAAATTCGAAGGAATCGAAGGTGCTTCAAAAACGGCCCAGATCCAGAACTTCAATCTTGCACTTCAAAGCTATTTTCCCGACGACTCACCTAAGGCGGCAGCGCAAAACAAATGGCCAAATCAATGGGAACAGGCGTTGCAGCGCTTGACCCAGCTTCTTAAAAAAAATAAAATTTATTCGGAAAAAAAAGTTGTTTTTTTCGATGAATTTCAATGGATGGCAGGCGAGAGAACTGAATTGGTATCGATTTTCAAGAAAGTTTGGGACCAAGAATTTTCGCATATACCCCACTGTAAATTCGTACTGTGTGGCTCAGTATCGTCTTTCATGGTGAAAAAGGTCATTCGCTCGAAAGCTCTCTATGGTCGGGTCGACACCGAGTTGCGATTAGAGCCTTTTTCAATTTCAGAGATTTCTGATTTCTTTGACAATAAACGTCCAAATCATGAGGTTTTTGACATTGCGATGACGTTAGGGGGGATTCCGCAATACCTGCTCGAACTGAATCCACTTCACTCATTTTCTCAGAATTTACACAACCAAGCATTCTCACCCAATGGCTATTTTTACCGCGAATTTGGTCGGCTTTTCATCAGCCACTTTGGCAAGAACCCCATTTACGAAAAAACTCTTTCAGCGCTTGCTCTGAAAGCTGCCTCTTCTGAAGAGTTGGCTCGCCAATTGAGCATCAAAACCGGTGGCACTTTTTCGTCAATCCTTGAAGATTTAGAACTCGCTGGCTTTGTTGAGCGCGTGACGCCAATCAATAAGTCACCTGCACACGCCAAACTCGTGCGATACCGTATGCATGATGAATACCTTCAATTTTATTTTAGGTTTATCGAGACCAAACGCAGAGAAATTCAAAACTCGACAGTAAAACTTGGGGGCTACCACCTACAAAAATATTTTGAACAGTGGCGTGGATACGCCTTCGAGCGGTTGTGCCGTAAGAACTCAAAATACATCGCTGAACACCTGGGTTTTTCTGGAATCGAGTACGCTGTCGGAAGCTGGTTTCAGGGTAAAAACTCAAAAAATTCAAAACTGGCTGGTGCGCAAATTGATCTACTATTCGAGCGATCTGACCGCGTATTGACGGTCTGTGAATTGAAAGTTAATGCACCTCGAGATATTCCAAAAATGTTCGCGGCGCTCCAACAGCGTGTGACTCAGCTCCGAACTGCCTATGAGAAAAAAATGGCAATTCAAACCGTATTCATTTCGCTCGAGCCCCTAAGCCCTCAACAAAGAACGAAGCTTTGTCGCAGTTTTGATCTCGTCTTTGATGCCGCCGAACTCTTCGGCGTCTAACGCCAATGGCGTCAGGTTAAGAAACTTCAGCCACGTCGCTCTCAGAGCAACCTCACCAGGCTGAGGCCATTGCGTCTAGCACCCCCAAAAAGACATTTTGGGGTCTAAAGCGTGAAGTGCATCGAACGTATCAAAGCCCCCGGCGCCTTCAAGCCACCAACCGCTCTAAACTCGTACGATTGACTCGTCGGATTCATCGACTGTTCTTTGGTGAAATCGAGCAGTTCGCTGCCCAACAAGCGAAACAGAGTGTCATCCCAACGCATCGTCTCAATCGGGCAAACAGGCACTCCATTTTCAACCCACAAACAGGCGTAACGAGTCAAGCCCGTCACCCTGGCTGCGACTTGATCGCTCCAGTTGAGGTAGTGCAAATTCGATAAGTACACGCCGGTGCCTAGATCTCGGTAAGCGTCGTCGATACTGAGCGAACCCGCCCCCACTACTGGAGCCCGTAACCCCTCGCCATCAACCGCGCCATTGGCCACGACTCCATACTCTTTCGCCGTACGCGCTGAACGCCAGAGATTCTGAAGTTTACCTTCCAAAATCAACGGCAGCGACTCGGGCGCCAGTTCGCCTTGCGAATTGAACCTAGGCACTTCAACTTGTCTAAAATCTTCAATCAATGAAAATTTCGGAGAGAAGCTTTCGGTGCCCTCTTTTAATTTTCGAAGTGCACACTCGCCTTGGCGCATGGCCGCCTCAGAAACGGCGCCCCATGAAAACATGTGCACGAGTTCAGCGACAGCCGAAGGCGCCATGAAAACTCGGTAATCGCCCTTGGCGAGTTTCTTGCCCGGTTTGGCCAACAATTCGAGCTGCTTTTCGGCTCTTTCTAGCTCTTTTTCGTAGGCACTCACATCAAACGCAGTGCCCGCCACTTCGCATTTCACTGCCCGCTCATTCGGATGAATGAGACTGAAGTCGAAATTATAATTCTCGTTTGAAAAAAAGTGATACAACCCCGCACTGCTCGCGGCAGCGCGAACCTGTTGCCCGGCTTGATAAATGCCCGTGAGGTCTTTATCTGTTTTAATCAAAGTCTCAACGACTTTACCGCGCGGCAAGAGTTGACCTTTTTTTTCGGTCACGCTACGCGAACTCGCGGTTGCCGCACCCACTGAGGCCACTGGCCACTGTGAAAACGGCTGCACCGGCAGCCCTTGAATTTCTTTGCGACAAAAGGCCAATCGATTCTTGAGCCCTTCACCATCGACTTCGCGATTACCCGTGAGCGAAAATGCGCACTCAAGCTCTCGGGTGTGGCCGCTTGAGTTTGAATTTTGTCGATTGTAGTATTTTACTGCGAATTTAGCGTCTTGCACGAGCCCGGTCTGCCTGACTTTTGCGTGATTGAGCCTGACGAATTCACTGTCTTCGGCAGTGAGCGAAACAGTTGCCGCCTCGTCACCATTCAATTGTTTGAACAAATCTTGGCAAAGCGATTCAAAATATTCAGATTTCACGAGACACCTCCAAACACTTCAATATTTGAAAAAAGACAAAGTGGCGAAGCGTGGCCCACTGCAATCATTTGGTTCGGCTCACCTTTTCCACAAAACGGCGTGCCATAGACTTTGAACGTTGAGCGGTCACCGACTTTCTTTAACCCTGTCCAAAAAGGCACCGTGATGCCTCGATAATTAGGATTTCTTAGGGTCTTCGTGATTTTGCCATTTTCAATTTTTTTGGCGTATTCACAGCCAAATTGAAACTTATTTCGATAATCATCAATTGACCAAGAGCGATTTGAACTCATCATCACGCCGTTTTCAACGCTCGAAATGATATCGGAGTAAGAGCTGGTTCCGGGTTCAAGATTCAAATTTGCCATGCGATCAATGGGCGGACGATTCCAGAGGCACGCGCGTTGATTGGCCACTCCGGCAACTTTTGAACGCAGTTGGCTTTCAAGACCTCCGAGGCCTCTCAAAAGTTTACCTTTTTCGATGAGCATTTCTTTCTTTGCCGGATTACCGCAATCATCAAACGCGTAAGACGCTAACTCGCCGGCAACCGTCGGATCAAAACTCACGTTCATGACTTCTGAACCATATTGAAGCGTGCCAAAATCGTGAAGTTTCACAAAACTCGAGCCCGCGTAATTGCGCTCGTCACCCAAGATGCGATCAAGCTCTAGCGGGTGACCAATGCTTTCGTGAATTTGAAGCATCATTTGGTCGGGGCTCAGCACGAGATCCATCACTCCGGTGGGGCAATCTTCGGCCGAGAGCAATTCGACAGCATTTTCGCCGACCAATCGCACGCGATCCCAAAAATCGGCGGTCACAAACCGTTCATACCCACCTTGAAAACTATTGGCCATCATGCCACTTGAAGTGCGCTTTTGAATGACCGAAC
Source organism: Oligoflexia bacterium (assembly GCA_903895855.1). Taxonomy (GTDB): domain Bacteria; phylum Bdellovibrionota; class UBA1018; order UBA1018; family UBA1018; genus CAITVN01. Next base: position 74,135 of record CAITVN010000163.1, on the reverse strand, counting down.
CTTCTTGCGCAATCGCGCTAAAATCACTGGCTACCAAACGTACCGACTGCTCGGTTTGCGAACCATTGGTCGACACGTAGGTGTGATCAGTGTCGGTAGTCACTGCGATTGACATGGCCCGAATGATCTTAGGCGACACTTGCCGAATTTCGCGAGTGATCTTGATCATGAGGTCACTTAGCTCAGAGGTCGAAATGTCAGAAAAGCTCTTTTCAACTGAGCTTGAATACTTACCCACGCTCTTCGGGCGAACTTGAGAGTCAAAACGAAACACCCCACGCGAGGCCACTTCTTCAGCTCTTGCTTTCGCCAATTTTAATAAATTTTCAAGGCCAGCTTCGCTCAAATCGGTGGTCGCCGCATACCCAATTTGACCTCGAACCAACACCTCGGCCATGACCCCGGCAGACTCACCCATCGAGTGGGTTTCTAGGTTTTCATCACGAAAGACCCGTTGAGTGCTTCGCTCGTTCACAGCCCGAAGACTCGCCCACTCAACTCCACTGAGTCTTTCTAAAGGTTTCTTTATTTTATTAACCATTCCAGTTGATAAATGATTGCCAGAGTTACCAGCACCAAACGACGAAGAAAATGAAGGTGAATTCGACATGGTCCGAAAGTACACCGAAGTTCTTATGTAATTCAATAGTTGCAGCAAATTTCGTCGCCGCCGTACTGGCCTTGCCCCGCCCCAGCCTTGCCTATTGAAAGGGTTGCGATAACGCTTATTGTCAAAACCAATTTAATCAGTTATACAGAACGTCGAATGGACACCAAAAAATACTCAAAACGACTGACACTTTTCCAATCAATTCTGTGCCTTGTGGCGTCTTTCAGCCTGAGGGCCGAAGCCGCGCCACCAGAACCCACAGCGGCCCCGAACACAACCCTCGCCGTGCTAAACGCAGACCCCAACTTGCAGATCGATCTCGACACCTTATTTTGGAAACTTCAAGAAGCGTTAGTGAAAGACGATGCCACCACACTCGGCAATAGTTTTAACGCCATCTCGGGCCTCGAAAGGCGAGTGCAAGACCAACGCGCGAGAGTGAAAAAATACTTCAGTTCACCCGAGCCGACGGTTGAAGATCGCACCGTACCCATGCTCGACGCTCAAATTCTCGGAAACTATTTTGAAACCGTTCAATACGTCATTCAACTCAAACTCACTGCTTTCAATACCTCTCAACTCGCAATGATCGAACCGTATGCCGTTGAAGTGCCCTTTTCGAAATTTTCAAAAATTCCAGCCAGCGCTCAAATTCTAGAAAGCTCAACCCACGATCAAATTTATGGCCTAGTATTCAAGCTCACTCAAAAGCCCGGCATCGGCGAAGTCGTGAGAATTTCAAACAACCCGCTGCTATTGACCAATTTCGAAAAAGCGCGGTTTTGGAATGCCCCAAGCGATGCCAAGTTGCTCTCGATCGTTCAGTTATTGACCGCTCACCAACTTTATAAAAGCCACCAAACCCTGATTAAAATTGGACTACCTTCTTCGGCGGTTTCAGCCGACAACTGGGATTTTTCAAAAGTTCTGCCTCGCTCCTTAACTGAACACTTACCCACGGCCTCACTTCAAAAAGAATTGGCCGAATCAAACGCCAACATCAATGCCGAACCTGCCCTTCGCCTAGGGCTCGCCTTAGGGGTCATACTAGCTCCAGAATTGCCGACGGTCATTCGCCTAACCGATGTCTCTCGAGAGTTAACAAACCTCATGGTTGATCGCAAAGTGAACCCCGCTCTCGCTCAAACCTTAGAATCGAAAATTCGTGAAATCATTGATCGACAATTGAACGACGACAAAATCGGCATCTTTCAGAACATAAACCCTCAAAACGCGAGCGAACACCCCTTCGTAAAGGCGGTAACTGAACTGCCGATTTCGATGGCCGGAATGTCTGCACAAACCCAGTGGAGACTCATGCAAGATTCTCTCATCAATCTCATCGGCGTGAAAACGAAAGTCGCACTCATGCAAGCTCTGACCGACAAAACAACCGGTAAGAACGTACTCTTCGGAAGTTCACCCGAGAAATTCGATCGGTTTTGTGCGATCATCGAAAATTTTAAAAACGAGATTCGCGAGTCATTTAATGAACCGCACTTTGTCGAATACTTGGTAGATGAAATTAAAGTGGGCACTGAACCCCTTGCCAAAGTCGAATCACCTGATAAAGCTTTAGAAAGAATTGCCTCAGAACTCGTGCCCATGGCCACCCAGATCGCAACCCAGACCGCACAACGGTACAATAGTGACGTCCTTGACCCGTTCACTCTGTTCGCCACTCGCGGACGGCTCATTCAAAAAACCGTAGCCGAATCGCAAAACTCACCTCAATTTTCGTCGTGGATCTCAGACTTTATCTCGGCCCCCAACTACCTAGCGGCCACTCAAGCTTACGCAGACGTGCTGAAGCGCCTCACCCAAAACGCTGACATCGTAAGAAATGGCCGAGTCAAGCCAGCTCTCGTGTACGAGGCCATCGAACGTTTTCAAGACGGCAGCGCTGATGGCATTTTGCAGGTGCCATTCGGGCCAACTGCCCCGGCTGAACTGGCTCAAAAAGTGAATAATGAAATCATCAAACAATACAAGACAGACTTAAAATCAGTGCTCGCCGTTGGCGAAATCATGGGATTTCACCAACCTTACACCAAGCCGTTCGCTGACTTGAAACTCAGTGACATCGTCACCAACCCCGAAGAACGCCAAAGGTATTTCTCACAAATCAAAGATTCGGCATTGGGGCGCGTACCCCTTCTCGCAATCAAATTGCCATCAACCGGTAAATTTCTTTACCAAGCCCTCGCAGACATGAATCCGAACCTTGAGCTATCTCCTGCCGTCATTCACCGAGCAAAGCTGCTAATTGTCGAAGCATTGCCCGTCATCGAGCACAACCTCGCCGATCAAATGAGTAAGATTCAAAACGCAAAATCAATCGAAGAGTTGCGGCCCATTCTAGAAGGCGGTTTGCTGTCAGAAAAAGTGCTCTCTGATTTTGCTCCTTTTGAGCCCACCCTTCGTCATGCCAAAGATAATTTTTTAACCCCTTCGATAGAAGAATTGCTGCACGGCCGTTATGTTGAACCTTACTTACTCGCTGGTCTACCTTTAATGGCCCTCGAATTGGGTGGAAAAGTGTTTAAGCCTCTCGGCCTCGTATCAAAAGCCTTGATGACTCGATTTGGCCCAGAAATGACGGTTTTTCTCACGGGCTTACTGCCTGTCGGAATCTGGGATTCAATTCACGGCGTACACACCACAGTAGCCGCTGTGAAATTGGCCAATAAATACCACGAATTTTGCATTCCCACTTTATCAACTAACTGGGTGAGCACCGGCGAATGCGAAGAGGCTGACGCTAGAGCCAGCCAAAGTAAAATCGACTTGATCGGTCGCGCCGTGATGGAAGTTCCTCTGTTTTATTTTCCGATGGGTCGAGAACTTTACAAGGCGGTGGCTTCGAAGATTTCGGCTCGCTTACTGAGTGGCCGCATGACCACAGCCATTCAAGCCCTCGATGGCTTTCACATACTTGGGGTCAACCCTGGCGACTGGGCTTCACTTGAAAACGCAGCCGCGAGACGCATTCAAGCGCTTCACGATGCGACACCTGCGAGCGACCAAGCTGGTAAAATGGTGGCTATTCCTTTCGACGAAGCCCCCCAGGGCATTATTCTCGTTGAACGAAAAACTCTAGAAGCCCTGCTACAAAAAGCCGAGCAAAACCTAATAAAACTCAGCAAGCAAAAGAAAGCGCGACAATTGATCGAAACATTCAGTCACTCAGATAACCTCGTTGAGCTGATTCAAAGTGGCAAAATCGGCGGAGCGACTTCAAAATGAACAATCGCCTATTAGCCCCAGCACCAAAGACAATCGCCGCCGCTGGCTTTTCGATCGCAGCCGCGGTCGCAATGTCGATTTCTTGCGCCTCGATGCCCTCAGCCCACGCAGCCGAACCCACAGCGCTTCGCTGCCTGGGCCCTGACCTGCAGAATCTGGTGAGCGCGTACCTCAAAGTGCACGACACCGATGCCCTCGAGGCATTTGCCAAAATCGATCAAATCAAAGACTGCGTTTTTTCAAACATCAGAGGCTCGAACTCTACCCAAGGCAACCGCGATAGCTATGTTGCCTCACTTCAATCGATCGACCTTTTTTCAGATTCGTCACCCGAAGCCATTGCTGACTTAGCAATAGCGCTTCAAGAAGATTGGAATGCCAACGAGGGCGCAGTCTACGCTTCACTCACCTTCTCTAATGAAGCTCCGCACCTCACCAATAACAAAGCGGCTTTTTTGGTACCGGCTCTCATCACACTCGCGTCTTTCGCGTTTGACCGAAAGAAACTTCCGCAGCTTTTTCTCTGGACCCGCCATGCGTTGCCACTCATTTTTCTTGAAGCCTCACACACAAGCTCTCGCTCGGGGGCTCCGTCTAGCTCACCGCTCATGGGCCCCCTCACCAACATCGCACCATCACCCGCTCACATCATGAAACTCGGCGTGCGAGACGACCGCACTCTGGCGGCAGATCTTGAAAACGAAGAACAGTTTCAAAAACTCGAATCGCTTGCCATTGATGCGTTCGCTTATGGGCTGGCCTACGATCTCACTCTCGCCATTGCCCGCACTCAGTGGGTCATTCGCGGTCTCAATACGGCTGCCACACCCGGAAAGTGGAATCCGTTAGTGCTCGTGGGTAGTTTTGTTATCGGCGAAGCCATTAGTTACGGTGGCAAATCGTACCTCAAGTACCACACTCGCAAAAAAGCAGAAACTGAACTCACCGAAGCTTGCCTGGCGCTGCAGTTCGCAGCCAATCTCAAACTCACGAACCGCCTCGACTATTTAACGAGAAACTTGAACGAAAAAGCAAAGCAACTTTCGATTATCTTATCGGCTGAACAGGCGAAGCGGCTCGGCGAATACGCTGAAGAACTCAACCAATTAAAAGCTGATGGCAACGAGGCCGAGTACCTTGCGAAAATAGCTGAACTGCAGATCGAATCGCAAGAAAGCTCACAAGCAACCGTGATTGACACTCGCTATGACGGTTTTTTGGTGCGACGCTTGCTTCGATCACCCAACAAAGTCATTCAACAATTACCTTATCAAGCCTACCAAATGAATCTAGCTGCCTTCACCTGGGCAAGTTTTCAGTCGTGGGTTCATGACCTTGAAATTTTCAATAAGCGTAACCTCTCAATGGGCGAACGATTTGACCAACGACAAAAATTCTTAGACCGCTTAGACGGCGAAGATTTTGAAGAATTGAAAGCCGCCGCACTCGTCGGCAACTGGAAAAAAGACCCGCGATTCGTACTCATTCAAGCAGCGTCGTTATATCACAATGATGGCATTCCAGACTCGATTCGGGGCTTACGTCAAACAGAACTCATCTCGCTGGCGTTTCAAATGGATTTTCAACTGGCCTCATCATTACTCATTCAAGCCACTCAAGCACAAACGACTACTGCCACTCAGACAGGAGCCCTTTAAATGAAAAACATCAACAGTTGCACTCTCGAAGGCCGCGAAAAGAAATCTGCGTGGAAAAATCCCAAAAGGCTTTTGATTCGTTTTTCAGCGGTCTTCATCGGCGTCACGCTTTACATCACCTTCTTAGCGTCAATCGCTAAGGCTGAATCACTTTACTCAGAAAAAACCATCACCAAAATGGTCGACACCTGCCTCGAAACACTGAGCGACGACCGTCCAGAAGCCGCAACCGCTAGAGGAAAGTGCATCATCACATTGAGCGCGCAGTTCATCAACTTAAGCCCTGAGCAATTTAATTTTTCGATCGGGGCCCTATTACTCGAGTACGAGCAGACGCCGAAGATGAGACGCGCGATAAAAGAGATCATTAGAGCAGTCGCAGAAAATCCGTTGGTAAAAACTGAACTGCTGACTCAGAACTCAAGCGGTCAGTATTGGGCGACCATCACTGATGACGTACTCATCGGCTACTCAATCGCGTATGTGTTCGCCTTTGGAAAAGGCTCCATCGGAGCCTACAAAGAGCTGAAAGTGGCTGGTGAATCACTCACTGCATGGAAGCGCCTCAGAGCCTTACTCAAAGCCGGCCTCACTGAAACCCGAATTTCAAATCCATACCGCACAGCAGCGATTGGAGTGGCGTCATTTGATATCGGCATGCTGCACGCTATCGCGAGAGAGAGATCAATCGACAACAAAAAGATCAATCCACTCGACGCCCTCGATCACCTCGCCAATCGGTTAGTCGACTCACAGTGTTTTGACTCGGTCACAGCCATTGAGTCGAGCCTCTATCGGCTTGAAACAGAACCCGTTAGCAAAGTCAAAATGACCGACGGTGCTGAGCTTTTAGCAAAGCTCACCGAAACTGGCACAGATGCCACACAGATTTACGCAACGGTACCCAGTGCGCAAGCCCGAGTGGCGACTTGCCGAGGACGCATCGATAATGTCACCCAAAGAGTGAAAAACCTCATGGGAAAGGTTGCTTCTGCGAGCCAAAAAGACGAGAGTGAGTTTGATGAAGAGACTCAGAAACTCATGGGAGAACTCGAAGACGAGCCCAAGTCGTTTTTTTCGCACTTTGATGCCGATGCGAATGCCGAGTGGGCCAGACAGAACATGTGTGCTCCTCCCGCGCCTCAGTCTCAAATTTGCCCACTCAATTGATGCCGAGACGGGTACTGATAGCGCGACGGGTACCGATAGCGCAAACGGGGCCGGTGAAAGTGGCGAAGGAGTTCGCCCGTGACCGAGCTTGTTCAAGCGCCACTGCGAGCGCGTAATCTTTTTCTGAGAAATTTTTTGTGGATTTTAATTCCAGCCACGATCGCACTTGTTCTTTTGTACCTCAGACCAACACTCATCGATACGAAGTGCGGGCACTCGCCCGAAATCTGCGTCAAATCGAGCGTTCCTTGGCCCGATGCCATGGTCGTAGGTTTAGACAATCCGCGGGCTGACGAAGCGTCTTATTTTACTCAAAACCTATCGGGAGTTTTAGCCATCTTCTTGCCTTTGGCTTTGATTTTCTTTCACTTTCGCACGTTCAGTATCACCTTCAAAAAATGGGGATCGTACCTAGTCACATTTTTGCAAGCAGTCGCTCTCAATTTTGCGGTCAACGAAGTGGTGAGATCAGTGGTTCAACGACCCAGACCTTTCGTATTCGCGTCGCCCCTCAGTCACGGCACCAACACCGCTAATTACAGTTCATTTTACTCAGGCCACGTGAGCTTTTCAGCGGTAGCACTGGCGACTTTCGTCTTTTTTTGCCTTCGCATGAATTTTCCAAAAAAGTGGTTTCTCACCCTTTCGTTTCTTTCTCTGATTCTAGTCTTCTTAACCGGATTATTTCGCGTCTTGAGTGGCCGCCATTTCATCACTGACGTTTTGGTTGGTGGCATACTGGGCATTGCCCTTGCTTATTTTACGCACCGACGATATTTGAAGGCCCAATTATGAAATCAAGCGACACGTCTCAACAACTAAAACCACGTTCCCGCAACTCCGGCTCTAACGTTTCTGGTAACACTAACGCCCGTGGCTCGCTCTTCACTCTTTTTATTATCGTCTTTGTTGATTTGCTCGGATTCGGAATCATCATTCCTATTCTTCCGTACTACGCCAAAACGTTTGGTGCCTCGGGGGTTGAACTTGGGCTACTGATGGCATCGTACTCTGCCATGCAATTCATTTTCTCGTCACTTTGGGGCTCGCTCTCTGACAAGTACGGACGAAAACCCATTTTGCTCATGAGCATGGTCGGCTCGGCGCTGAGCCTCACGTGGATGGGATTCGCCACCACTCTAGCCACTTTATTTTATGCCCGCATTCTTGCCGGCATTTTCGGAGCCAACATTTCAACCGCATTCGCGATGGCTGCCGATTTGACTAGCGAAGAAAATCGCACTAAGGGAATGGGAATTGTGGGAGCCGCTTTCGGCCTCGGATTTATTTTTGGTCCAGCCATCGGCGGCGCACTCTCAGGAATTTCTATGGCTGCTCCTTTATTTTTTGGAGCTGGCCTAATCGCATCGAATTTTTTCTTGGCATTTTTCATTCTGAAAGAGCCCTTGGGTTCGACTGAAGATCGAAAACTCAGCCACTCACGAAAACTGAGCTTTGATGGAATCAGAAAAACACTGACCAATGCTCAAACCCTCAGACCGATTGCCTGCGTTTTTTTACTCACCATCGCGATCGCGCAAATGGAAGTGACGTTTGCCTACTACATTCTAGAAAAATTCGGACTTGGCGCCAGACCTGCTGGCTACTTGCTCGCCATGATGGGCCTGATCATGGCTGGCTTTCAAGGTGGAGTGACCGCCCGGCTTGCCAAGAAATATCCACTCACGGCGCTTTCTACCGTCGGGTTTGCGATTTGCGCCGTTTCGTTGAGCCTTTTTGGGCTCGCCGATTCATTCGTTTTTGCAGTGGTTGCGCTCGCATTTCTGGGCATTGGTCACGGCATTTTACAGCCGGTCTTATCTAGCTGGACGTCTCTGAGCTCAGACAAGCATTCACAAGGAGCAACCATGGGGGTTTACCAGTCGGCCTCGAGCTTATCTCGCATCATCGGCCCACCGACCGCGGGGCTTTTGTACGAGCGGGTTTCTCACCCCGCGCCTTATTACATGGGTGCGATACTTCTCGTGATCGCGCTTCTGATTTCACTGCGTCCGGCCTCTAGCGGGCAGCGACCAGCAGTGAGTTCATAGTTCATAGCTCATAGCTCATAGCTCATAGCTCATAGCTCATAGCTCATAGCTCATAGCTCATAGCTCATAGCTCATAGCTCAAAGCTCATAGCTCATAGCTCATAGCTCATAGCTCAAAGCTCGTAGCTCATAGCTCAAAGCTCGTAGCTCATAGCTACTAATTATGAGCGGCAGCTGGCCAAAGTGGGCCGGCACCCATTTTATTCCTAACGCTATTTTAAATTGCCCCAAAGCAACTGTCGTTTTTCGGACGTTGAGGGCGTGACGCGGCGTGAGTTAAAGCGTTAACGGCCCTATGCGGACGTTGCTGAGAAACAAACCGGCTCACAGGGATTTGTGCGACGAGTTTCGCGGCGACAGCTCACAGCTCACAGCTCACAGCTCACAGCTCACAGCTCACAGCTCACAGCTCACAGCTCCACGGCCAGCGGCTAACCCCTACTTGCCGGTCTTTAAGAACTGATAAATATCGCGAAGGTCAGTGGCTGAAAACTGAGCCATTCCGGGCATCAGTGAACCCGGAACTCCGAGTATCACGGCCTTGTTGAATTTGTCTTGCGAGGCCATCGCATCGGTTTCATTCAGTGCGCGAGTCACCACCCAAGAGGCTGGCTTCACACCTAGATTCTTGACTCGAATACCGCCAGAACCTTGCTGACCGTGGCAACTAAAGCAGCTGCTTCGATAAAGCTTGGCGCCGGCACTCGTGCCTTCTTCTAAATTGCTTCCGCTCATGGCAACTAGTTTCGCCGGAGCCTCAGTCATGCGCTCCATCGCCATTTCGACAGAAATCGATGGCGCCACTTTTTCAGCCACTTCATTGGCGGGATCAATACCGATTTTAGCGAGATCTTCGTTAGTGTCTTCTGGAGCGCCAGCCGCTAACGAGCGCACAAAATGAACCAACGCCCAACGATCAGCTTGACTAAGCGAACCAAACACCGGCATCGCAGCCGAACCCGGAATACCCGTTTTTAAAGTCGCATACACTTGGCTTGGTTTTCTGCCAACTTTCCAGCCAGCATCTTGAGTAAAGTTTCTGGGTTTAGGATTCAATGCGGCGGCGGCGGCTCCATCGCCTTTACCTTCAACACCGTGGCAAGTTGAACACTGGGTAGCATAGATGGTTTTGCCCTTCGCCACTAACTCAGGAGTTGAAATCCAACCTTTCGGAATGGTTGATCCGGCACCCGACACTTCGCGAATGAGGGCTTGTCCTTTTTTGACATAAACATCACCACGAAAAAAAATATCGGGGGCGACCAGGCCAAAAAAGATGGCCACAAAAACGAAAGCAGAAGCGAAAATAACCGTATTCTCTTTCGTGTCGTATTTGAGTGCCATAAAAAACATGACCACCAGCAACGCTTTAATGGTGGCAATGAACATCGCTAGCGGAAAGTTAAGAACTCCAAGGTCAAGGTGCGAAGTCACCACCGTTGTGACGGTCAGACAAATGAGACCACCAAAGACTTTGAGCGCAACTCCATCTGGCACAATGTGATGATGACCGTGTCCATCAGTTTCATTGCTACTACCTGCAGGGCCATTCGTCGCACCAGCAGTTTTCTGATCTGGCTTTTTATTTGAAGTTTCGTTTTGATTCATCTTGTCGATCTCCGTTCGTTGTGACTAGCCGACCAAATATAAAAGTGGAAAAAGGTAAATCCAGACCAAATCGACAAAGTGCCAATAAAAGCCAACCAACTCGACAGGCGTGTAATACCCTGGCGAAAATTCACCTTTGGCAGTTCGCTTCATGATCCAAGCAATCAGGCCCATACCCACGATCACGTGAAACGCGTGTATGCCCGTCATCATGAAGTACAGCGAGAAAAACAACGGGGTTTTTGGATGCATGAGCAAAGGGTCAGTATTCGTGAAGTTCGCACCCGGAAGTAGTCCATCGTGAAACTTGTGACTGTATTCAATGTACTTGACCACCAAGAAACCAATTGCGCACAAGAACGTTACCGCCAAGAATTTCAGTGAGCGCTTCTGATCTCCGCGCTGAGCTGAACTCACCCCCATGAGCATCGTCAAACTGCTCGTGAGCAAGATAATCGTATTGGTGAGTCCAAGCTTCACATTCAAAAATTTGTGTGCCGCTGAGAACATGTCTGGGTAAAGACCGCGAAAAATCGCATAGGCGACGAACAAGCCGCCGATCATGAGAACTTCGGTCACCAAGAAAACCCACATACCTTGTTTGGCTGCAGAAAACTCATGATCAGCACTCTTGAAATGGTGTGCGTGATGATGGCCTGCTGATGTCACTGGTTGATTTGCCATTTGATAGTACCTCTGCTTCTTCAGTTTAAATTCAGTTTTATTTTTCGTTCTCAGCCCGATACGCATAAGGCCAATCGGTCACTATCGGATCGATCGCAAAATTATCATGCGGCGGAGGTGATGGCGTCTGCCATTCAAGGGTCAAGCTATTCCAAGGGTTATCGCCGGCTAACGGCCCATGCTTCAAACCACGCCAGAGGTAGAATGCGGTCCAAACAAAACCCGCCAACAGCAAGAAAGAACCAAGAGTGCTGAGCTGATTCAAGGTGGTGAACTCAGGCAAGTAATTCCAGTAACGCCTTGGCATGCCTTGCGCGCCCACAATGAACTGCGGAAAAAAGGTCAGATTGAAGCCAACGATCACAAAAATAAAAGCCCAAACTCCAGAGGCCTCGTCGTACAATCGACCAGTGATTTTCGGATACCAATAGTGAATACCACCAGTAAAGGCCATCAAAGCGCCACCCACCATGACGTAGTGAAAATGCGCGATCACGAAATAAGTGTCAGTCAAATGCACATTGATCGAAACGATCGCCAAGAACACACCGGTCAATCCACCGATGGTGAAGAGCTCAAGAAAACCCAAGGCGTAAAGCATGGGCACCTTAAAGTGAATCGAGCCCTTATACAAAGTAGCGACCCAGCTGAACACTTTGATACCCGTCGGCACAGCCACGAAGATGGTGAGCAAAGAGAAAATAAAATTCGCCAACTCAGACTGACCGCTAACAAAAAGGTGATGTCCCCAAACCAAGAAAGCAAGAAGGGCAATTCCGAACGATGACCAAGCGATCGCCTTATAGCCGAAAATCGGCTTTCTCGAGAACACCGGAATCACTTCAGAAATCACACCCATTGCGGGAAGAATCATGATGTAAACGGCCGGATGCGAGTAAAACCAAAAAAAGTGCTGAAACAATATCGGATCGCCACCTAATGAAGCATCGAAAATACCGATGTGTGTGAGGCGCTCAAAAACGAGAAGAATCAAGGTAATTGCTAAGACTGGGGTCGCCAAAACCTGAATGATGCTCGTTGCGTACAACGCCCAGCAAAACAGTGGTAAACGATCCCAATGTTGGCCTTCGGCTCGCAATTTATGAATCGTCACGATAAAATTGAGACCCGTTAAAATCGACGAAAATCCCGCGATGAAAGCGCCACACAAAACATAAACTACCCCGATGCCAGCGGTTGCCGAATAAGGAGTGTAGAATGTCCAGCCCGTATCAACGCCGCCAAACAAGAGCGAGGTCAACGCCACCACAGCGCCCGTGATGTAGATATAATACGAAGCCAAATTCAACCGCGGAAATGCCACGTCTTTAGCGCCCAACATCATGGGCAAAATAAAATTACCTAATGACGCCGGAATGGCCGGAATAATAACCAAGAAAACCATGATCGCGCCGTGCAAGGTGAACACCCGATTGTAGGTATCGGCGTCCATGATGGTTCGACCAGGGGTAAACAGTTCGATTCGAATGGCAATGGCAAGCAAGCCGCCCACTAAGAAAAAAGTGAGTACGGTAAAAAGATACATGACGCCAATGCGCTTGTGATCAAGGGTTGTTAACCATGACCAAAGACCTTTTCCGTGATTGAGATAATGATGAGCCCCAGAAGGTGTCGCGGGTGAGTGTTTTTCTATAGTTGCCATAATGGGTTCCTCTTTACTTCAGACTCTTGATATAGCTGATCACAGCGTTCATTTCTGTTTCAGACATCATGCCTTTGAACGTTGGCATGATGGGTTGAAACCCCTTCACTATTTTTGCAGTAGGATTTTCAATCGATTCGCGAAGGTAATTTTCATCGGCCTGAACACTCGTTCCGTCAGCTAGCTCAACTTTGTGGCCGAAGACGCCCTTGAGCGATGGGCCAATTTTTGGAGAGCCATCATCAGAGTGACAAGTCGTGCAGGTCTTGGTTTGAAATAAAGCTTTTCCTTCAAGCGCTAGACCCGAAAGCTTAACCGCCCCACCACTTGCCGAAGCCTGAACTTGCGGCATCGCTATGCCACCGATTCCAGCAAATGGAATCGTTGCCGAAATTTTCTTACCCATCCACCAAGTTTTCCATTGTTCGTCGGTCAGCACGATGACCTTTGCCAACATCTCTGAGTGCCCTGTTCCACAGTACTCGGTACAAAAAATCTGGTGTTTTCCGGTAATCGTCGGCTCAAACCAGATAGTGGTGTACATGCCCGGGACCACGTCTTGCTTCAGACGAAAATTCGGTATGAACATGCTGTGAATGACATCTTCAGATGACATGATCAATTTTACGGGTTTATCAACCGGAACAAAAAGCTCACCTAACGTCACTCGACCATCAGAGTACTGAAACTGCCAGTTCCATTTTCTAGCGACCACACGAACTTCCATCGCGTCGCCCGGAGCTTGAATCATTTTCGTGTAGACGCTCCATCCCCAAATAAAGATACCAACCAAGAGCACTGTCGGTATGGCCGTCCACAATGCCTCGAGGCCGTGGTGATGGGTGATGTAGGTTGCACGCGGAGAATGCGATTTGCGATAACGAAACGCCAAGTAGATCATTCCGCCAACGACAAGAACAAAAAAGAAAGCACTGAGGCCAACTAAGAACAAATAAAGTTGATCCCACTGCGCTGCAATTTGGGTACCTTGAAGTGGAAGCGTAGCTGATGTTTCGACCGCTGAAGACTGAAATCCTGATGCATGAACATTCGATATAAACATGGACCGCTAAGCCCCCCTTTTTTCACAACCTGAGCACAAAACTAAAATCACTTACCCATCATTACTTTAAATGACAGGCATTTCCCTTCACTTATGCCACCAGTTCAAGTTTTCTAACCGACTTGCAGCCCAAGCTACCTAAGAACCCTAAACACTTGTTTTGGGGTATCGCCTTTGTCTTCGCCAAAAAAGAAACATATACCAGCCGATGCTAACGACAGTGATAAAAGCAGCCCACTGAACTAACCGCGTCGCATAAAAGGTATACTTACGAGAATTAGGGTCATATCGATAACAATTCAAGAGAAATCTCTCAACAACCGTACTGATTTTGCCGGTCGAGGCCTCGGCAATCGCCAGTTTGAGATCACGCGGCGAATACTCAATTCCATAGAGCACCCGAGAAAGCTTGCCTTCGGCGGTAATCACGAAGGTTCCGGCAGGGTGAGAGAACTGATTCTCGCTCTCAATATACTTATAGCGAAAGCCGACCTCGGCTGCGAGCTTTTCAATCATGGGTTTCTTGCCCACCAGAAAGTGCCAATTCTTCGACACCTCTTTAGCAATCGCCTCATCACCCCCCGATAACATTTTTAGATACGAGTCTTTTTTGCGCGTTGCCAATTTTGCATCTTCACGGTCGTCTATTGAAACAGTAACCAACTGAAAGTCTTCGCCCGGAAGCGCCTTAGCCTTCTTCATCGAATCAACCACGCCATTGAGCACAAACGTGCATAACGAAGTGCAACCGTAATAAACCAAATTCAATAAAATAGGAGTTCGCTCGGCCGAGCCGTTTTTCTCAGAGGCCTCTTTCAACGCCCCCGGCTTTTCAAGAAATTTCGCGAGCGATGCCTCTACCCCTTGCTCGTCGGTGAATTTCAGGTCATTTATGCTAAGCTGCTGCCCTAGGTTTTCAAAAATCCCGACGCCCTGTAATGCATCGGGCACATCGATCGCCAGGGCGTCACCAAAGCCGTGGCCAAAAATTACCAGGGTGCTCGCCAGCGTCGCTAGCCCTAGCCAACAAACCGCTACTAAACCACCGACAATCACCTTTAGAATACTTCGGCTAGAGAAACTTTTGATTTGCATGCAACCTTGTATAGCGGGCTATCAAGCGTCGGTCAAATTTGGCACCGAAGAATTGCCAAAAATTTTCGCAAGAACCGACATGACCTGGGTCATAGGGCGGCACGAGAAGTCATTGCTTAGCGCTCTGCGATCAGTCTGCGGCCAGCCAGCGGTTGTCGACATTGAGCTGTCAGGTTTCGCCTTTCTAATTAAGCAAAACTTCTGTACTCACTTGACCAGGCCTAAATGAATGATGAGACTCCATGAATAACGAAACTAAATTTCGCAAAACAAAAATGCTCGCCGAGCTCTCAAAAGGCGGAATCGTTTCTTTAATTGTGATTAGCACCTTTGGCGGTTACCTGCTCGGGCACCCGTTTGAGGCGCCGTTTTCTTGGATTAGACTGGCGCTAACCTTGATCGGCTTACTGCTGCTTTCTGCCGGGTCTTCTGCGATCAATCAAATTCAAGAACACAAAATCGATATCAAAATGCCTCGCACAGCGAAGCGGCCGATTCCCAGTGGTAAAATTTCAGTTCTCGAAGCCGCTGGGTTGGCTGGCCTCTTGGTCGCCTCAGGTGCGGCCGTTTTGTATTACTTGAGCTCGACTCTTTTTATTCTGGGTTGCGTCGCCGTCTTCTCGTACAACGTTCTTTATACTCTGTGGTGGAAACCGCGACTACCGTTCGCAGCCATACCCGGGGCCATACCGGGAGCCCTGCCCATATTGATGGGTCACGTTTCGGCCTCCGGATCACTGAAATCGCCCGGTGGCTGGTACCTGTTTGCCCTCTTGTTTTTTTGGCAAATGCCACATTTCTGGGTTTTGGCCCTAAAATACAGAGAAGATTACGCAAAAGGCGGAATTCCTACCTTGCCTGTCGCTTTTGGCGCCAAGCCCACGGTCTTTCAAATTGCACTTTGGTGCTTAGCGTATGTCGGAGTGGCTGCCTCGGCTCCACTTTTCTTCGGTGTCGGCTCTGGTTACATGATCACTGCTTCGCTCACCTCTGGATATGTGCTGTATAGCCTCTGGAAATTCGTGCGCTCGATGAACCACGAAATGCACCTCGAACTCACCACGGGTGAGACGCCCGCAGCCAAGGGATGGATTCATTTTTTTCTGATGATCAACTTCAGCCTCATCATTTACCTCTGTGCAGCGGCTGCTGATCTGTGGAGTGTGTATTTAGTGCCATTTTTCACGCAGTGAATGAGCGGTTAGCGGCAGGATCTCGGAAATGTAAACAATTGCAAGCTCGAGGTTAGAATTACATCTTCACAGTAACGACCAGTCTTTCGCTACAAACTGGTTGTGAACTCGACAGAGCAACCTTGCATTTTCGGCAATGCTCTCGCCCCCTCTCGCAAACGGCTTCAGATGGTCAAACTCAAGCTGCCATTTTGAAGCACAACGCCGTCGGCCTGCGCCCACATCTCCTTCGGCTACAAATTCACACTGTCCCCCTGAGCGTTTCCAAACCATTCGCTGAACCGCCCGAGAAAATGATCTTGTGGCCGTCGCCCCGCTAAGCAACCTCTCCGGCGAGGTTTGACGAGCGAATGAAGTTTGCGACAAAATCGAAGATTTGAGCTCATTCTGGCTGATCGTTTTGTCAACAATACCGTGGCTTGGGCTAATCACCGTTTCTTTTGCCGGCCGAGCCACCGAATTTTTGTGTAGGCCCGGATTAGGTGTACGATCAATTTGAGCCAAAACCATCTCACTCATCACCATAAATAACTTTGCATACGACGAATCACTACCCGTGCGATGAGCCAAACGCCCTTTGAGCTGATGTAAATTTTCGAGTAATTTTTTGTTCGCCTGAAAAGTGATCTGCGTGAACTCATCGCAAATGGGCCTCTCTTTTTCAGGTCGAATTAATAGTGGTGAGATTTTTCGAAGATCACGTTCACACTCCGCCTTAGATTTGTGTTTCATGGAATTCACTAATTCGTTTTTTTCGTTTAATGAATACACTTTCTTATTTTGTCGAGCCTCAGCTCTAAGAAAATTTTGCACTGTACTCGCTACACTTAAAGACAAGTCACCAGCTTCAATCGCGACGGCCACTGTCGGGACATCTTTTATCAAGCGCATCGTTGAAATGCGCCGATGGGCAGCTCCTTCAGAATATCCGAAATATTTTACAGCCATCTCATGTAACGAAGAGAAACCGACTTCGGCATAAAGAAGGCGACTTTCGATTTCACGAAAACAAAGCAGAATTTGCGCCGTCGCTTTCCGTTCATTTTGAATCGCGACCTTGGTCTGAGATAAAAGTTCTGACTGAGAAAGGTGTTTTAATTCATGCATCACACATCTATACACCAAGATTTCGAGACACCTATAACTGCCTAATCGTGGCTAGAATTGAGCCATTTGAAAAATTCAAAAAAATTGACAAACCGAACCACACTATTCCAACACAACACAGATGTGGGTCTATTATGGCTTATTTTCAACCCTATCGACATCTCGAACAAAACTAGCGTCAAGAAAAATCTTCAAGAATTAAATTTTTCCCACACAGCGAGAACCTCTCTGGGGAGGTTCACGAGCCCCAATTCAAACTAGCAAACATAAAGCCGGAAAAGCGGAACTTCCTCACGCCTCACGCCTCAAAGCAAACACCAGTCAAATATCAACGAACCGAAGGGTATTTTGCGATACTATTTCTAATCAACACTGGTAATGCAGATCTCTATCTGACTAGCCCAGCCGTCCATGTCGCCGAACCTCGCCAGAGAGGTCGCAGATCCCTACCCAGGCGCGCGAACACAAGCCATCACTCGGCACACATTATTTACTGATGGTGGTGAAACACTGCTTCTGGCAACCGCGGATCACCGATCGCTACGATGTTGTGCTTGCCCATGAAGCGCACCACACAAGTACCGAATAGACCAATGAAGCCAATCGTGGTGCCGATTTCAATCCAACCGAATTGGGGGCCTTCTTTAAAGAATTCAGGCTGCACGACCCACATCAAATCAAACCAATGAGCGGCCAGCATGAAAAGCCCAACGCCCAAAAGCCTTGACTCAGAACGCTTCGAATCGCGTTGAAGAAGCAAGAAAAAGGGCACTAAAAACTTGAGTGGCAAAAGATAAGTCATCAAAGCCCAACCACCGTGAAGGCGGTGCAAGAAGTAGCCTGTTTCTTCAGGCATGTTCGCGTACCAAATCAACATGAACTGTGAAAATCCGATGTAAGCCCAAAATACCGAAAACGCGTACATGAACTTTCCTAAATCGTGTAGATGATTGTCGTTCACGATTCCTTGAAGCACCCCGTTGCGCCGCAGGTAAATTGCCATCACCGCCGTCAAAGCGAGTGTTGAATAAAATAGACCCGAAAAACAATACACACCGAAAATAGTGCTAAACCAATGCGGATCAAGTGACATCATCTGGTCGTAACTTGCCATGGTATAGGTAATCGCGAACACAATGAGAAAAACCGGCGCCATCGCCTTATTTTTCAAAGTCAATCTGTGATCACCGTTGGCATCTTGAGCAACCGAATTCTTCAGCATTTTCATGGCAAAGAAAATCCAAATACATAAAGCGACAACATTTCGGATAACGAAAAAACCTATACTCAAATAGCTGGCCTTGCCCTCAAGCACCAAATCACCCTTTACAAACTCGGGGTGGCTCCACTCATAGATATGATGAATGCCTACCGCAACGGCAAGAAAAGTCAGTAAGGCAAAAGGCAAATAAGAAGTGAAAGACTCATAAATTCTCTTAATCGGCGCAGACCACATCGCTGAAGTAATGTAGTTAAGAGCGGCAATAAAAAGCCCCCCCAGTGCCAAAGACATGAAGAAGAAATGGTTTTGCACCAGAGAAGCCCAGGCTCGTTTGGAGTCAGCCATCAGGCCGCCCCCGAAAGTGGCCACACCGACGATCATCAACACGAGGAGTGTTGATTTTACGGAGGCATGAAAAACAAACGGACCTGGATTCTTAATTTTACCTGTTTCACCGTGTGCCATACTCACTGATTCCTTATCTTGATAACCTGAACTCACTGACTCAATTGGGCCGATTTTAAATCTTCGGCTGTTGGATTTTTTGACCGCTGAAGCGCGCGAACATAATGAATGATCGCCCAACGGTCGCCTTGATCAATTTGCGATGCATAAGAAGGCATCAAATTTTGCCCAATCGAAATCACATGATAAATTCGACCATCTGTCCACTGCGTCACCTTGTCTGAATGCAAAGTCGGCGGCCTTGGAAATTTCGGAACGATACTTCCATCACCTTCGGCGGCTACGCCGTGGCAAACCATGCAATACGTTTCAAACATGACTTTACCGCGCGCCAACACATCAGTCGTTCGGCGAAGTGGATTTTTCAACTCTCGTCCGGCGGCGTCAGGATCATTCGCAAATTGATAAGGTTGAAAACCGCGGGGCACTGTACCAGCTACCGGAGGTCTCATTGAACCCAGCTCTTGAGCTTTGATTGCCGGACTAAAAACCATCGACGGCATGTACATCACGTTTGTTTTGTCTGATCGGCAGCTCGAGAGAGCAAGCAAACTCATTGCGCTCAAGACTAGCGAGGTTCTTGCCGTAATATTTTTTATCATTTTATTCATACCCTTGCCTACCCTCAATTTTCAAACCAACCAGAATCGGTGACTGCCTTCACTCCACTCGCTCCAGCAAGCTTCAGCACTTCAATCGCATCATTCTCTGAGTACGGGCGATACTTTCCATTCTGTGCACCCCGATCAGCCTCAATGATAATCGCAAATTTATCGACGGTAAGAGAAACGCTAAATGTGCGTTTTTTTAAATTCGGAAGACCATTGACCAAGAGCATCGCGGCGACAGTTGACAGACCTGCCAATAAAACGGTCACTTCATAGGCCACTGGCACAAACGCTGGCCATGAGAAGAAAGGTTTACCACCCACATTGATTGGCCAATCGACGGCCGAGGTCCAGTACTGAAACCCCATGCCGATGGTGAGACCGGTGAGGCCACCAAAGAAAGTTACCCAAGGCAAGAATGACCGCTTCAACCCTTGAGCATGCTCAAGCCCGTGAACCGGAAAGGGCGTGAAAGCATCGAAATTCTTGAAATTTGCCGCCTTCACTTTTTTCATTCCACTCAAGATAGCATCGGGAGAATCAAAATAACCGATCACTCCTGCTGCGCTACTTTTTCCGTTAGAATTACCTGAACTCATGATTAACCTCTCTCCGCGTGCGGCTGATCCATCACTGACTTGACTTCGGCAGCTGCTATCACTGGAAACACTCGACAGAAAAGCAAGAACCACATAAAGAACCAACCAAAGCTTCCAAACGTGATCGCCCAATCACACCAAGTGGGTACATAATAAGACCAACTCGACGGCAAGAAATCGCGATGCAAGCTCGTCACCGTAATCACAAACCGCTCAAACCACATGCCGATATTCACAAAAAGCGAAATGGCAAACATGATTGGCACGCTGGTTCTCGCTCTTTTAAACCAGAACACTTGGGGCGAAAGCACATTACAACCGGTCATGATCCAGTATGCCCACCAATAAGGCCCGAACGCACGATTGACAAAAGCAAATCCTTCGAACGGATTGCCACTGTACCAAGCGATAAAGAACTCGCAAGCATAGGCGTAACCCACCATCATGCCCGTTGCGAGAATGACCATATTCATTTTCTCAAGGTGCTTAATGGTGATGTAATTCTTGAGATTGAACACCTCGCGAACGATCGTGAGCAAAGTCACGACCATCGCAAACCCCGAAAAAATCGCGCCTGCTACGAAATAAGGCGGAAAAATCGTCGTGTGCCAACCCGGCAACTGAGAAACCGCAAAGTCGAACGAAACGATCGTGTGCACCGAAAGAACCAACGGAGTCGAAAGACCCGCCAGAATCATGTAGGTGATTTCGTAATGTGACCAAGCTTTGTTCGATCCTCTCCAACCGAACGAAAGTACCGTGTAGATAAACTTACGATACTTGTTGGTCGCGCGATCACGAATCATTGCAAAGTCAGGAATCAAACCCACGATCCAAAAAACAGTTGAAATCGTAAAGTAAGTTCCAACCGCGAAAACGTCCCAAAGCAGAGGCGATCTGAAATTAACCCATAAACCTCGTTGATTCGGGTAAGGCAACAACCAATACACAGCTAACCACGGACGCCCCGTGTGAATGACCGGAAAAATAAGCGCGGTCATGACCGCAAAAATAGTCATGGCCTCAGCAGAACGGTTAATGGCTGTACGCCATTTTTGGCGAAACAAGAAAAGCACGGCCGAAATCAAAGTACCCGCGTGACCGATACCGACCCAGAAAACGAAATCGACAATGAACACACCCCAACCATTCGGTTGGTTCAACCCCAGAATACCTAAACCGTTGGCAAACATATAAGCAGCGACCGAAGCGCCCACTGAAAGGGCTGAAATCGCCATTCCAAATGCAGCCCACCATTTCCAAGTCGGAAAACTTTCAAGGGGTTTGCTCACGTCATCATTGACGTCTGCATAAGTCTTACCGCCGGTAACTAATACTTCAGGCTGATACTGAATCACTTCTGTTGACATAGGTTAGTTTTCCCCAAAAATTTCCAAAAAATTAATGATCACTCCATTACCCGTGGCCAGGCGAAGTCTCGTGTTTTCCGGTCCCAGCATGGGCCATCGGTTCTTTATTTCTCACTTTCGTGAGGTAAGAAATGACGGGCTTCACATTGATCACTTCTAACGACTTAAACGCTCTCGGATCTGAATGATTTTTTGAGACCTCTGATCGTCGGTCGTTAATGTCACCGAAAACAATCGCTTCAGTTGGGCAGGTTTGTTGACAAGCCGTTTTCAACTGACCGTCTTTGATTCTTCCGCCCATTTCTTTAGATTTGTTTTTCGCTTCCTGAATTCGCTGAACACAGAAAGTGCATTTTTCCATAATACCGCGAGTTCTCACGGTGACATCTGGATTCCAAACCATATTGGCCGTGCCCTCGTAGGCTTTCCAATGATCAAAGAAATTAAAGCGTCTAACCTTATATGGGCAGTTATTTTGACAATACCGAGTTCCCACACAACGGTTGTAGGTTTGCTCGTTCAATCCTTCATCACTGTGTACCGTCGCCAGAACTGGGCAAACCGTTTCGCAAGGCGCGTTTTCACAATGCTGACAAAGCATTGGTAAAAAGACCACATCAGGTCGTTCAGGCGAACCCGAATAGTAGCGATCGATGCGAATCCAGTGCATTTCACGACTCACCCGCACATTGTCGCGGCCAACCACTGGAATATTATTCTCTGCCTGACAAGCCACGACACAGGCACCGCAGCCAGTACACGAAGACAAGTCGATGCTCATGCCCCAGCGATAGCCTTTGTAACGGTGCTCACTCCACAGAGTCGGCACTTCAGGTAATCTCAAATGCGGGTCAGTGTGATTTGCCGTCGCTGGGTTTCTCTTATACTCAGCTAATGTAATATCATTGACGATGGGTCGATTTTCAGAAGTGTGGTGCCACTGAGTCTTGGCTAAATTATATTTGCGGCCAATTTTTTTCACTTCAACGGGGCCACCCGAAAATACCCACTGACCAGCGCTCAAATGTGAAAAACCGAGAACATCCCAGCCCGTGCCGTTACCCACTCGACCGGCATTACGCCTGCCAAAACCAATGGCCACCGAAACCGACGAAGGGTGTATTCCGGGTTGAACCCAAACCGGCAGCAACACTTTTTGACCGTCGCTCGAAACTTCAACGACGTCGTTTTCAACCAAATTCAATTTCTTCGCCAAACTCGGCCCAACACTCAAGTAGTTATCCCAGGTAATCGTTGAAATCGGATCTGGCATTTCTTGAAGCCAAGCGTTGTTGGCTTGGGCGCCATCGCCCATCGAAACTGCCGAATAAAGTGACAGATAAATACCGTCGGCTCGCGATTTGAATGCAGGCAATTTTGCCACGGCTGAGGCTTTAAATGACCTTCCCGCTATTTTTCCGGCCTCGGCGGTCTTCACGACGCCAACGCGCAAGCTACTTTCCCAGAATTGCTCAAACGTACCGATACTGCCGACTTCTTTGTAGACAGTCGCCTTCCACTCGGCCTTCAGGTATTCATGAAAAGTGGCAGACGCCACCATCTCGGCTGACAATTTTAGCCCAGCCGACTTGCCCCACACGAGAAGTGAATCACTCAATGAACGAGAGCGATGAATCGGAGCCAAGGTTGGCTGTTGAAGAGCATAAACTCCTCGTGCCAATTTTGCATCGCCCCAATTTTCTAAGAAGTGAACGTCAGGCAGAGTCAAATCACTCAAAAGCGCCGTTTCGTTTTCATGGGTTGAAACACAAACCACTAAGCCCACATGAGACAGCGCTTCAATAAACCCAGCACTGGCTGGAAGTGAGTAAGCCGGATTTGCGCCTTGAATAATCAAAACATCAACCGCTCCTGACTTCATTTCTTCAATGAGCTTTTGCAACTCAGCAATTGATTGACCGGGCCTGAGGGGTCGCTCTACGCCATTGATCGTAGAACCTTCATTCTCAAGTACGTGATTCAAGAGATTCACAGCCACTTGCGTTGCGACTGCATTCACAGTCTTAGTCGATAATCCACCTGAAACCACCAACGATTTGCCCTTTGAGCCCAGCAAAGCATGAGCAGCCGCTTTAATTGAAGCAGCGCCATCGGCGAGGCCGATCTCGGCCGCAACCACCTCAGCGCGGTAACCGTTCAAAACCGAAACCACTTGCGAATCAGAGGCTAGCGACGAAAGCTTGTTCACCACAATGAGCTCGTGAGCGATCGCCAAAGCAATGGCCAACTCATCACCCGCCCGAATCGGATACCGCTGATCGGCATTCGCACCCGTGACTGTAAAGCCCGATTCAAAAACAAAGAACTTTGAAAGTTCAGCCGTTGCCGGCTTGCCTTCTAATTTTCGTTTTGCTGACCAACCAAAAGCATTCTCTGAAGCATTACCCCAAGTCGCCAAGAAGTCGGCTCCAATCGAAACCAGGGCATCAGCTTTTTCAAAATGATAATGAGGCACCAAGCGTTGCCCTGAAGTCTCTTCTGAAGCCAGCGCAATTTCTTCGTTACCCAGTGCCGAAAATTCAACGTGCTTTCCGGCGGCAAAGGCCAAGACGAACTCATGAATGAGCTTTGCCTCTGTGGCCGATTTTAGCTCACCAGTCAAAACTCTTACTTTGCCACCACTAGCCACCGCTTTAGTTAAAGCTTCAGAAACAACTTGATCAACTTCTTTCCAATCAATGACTGTTCGAAAACCTGCTTTTTGAACCCCCACTTGCCCAACCACTCGACCGCGACGAACCGGATCAGTCACGCGATCAGGATCGTAGAGATCTAATACTGAAGCTTGAGTACGCGCAGACAAAGCACCACCCGCGCGTGAAAAATCGGGATTACCCTCTAGCTTAATTGGCCGACCTTCGCGGGTTTTCGCTAGAATGGGTTCGCCGGTTTCTGGGCTATAAGTCGCATAATAGAGCGCTTCACCGGGAGTGACCTCTTCAGGCTTCACTACATAAGGAATGATTTTATGCACGGGCCTTCTTGCGCACGCAAACGTCGTCATTGCCATGCTCGCGCCCATGATCGTCATGAAATCGCGCCGCGCAAACCCTTTGGTATCTAGCCGCTCGATCATCTCAATGGTTTCGACAGGCTTGTCAAAAAACTCTTGCCCGCGTTTTTCAAGAATTTTCGCGTCGGTCCAATAATTTTCTGTGAGCTCTTCAGCACCTATCCAATGCCTAGGTTCGATGAACTCACCTTGTTTTAATTCAGATGGCGACATTTGTTTTACTGGCTGCTCTACTGGATGTTCCATTTCATTACTCACAATTCACTCACAATCTATCACTCACAGATTTCAATTATTTTTGACTCAAACTTAAAAATGACAAGCCGAGCAATTAACCGTTGCCACTGGGCCCTGGTAGTTTTTCTTACCCGGAAACATTTGCGCAACTACCGTCTTAGGAGTCGTTTTTCCACGATGACAATCAATACACCACCCCATGGTTAGTGGAGAAAATTGGTACACACGTTCCATGGTTTTGACATCGCCATGGCAATCCAAACAAACCAAACCACGAGCCAAGTGGCGCTTGTGCGGAAAGTAAACGTAATCGGGAAGCTCGTGAACACGAACCCACTCGATCGAACGCCCTTCCTTATAGTACTCTTGAAGTTTTTTAATATAAGGACTGTCAGCCTTCACAACCGTGTGACAATTCATGCAGACATTCATCGAAGGTATCGTCGAATGTCTCGATTTTTCAGGAGCCGAATGGCAATACATGCACGCAATTTTATTATCGCCCGCGTGAATTTTATGACTGAACGGCATCGGCTGTTCAGGCTCATAATCTTGATTACTCACATTCGGGAAATAACTGAACGCGCCTGCCCCTAAAACAAAAAATGCTAGGCCCAAGCCCAGCCCTAACTTCAATTGGCTACTCACCATGCTGCACACCCACCTTATACTATATGGCTGCTATCGTTGTCGTTTTTAATTCTAAATTCAAGAAAAACCTTCTACTCAAGAAATTTTTATCAAAACATAAAGAAATTCTTGTTGCCCCTCAAAATTTTTCCTGCCTAGAGTGGTCTCAAAAGTAGTCGCATCAGGGGGAATCATGCAGCCAAATTTTCAGCCGGTATTGCCACGCACGCTTAGGTTTTTTCAGGCTACAATTTTTATTGCCACTTGCTTCACGTTTGCCTCATTTTTCAGCTTTTTCGGCCAAGAAAAAATAGCTTTTTCTGACGAAATTCAGGGTGCTCGGCTTGCGGCAAATTTGCTGCCAAACCCAAACGCCATCGTCGCTGTAAGTGAACGGTCTCCCACTTCGGTCATTCGATTGGGGCTCGCGCCAGACAATACCCTTGAATTGGCCACTACCGAAATCAATCGCGCTAAAGAAGAAATTCTCGTCAACTTTTACACCCTTGAACAGCCAGCAATTATGACTTCAATCATAGCGGCTATTGACCGTGGGGTAACTGTTAAACTTTTGATCGAAGGCGAACCCCTCGGTGGCGCAACCGTAGGCGAAATTAACCTCATCAAACTGTTCAGACAGAGACTGAACAAAACACCAACGACTCCGTCTCGTCTTTTTGTCATGAGTAATTTTAAAAACACCGAAGCAAAAAGGCGTTACCCTTATGATCACGCTAAGTACTTAGTCATTGACCACTCACGAGTGGTACTCGGCTCTGAAAACTATGGTCTTGGGGGGCATCCGATCGCAGGCTTAGTAGGAAATCGCGGCTGGGAAGTCGCCATCACCAATGAGACTCTTGCCGCAGAATTGACTGCGCTTTTTAACATCGATTCAGACACCACACTAGGTGATGTCACTTGGGTTAGCCGAGGAGTGGTTTTGCCCGTTCGAGTTGAAAAACCGAAAGAGCCAGCAGAAGAAGAAACTGAACCTACGCCACCGAAGAAAAGAACCCTCACACCCGTCAAAATTCTCGACACTACAGTTGATGGCGTTAAATTGATCACCTCACCCCATTCGTTTGAATCAACCGCAGCGTGGATTCGACAGTCAACCAAAACTCTAAACACCGAGCAAATGTCGCTACCCATCAGTTGGCGAGAAAAAAGCGGCGCGCCAAGCTACCGTAGCCTCTGGATGCAAGAAATCATCAATGCCGCCAGAAAAGGTGTGCAAGTCAGAGTACTCTTGAACGATGACAAAGCGTTCTTACCTAAAGAGCCCGACCCAGAAACCAATCACGACACATTAACCGTCATACCGTATTCAAAATTTCCAAACCAAGAGGCTGTGCGCTTTTTGAATAGCTTTCAGACT
Organism: Oligoflexia bacterium; assembly: GCA_903895855.1. Lineage (GTDB taxonomy): Bacteria > Bdellovibrionota > UBA1018 > UBA1018 > UBA1018 > CAITVN01. The sequence continues at coordinate 47,441 of CAITVN010000163.1, read as the reverse complement.
TGTTACCAGTTGCCTATCGCGGCAAAGATCATCAATTTGTCGGCCATTCAAGCGAACTACATTCACAACAAAGGTTGGATCTCAGACGACTCACGCGTTTTGGTCAGTTCAATCAACGGAAGTCGCAATTCGATTTATGCCAACCGCGAAACGGCCCTCGCACTCGAAGGCGCTGATGCCACCCAGTATTACCAGGGCGCCTTTGACTTCGACTGGAACAGTTCAAACCAACCAGCACAAGGCCGAGACCCTGCGGTACCATGCTCAAGCCTCGAAGAAACATCGAGAACGCTTTTCACTTCATTTCAGCTTTTTGGGTTTGCGATTTAGCTGACTTTGCCTAAGTTCGCACTTCCGAGTGTTCGCTTTTTGTTTTACTCACAATTCACAATTGTGATATCATCACAATTATGAATTGTGATGAAAAAAACAGCCTATTGATCACGGGGCCAGTTGACCGAGAAGATCTCTGGCCAAAAATCAATGAGTACGAAGCACAGCGATTTCAGTTTAGATGGGAATTTGGGCTGACCGATCTACCCACCACAGGTGGAGTCATCAGTATTCGTGGGGCCAGGCAAATAGGAAAAAGCACCTGGCTTGAATTGAAACTTCTCGAGACCATCGAAAAATATGGATTGGGTACTGCATTTATTCTAAATGGCGATTCTATCTATTCACACGATGAATTCGAAAAAAAATTATTAGAGCTGTCGGCAAGTTTTAAAAAAAACGCTAAAGTTCGTCGCATTTTTATTGATGAAATAACCCAAATTAAGAATTGGGAAAGAGTGATCAAACGCCTCATCGATCAAGGACAGCTAAAGAATATTTTAATAGTGACCACTGGATCAAATGCAGCCGACCTGAAACATGGCCAAGAAAAACTACCTGGAAGAAAGGGTGACCTCGATCGCACCGAGTACATTTTTTTGCCCATATCGTTTAAAGAATTTTATTATCAAACTAAAGGAGAAATTGGACAATTTGAATCTGACCTTCTTCCCTCCTACATACTTACAGGCGGCTCACCGCTTGCAATTCAAAGTCTCTATTTGCACGAATACATCAGCGATAGCTTCACCTCGCTCATCTGTGATTGGATTCTGGGCGACGTCGTCGAATCGGGACGCAGTCGAATTTTTCTACTGAATTTACTTAAAAGAGTCTACGCAACCGCACCTTCATCCCTGAGCTACACAAAATTAGCGAAAGAAGCTGGGTTAGCAAACAACTCGGCTGCCCTCGATTACGTTGAACGCTTAAGCGATCTCCTCATTTTGCAACCGATGATGCTCTGGGATCACAACAAAAATACGTCACTTGCTAGAAGCGCCTCAAAATTTAATTTCATTAATTTGTCGGCCGCCTGGGCGTTTCATCCAAAATGCCCTCGCTACATTCACGAAGTAAAAAAACTGGAAGGCAGAGAACGCGGTGCCATGTTTGAGTGGTTAGTCGCCCAAGAACTCTGGCGTCAAACCGTGCTGGCCCGCCAATCAGAGACCTCTCGAGCCAGATCCCCCCACCTCGAGTTAGACTTGATGTACTGGGCATCACAGACGCATGAAATTGACTTTGTTTTGCCCGATCGAACTCTCATTGAGGTAAAGGCCGGACCAAGCGATCCCAAAGAATTTGCCTGGTTCAGTAAAGTTTTTCCAAATAAAAGCCTCAAAATCATTTCTGATTCAGAGTTTGAAACTGACCATGTGAAAAGTATAAAGCCAATAACTTTTTTATTAGAGGCACCAAGCGATCTTTATTTCGACTCCGATCGAGTGCCATGGCCTCAACTTTGATGACAAACAGAGCGCCCCTTAACCAGATCTGACAATACGCAGGGGCACCATGCCCCAAACTCACTCTCCAACCTCCCTCGTTTGCCTCCATCAGCTTGGTTTGATTCTTGCTCTCTTGCTCTACCGACACTTTGAAGTCGAACTTCAATCAAAGTGATCCAGAATAATCAGAACAAGGAGAATCTCATGCTCGAAACCATCATTGTCGTTTTAATTTTACTCTGGGCCCTTGGCTTGGGCGTCGGATACACTCTTGGCGGTTTGATTCATGTCTTACTGGTGATCGCCGTCGTGTCAATCTTGGTGCGAGTTATTACGGGCAGAAAAGCATTGCCGTAACGTTTGGTGAACTTCTTGCACTCACCTCACGAGTAAAAACAATCAACCTAACAAACGAATAAAAAAAGAGAGAAAAATATAAATGAAAACTGATTATCCATTCATCTGCATCAAACTTTGCGCCAAAGCGGCAACCTACCTGGCCATGACCACGGCACTGAGTACAGTGATGGCCTGCAGTAGCGGCCCTCAGATTCAAGAATATCCCGACACGGCAAATGTCACTCAAGAATACCAAGCCAGCGACGCGGCGATGAAAACAGCGACGCGAAATCAAGTGAACGTTCTAGCCCCTCAGAACTATTCAAAGGCTAAAGATTCGCTTGAAGAAGCCAAGAGCAACCTAGAAAAACAGAAAGATTCACCCGAAACGTCGAAAGACATCTTGCATCAGATCGCCAAAACAAATGCCTATTTGAATCGGGCAAACGAAGTTGCTGCGCTTTCTCGAACCAATCTACCCGAAGTGATCGCTGCGCGCAGTGGCGCCCTCACCAGTCAAGCACCCGAATTCTTCACTAAAGACTTCGCATCCGCAGATGAAGACCTTCGTGACCTCACCTCTGATTTTGAAAAAGGCGATGTCTCTGGGGCCGCAAAAAATAGTGCAAAACTACAGGCTAACTACTTAGATTTAGAATTGAAAGCCATCAAGCAGACCCAGCTCGATCACGCACAAAAAACCATTGAACTCGCAATCAAAGAAGGCGCTCCAGAATTTGCAGTTCAAAGTCTAGCCATCGCACAAAGAGACGTACGAGACTTTGATGCCTTCATTACCGCCAACCGCCACAATGCCCCCGAAATTGCCAACAAAGCAAGAGTCGTCAATCTCAGCGCAGATCACCTTTTGAAAATTACTCATGACTCAAAAAAAGCAAATAAAGTCGCACCAGAAGAAATGGCACTACAAATCGAACAAAACCAAAAACAAGCGCTCGATCAAGGGGCATCTGACCAAGCTAAAATTGCCGCAGTTCAAGGTAATCTCAACACCCAACAAGGAGTAACCGCCGCACTAAAAAGCGAAAATCAGAGCCTAGAAACCGAAAAAGCGTTTAACCTAAAATTCGAACAAGCCCGAAGTCTTTTTTCACCAAATGAAGCAGAAATCTACCGGTTGCTCAGCCTGCCCGTTTTCTTCGCCACAATGACTTTAGATTCTTTTGCCATTGCCGAAGAAACAACACTCGAAAAATTCGAAACGCAAACCAATGAATCAAGCGATAGCATTAAGAGTACCTATCGAGACATCAAAGATCAAACCTGCCATATCGTTCACGGCAAGCTCGAATGCTTGAAAAGAAAAATTGAAAACAAAGCCAAAAGTGTGGCTGACACCGTTCAAACTAAACAGACTGAATTTAAAAACAAGGTCGACTAGAGCCTCTGCGACTCATTAACACAAACGTCCTCGCCTTTGTGTTAGCGTGTTTTTTTAGGGACGACACTCGGGTACCATTCCATTTTTGCGACTCTTGCGAGGCATGGATGCCGAAAGCAAGAAGACACGATGTTTGGGGAGCAAAAATGGAATGGTACCCGAGTGTCGTCCCTAAAAAAATCAAACACCGACACAAAGGCGAAGACGACCGTGTTGATGAGTCGCTAAGTCGAGTCAAAAGCAAGTTCTTGCGTTAAGGCTTCTTCGCGATAAGAACAGCTACGGCCTCTTTGCCATCGTTGGTTTCGCGGTACACGAGTATTTTAAAATCAGAAAAGAGCGCTTTGAGTTCACCTTTTTTCAGTAAGAATTCTTTGTCCATTTTTTCTGACGGATTATTCTCAATCTGATCGATCAAGTAGTTTTCAAAAACAACCACGCCACCCGACTTTAATCCCCGTTTGATTTGCGAAATTAAAGAGCGCTGAAGGTACTGAATATTCAAAATGACATCATACGTCTCTGGGGCGATTACATAATGATTGAGATCGGCATTTTCGGTGGTTATGCGAACTTGATTTTCTTTTGCGAGTAACTTAGCTTTCTGGATTGCCACTTCTGAATAGTCGACTCCAACTACTACAAAACCTTTCTTGGCCAAGAAGACGGCATTTCGGCCCTCACCCATGGCGATATCAAGAGCCTTACCGATCGGAAGCCAGTGAATCGATTCTTTAACAATTGCGGCTGGTTCGCGACCAAACACATAGCTGGTGGTGTTGAATAGTTGATCCCACCGACCCCGGCTATCTTCGGCGTCTTCGCCGGTAATTTTCTGATAGGTATTCGGCCCTTTAGGCTCAACCTCTTGATCAGAAATAATTGAAAAACCGAGCTTCTTTAACGACTCGGGCACACACCCCGTGAAAATGAGCGCACCTCCAAAAAGCCCTATGACTGTGGCAAGACCGACGGCGAACCTGGCGATTGACTGATTTGCCTTTGAGAAGTATATCGTCTGTATGTTTGGAATATCTGGTGAACATCTACTCATACTCGGAATCGTGCTCCTTATTTTTGGCCCAAAACGGCTTCCTGAATTAGGTCATACCATGGGAAAGGCGATAAAAAATTTCAAAGATTCGATTAGCGGAATCGAAGAGGCGAAATTTCGAAAGCTAGACGCGACCCCAGAGGTTGCGACTAGTAATCGACCTGCATCAACGGCTTCAGCTGAACCTGCGATCACGCAAAATTCACAAGAGCTCCCAAAACAAGCCCAAACCGTTGCCAGCGAACTCAAAACCTAAGATTTCGCCCACACTTCTGACTCTCGTCTAGTAGTAAATGGGCACAACAAAATGACGAATCCTAAGACTGGCACCCAAGAAATCACGTTTGCATCAAGGTTCAGCGCCTATTTTCAAACTGACGTCGCCAAGGCCGCAGCGGCCCCACTATCGAATGGGGTCGAAATTGAACTTCGAGTTCAAGCGCCAGAAAATTCAGGCCCTCTTGAGGTCTTTGTTTTCACCCGAAAACTTGGTCAAAACACCATTGAAATTCGCGCCGCCTCCAAGCCGCAGATTGCATTCACACTCTCGCCTGCCTCGGCTGAAAAAATACTAGACCATCACTCTGACGACATCGCCGAAATGGGAATCTTTCTCTTGCACTTGCTCACCGCCAGCGACGCCAATGAGCGAATCTCATTTAAGATGAAAGCAGGGTTTTTCACCCTTTTTGGGCTGGGTTATTTCGGAGTCATCAAGCTGGGTGGGGCTTCATTTGCGAGCGTTTTGGCTTCGAAAGGAATTTCTGGCATTCACGCCATCAAGGCTTTACTTAAGAAGGCAACCGGTGGAGACTCTTAGCCTCACCTACAGAAAGTGTCAGAAAATATCAGAAAGGGCAGGGACTTCATGAAATACGGAAATTCACTCAAGTCGTCTTTAGACGAGCGAAACTTCACTCAATACCTACGCGCTCATGAAATCGATGCAACGGTTCGCGAACTCGCAGACCGCATCAACAAAGATTACGAAGGCAAACAAATTTTATTAATCGGAGTTCTCAAAGGCGCTATTCTTTTCATGGCCGATTTGATTAGGCACTTGAAAGTTGAAACTGACGTTGAATTCGTACGACTCTCAAGCTACGGCAAAGAGCGCACCTCGAGCGGCACGGTCACCCTTCTTAAAGATATTCAGTCTGATATTAAAGGTAAGCACATTCTGATCGTCGAAGAAATTATCGATAGCGGACGAACCTTGCGATTCTTGTTCGACCGTCTCACGGCCTCGGGGCCGGCCTCAGTTGAGATCGTCACACTTCTCGATAAAACCTCAAAACGCGTAGTCGAAATTCCGGTCAAGTACGCCGGTAGAAAAGTTGAAGACCAATTTCTGGTAGGTTACGGCCTCGATCTCGAAGAACGCTGCCGCAACCTTCCCGACATCTATTATTTGAAATATCCGAACTGAAGTGTTTTAAAGCTGTTCGCCGTCGCAGTTTAGCGATTCTAAACCTTCGCGCAGTGATTTCAACTTAATCTTTCCAGCCTGATCGCGCTCGATTTCAATTTCAATCGAGTCTCCTGAATGTTCGCACTTGATCTGCACCTTTTCACCGATCGTTCCTCTGGGTGCCATGTCACCACCTTTAGGGTCAGGCCGATTACTTTCAGACGCTTCTGCTGCTGCTTCGTAGATTTTCTTCTCAAATTTCAGAGTTGAACCCGAGGTCGATTCAAACGCTAATGCGCTTTTTTGGCCGAACGAAAATAGAGCAACCAAAATGGCTACTGCCAGAACGCGGCGGGTGTGAAAACATGAGCTGTTATTCTTTCTTTGCATGATCAAAATCTCCAATACCTGCTCGATTACCATATTTTGATCTTTTTAGTCAAGTAAAGTTGACCCTCTCAGTCATTTCTCATGAGAAGCGTCACCTCACAGTCATGAAATGACCCAGGTGAATACCGACAGTCAGTAATGTAACTATTTGAAATTAAATCACTAAAAACTGGAATACCCAGTGCAACCTCACTGTCACTGAGGAGCTTATTTTATGAAACTAACACCTGATTTACACGGCCCAGAATTGCAAGTCTTCGCAAACTCAAGACCGATCGTTAACCCCGCTATTCTAATCGCTGCCCTCGGCATCGTGCTCATCATCAGTGCTTCGTTAACCGGCTGCTTGAATAACGCCAATAGTGCTGGCGGCGCCTCACCTAGCATTTCGACTGGCGCACCCGACGATCCTAAAGGCAGTTCGACCACAGGTTCAGTCAGTCAAGCCACCAGCTCAGATCCCATCAATGCTGAAACGCTGCAGGGATTTAGCGCAACTCAATTTGCCCTCTCAACACACACCCACACCGGGCTTGAGATCACCTCAGAAGTTGCCGAATGCACACACACCAAGAACGCCGACCTCGCCACCAAAGCAACTCAAGCAAACACTGCTGACAATTCGCTACTTTTCGCAGGCCTACCCCCTGATGCGTTCGCCCAAGCCGGTCACTCACACGGCCCTGCGACTGACCTCATCTGTACCAACTGTGTCGACACACCTGACATCAGACAAAACGCGGTGATTCCGTCGAAGGTTGCGCCGGGAACCACCAACACCGTTTTAAAAACGGGTGCCGCACAAGACGTCTCTTGGGATAAAATTTCTTTTCAAGAAATCAAGCCAGGACAGCTGAATTCAGTTCTGACAACCAACCAAGCAGGGCAAGTTCTCTGGAGTCCACAAGTCACCACCCCGAAGGTTTATGGAAAATACGAGCTGAGCCTCGGTTTTGAAATTCCGACCAACGTCGCGACACCCGTCGAATTCAACACCGTTCGATTTGACAGCGGTATCTGGCCCAGCGGCTCAGTCAAAAATAAAGATTTCACCATACCCACTTCAGGAATTTACCACATCATCATCGATACTCAGATTGCAGAGACCACCAACCAAGCGCTGGTTGGCCTCAGGCGAGTCTACCTCATCAAGAATCGAAACAATCAGCAAACCTTACGCTATGACGTTAACCTTTCGGTTTCACCCTCAAGCAGCTACCACATTCATCATGCAGTCGATACCTATGCCATTGCGGGCGACACTTTTACCCTATCGATCTTTCAAAGTTCAGGGCAAAGCATCTGGCTTGACCCGAGCGCTAGTTCGTTAAGTATTCGTTGGGTTTCACCGCTCTAAAAAGCCGTTACGACAACCAACCCAGTGGCTCAGTGAATAATCGATCAATGGCTTGCACGAGTTTTTGAGAGTCTGCACTCTCACTTTCTGACAAACTCAAAATATCAGAAATGGCCTGAGTCACTGGCATGAACACTTGATTAACCTTCGCAAATTGAGCAACTAAACGGGCAGTTCTCACCCCCTCGGCAGTTGATCCTAATTGCTCAAGCACTTTCAACAGAGGCTCACCTTGCGCAATTCTCAAACCCACGCGAAAATTACGACTCAGATCTGAACTACTCGTGGCTAGCACATCGCCCACCCCAGCTAGCCCAAAAAACGTCTCAGGTTTCGCTCCCAGCATCTGCCCGAGCCGAACCATCTCGCCCAGACCGAGAGTCAAAAGTAACGAGCGGGTGTTCCAACCCAGTTTTCGACCCTCCACGATACCGGCCGCAATTGCCAAAATATTTTTGAGAGTCCCAGCCCACTCCACACCAATCACGTCTTCGCTGGTCTGAATACCAAACGCCGGGTTAGTGAATAAATACTTACCTGCTTCGCGTACTTCTTCAAAATTTGAGGCCACGACGGCGGCGGCCGGTTCACTTCGAGCAATTTCTAGTGCGAGATTCGGCCCACTGATAACCCCAATGCGACGACAAGGCAGTTCTTCACTCAAAACTTCTGACATTCTCTTAAAGCTTGTCGGCTCGATGCCCTTAGTGGCGTGAATAATGAATTCATCGCCATTAATAAACGGAGCCAATTTAATTGCCCATTCGCGACTCACATCAGATGGCAGCGCCCAGATGATCAGCTGGGGCTTTTGTTCGAAAATTCTCTCACCGTCAGATAATGCCTTAATATTCGAACGCAAGTGAAGGTCCGGCACATAATCGACATTCGATTTGGTCGCGTTGATTTCACGAGCGCGCTCTTCTTCTCTTACCCACAAGCGCACTTCGGCACAATGTTCGGCCACAATTTGGGCCAGCACTGTGCCCCAACTACCGCCACCAACCACAGCAACAGTGCTTTTACGCCAAAAATCCTTTTTTATCGATCCCACGTGAGGTTCCTCGCTCTTTTGGAAGTAATTCAGACAAACCGTACCCAGAAAGTCGGTTTCGATAATAATAAAGCAAACTCAAATCATCGCTCCAGACAGCTCGATCGGCTTTGCGTATCACAGCAGAATCGTGCCACAAGCCCAGATGACGAATTCCATCTTCAACCCAGTCTTCACTTTTTGTAGTGTAAAATTCTTTACTCAAAAACACTTTTCCGCGATCAGCCAACTCACGCAGTCGCGAATGAACCTTCGCCGCTTCAACCAAGAAACGATCTAAGGTGACCACTCTTTGTGAACCCGACATTCTCAAGAAGCGATACAGATCGTAATCTGGATACAGTTTACGCAAAGCCTCAAACAACACAAAAGCCACCGCATGTGATGTCAAAACCGTATTATCAGCGTGAAACCTTTCAACCAGCGATTTTCCGAGTTCGCGCGTGTACTCTTGATCGCGCTGTTTTTCAGGCGCCAATTCGCCGCCCGAAGTGAGCCACGCTTTGGGATCAATACAAGTGCCATTCGGTCCAATCGATCGCCCATTTTCATCAACTAGATTTCCAAACACATCCATCGGACGACCAATACGAACAGTCACCCCTGAGCTCGACGAAAAAAACTTCCAAAAAAATCGCAACACACTCTGCAAGTGCCAACTGTCGTCGCCATACGAGAGGTAACGAGACTTACCGCTCTCTAATAGAAAGTCATCGATCAGACTACCCGCCTCAAGCACCGAATGATAGCTGGTGACCATGGGTACCACATAAACATTTGGATTTGGTTTGCCTTGTTTTAAGTTTTGCAATTGGGCCTCAAGCGCCGTACCCATGAGGCCTAACTTGAGCTTCTGCTCGATGGCACCACTGCGCGACCTTCCCCCACCTGGAAAAAATATTGAATGAATGCCACGTTCTAAAATTTGAACACTATAATTCTTTAAAACTTGTTTATAGATTGCACTCGTCTTCTTTCGATCAACGGTATACGAGCCTAGGCCACTCATGAAAAAACTCAACAGTGGGTTCGAAAACAAATTGAGTCCGGCTCCATAGGCAAATGGCGGTAGGCTCATTAAGTAAATGACATACCCCACCAGCGGCGAATCGATATTGCTTTGATGGGTAGGTACCAACAAAATGGTGCCTTTTTTTGATAGATTTTGTAGATGCGGTACCTCGCCTACAATACGAAGTCGACTAGATAACGACTGCGTCATTCCCCAAGGTAGCACTCGCTTCACCGAGGCTGCATTGAGTAGCCAACTGAAGGTCCAAGGCACCATTTTAGTGGCCAGTCGATAAATTCTGGCATCAAAATGCCCGCCAATTTCTTCGGCGTAATGGCTCAAGACTCGGCTCATGATCTCACCCCGATCGCGTTCAACGGGCGACTTCAAGAGCGCCGCTTGCACCTGCGACCAAAGTAATTTGTCATTTTTATAACGATTCTTAGTAAAAACGGTCGGTTTTTCTCGACGCAACCTTTGTTTTTCTGAAAATAACGCTTCACCCAACAGCCCTTCATAAGGGTTCTGCGCTGCCTGACTTGCTAGCGACGGCGACAAGACAGACAACTCTCGAACCGTCTCGGCCGTCACACTTTCAAGCAGCTGAGGGCGAAACTCTTCTAGCCGGTGCAATGACCCCTCAACTATCGGCACTGACTCAAATCGAATGACAGGATGACTCTCGTTCATGCTTATTTATCTGACTCCATTTTCACCCTACCATAGCGAAATCAATCAAAAAGTCAAAATCTACACATCTCGACAAGGTGACAAATTTTGATAACAATAGTGAAAATGGCGTCACGCTCAAACTCATCGATGGCTTTTACCGGCCTTGCCTTAACAGCAGTCACATTTGGGGCTCTCTATTTCGGACTGTGCGCCAGTCTCGGTGGCTGCGGCAAACTGGCTTCAACCACCGATTCGGGCCTACCCAATGAGGCGACAGAGTCGATCGCGAGTGGGCCCAAATTTTCATCAGACCGCTGTTTTATTCGAGCAAACTGGATCAGGCCACCGAGCTTTGACACTGCCCAGTCGCGGTTGACTACGCTTCAAAAACTAAAATTAGCGAAACTCAATACGGTTTTTCTGGCAGCTCCGCAAACAGGCCTGGGCTACGGCTGGTCAAATGAAGCCTCGTTTGCCCAGTTTTTGGGTGAACTGCGAGCCGAAAACTTCAGTGTGCATTTATGGGTTCAAAACAAGATGAGAGGCGCCCGTTCAGACGCCGATGAAGAAAACGCACAAGCCGATTTTGAATCTGAGACCGAAAGAACGCTCCAGGTAAATTGGATCACCGACCTACTCGATCGGTACCCAAACCTTCAAGGGGTTCACTACGACTACATTCGTTATGAAGACCAACCTGCGTGGGTTGGTGAATTTTCAAAAACCGAGGCTGTTTCAAAGACCATTTCTGCCATTTCAAGCCAGATTCGCCAACGCTATTCTACAAAATTCTTGAGCGCATCGAGCTTCGTTGCAGAACCTACCTACGGTGACTTCGACGCCGAATTCGTTTCGTTCTGGTTTCGCTCTTGGAGTAGCTGGATCACCTCAGCCGCCAATGATTCTAACGAAATAAACACGCTTTTTAAAGCACTCGCTAACCAGTCGGCATCGAAGCACTCAGTACCTACGTTTTTTAAATTTCAACAAAATCCGGTGTCATGGCTAAAACGCAATTTCATCGATGTCGTCGTGCCGATGCAATACACGACAGATGTACATAAATACCAAACCGAAATTTCAATCTGGAAAAGTTTTTTTTCACATCAAAACCTTTCACCCCAGCGCCTAGTCATGGGCACCGGCTGGTTGCCGGTTGACACCTCAGAGACCTCGCACTCAGATTGGGGTTATGATGCAGTGTCGCTAGAAACTCGAGTTCAGATTGCCAAAACTGGCACAATGAGCAACGCCAACGATGCCATCGGAGGAGTTTCAATTTATCGAATCGCCGGCTATGAGCAAGAGGGCACAGAAGTCGACGACACCCATGCTATTGCCGCCTTGAGCAACTCAATAACGACTCTTGAAGACGCCTTGTCAAATAATTGTTGGTAGGCAACACAATCAGACTCTCGAGAGACAGCACATGACTTTAGCTCAACGTTGGGCTAATCTCTTGAGCAATGCAAGTTTTACCCCCTGAGCGGTCACACTGGATTTCAATCATTGTTCCTTGTACTAGTAGCTTGCTTGAGGCCTCGCATTTGCCTTTGAAAAGACTCACCGAACAAACCATTTCAAACTTACTGCAAGAATGTAAACTCGAAGAAACTCAAATCATCGCGGTGGTCGACACACTCGCCTCACCAGTCGCAGATCATTTGCTCGAGATTTTTCGCGACCCCGTAGCCAATCGTTCACTTCACATCGAAACGACGAGGGCCCATGGTGATTACGCTAAACTCATCAATCATGGCGCCGACATCGCTTCAGCTAATGTGCTTTCTTGGATCTATCCGGGCGACCTTTTTTCAACCGAACGCTTTGAACACATTCACACGGCACTCGAAAAAGCCGATCTTTGGTTTGCGACCCAAGCTAGCCCAAGCCACCAAACTGAAAACACCACCAACAGCCAAGAATCGTTCACCCATGACTTGAGTCAGCTTGATCGGCTACTTTGGTTGCCCAATCTGAGCAAACGAAACATTGTTCACCCTCGGTCTATTGTGATTCGACGGCAGCTCTTTGAGTCAATCGGTAAATTGACCACCGGATACACGGGGTTTCCGATTCCGAAAAAAATCATTCCCGGCTCAGCTGAATATGAACTCGTACTGCGATCGCTCGCCAGCCTAGAAAAACAACACCAACTTCGCCGCTCAAACACGACCACCGAGCCGAAGCTGATTTTACGAGAATCGTCAATGATGAAGGTGCAACCTCGAGAGTTCGAACTCATTTCTCGAAAATTTGAGCATCTAAAAACTTGGGTGAGCCTTGCACGTAGCGCACAAAACCTACCCCACCGACTCGTCACCAAACCAGCGAGAGAGTGGCTTGAGTCGCAAAGGCAGAAATTTCTTAAACCCGGCAAAAATTAAATTGTCGAGGCACTCGTGCAAAAATGCGTGAGCAAAAACCAGTGATCGGGTGCAAACTCTATCAAACCCTCATTCTCGCGCCAGGTCTAAACTGACCCCCCCTGACCTTTTTGGGTTTTTTTCACTAAATAACATCAGTTTAGTGGCATTTATCCTGCAGTATATTCTGGTATGAAGTACCTAACAAAGAAAATCGGTTGGCTAGGCACACTCTCATTTTTGATGTGCCTCTATGAGGCTGCAACCTTGCCGAAGTGTTTTGCAGACTTGCCAAAGACTAAGGTCGCTCCCGCCGAAAACAGTTCTGACTATAGCTATGGAGACTGGCGAAAAACTTGTCGCTTTTCGATGGGCGTTTCAGCAGGAGCCTCAAAATACCCCGACAAAGAAACTCGACTGGTCGTGAACATGGGCGACCTAGAGCTCGGATGCCACAACTTTAACGTCAAGACTCCGCTACTCACCGAGGCATTCGGCAAGAGGCAAGACCTTCTTAAATTTTCCGGTGAAATCTCAGGTCCAGAAATCGAACTAACCCCTCACCTCACTCTAAAGACTCCAAAATTGAGCGCGGCTACCGAACAAACACCCTACGGCGAAAATCGCACTAATGTGGTTGAGCCCGCGGCACTGCACGTTGAGGGGGCAGCGAAACTATCTCGATCTGTTGCCATCGGAGTCGACGCTTCAGCGGGTGCAGGCTTAACCAAAGAAACGAACTCCGAAAGCGGAGAAACCCGTCGCCCACTCACGGTATTTGGTGAAACCAACCTTCATGTGCCGTTAGTGATCAACCTCGGCGACGATCGCACCCTCACTTTAGCTGGTGGCGTTCGGGCAATCATAAGCCATGACTTTGATAACCGCATCGATCTGCCTGCCATTCAAGGTGGACTCGAGGGTCAGGAAGAAATTCTTTACCAATCGTCACAAAAAACGCTTGGCGGCTTCACGCAAACCTTCTGGGCGGGCATCACTGCCACTCATGCGATCAAAGGGGTTGGAACTAAGGGGGCGTTCTACGATCATCGCGGCGGTAACCCAGCCACTATTATGTTCTCAGTTGGCGCGCTCGAGTGAGTCGTTCAGGGAACAAAACTCTCACAAGCTTCTTTTGCCTTCTTCAACTCTGGGTGAACGGCAATACAGTCTTGATACTCTTTCGAGCCTTTTAAAGTGTCGTAGAGTTTTCGCTCAAGCCCTGTTACGGCCTTTTGTTTCGCACTGAGATCATTATTAAATTCTTGAGTCTTCTTTCTTGCTGCAGCTAAGTCAGCCGCGAGAGCTTTAAATTTTTCAGCGCCACCTAATGCTTTTTCACAAACACTTCGCAGTGCCTCGTTTTTTTGCTGAAACTCTTCTTTCCCTGGGCCATCAGGAATCGGAAGTTCTAGGGCAATGATATTAAAGGCAACGAAAGAAAGCGAATCGGCGCCGATTCTCTGTTTGAGGGCTTTCTCTCGATCGGCACCTTGAAGATTCGAGGGCAAGTGCGCATCAGCAACCGCTCTGGCCAAGGCTTCAGCAGAGTTACCCGACAAGGCTTTCAGAATCATTTGATTCGCGGCATTCACATGGTGATTAAGATCCTGAGCGTGAGCCTGGTAAGCCTGATAATACTGATCTAAAACCTCCCGATTTGACTTAAAAAAGACGTCAACGTTCGAATTGAGCTTGCAACTCGTTTTGAACATGGCGTTTGTGATTGACTGAACATTGCCAACAATCTTGTCAAAGAATTCTTGAGCAGAACTGGGAATGGCACACTCTAACTCTGGGCCAGACTCTAAAGCCTCTTTACCAGCGCCTCCCAACAAACTCAAACTACCCACCACCCAAAAAGGCCCGTCGCTACCCATGGGTTGATTGGCCGTCAAATCTCTTTGGCGAAGTTGATCAATGAGTGAACTCATCGATTGATTATTCACGGACGGCGGCAACTGTTTCATGCCCTCGTCGAGGCAACCTTTTTGTCCGGGCGAGGCCGCCCTGCCTTCTGCCTGGGTGACCCGATCAAGCGCGGCACTCTGTGAGGCAGACTTCGGTGAGCAATACTGAGCCGTCATGAGCCCCGGAAGCGAAGTGGCAAGAGTTGCATTCCCTATGGGATCAGTACACAAGGTTAATGCCGCGTCGGGTGTCGAGAAAGCTTGCGCGCAAATACCGTCTTGAGCGAAATCTTTGATCGCCGCACCCCCGTAACAACTCTGTATTTCAACTGCCGTTTTGACTCCGCGTGACTGCAGGGTTTTCAAAGCAGGTGCCAATTTCTTACTCGGCAAAAGTACCGCGGCGGTACACCCGGGTATCTTGACAGCAAACCAGTGGTCACACTGAGAATTGTTTTGAATTCCACCTTTGCTAAAATCGAATCCCTTCTCTTGGCCTTCTTTCGAATTGTCGATTGCGCGACAATTCGAGTTTCCGTGAGCAAATATTTTCAGCAAAAATTCATCACCTTGCTTGAGGTCTTCATTCGCCTTCAAGATGGCATTCACATAGGTATCAACTGCTTTTTCGCCGGCGGCTCGCCCCTCTGGGTAATTGAAAGAACCGTCAGGATTTTTAGTGTTTTCTGGGCACTGAATGTGAGGTATCTCGATTTGATCTTTTGCGGAGACCACCGTACTTAATCCCTTTTTAAAATTTTCATTTTGTTCTCGATTGAATGCGATAGCTCCCGGGTCGTCAATGTGACTGTCTGAATCTGAGACAATCGATTTGACACTCCACCCTTTTTCTTTCATGCAAGCATCGCGATAAAGGCCATTTTCAAAGTCATTACCTGCCCCGTTCGCACCATAAAACGACAAGAGCCGACGAGTGGCGTGGGCAGAAGTACTCAAAAACAAAGCCCCCGTTGCCAATAGACAGACACTCATAAATCTTGCTTGTTTATCGTAATTCATGGTCGACCCGCCACTTTTCGCAAGCCAATCATCGGAGGCATTTTAAAAGAATAACGATACAGATTGAGTTTGCGCCCCTTCAGTTCACCCACCGCTTCAATGTACTTTCCTGACAGTGCTTGTTCACACCACGGGCTGGCACCATCTGCCGAATACAATTCGAATGTCTGTTCACTTAACGTATCTTTATAGATTTTCAATTGACAGGGGCTTGGCGAAGCCGCACACACGGCCGTACCCCGCAAGGTAGTCGGTTCAGCGGCCTCAGCCAGATGAATCCCCAATGAACAAATAAACACGAAAATTGCCGTCTGAAATGTCATGAGTGAACCCCAAAGACAGAATACCCATGGGCTCTCTTAGCGACAATCTCAATGACCTAACGACAGACTTATTCACTCGTCAATCCGTCAAAAAATGGTCACTCATCCGGTTTTAAGATTCTGTGCACGTTATTGAAGCTTAACCTTCAACGTGATCGGATTCGCCAATCGATTACTTCGATACACACACGCCATCTCGTTGCCCGTCTGATTCAGTTCTGAAAATCCGTTACAATCGAGATTCAAAATGAACTCTTCGCCATTCTTGATGTAGCGATTCTCACCGCTCAAGGTTTTTGAAATCGTGTTCCAACGGGTCTGAGAAAAAAGCACATTCACCAGCCCACCTTTAAGACTCAGCGTGGTCTGCAATACTTTTTCAGTCTCTTGAAAAAACCAATAATAGATTTGTTCAAGTGACGACTTCTTAGAATTCACAACGAGAAGACTCGCATCGACTGACTGCCCCTGACTCATTTGACCAGAGCCGAGATAGCGTTTTTCAAAACTTTTTTCAATTTCGGGATCAGGCAATTGGGGTTGGGTGCCCGTGGCAACCACTTCACTCAACGTACCACTTGGACCTTGGGCACTACCAGCCGTGCGAAATTGCGCAAACAAAGAGTGCCCCTCATCATTCAGGCTTCCTTCAAACTCCACAACACCAGTCTTCACAACCCCTAAATTAGTGACCGTGATCGTCACACCTTGAGCGCTCAGGCGATGTGCTGCCACATCGAGTTTAGCAGAGCGAAACGAAAACTGATTCGACCCACCCATCATAAGCACGACTTGTACGCCCTCCGCGGTATCAGGAAAAAAGTACGTAAACACCGTTTCAAGTTCAGTCTTCGAGGGTTCAATCACCTGCAACATCACTGGCAATGACGGCAACGCCAGAACACCAGGCGTCTTAGCGACTGCCCAGCTGATATCGCCCTTGAAAAGGCGAACTCGAGTCAGAGTACCCGCCTCTGCCCCGGTTCCGGGTGAGAGTGATTCTAGATCTTTTTCTAACGGCACTCGAAATAATCCGGTACTTTTTGCAACTGGCCCTTCTAACCCACTGATGTGGTCACAATTGGCGACAAACTGATCGGCTTTACCACTGATCAAATCAGTGTTTTGCGCAGGCAAATCACTCGAAAGGGCACATGAAATACCGAAATCAACTGACGTACTCGATGAAGCGCTCGACGACCCACTTGAAGGCGCCGGGCTAGCGCTTGCACCTGCGCTCGAACCAGAACCCGCTGCGGTTTGAAACTGTTGCGCAACTGAAACCTTGATCGTTCCTGAGATTCGTTTAGAGCGACGATCCCACTCAGCATTAGGAAAATAAAATTTCTGACCCCCACTGTAAATCAAGCTCAAGTTCACTGTTCGAACTGGGTGCAATTGGTCAAGAAGCTCGCCCTCAATTTTTTGCACGGGCTTCATCACGATTAACTTCACCGAACGCGTGTTGCCCCCTCTAAACTGGGTTGCACCATCAAGAACGGCAATTCGCTTGTCTGACTCTTCGGTACTCGAAGTTTTTGACAACGCAGACAGGTAAGACTGAAACTCAGCAGCGGGAACCTTCTGATCCTTCGTTAATCGAAACTGTCCGCCGTACTCACCATAACCGATCGCCTCGATCGTGCCGTCGAAAACACCGTCCTTGATGATTCCCGAAAGAGCGACTTTTTGTGTTTCACCCTTCGAGTTTTGAATCGGAATGGTCGCTTGATACTGACCCGAATCAGGATCATAGAAGCTCTCTTGAACCACCACCACCATATCATTTTCAGAGGCCCACTTGAGCTTCGTTACCAAAATCGGTTTTTGATCAGCTTTCACTGTGTCACTCGCCCCTACGGTGGTTTGTGCCTGAAGCTCGACCTCGAGCGCACCTAACTTAACTTGCGAGTTTTTTGCCGTCAGCCAGCCGCCATAAACACCATTTGCGGCCTGAAACTTCGATACATCTTCAGCGAGTTTTTCACGCTTCCACTCATCTAAGTCTTTATCAGAACCGCAGCCTAGAATTTGACTGAGCGCCAAAACACCCAGCACCAAATATCCCAAACGGTAACCAAGAATATCTTGAATCTTCATTTTCATTCTCCTAAGGCTATTGCCAATTCTAAACCCAAACGATAACCCACTCTTGAACTCTGAGTATTCGCAAAACTCATTTGTCCAATTTCAAACGGAACACTGAACTTAAGCGACGTGATTTCAGAAAACAGTCCATCACCTTTGCCACTCAATTGATAAGTAACCGCCGGTGACAACCGCGACAACCAACCAATGAAAAGACCACCGCGATCAAACGATGAACGGGTCAAAATTGAAAATCGTGGACCGACCGCTAAGGCCAGGTCAAATCCCCAAGCGCCTAAACTAGCCGTCTCAAAAATCGTTGAAATCACTTTTCGAGAATTGACCCCAATTAGTGGGGTCGCTGAATAACTCAATTGAGTGGAACCCAGTGAACCAACCCGCAGCTGAGCATCGTCAAGTGATCGTCGAAGCACCTCAAGTTCACCACCAAAATCAATCATCACCGCTTCTGTCTCAATCCCACCAAGAACAGTCACCCGAGGTACGCCAAAAATCGAAAACTGAGTTTGACCGAGCCCGGTCGTCGAACCCATTTGATAACCGCCACCCATAAAGCTAGCACCCAGCGATAAAGAATCTAAGCCGTACTCGTGGATTCCGTAATCATTTAACCTAGCAGAGGCCGCACTGCGAGATCCTGATCTCGATTCAGTCAAATCACTTCGCGGAACCGAAAAAGACCCCTGTGCTGTTTGCTGACTTGCAAACCCAAAGTTCTCGGTAGCCAGCCATAAACCCGCAAGGTATGGGCACGAGATAACCAAAAGAATGATCCGAACACTAAACTGGCATTTCATGACGTTGGACTCACTTTCTTAACAAATAAATCAAGATCAACACCCATCGCCGCGACTACTTTAGAAAGACAAACTAAAAGGTCTCCGCGATTTTGCTCAACACTCCAAAGGGCATCCCAATATGACTGCTGAATAGAAAGGTATTGTAAGTAATCAATGATCGAAAGATTATAGCTCTTCTTAGCCTCACTCAGTGTTTCACGAGCGATGACGAGTGCGGCCTCAGCCTCCCGCAAAGTACCACGAAGTACTTCAAGCATCTGACGTTGTTTGATCTCGGCTAGCGACAACTGATCTAAAATCTTAGCGCGGTTCAAGTCAAGCTGTCGGCGCTGACTCGAGTAACTGTCAGCTTCATACTTCGATGAAAGTCCTGTAAAGATGGGCACTGAGAGATTCAAGGCGACCTCCCACTGCGTGGTGTAGTCTTTAAATAGATCAGCTTTAGTAAAAGAATTTTTACCCCAAAGCCCCGTAGCCTTTAACTCCGGCCAGTGTTTTCCCATCAAACTCGTTTCACGAAGATCAATGCCACGCTCGAGTTCTTCAAACTGCTTGAGTTCGGGTAAGCTCTGATTCTTGACTTCTAACAACGAATTGATCTCTCGATCTGGCAACGGCGTCAAACTACCCGCCACTTCAAGTTTGAGTTCGTTCGCGAGCCCCAAATCATAAGCCAGCACACCCACTGCGGTTGTGAGGTCGCCTTTCGCTTTTTCTAACTTTGGCGCCAAGAGGGCAATCTGGGTTTTTACCTGCAAAACATCGAGCTTTTGGGCCCGACCGATGGAGGCGCGACGCTCGGCCGTGGTCAAACTTTCTTTCAAAACCTTTTCTTGTTCGAGCAGTACTTCAATTCGGCGCTGACCTAACAATATGGCGTAAAAATGCTCGATTGACGAAAGCGCTAAATTTCTTTTCTGAACCGCAATGTCGTAATTGATTTTTTCACGATCTGAATCTGAGATCTGCAGCGCTGTCAATGACCCCTTGCGATAAAGCGGCTGCTCACCGTTCACACTCAACACATAACGGTTGTAGGGGTCGCCACCAAATAGCGCACTCGCAGAATTTGCCGCTTCTTTTCGATGCGTCGCTGTTAACCCGCCGGTCAATTTCGGATACAAAACTGCTTTCGCCTGGTCTCGAATCGTGTCAATTTCGGACTGTCTCTCAACCAAAAGTCTCAAGTCCTTACTTGAGCTGACTGAAAGTTTCACAACATCGTGAAGTTCCATCGTTTGAGCTTGAGCGCTCGAGGCCCCCACAACCGAGAACCCTGCGACGCCAGTTAAACCAGCGAGTCCAAGACCAACCACGATCAGCACCACCTCAGCGACCAGTTCAGCACCAGGCTTGCTGACAGGCGCTTCAAGCTCATGAACTTCAAATCGTCTAAACCGCGATAGCAGACTGTACACGGCCGGAATTACCAAAAGAGTGAGAAAGGTCGAAACGCAAACTCCACCAATCACGGTCACGGCCATGGGTATTCGGGTTTCTTGCCCGGCACCCAGCGACACGGCTTCGGGAATCGCCGCCGCCACGGTTGCGATTGAGGTCATTAAAATCGGGCGCAACCTCACAGGACAAGCCTCAATAAGGGCCTGCTTCACAGTCAGGTTTCCGCGCCGACGCACTTGATTTGTAAATTCAACCAACAAAATCGAATTCTTCTTCACGATACCCATCAAAAGAATCAGACCGATGAAACTATAGATATTCAGCGATACTGAAGTAATCAAAAGCGCAATGAAGGCCCCCGATAAACTAAAAGGTAAAGCTAGCAACACGGTCACAGGGTCTAAGAAGCTATTAAACTGAGAAGCAAGAACCATGTACGCAACCACAATGCCGATAATCAAAGCAAACCCCAGATCACTAAACGATTCTTTGAAAGTCTGAGCACTGCCGCTCATGACCACGCGGTATCCCTCTGGGAGCGTTTCTTTTCCGATTTTTTCAACCTGAGCCAATGCCTCAGCTTGAGACTTTCCGGCCTTCATATTCGCAAACACGGTCACTGCGCGTTCACGATCGTAACGAATGATTTGCTGTAAACTTTTCTTTTGTTCAATAGTAACCACATCAGACAAGCGCACAAGCTCGCCGCGATTGTTTCGCACAAATAAGCTCTTGATCATCGACATTTGATCGGTCACTTCGTTTTCAAGCTTCACTCGAATGTCGTACCGATGCCCGCCCATCGCGTACTTACCAACACGGACCCCACCAATCATTGTCTGAATGGTTTGCGAAATTTGCAGAACACTCACACCCATCTCGGCTGCCCGTTCACGATTAGGAATGACCCAAATCTCGGGCTTGCCTAGTTTGAAATCGGTATCGATCTCAGTCATGAGGCCCGTGGCTTCAAGTTTCTTCGACATTTCTGCCGAAAGCGATGACAGTTTTTCCCAGTCGGCACCGCGAATTGAAAACTCAACCGGAAATCCCCGAGACGAAGTAAACCCGCGCATCGACAAATCCTGCAAAACTACTTTGGTTTCTTTGACCGCTTTGAGCTCAAGTCTCAAACTATCCATGAATTCAACTTGGCTAGGTTCATGCTTCAATTTGGCATCGATGCCTCGATGTCCTTTGTCTTTCATACTGACAAAAAACATGGCCGTATTGGCATCTCCGCCCCCGCCACCAAATCCACCCAGCGCCGTGTAATAGCGATCAACTTCAGGCCGCTTTGCCAACACTTCTTCGATTTGCTTAGCCTTGGTATCGGTAAAAGAAAGAGACGATCCCACCTGAGTTTGAATACGCACTAAAAAACGGCCCTGATCTTGTGCAGGCACAAACTCTTTATTTATTTTCGGTAGCGTCGCCAGCGAACCGGCGAAAAAGATGAGGGCAATTGCCACCACTGTCAAACGGTGATTCAGCACCCAGACGAGGGTCTTTGCGTACAGTGATTCAGATTTTTTGAATGAATTTTCAACAAAGCGACCAAGCCATGAGGTTCGGTGAGCCGCCTCAACAAATTTTGAACAGCGCATGGGAGTGAGGGTGAGCGCCTCGACTAATGACAATAAAACCGTCACCGTCATGGTGATACCGAACTGATAGAAAAATTTACCAATTACCCCGCGCATAAAAACAACCGGAACAAAGATCGCGACAATCGCAATCGTTGCTGCGACCGCCGCTGAAGAAATTTCTTTTGAGCCATCGAGTGAGGCCTTCATACGCGAAGAACCGTGCTCTCGATGGCGCACGATATTTTCGAGTACCATAATGGCATCGTCAACGACGATTCCTACCGCTAAAGATAAACCGAGCAAGGTAAACGTATTCAAGGTAAAGCCAAAAATATTGAGCAAAATAAAGGCGCCCACAATCGAAGTCGGAATTGACATCAAGACATTAAACGTTGACGACCAAGAACCCAAAAATAGCCAGCACACAAAAGCCGTCAACAGCGCGGCCATACCCAGAGCAAGGTTGAGCGCCTCAACCGATTGCTCGATAAATTCGGTGGTATCAAAATTCAGTTGAAGTTGAGCTCCCTCTGGCAACGTTTTCTGAATTTCAGCCATTCGCTTTTTCACTTCTTTGGCTACCATGACCGCATTAGAGCCTCGCTGCTTTTTGATTCCAATTCCGATAGCGGGCACACCAACAAAGCGAGACAAACGCCTAATTTCGTCTAATCCCTCTTCAACTCGACAAACGCTCTTCATGCGAAGCTTGTTAAAATTAGGCCTTCCTCCTCGTTGACTCACTAATAGGTTTTCAAATTCGGCAACTGTTTTGGCTTCACCCATCGCTCTGACATCAAACTGGGTTTTGGGGGTATCGATTTGACCAGCTGGAAGTTCAACGTGCTCAGATGCGACGGTAGCCAAAATATCACCGACAGTCAGTTCATAGTGCTTCAATTTATCGTTCGCGACCCAAATTCGCAGATTAGGTTCAATGTAACCACCGAGCATGACCTCGCCCACGCCTGAAACCGTGGTGAGCTTCGCCTTCAACTGGTCTCGAACAAATCGCATCATCTCAAGTTGAGAGTGCTTAGTGCTCGTGTAAGCCAACCACAAAATCGGCTGGTCTTCAGGATTGGTTTTCGAAATCACTGGCGGATCTAACTCTTTCGGCAAACTTCGTTGGGCTTGCACCAACTTGGTTTGCACCTCTTGCATCACCACGTCAATTTCACGATTGAGCTCAAACTCAATAGAAACATTGGCAGAGCCGTACTTTGAAGTTGAAGTTACCGATCGAATCCCTTGCACTGCCATGACAGCATCTTCAACCACATCGACGACATCGGTTTCCATGACCTCAGGAGCGGCACCCTCATAGCTCAAGCTCACCGTCACCACCGGAAAATCAACATCGGGCAACTGACTCACGCCCATTCGCTTGAACGAAAGCGCGCCAAAGAAAATTAACCCAATCATGAGCATCCAAGCAAAAACCGGGTTACGAATTGAAAATGCCGACAGATTCATGCCGTGTCCTTATCTAATTTTTTTGTTTTCACTTCAAAGTTGCTGATTTTAGAAAATTCGAACTGCTCATTAATCACAGAAAGCCCTAGCGACAGAACGTGCTTCGAACGACTCTCAAGCTGGTCAAGATTTTTAGCCAAGACTGAGTAAATGGCTTTCTCACTCTGATCGAACTTGGCTCTACCCGATTTGGTTAAGGCCAAGTAAACAAGTCGCCTATCTTCACTTGAACGCTCTTGACTAACCAGTTTTCTTTTCACAAGTGACGCTACGAGTCGTGACATTCCCGGCGCACTGCATCCAACTAATTCAGCCAAATTTCGATTACTGAGTCTCTGAACCCGCAAGGTTTTCAATATACGGTACTGCAAAATGGTGAGTCCAAAATCAGATTCAGAACCGAGAGTTTCTCTGAGCAATTTTCCCATTCCGAACACCGTTTTTAGGCATTTTTCAACAATTTCGGTTGAAGATACCTCTTTGGCATTTTGACTCAAGGTCTGCAGTCTACGGTCACTTATTTGAGGGCGCGCTTGAATTTCTAACATGATTGATTTGAACAATTAAACCACAATGGGTAACGTTGGCAATAGTTAACATCAGCAATGATTGCACTTGATCTATTCTTTTTTTTTCTATAAAGGCAGCATCAACAATCAATCTAGAGGTTTTTTACACATGAATGTTACACTTAATTGTTTTCGTGCCCGATCAACTATTCAATCAACACTGACATTACTCTTCTTGGCGATGAGCTTTCAATTGGCGACTGAGACTTCAAGCTTTGCCATGGGCAAGCGCCGCGCAGCTTCAGGCCCAGGCGACGCTTGCGATCCTACGAACTACGAAGAGCCCACCCCTAATGCGAGCGCAGCTCCTTTGAATATTTCACTCAACCCCGATTCACTTCGCAAACTCGTCATTAATGATAACCTGTCAATTCTCATTGCCGCTAACCGCGTTCATATCGCCAAAGATCAAGTCGGAATTGCGCGGGGCCGATTGTTTCCATCACTCAACTTAGGCACGCTACTACTCACGGCGGGTAATCCTACCTTCGCAGTTGCCAACATCGAGTTCTTAGTGCCATTCTTGGTACCCTCGCGTTGGTTTGATTTCTTTGAAGCTAAATACTTAAGACAGGCCGAGAAACTTTCGTTTCGCTTGATGCAACTCAACACCTACGCTTCAGCCCTCTCTTTGTATTTCACCTTAATGAGCGACCGAGACCTGAAGGCTTCTCTACACAATGAGACTGAAACTTTGCGCCAAATTGAGCAAACAGTTGAATCTCAAATGATTGTGGGTGCCGCACCCGAAGTTGATTTTAAGCGAGCACGCGCTCAAAGAGCCTTAGCCGAAATCACCGAGAGCAAGGTCAACGACCTACTTTTCGACGAAGTGGCCACATTACGCCACACCTTAGTTGAGAGCCCTGAAACCCAATTCACATTCGAGCCAGCCAACATTGCCCCTTCAACCGCCGAATCACTTTCGGTTGCTGAAGCCGTGCCACAGGCAATTGAAAAATCTCTCGAACTCGACCAAATGTATTGGCTAGAGAAGTCTTCTCGCGTTGAACGTTGGAAAAAAGTATTCGGCTTCATGTCTTCAAGTTCACTTGCCACCAGCCAGGCCAATCCAACCAGTATGGCGTTTAACAACCTACACATGAGCGCCGGATTTAGCCTTGGTTTTGACTATTTTCCGAGCATTAGCCTGACTAATCACAATATTTACGAACAACAACTTCGGCAAAAAGAAGTGAAAGCTGAACTCAGCGAAACCATCGAGTCTGCCCTCAATCAGCTACACGAAGCTGAGTTCAGAATTGTTCTCGCCAACTCAGCGTTCAACGACAGCGTTGAAGTATTCAAAGCGAAATGGGCCGGATACCAACTCGGCACCGAGTCTATTTTCTCAGTACTCGAAACCCGCTCACTTCAACGTCAGTCTGAAGTCGAGCTACTTCGCGCAAAGAATCAGCTCAATTTACTGAGAGTGATTCTTCACCGTGTGATGGTCACTGATCAGTTTGAAAAGATCGAAGGCTGCACAGCTTTCTAGTTTTCACTTCGTCAGTAGCTACTCAATGATTAAAATTTAAGGCAGCCCGGGTGACACTCACTTCGGCTGCCTTTTTCTTTTCTAGCAACCCAAGTTCTGATTAGCCCCCAGTAGGCCAAGTCCACTTAAATTACGCACCGCGCAACCACCCACAAATCAAAACCGTCAGCTTCTTGACCACCACATTCTATCTGAGAATACTAGGTAATATTACACGGGCACTATTTACCCAGCTCTTCACTTTTTCACTGAATTTAATCATCACCCTCACCGATCAGTTCTTCAAGACGCAGTCTGGTAGCGGCAACCGAAAGGTTTTAATTTTCTAAAGCCGAAAAATAAAGGTCCAATTCCGGAGCCTTTTGACTGGGTCTAGTTCTCTAGGAGGAACGATGAAAACTCAAATCAACCCCGTCCTTTTTGCTATCGCTACGGTATTTATTTATGCCCCACCCCCGGTTGCCAGCGCCGCACATTTGGGTGATTTTCCCTGTTCGCACTCAACCGAAAGCGATATTCAAGAACAGCAATTTGCAGTCGCAACAGCAAGCCGTACCGCCACCAGCACGCCTAGCCCGTCATTTGATTTTTCGGCAGACACGAGCCTTCCATTTCTGACGGTCAGGCCGGGCCAAACCAAAAACTACACACCCGCCATGCAAGCAAAACTCGAAAAAGCCATTCGACTGATGGAAGTCGTCTTAAATTCAAAGGCGCTGCATGATAAAATTGACGCTTTCACTTACAAGAACAAGCAGCAATTTTCTGACAACCGCGGGCAAACCAATGAACAAATTTATGACAGCATTCGCGAAACAAACGAAGGCGGTACACAAAATGGGATCGACTACACAGCCGATTTCAATCACCGGCTGTACTACAAGCGCTTCACTAAAGTCGTAGGCTACACCTATTTTGGCGACACCTGGATTAACTCAAATACCAAGTACGTCAACGGATACGATGAGGCCGACCTAGCAGGTCACCTGTCTCACGAGTGGACCCACCTCATGGGCTACCAACACGTTCAGACATTTCCGTACTCAGTACCTTATGCAGTCGGAGAAATGGTGGCTGAGTTAGCTCACGCCCTAATTGCCCAAGGATTTTAGTTAAATCAATCGCACCCAACAACTCACCAGCGTTGGGTGTTTTTTTTATTTATCTTTCTAATTATTTTTTTTCTATTTAGTGATGATGATGACCATCGGGTCCGTGCGCATGGCCATGCTGTTCTTCTTCAGCAGTCGCTTCTCTCACCGACACCACCTCAACGTCAAAATGAAGAATCTCTCCCGCCAACGGGTGATTGCCATCAATCTTAACCTGGTCGCCAACAAGTTCTAGAACAGTGAAAAGCACATCGGTGCCATCTGCGCCTGAAGCTTCAAATTGCATTCCGACTTCTAGTTCCATTTCTGCCGGAAACTGAGTGCGTTTCACGTGCATCTGAAGCTCGGGGTCAACTTCGCCGTATCCCTCAGAAGCTCCCACGGTTACTTTTTTCTTAGCGCCCACTTTCAAACCTTCAAGCTGGCTCTCTAGGCCAGGAACAATCTGATGGGCACCATGCATATAAACAAACGGATCGGCAGCATCAGCCTTATCGATCACATCGCCCTCTGCGTCGGTTAATGTATAAGCAAGAGTCACTACCATTCCATTTTTAATAGTCATAGGGGTGCTATCCTGCCACTTTCGTCATCTTTTCGCAAATAGATAGCCGCAAGAATTAAGAAAATAAAGGTTGCCCAGACCTTAGGGCCCAGAGTTTCGATAAACAACCCCGCGCGCCCAAAAACCTTTTCGGTCGCCGGAATCATCAAGAACCAAGAAAAAAACAGCCATTTTCGAAGCCGCACGAACTCACTCGACAACGCGTGCAGCACAAGCACCCCAAAAAGCGGGAACGTCATGACATAAGTGTGCCAAAACGGAAGAGGGTGAATCATCGGAACAATAGCCAGGGCCCCGATAAAACGATTTTCTATCGAAAGCCGAAGTGAAACCCGAAGCCAAACCGCCGAGGCCACCACCGCAGACACCACCGATAGCCACTTGTCATAAATTTGAAGTGAAGCGGGAATGCTAAGAGCCTGAAGAATTAATGAAGGCACCGAGGGATTGAGCCTGCCGCGAACCTGAGCGGGCGCGAGCAGTTGTCCGCCTGATTGAGAGGTTTTTAGCCACACCTCAAAAAACTGATCGAGACTCAAATAGCCATGAGATCGCCAAGCTGGAATCGAAAGTACCGCAAGCAACACCCCCGATGAAATGCCATAGAATAGCCACTTCTTAGCGTCACGCTTGAACTGACTAGCCCCTTGAGAAAGACCGACCGAAAAGAAAAGAACCCCCACCGGAAGAATCGTCAGAACCTTCACACTCAAGACCGCAACTAAAAATGAAAACCGAATGGCCGAAGTGAACGCCCGCTTTCGATTCATTGGCGAAAAATCAAGTGATTCAGTAAACAAACGGGGTTCAAACAGCCTCATCGCAATTGCCGTAGCGACCAACGTGACTTGGCCATCTAAGAAATGAACAATCCAGAGGCCCCAGTAAGAAAATACCAGCAAAATAAAAACCCACCAAGGTTGCTTTATGCTCGACCGTTTTAACTGAAGAACCAGTGACCCCAGAGAAAGCACCTGAATCAGGCCCCACAGACATTTCGCAATCGGCAAAGAGAACAGCGAAATCAGGATAAACCCGCTCGCGATCCAAGGCGGATATTTCAATACCATACCCCCTGCGCGTGAGGGGTCGTACAACGGAGTGTCCTCGAGCAAACTTTTACCCGCTCGCCAATAAACCTCAAAGTCTGCCCCTTGGTGATAGGTAGCGCTGATGAGCACCCCGGAGTAAAAAATCACCAAGAAAATCAAAACGGCGAGAAACGCTCGATTTTTCACGCGTCACCCCCTGCCGACTGAGCACGCGAACGGCTTGCCCGAGACACCCAAAGCTTGCCCAACTCGTTCGCGTAATCTAACCAGGTACCGGGTAGTCGAGCGAGTCGAGAGTTCTGAGTGAACTCAAAAACCACCCGCAACCCCGCCGCCACCGAATCGATCGACGCCGGGTCAACAAAAGTCGCCTGACCTCTCGCCGCCTCTGGCATCGAGCTCGCAAAAGTGGTGACTACCGAAACACCCCATTTTCTGGCGTGTGCGATCGGTAAACCATACCCTTCATAAAACGAAAGCATCACGAGGGCTTTCGCTTTCTTGATCAGTTCATCGCGAACCCCATCGGCGACATAGCCCGTTCTCACGATCCAACCTTCTCGTATACCCTTGTCAATGGCCGCATCGGTTAACTCATTTTTCCAGCCCGAGGCACCCACAATCAAAAGCTTGGCATCGTTATTCGTTTCGTGAACCTCTTCTCGAACCGTTTCACGAACCACTTCACGAAACTGACGAAACCCTTCGATCAATGCGAGCAGATTTTTTCGCGGTTCGACAGAGCCTAGAAAAATGACATAAGGCGCCCCTTGCAACTCGCAGACAATCTCGGCCAACCGCTGGCCTTCACGAGTTTGAAGAGCACGATCGAAGCCGCTTACCCCAAACTTTACTTCACCTTCGACAGGAACATTCAAGACCACTTCGGTTTGATTATTTTTTATCTGCCCAGGCTTCAAATTCAGCCATCCACTTTTGAACTCTTGGTAATCTATAGCACTTGAACGTGAAATTGCCACCACATCGTCAGCCACCTCAGTCACTCCGGCCAAATAATGCGACCCAAACCAGCGAGCCATTCCGTGATCAGCCAATTCAGGATACAATAGAGGAATGAGGTCATAAAGAGTCTGCGAAACCGTGCGCACTTTGTTTTTTTGAAATATCTGCTGATAAGGCCGCAAATCAATCAAACTTTGAATGTGCAGATGATCAGCCCATTCGATTTGTTCATAAAGTAGGTCGTCACTCAACTTCTTGGCTTGTTTCTTATTTGACCGAATTTTGATCCAATTCTCGACGTTCCAGCCAAAAAAATCGTTCAGCGTCAATCCCATCTCGCGCACTATCATCTCACGAAACTCGAAGATCCAATCATCATGAATCGAGTCAAACGGCACCGCTTTCATGCCCTGCACATCGAGAACCGGAAACCACGGAAGCACCTTCAACTCAATGCTTTCAAACGGCGACGCCGACGAATCACCGACAACCGTTTTTTGCCGAACACAAGCAATGGCCGCTTGAAGAACGACCTCTTGAATTCCGGTTCTAACCCAACGTATCGGATTAGCACTCCAATTTGCACACTCGACGAGTACCTTGAGTCGCATCAATTAATCGTTTCTCAACTTGAAAGTGAATTCCCAGAATTCAGTCGAATCATTCAACTGGTTTTCACTAACTGGGTATTCACTGACCAGCTGAAAATCTAAGTTAGCCATTAACTCTAAAAACCATGTTCTTGAGTAAAAACGAAGTCGAGCTGCCCGGCTCCAATACCGGTCTTGAAACACGTGGGCCGCACTGAGATTTGGTAAGCGACCTAAAACAAAAAAACTCTCAGTTCTTTTCACTTTTGTCAGAACCGAATGCAACTGATCGAAAAAAACCACCCATTCTTTAGAAGTGAGCTCGCAGAGCCTTGAGTCTAGCCGCAAAGCTTCAAAACTCAATAACTTGATTGAACTGATATTGAGAAACTCAGTGAGCACATCAATGTCATTTGAAAAGTGAGCGAGGTCTGCGTGGGCGCTCAAATCTAAAACTTTTTCTGGCATTGCCTTCAATCGACTTGGCCAAGCGACTGACCAGGCGAGTTCGGCAGCAGTTGGTTTTTGCGTTTGATTTAGAAACTCGCTTGCTCGGCTTGAGAATTGAAACACATTGACTGGCGAACGAAGCGTCAAGGTTTCGAGAGTGACTTTATCTGTGGGCATGCCATAAAGGGCGATCCTCAACTTGCCTTCAGTAATGCCAAGCTGAGTTTTTAGACGCCCCATTTGTTCTTCTAAACTTCTCAACTGTCGGCTGACTCCAAACACTCTGAGTGGAATCGACTGAACCCACGCCAACCGTGATTTGATTTTTTTTCGTTGACCATCAGTCAAAAACCGATTGGCGATCACCCTTGGCATTTTTTTTAAATCAGTCACGGCTTTGAGCCCTCACTCAAAAGAAAGCGATAAATTCGGTCTCGATCTAACCACTTCATGAATCCCGTTTGAGACACCGAAACCTCGTGACTGTGCCCCATTAACCAATCCACCCAGACCTCCTCTCGATCTGAAACATGCACCCCAGGACAAGCCTCAATTCCGGGGTGAAGACGCAAAAGTGCAGCCGACGTTGCGAGCACTTGAACGCCCCTACTCATTGACTCTAAGAGTTTCATGCGAACGCCCGAACCGGCGACATCGGCGACTAGACTCAGACTCCAATTTTTCCAAAGCGGATTCAAATCCTCGACGAAGCCATGAACCTCAATGA
The DNA here is from genome assembly GCA_903895855.1 of Oligoflexia bacterium. GTDB lineage: Bacteria > Bdellovibrionota > UBA1018 > UBA1018 > UBA1018 > CAITVN01. The sequence goes on along the minus strand of CAITVN010000163.1, from coordinate 16,446 downwards.
ACGGGTACTCTCGCAGCTTACCAAGCAACTCCTCATCAGCCCCCCGACCCACAACATGAATTTTTCCGGCAAACCCTTTCAGACTTAATAGCGGACACACTTTTTCTAAAATCCAAATCAACCCTTGGCGATTAGGCTGATAATCAAGGGCCCCAACTACGCCAACTTGAAGATTCGAGTTCGCTTTAAACTCTTTTACCCAGAACTTCGAAATTTCTGCCTCATCTTGACTAATCCACCACTCTTTCGGAATGGTCGGCGGCACCCAACGCCCCTTCTCTCGAGACAACGATTTCGGATCAGACGGCAGAGTATGACCGGTCAGTAAGTGATAATCGCGCCCACTCACCCACCAAGTTTCATCAACCTGACTCAAGAGCTGACGCTCATGCTGCAACAACCGTTCAGTGTTTCGCCGATGAATGAGCCGTTTTCCGAAATTCTTTTCTTCTAATTCGCGAATTCTGGCCAAATCACTCTCTAAATTATGGTAAAACACCACGGTCTTTCGGGCCACTCGTCGCCTCGCTTGCAGCAACCAAACCGCCGAAAACGAATAGTGAAATACCTCAAGCTCGCACGGCGATTCAGGAAGACTGCGCCACAGGTGCGTCGGGTAATAATAAAGTTCGGTAGACGCCCACTTACCCAACAGGGCTTTCGAAGTTCTTTTCACGCGATCTATCGTCTTTTTGGTACCAGCTGCGTTGACCGGCAATTGCCCAGAACCCAAAAGATGAATTGAAAACTGGCAGGCAGGACAATGACTAAGAACCAGCTGTTTCAAACCATTATTGCCAATTGTCGCTGCAGTTTCATTCCAAACCCAAAGTTCGATTTCCCAGCCCTGGGCAGCCAGGGCCAACAATTGTTCGAACGCCACAATATAGGAGCCTTCGTGCGCCGGATAAGGAATACTCGGATAAAAAATACGGCAGCGTCTATTTTGTGCCATTGAGGGGTTAAGTTGCATTTTTGTGTGTCGCTTCTCTCACACACGATAGTAAAAAACACTGGTGAGATCAATTTTTCTCTTGTATGCCTGACGGTATGAAAAAAGCACTCATCACCGGCATCACCGGACAAGACGGATCTTACCTTGCTGAATTACTCCTAGCAAAAGGTTATAAAGTGTACGGACTCACCCGACGATCATCGACCGTGGTGACTGACCGTATTTCAGGCATTCTGAATCGAATTGAGCTCATTTCAGGCGATTTACTCGATGAATCTTCGCTACTCGATGCGGTTTACCAAGCCCAACCTGATGAGGTTTACAACCTGGCTGCGCAGAGTTTTGTCGCTACCTCGTGGAATCAACCCATCTTGACGGCCGAATTTACTGCGGTCGGGGTGACCAAAATGTTAGAAGCGGTCAGACGTGGCGCGCCAAAAGCCCGATTTTACCAAGCGTCAAGCAGTGAAATGTTCGGAAAAGTTCAGGCCGTTCCTCAAGGCGAAGACACTCCTTTTTATCCTCGCTCACCATACGGAGTCGCCAAACTTTACGGGCACTGGATCACGATCAATTACCGCGAGTCGTTCAAAATGCACGCTTCTAGCGGCATTCTCTTCAACCACGAATCGCCAAGACGCGGCATTGAGTTCGTGACGCGAAAGATCACTTATAATGTGGCTCTCATCAAAAATGGCCTAGTCAACGAACTGAGACTAGGAAATCTCGACGCGAGGCGCGATTGGGGTTTTGCGGGAGATTACGTCAACGCCATGTGGTTGATGCTGCAACAAGATCAGCCTGACGACTACGTCATTTCAACTGATGAAACCCACAGTGTGCAAGAATTTGTAGAGCTAGCGTTCGCTCAAGCAGACCTGGACTGGAAAAAATACGTAAAGATCGATGAACGCTTCATGCGCCCAGCAGAAGTTGACCTCTTGATTGGCGACTCAAAGAAAGCTCGAAAGAAATTAGGATGGGTACCAGAAGTCAATTTCAAAACTCTGGTTCGAACTATGGTCGACGCAGACCTTAAATTGGTTTCTTCAAGATAGCGCGTAATCTACCCAATCGTGAGCTTACCCAGTAAGTAAATGGTGAAGTCCAAAAAGTAACGTACTTGACTGAGCGATAAGCGCAAGCGCCGTCTGCACACGCGTCTACAAACGAACTGTGAATGACCACATTCAACGGGGTCGCGAAATAAACCCTCGTTTCTTTACTGAGAGTTGGCATTAAAGATTCGAGTTCAAGACCGTCAATTCGTTGAAATTTAAAGAGCCTTTCAGCCATGAGACCATACCGACAACCGCAAAATTCACCCAAGCGATCGGCACTTTTCTCTAATACATGAATCACTTTTGAATCGCGTGATCTCCAACAAAAAAACCGGTGAAAATCAGCTTCACCCACGAACGGATAAGGGCAAGAAAGCTGCTCACGCAAAGGCGACGGGGTGGCAATGTACCCTCGCTCGGTAACCCGATTCACTTCGCTGATCGCTTTCTCAGGGTGTTTTACATGCTCGAGAACATGACTCACGTACAGGTAGTCAAACTTCGAATTTGACTGATTCACGGTACCCGGTTCATTAGCCTCATAGGGCCCAAACGGTATCGCTTCTAAATCGCCCTCGCGAAACTCTACCCCGGCAGCGAGATTCAAATCACCGGCTCGCTGCTCGTTGTTGGTCGGAAATTTATCAACGGCATGGGTGACGCCCACAAAAGGCGCATGTCCTGGGCCAATTTCTAAGATTCGCTTAGCCCAAAAAGGCCGTCGATGCAGGGGCAGTCTTTTCATGACCCTTGATGTATCACTTTCTCAATTCTTTGCCTGAAATAATCTCGAAAGCACCGAACCCGACCAGATTCTAAATCGATCGATATACGAAAAGGCCGCGGGCACCACGATCAAAGTCAACAAAGTAGAACTGATGAGTCCGCCGATAATCGCGACCCCCATACTGGTGCGCTGTCTTGACGCTTCGTTAAGTCCAAGAGCCACCGGCAGAGTGCCAGCAATCAAAGCCATCGTTGTCATCAAGATGGGTCTGAGCCGTGTCTTACCCGCTTGAATCAGCGCCGTAGCCCGGTCAAGCCCCTGATCGCGAATGAGCTGCATGGCATAATCTACCAACAAAATAGAATTCTTTGTCGCGACCCCCAAAAGCATGATGACCCCAATCATAGAGAAAATATTGAGCGACTCTTTCGTTACTGCGAGGGCAACAAACGAACCACAAACAGCAAGCGGCAGCGCCAACATGATCGTCAGTGGAGTGATGAAAGATTCATACAAAGAAGCCAAAACCAAGAAGACAAATAAAGTACCCAAGATCACAGCTGTAACCATGCTCTCAGCAAGTTCACCAAAACTCTCGGCTTGGCCGACAAACGCATAAGTCATTCCAGAAGGTAGCGGAATCTCAGTCTTGAACATATCGCGGATGTTTTGCATAACCTCAGCCATTCCGGCTCCTGGCGCAATGTCTGCTCCAATTTGAATGTAACGCGAACGATCTTGTCTAGTGATTTTCGCCGGCCCGACGGCATCAATCCCTTTGGCAACGTCATTCAGTCGAATGAGAGTATAATTGATATTGGGAACATAGCTTTTCGCGAACCCACTCTTTACGTTTCGCTGGTCATCTTTGAGTCGCACTCTCACATCATATTCTAAGCCATTTTCACGAAACTTAGCCGCAGTCACTCCTTCGACTTGGGTTCGCAGTTCCATACCAAGCGAAGCTGACGAAATACCCAGCGACTCCATTTTTCTCAAATCGGGAACAATTTGAAACTCAGGCTTTCCAGGTCGGTAGTTGATATCGACATCTTTTAGCGCCGGATTGGTCGCCAATTTCTTAAACGCCAGCTGGGCAATACGCTCTAATTCAGCTTGATCATTACCCACAATATTCACGTTAAAGGGCCGCTGACCAAATCCCATCGGATCAAAGTCTTTGACCTTCGGGTTGGCGTATTCAAATACCTTCAACTGACCGCGAACCATTTCTTTAACTTGACTGGTGTTGAATTTCCTCAATTTAGCCGAAACCAAATGCACGTAAGCATCAGCCACATTAGGCGACCCATCGCGACTTCCGACGGTCAGTGAAGTGAGATCGACTTCTGAATTTTTTCTAATCACTTCGTCTACTTTTCTTGCAGTGGCGTCCATGGTTTCTAAATTGGTACCGGGAGGCAAATCGATCGAAACCGTAAACTCACCATTATCCTGCGACGGTAAGAAAGTCTTAGGCACATATTTGATAGACGCAAAACTTCCGACGAAAACAAGAAAACTAGCCACCAATACGATCAGCGGGCGCCTCACCGCGAAAGCAATGACTCGACCATAGAATTCTTCCAACCAATCCTGAAAACGGGTAAAGCCACGAACCAACACGCCAACGGTCGAATACCAAATGCCACTCTCTCTTTTTTTATGGGTTGATCCTGCAAAATAAGCAGAAAGCATCGGCGCAATAGTCAGAGCATCGAAAAGTGAGATCGCCATTGCAAAACAAATGGTCAATCCGAACTCTCTAAAAAACTGCCCCACCACTCCTTTTAAGAAAGCAACCGGACCAAAGACAGCAATAACCGTTAGCGTGGTAGCAATGACCGCGAGAGTGACCTCTAGAGTTCCCTCTTTTGCCGCTTTCTCGGGCGACTTGCCCATTTCAATGTGTCTAAAAATATTTTCTCGAACCACAATGGCATCATCAATCAATAACCCCACTGATAGTGATAACGCCAAGAGAGTCATGATGTTAATCGTGAAACCGGCATAAGCCATCAAAACAAAAGCACCAATCAATGAGTTTGGTAAAGCAAGACTGGTAATGAGAGTCGACCTGCCATTTGCCAAGAAAAAATAAACCACGATGATGGCCAAAATGATGCCGATAAAAATCGATTCTTGAACGTCTTCAACATTCGCTCTAATCGGCACGGCTCCATCTCTCACCACTTCAAGCATTGGCTTACCCGGCTGTAGAGCCAGGTCAGCATTGAGCTTGGCAACCTTTGCCTTTACCGCGTCAACCACCGCAATGGTATTGGCGCCCGATTGCCGAAAGACGTAGATCACAAGAGATTTTTTTCCATTCACATAAGTTCTCGAATGCTCGTCAGTCAAGCTGTCACTCACTTCGCCCACATCTGAAATCGAAACGGGCACGTCATTTCCAAAGAAATTAACGACCGTTTTCTTGATGTCTGAAAGAGAACCAAACTCGCCTAAGGTTCGAAAGACCGTTTCAGCCTTGCCTTCTTCAATATTGCCGACCGGAATATTTTGGCCGCTTGCCGAAAGCCGGCCCGCCACTTGCGAGGCCGACAATTCTGCTCGCTTCAACTTATCACGGTCGAGTTTCACGTGAATCTCACGTTTTCTGCCCCCGATGACTTCAACTAACCCTACCTGGGCAATCTGCTCGATCTTCGAACGAATCACTTCATTCGCAACATCGTAGAGTTTTGCCGGAGGCAATTCACCCGTCACAGATAGAGTCACGATCGGTTGATCAGCCGGATCAATTCGTCGAATGATCGGTTCTTTCACATCAACTGGTAACTTGCGCTTTGCAGAAGACACTCGATCTCTGATCTGCTGCTCAGCATACTTGACGTCAGTTTCGAGGGTAAACTCGGCTATCACTGTCGAGACCCCTTCTTGACTGATCGAACTGAGTCGCTTGATACCCGAGAGCGTGCTCATTTCGTCTTCTAACGGTCTTGAAACAAGAGTTTCAATTTCAGACGGACCCGCGCCGAGATAAGGAGTCGTCACGGTCACGACCGGAAATGTCACGTTAGGAAACAGATCAACCCCGAGCCTACGAATCGAAAGCAGACCCATTGCGATCATGAGCGTTACGATACAGGTGATAAAAATAGGTCGTTTAATCGAAAGATCTGCTAACGTCATTTGAGTTCTCCAAAAGTTTTCATGCGGGCAACAATCTGCAAAATTTCTGTCTGAGTGCGAATGCGATTAAATTGTGACTGGGTGTAATCTTCTTCAGCCAAGAGCACTTGAAGCGTCAGCGTTCGGCCACGAGTCAAACGGTCACGCTCATTTTCGACTCGTTTTTTCTGAGTTTGCTCAATGAGCTGAACAAGAGTCAACCTTCGCTTAGCTTCTTCTAGCTTAGTCGAAAGATCTTTCCATTCGATTTCTTGATCCATCACTTTTCGCTGGTAGTTCAACTCAGCCGACTGGGCTTCTCGAATCCATCCGCGAGACACCTCTGAGGTCATTGACCAATTCAGTGGGGCCGTAAACTTCACACCGATAGCGAGGGTTGGTTTTTCTGTACCAAATGATTTAGTGATTCCATCAACCGTATCGAGCTCTTTACTATTGAACGCAACAAGCCCAAACACGTCGACAGACGGTTTGATTCGCTCTTGCGCCAATTTTCCCGAAAGTTCAGAAATTTCTTGAGCCTTTTGAGCCAACTGCACATCTTCTCTCATTTTTACCCGCTCAACTTGGGTGAGTTTTGCTAACTGCAGCCCCTCAATGGGCGGCAGGCTCTCTTTGACTTCTTCTGAGTCTAATCCCTTGAGTGCATTAAACGCCCTTGAAGCCGCCTTTCGCTCATCAGTCGCCGCCTGAACCTGAAGCTCACGAAGCTCAACTGCCGCTTGTGCTTGCAGGCTGTCACCCACATCAGCGAGCTGCAACCCCACTCGGCGTTTGTTCCATTCAAGAATTTTCTTTGCTCGCTGCAAGGTTTCGATAGAGGTTTCAACAGTCTCGTTGGCAAGAGCCAAGCGCCAATAGGTCATCTCGGCCTCTGCCATGACCATTTTTATTTTGAATTTTTCAGAGTACTCACCAATCTGCAACTGCGAGCGTAGCTGTTCTTGAGTTGCGCGAGTCTCAGAACCAAAACCATTTCTCCATAGCGATTGACTCAGTTCAAGGCTCGGGCGCCCCTCAACAAACGGCGGAATGGTCGCATTCGGTATTCCCAGGTACTTCGAGTATGAAAATCCATAGGTAAATTTTCCGCTTAAACCGAACGTCGTATTCTGAGCAACACCGATGCTATACTGGTTATTTCTGGCTTCAGCATATTGAATGAGCGGGTTCGGTTTCTTATCTGTAGCAAACTGAACACTTCCGAACAACTGCGGTGAAGTCATCGCATCAGCCTCTCGACTTTTGTCAGCAGCTGATTGCGAAAGAAAATCGCTAGCTTTAATACCCTGATGATTGAAACGAACCGCTTGCAAGTACTGATCAAGAGTCACTTGGTCGCCTGCCAAACTTGCGGTAGCAGTACAGATCAGACTCAAAAGACTTAACCGGCGAAGAACAGGCATTTGAAGGCTCTCATTAAAAATACGCTTTAATCGATTCACTTTTTCATCACTCCTTCAAGAAGGTTTTTTAAAATTTCATTAACAAAAACGTCTCGGTGCTTTTTTTGAGATAAAGAAATCTGCATGTGTTCTTTGATCACACTTTCCATTCGAATCGTGTGAATCATGCCGCCAAACAATTGCCCCGCGGCGATGAGGGTGTTCACGTCTTCACGAAAAAAACCCTTTTTCTGAGCAATCTTGAAAAAATTCACCAAGTGCCCGAACAATTTCAAAAAAACATTCTTAAAAAGATCTTTAGTGACTTCACGGTTATCGCTGCAATCGCGGTGCAAGATACGAGTGATTTCTGGCTCAGCCAAGTGGTATTCCATGAACTCTTCAAGAAACACCCGAAGACGAACGCGAAAATCGTCAATCGACTCAATATCTGAAACCAAGATCCGCTGAGCGGTCTCAAGCCGCCCCCGTCCGAACTCTTCAAGGCAGGCGCGATAAAGCCCATCTTTGCCGCCAAAATAATAGCTCACCAGGCTGACGTTAAGACCCGCTTCGTCGGCGATGTCTTTTACGCTAGCTCCGTCTAACCCTTTTTCGGCAAATATTTTCTTCGCAGCCCCCATCAACTCAAGCCTAGAATCAGCCCGGGCTGCAGCAGACTGAGTCGACTTCGTCGGTTTTTTGGGTTTTTGCTTTTTCATCTTATGATTATCCGGAGGTAAGCGTAGCCCAAACCGAGGGCGAGTTCAAACCCAAACTCTATTTTTTCAAATGAACATTTGAAAAAATTAAATGGACGTACAAATTTTGTACCACTTTGCGATCTCGTTATTTGATCGATTTTATGTGAAACCAACCGACTTGCCCCTTGCTGTCGGCTTTGGGGTCGGCAATGGCATCTAAGACCGCCTCTTCGGGCGACCAGTAAGGCTCATAGTATTCGCGGTCAGGATCAAACACCAAAACTGACTTTTTCTTGGCATCATAGGCTGCAATGACGGCGACATGAGCCCCGCCCTCGGGGTCACCCGTCAAGCGTCCTTGCAAAAAATTAATGATGATAAAGTCGTCGGCTGATTTCTCGTTTGCCACCAATGCTTCGTGAAATTGCTTGGCCCAGTCGACTTTCTCTTTCTGTGCGTCGAGCTGAATAAATTTTGCTCCTTCTGCCCCTAATTTTGCGATACCCAGCTTCTCAACAGCTGATTGAAAGATTTTCTCTAAGTTTTTGTTGGCAAAGGCCCCAGACGCTATCGGCGGAATTTTACCAAAAAGGGCTTCAATGTAGTCTTCGGTTCCGTACTTTCTGGCAAATGACTCAACCGTGAGAATCGCGTCTTCTCTGGTGTAAGGGTTAGCCCTTCTTAAAGCATTGGCAACCATCGTAAACGATGTCGCCGAGCAAGCCCTGCCATTAACCTGCGGAAGGTAGTAACCCACTAACGCCCAAAAGTCAGGCGCTTCATTATTTTTGAAATACTGGCTATGGGTTTTTTTCCAGAGAGGGTCAGCGTCTTTACCGTATTTGGGTTCGGCAAGTGCAGCATTCACAGAAAACACGAGAAAAGACCAACAACCCAAAACAGTCGCTAAGTGAGGCATTTTTTTCATAGGTATTCACCATTCTACTCGGCAAAGAATCAAACTCAAGTGTGAATCGGTTTTCTTGAAAGACTTGCCGAAACTGGCCGGGCACGGTATGCATTTTTAACACAATGTCAGCCAAATTTTTGTCGAAAATCTTTTTGTTCTTGTTAGGCTGTCGAATCTTAGCGGCATTAACCAATCTTTCAACCAACCACCCCGATGAGTGGTTTCAAACAGTCGAATTCGGACAATTTCTCTCACAGGGATTCGCCTCACGCTCTGGCGAATTCATGACACACATGCGAAACCTCACTTGGCCAACCCTTTTGAGCCTAGTCATCACCCTCTCACAGTTCATTTCACCCGGATCTTTCTGGGCCAAGGTGTTTGCCATCAAATTCACGACGGCTCTCATTGATTGCGCTGAGCTCATGTGCTTTTTCTTAGTACTCAAGAACGCCCATTTTGGATCTGAGAAACTCAAACGTCTGAGCACTCTCATCATCGCCTCGAGTTGGTTCTTGATTCCAGAATCTGTGAGAGCTTCACAAGAACACTTGTCTGCTGCAGCTTTTTGGATCGGTTATCACTCTTACACTCGTAGCATCACAAAGCCAAGTCAAGTGAGCAGCCATCAGTCAAACAACTGGAATAGAATTGCCTGGGCACTGCTAGCCGGAACCTTTTTCGCTCTCACCGGGGCTTTTCGGTTTGCCTCGGGAACCCTAGGGGTTGGTGCTCTCATCGCAGTTTTCATCTCTCAGTTCACAAAACCCAACGCAGAGAGGCGAGCCTCTCGCTCATCAGCCATTGCGCTCTTCGTGGGCGCCGTATCTGGCGTCGTACTCGGCGGCATTGCCGACACTGTTTATTATGGTCGCCCCTGGGAAGGGCTGTGGATGTACCTCCAATTCAATGTCTTCACAGGGCAGTCGGCTTCACTTTTTGGACGACAAACCGTTGTCGTGTATTTCGATTATTTCAAAGGACTTTTTGCAGGCCCCTTTCGGCCGTTCTTTATTCTTTCTTTCGCCTTCGTGCCTGCGGGTTTACTTCGTGGCCTACGTCGAATTTCTGTGCCGAGTTTTGCCTTTTTGTTTTTCGTCGTCTCCCACTCGCTCATCGGTCACAAAGAGCCTCGTTTTATGGCCCCAGTGATTCTTCTCTTCATTTGGCATTTTATTGAGGGCCTCGGCCACTATGAAAATCGTTTGAATGAGTTGTACCGAGCGAAGTGCGTGCCGTTTTTTTCTAAATTTTCGTTCGTAAGAAAAGCTGCGATCCTGGCTATTGCTTCTTTGTTTTTTTGGAATGGCGCGCTTCTAATCAAACAAATTTGGGGCGAAACATTCAGAGTCACCCAGAATTACCTCTCGCTACCAGGGCTCATTCAAAATAACCCAAAGACTTGCGCCGTCATTACGGTCAAGAGACCCTGGGGTACTTTACTTCCTTACCTACAGTCTGGCCAAACGCCGTCGGTGCGACCTCCGAAAGACCAAATCGTGCCCACTCCTGCGCTCGCCTATTTTCCGAGCCCCTCACACCAGTACTCGAGTGAGTATGTTCAGAAAAATCCGTTAATCTGGGTCATGCGAGCCCCGACTTGCTCAATAGACACCGTGGTTCTCGTTCAACCTCAACGAGCCGAAGAATTCTGGGCAAGCGCAGGCAAATGCGAACTCATGGAGACCGGAATTCTTCGACTGGTTTCAAAGCAACGGTGGCCACAACTCATTTCTGTTTTCGGCATTTCAGGTCCTTGGTATCGGTGTCCATCAGCCGTTCTCTCACTGTTCGCAAAATCTGAGGTCAGAAACACAGTGGTTCGTGAGCTACCGCACATTGAGGTTCTACCACCGTTTGGTGTGAGCGCCGAGCGGTACAATCAAATGGCTTGGGGCACGTTAGATCCCAAATCACCAGAAGCCAGAGATGGCACATTTGGAGAATGGTGATGACACCTATTTTTCGAAAGCTGGCATTCTCACTCTCAAACCTAGCACTGGTGCTCACTCTACTCATTGCTTTGACCGGTGGATTCATCTTTAAGAATTTTAGTCACGCAGTCATTGACTTGAGCCAGGTCAATGCGTTTGCTTGGATTGCACTTATTTTTTGGGTGGCGTCTGCGAAAAATTCATCGACCCAACTCAATCGATTTCTTGATTTTCTGACGGCCAACCGAACGGCCAAAACGGCCCTGTTTAGCCTCTTTTTTCTGACTTTAGCATTTGGATTCATTCATTGGCTGCGACACTTGTCTTTTCAAACTAGCTGGGTTGACCACGGAGTGCTCGCACAAGTACTCAGCTGTTTCAAACTACCCACCCTAGCTGACGCCTCTCACTTCTTAGACCAAGATAAGCCGTTAGCGCATTGGCTTGAGGTTTTGCTAGAATACTTACTAGAATACTTAAAAGAGGCTTTTCGCAGCGACACGAGCCCTGGCGGAACCTTTCTCTCAGACCATTTAGGATTTACCCTACCGCTGGTTGCCCCAATCGTTCAGTGGCTTGGCGTGGTGCCCAGCCTTTTCTTCATTCAATCGGCACTTAGTTTTTTGGGAATCTACCTAATTCTCGCTGCCGTCACTTCATCATTACAAACATTGGTACCTGATAATACGCCGGTCGAATATTCAACACGCATCGGCACCAGTTTTTTTCTCATGATAGTTTGGATCTTAGCCAACCAAAGCTTTCGGAATTCTCTAGTCTGGGACTTTCGTGAAGACACGCTGGGGTTTTTCTTTGCGTCGCTTTTTGTTTTCTCAGTCACCAGAGGTTTTCGATGGGTACGAATGCTCTCTCTAGTCGGCCTCTTGTTTACGAAAGAACACATTGCACTCATCTTGCCTTTTTTCGCAGTGGCTGAGTATTTTGTATTGGGTCAAAAAAAGTTCAATGACAGCACGCTAGTCGATGCAATCACACCGAAAAGATCGAATAGGCAGGCCATCACAAGATTTTTCTTCACGGTATTTTTGAGCCTGACAGTTGCCTATTTCAATTTTAAGATTTTGCTTCCGAAGATACACGAACACATCGCACCCACACACGAGATCGTCAATCGCCTACCAGGGCTCGGAAAAAGCCCCGCGGAAGTGATCGAACACCTACTGAGTCAGCCTTGGCTCATACTCAAAATTCTTTTCTCACGGCTCACCGAAGTGAGTTCACTCAAATACTTGTTCACACTGTTCTTGCCAGTCGTAGCCGTTGTGATTGCAGTTGAAGCTCAGACTCGGAAAAACAAGAAAGATGATTTTGCTGAGCTGGCTGTTGACAGCAGCCACCGCTCGGCGTTTGACAACACCAACAACAGCCCGGCGCTTGGAAGTACCAACCACTCTACGGTTGTGGTGCTCCCCCCTCGCCGTCACCTCTTTTGGTTAATTGCTGTGGCACCAACCGTTGCCATCAACCTACTTTCGGCTGCACCCTATCAACGAAGTCTTCAGTTTCATTATGAGCTACTGGCCTTGCCCTTTCTCTTTGCTGCAAGTCTGCCTTTTCTCATGCAACTCACCAGGCAGAATCTCATTGCCTGCGTTCTTCTCGCATTCGCCGTTTCAGGACGCTGGCCTGGGCATCACATTCAAAAGTTTTGGCCAACTCATGAGCAGATCACTGACTCGCGTTGGCTAGCGGCGCTTGAGTTGAGTAGCCCTTCGCCGACATCGCCGCCTGCTTCACAGCCGCTACTCACTTCGCAGCTATCGCCCGCTACTCCGCAGCCATTGCTCACTGCGAGTCTTCGCACCGCTGGGCAGGTTTCGTTTTGTCAAAACACTCGTTCAATACAACCCAATTTGTCGGCGAGCTCGGTATCGGGTTCTGAAGCCACCCTTGTGAAGTACTCGCTCATTGCAACCCCCGAGGCGCACTTATTCCTTCTCGACCGCGAAAGCGACGATGAAACGAGAAGGCAATTACAAAAAAACAGTGCGAGCCTGATTGAATCCTCACCTTCTGGCCGCTTTGAGCTTTGGCAGGGTTCGGTTACGATGCCGGCTAGCAGTCATTAGTTACCCCAAATAGGGCCGCATCAGTTATTCGTCCAAGTGTCGAGTTTTCGGGTGCCGCTAATTGACACCCACCAATCTGTCCATTACGATGGAATAAATCAAATGAAAGTGTCCATTACGATGGACACTTCAGTCTTAACTCGGTACAATTAGCCATGAATAGAGACCTGCTGAAATTGATTTTGCTCGAAGAAAAGGAAGAAAGTGTAATAAAATTAAAGAGTTCACTCGAAAGGCAGATTAAACTTCCTGAGCTATCTAGCAGAGCTTTGGTAGTTATGGGCGTTCGGCGGTGCGGAAAGACCAACATTGCTCACTCTCTTTGCGCCCAAGGAGGCCAATATCTTTCGATTAATTTTGATGATGAACGCCTGATGGACTTTCAAGCCAAAGACTTTGATCTACTCCTGCAGGTAGGAGCTGAACTCTTTCCAGAGAATCGCGTTCTATTGCTGGACGAGGCACAAAACGTATTGGGATGGGAGCTTTTTGCCAACCGAGTTTTGCGCAAGGGATACCGGCTTGTGGTCACTGGAAGCAATGCACGTCTGCTCAGTAAAGAGCTTGCGACGCATCTAACGGGCCGGTCCCGCACGCTTGAGCTATTTCCCTTTTCCTGGTCTGAATTTTTATCTATAAAAAGTTTACCATTTCAAGTCGGCACCGATACGGTACTGGCGCCAGAAAAAAAAGCAAAAGTAATGATGCTTTTCGAGGAATATTTAAAAAAAGGTGGATTCCCAGAGGTGGTAATTAAGCACTTTGACAGTTCTTATCTAAGAGAACTCTATGAAAAAATTCTCATTAAAGACATCGCCGCTCGCTACAATTTGCGCGAAATTAGGACTCTGAGAGAATTGTCTCTCAGCTTGATTAATAATCTAGCGGGTAGGATGACTTTTCAAAAATCTGCAAAAGCATTGTCCATTAAGAGCGTCACAACCGTGCGCAAGTATTGCGACGCGCTTGAAGAGGCTTACCTGCTTACCCTATTATCGAGCTTCCATTCGAAAGCGAAAGAGATCATTCGCTCTCCAAAAAAAGTATATCCCATCGATCTCGGTCTTCACGAATCTTTAAACCTTGCTGTCTCAAATGAGAAAGGACGGAAGTTAGAGGGTTTTGTTTTTCTAGAACTTCGACGCAGAGGGTGTGAAATTTTTTCGGGATTAGATGCGGATTTTGAAGTAGATTTTGTTGTTCGGAAAGGGGTTGCTGTCGAGCAGCTGATACAGGTCTGTCATAGTCTAGCAGACCCAGAGACTCGAGCCCGAGAGTTAAAAGGCTTAAATCTTGCTTCAAAGAAATATCACTGCAAAAATCTAACGATTTTAACTTTTGATGAAACCGAGTCTGTTTCAGACCTAAGCCTCGGTAAGGGGGTTTCTGTTCAGGTGCTTCCAGCCTGGAGGTGGGCGCTGGAAAAAGCAACCTAACAGTCGAGAACGGACCGGCAACTTTCTGAACGATCTCGAGGCTTGGAGTTTCCTTGGACGAGATAGAGGTTGCCATTACTTTTGTGAGAAAAACGCAGACTCCGCCGAAGCCTAGATTTTACCCAGACTTCGAAGAGATGATTCGAAAACTCCATGCCGTCGTTCGATAACTTCGTTAGTCAGCTTCTGTTACTTCGGCGGCAATCTCACACCAGGGCCGGGGAGTGTTCAACATGACTATCAAGACATTGAGGCCTTTGTTGTCGATGCCACGCTCTTCATGGGTGAAGACCCCCGAGTTACCCAGTGTTTTCTCACGTGGCTTGAAGGATATGGAGTCATTTTGAGTCCATCGAAACTGCGACGAATCGTGAAAGATTGCTCATCACTTAATGCCTCAGTTCTGGGACTAGTTACCCCAAATAGGGCCGCATCAGCTTTTCACCCAGTGCCTGAATCGCGGCATAACCGTTGTGATTTTTGCACAAATTTTGGAGGTTCTCGATCGAGTTGTTACCATTCAGGGCAACCGGAATTCGGTGGTCGACTTCGAGATAGCGCGTTTCATCACAGCGACGGCCCGTAGACAAATCAGTGTAGCAGCATCGCCCCTGAGACTTTTGAAAAACCTGGCGTCTGACTGAATTCGAAATGTGCGAACGAGCGGGCACTTGCGAGGGCAACGCTTTTTGTTCAGGCAAACCCTTTCCCGGGGAAGCGACTACCCGAGGGGTTAGCTCGATCCGAGTCTTTCCTTCACCCACGGCTACTCCTTCTACTTTTCCTCCTACTCCTTCTACTTCTTCAACTGCGATTGAATTTGCATCTTTATTCTGAACCGCCGGTCGCTCGCGAAATTGAGCAGACTTTACTTGAAGCTCCTTCTTGCCCCTGATTCTTTTCTCAATTCTCTCTGGATCGATCTTATCTAAAACCAGGTCGCTCATGGTCGCTAAAAGTTTTGCTAGATTCTCAGTCTTGCCGGTATGCGAAGTGAGGTCTTGAATGCGCCTCAGTTGATTGAGCAATCCCTCAGAAATCTGAATGCGAAGTTCATAATGTGCCTCACCGTCGATGCTACCAATAGGCCGTACCGATTCTTTTTTTGAGAAATGAACCGACTCAGTCTTGGATCTAGATCGACCTGGATGGCCAGATAAGTTTCAACCTCACGTTTTGACTTGTCTTCAATCGCGGCAAAAAGTTCAGTTCGCGCTTCGCGGGTGACCTCGCATCCTTGAGCTTTTTCTTTAGCCATCAAATGCGATTGCGCCAAACTCAACGTCGCCAACGAAACCTTGCCCAGCTCTAACTTCTTTTCTAATTCGGGCATTTCCTGAGTTGCTCGCATTGCCAACACGCGCCTTTGCGCTTGCGATTCAGTGTAGCCCAACTCTTTCACACAAAAAGTGAAAAGCGAGCTGTAGCCGCGCGCAAGGTGAACGCGCCTTCGGTAAATTTCAGTTAGGTGCTCAAGCACTTGCGCTTGAAGCTTTCTCTCGTTCTTAATGAGCCCATGAAGCGATTCGAGGAGTTCTTGATTTGAAACGTTTTTCAATTGATTCATTCGACTTGCCTACCACAGGTTTTGGCACCACTCATAACCGCCACAACTGCCCGGAAATGACTTATCAAAAATGACAGCCGCCCCGGGGAAGTGCTGTTCTTTCAATTCACAAACAACAGGCCAATGCTCTCGTTTACAGCCTTTTTAGGCTGCTTTTTCAGCGGCGCGATGAAAATTCAAAAACCTATGTCAAGATATTTTTTTGCAGAGTAGAAAGAAAATTGATCGTACCACTTTAACTTCAACTCGTAATCGGCGTGACTTTATTCTCAACTGCGAAGTCAAATTATTGACAACAGGTCAAATGGCTTGGCGCCACAAAACCTTCACGTCACTTTAGTTTCTCATCACTTCACTCAATTATTTTGCGCGGATGATGTACCTATTACCAGGAGCATAACATAGTGCGTATTCTTAGGCCGCGTAGCTTACGTGTCTTGCTTCGAAGTACCTGCGAACAAGGTCTGGCCTTTTTTGTCGACCGCGAAGGTATCCTATCAAATTCCGTTTGAGTTCGTTTTTGT
>CAITVN010000162.1 GCA_903895855.1 Oligoflexia bacterium | reverse complement strand
TTTTCGATAAACCACCTTGATTTTCGAAGGGTGCGATTGAGTGATCGTATCTAGGTAGTTCAGCAAATCAGGGTTGGTAGAACAGTCATCTGAAATGCACAATTCCCAGTTAGGGTATGTCTGATTGAGTACAGAATTTACACACTGAATTAAATAAGGTAACGGTGTATTGTAAACTGGAACTAAAAGTGAAATGCGAGGCCGGTATCGAACCTGGTCTATGGTTGGTTGGTCAGTTTTCTGGCGCAGTCTTTGGTTCTTTTCGAAATTTGTGATCCAGTCGTGGTATCGTCGCTGGCTTTTACGGTCGTTGAGCTTCGCAAGTAGAGCGACCAAGCCTCCTTTTTGTAAAATCTGGAGTACCTTCCGTAATTTGTTCAAGAATAATTCTCCCCATTTACGCTCTTATTTTTCATAGACCACAAGAGACTGTTTGTCTGATTTACCTGGGTAATCGCAACTATTAAATGATTTTTTTAAATTTAGCCCATTTTTGAATTCTAAAGAGTCACTATGGAGGCCGTAAAAACGCTTGCAAAATCGAGGCAATCGATCGACAAATCAACCTATCATGGTCGATCAGAAACAGTCGAATTCTCAAACAGATTCTCAGCGTCCAGTGAAGTCAGTTTCGGTTATTGGTGCCGGGCCAGCTGGGCTTGCTGCTGCCTATGAACTGGCTAAGGCGGGCATTCGAGTAGACGTCTTTGAGGCGTCTGCGTTTGTCGGTGGCTTGTCAAGAAGCTTTGATCTCTGGGGGCAGACGGTTGATCTTGGGCCTCACCGGTTTTTTAGTAGCGATAAGATTGTGAACGACTTCTGGCACGAGGTCATTGGGTCTGATTACAGCATGGTAAATCGCCTGACTCGAATCTATTATCGAGATCGGTTTTTCTATTACCCGTTGCAGCCACTGAACGCTTTTTTCAATCTAGGGCCAATCAGAACAGTACAATGCATTTTGAGTTATTTGGTAGTTAAAGTTGCACCCTCGGGTTCTGTTACGACTTTTGAAGAATGGGTAGTCTCTCGATTTGGTCGGCGGCTTTTTGAGATATTTTTTAGAACTTACACTGAAAAAGTGTGGGGCATTGCGTGCCGAGAGATTGATGCTGACTGGGCCGCCCAGAGAATTAAGAAGCTCTCACTATTTGAGGCTATTAAGGCAGCGTTTTTTAAAGACAAGAAGCAGAAACACAAGACATTGGTAGATGAGTTTGCCTATCCAAAAGGTGGAACCGGAAAGTTTTATCAAAAATTAGCGGCGAAAATCGAAAAACTGGGTGGAACGATACATTTAAGTAGCCCAGTCAAGTCGGTGTTAACTGAAACCCACCGAGTAGCCCAAGGAACAGCTCAGGGAGTCGATAGAGCGGTTGGAATTGAACTCGTTGATGGCAAAAAAATACCGTCTGATGCGGTGATTTCGACCATGCCTTTGACGACAATGGTGAAGCAATTGCCCAATGTGCCATCGGCTGTTGTGGCGGCAACTGAAGAGCTTTATTTTAGAAACACGATTCTAGTGTACTTAGAAGTGTCTGGCGACCAGTTGTTTCCTGATAATTGGATTTACGTTCATTCGCCCGAGGTTCAGCATGGTCGAATCACGAACTTTAGAAACTGGTGCCCCACTCTTTATGGGCAGTCGAAAGCAACGATTCTTTGTATGGAGTATTGGTGTTTTGACAAAGACACTATTTGGACTGAGACCGACAAAGCCATCAGTTCGAGAGCTGAATCTGAACTCTCGCGCATTTCGCTCTTACCGCAAGGTAGTCAGGTGTTACAGTCTCACATCGTCAAGGTGCCCAAGAGTTATCCGGTTTATCAAACCGGGTTCATGAAGCCGCTTGAAATCATTCAATTGCATGTTGATTCAGTGGTCGGCCTTCATGCCATTGGCAGAAATGGTGCTTTCAAGTACAATA
>CAITVN010000161.1 GCA_903895855.1 Oligoflexia bacterium | reverse complement strand
TCGACCGGGAAGTCTGGAGCAGCCTGGGTGATGCTCACGTAGGGCGCAACGTCTTGTTTAAGCATGTATTCTATAGCGGTATCCCAGGGGAGCCAAACGTTTGTGAACAATACGAAAGCTAGAAAAAGTAGGCTCCAGAGGAACTCTTTAGGGTTGAGTTGCTGAGTTTTGTGCATTTTGCCCGATTCCTTTGATAAAATAAGACCCCATTTCGGTAAGTCCGTCTTCTTGAATGAAAAGGCCGGCAGCCAGCCAATTAGGGTCGATTTCACTCCAACCCTTATACGTTTTAAAGAAAATATTGTAAAAAGCTGGGTAGAATTCGGAGCGGGGAAAGTGGAGCGGGTCGAGATGAGAAAATTGTGTGAATGGGATTTTAAACCAGCCTGTTTGATGGAGATTTTTCATGATTATCTTAAAGAAGCTTGTCCAGAAAACTGAAACAAAATCAATCTTTAAGATTGCGGTCTTTGAGATCGAGAGGGTAGTGTCGTCTTAAAATATGCAAGCCGTTTCGGATTCTATTCTTGGACCAAGAACGCTGGTTTTCATTGAAAATCAAACACTGCTCGCTTCTGCGGAAACCAGGGGACTTCTTCCTTCATCCCCCGTAGTTACTACTGATATTGCTCTCTATTCTCATCTCATCGCTAAGGGGTACTCTTGTTATTTTGTTGAATCGTTAGAAGAAGAACCCGAAATTCATCTGAGAGCGAAAGAAGTTTGGCGCTTTTGTGAGAGATATTATGAAGCCCTCAATCAGCGAAATGCCGACCTCATTTCCGAATTGTTTCAAGAGAGTGACATTGATTTTTTTGGTCATTTCCTGAGCTATTTGTTTCGAAGTCTTGCGGTGAATTGTCATCGATTTTTGGGTGGCCTTAATCGGATTCAGAATAAAATAGAGGCACAATCTGTCGTTTGTTTCGCACTCTCTGAATCTAAGAAGCAGTATTGGTACAACAACAAGAAGGGGTTCTTTTTTCCGGGGGACCTCGCACTGAATCTCTTGGTCTCTTGGGCGTCTTCACGTCAGCTGCGGCTCGTTCAAGGGGATCAAAGCATCGAAGGAGTAGAAAGAACAGGAAGTTGTAACGAATCGGCTGTTCAGACTGGGCGTCCATTCATGAGAAGGGTGAAAGATAAAGCGAAGACGTTTCTTCAGAGGGCGAGACCCGCAATTCCGGGGCTTCCGAATCTGCTAATGCTGGGTTCCCCCTATAATCTTCGCGAGATTGAGAAATCCTTTTCTATTGCGTTGAAATGTAATCTCTTCTACCTCAGTTCGGCTGATGCGGCCGATCGTTCTGGGTCGTTTGCCTGGCAACTTGATGTCGAAGTTCCGTCGGATCCGTTTGCATGTTTTGGGATGAAGTTTAGTCAATTTGTTGAGCCCTTGGTGAAAAATCTACTCGATTCCCAGGTTGATGAAATCCTAAGTGCATGGTCTCAAGTTAAGCGGTTTCATCGGAGTCACGGGCTGAGTGCGGTTGCCTGGGGACTTCCTCCCGTCGAAAGCAGTTTGGCTTTCGCCAATTATTTTGCTCAACGACAGGGGATCCCCCGAGTAGGCAGTCAGCATGGGGGCGGGTATGGCGTTCATGCTGATGACGATAAGTACTGGGAGCTTGATTATAAAGCTTCCGATGTTTATCTGACCTATGGTTTTAGTGATCGATATATTTCGAAATTGCCGCGGAAGGTTTATCCCACGTTTGTGCCAACCGGCGCTGTAATTATTGACCCCCATCGGATTGGGAAAAAGAATATTGATCGTCGGAAGCGTACAAAAATATTATTCCCACTTTCTTCGAGTTCTACTAGTTTTTTTACTATGGCCTATCCCTGTATTTCGCATGTGACCACTTTTGAGTTTCAAAAACAGGTAGTAGAGCTTTTGGAGCGCTTTTTTCCTCTGGAGTGCGTGGTTCAGTTTGTTCCAGATCAATTTGAGAGGCATCCGATTCGAAGCGTATTGGAGAAAAGTAATTCGTGTTTAAGAGTTGAGCGCGAATTGAATTTTCTGCAAGTCTTGGAAAATTATTCGGCTGATTTAATACTTTTGGATAAGACTTACACGCTATTGAATGAGGTCGTTTTGACCGGAAGTCAGCTCCTGGTTCTTGATCAGGGACCTGTGAATAAATTAACACCTATCGCTTCGGAGTTATTGAATAGGCGAGCGGTGGTTTGTGATTCGAGTGAAAAATTTATTGCGACATTGAGGCGGTTTTTAGAAAGTGGGGATTTTGACTGGAAAGATGTTGAAGACAATGCTTTTGCTTCAAAATTCTCGACTTTCGAAGGTGAGCCAACGAAGAACGTTGAGAAGGCGGTGCTGGAAGTGGTGAGGCAGGGGCGAAACAAAAAAGACTTGGGGTCAAATGAGGATTGTTGAAAGAAATCCTTTTTTTATGAGATATTTTTTTCAATTTGGCTGGGGCCGGTTTTCTCAGGCTCTGGTTCAGCCAGGGGTAATTCTGGTGGGCCTTGCGAGAGAGGGGCTTTATCTTGCCGCTCAGGATTTAAAGAGTCGAGGGGTGAATACGGTTTGGGTGCCCGCACTCATTTGCGATGTTGTTTCGGTAGCTTTGAGTCAGGGTGGTTTGAAAGTGCAGTATTATCCTTTGAGTCCCGATTTGCTCCCCGATTTTTCATGGCTCGAAACGCAGCAGTTATCTGGCGCGTTTTTGTATGTAAATTACTTTGGGCTGTCTCAGACCTGGCGGCCTGTTAAAGCCTGGGCTTCTGAAAAAAAAATGACT
>CAITVN010000160.1 GCA_903895855.1 Oligoflexia bacterium | reverse complement strand
TTGATAGCCTGAAAATGCGACTGAAGTTTTGCGGCATTACTCAGCGACAGCGAGCCTTGTTCATAGGCTTGCCGAGTCTCTGGCAAATCTTGCATGAGGCGCATGCATTGAATTCGCCTTTGGGCCGCGCTCTCGCTTAATCCCAATTCTTTTGTCACAAATTCGAACAAACTTGAGTAACCCAACTTTAAGAACAGCAGTAGCTGGTCTGAATTCAGTGCTTTTGAAGCCAAAAAATGACCTCATACCACAGGTTTTTAGAAGGCATTTTTCAAGAAAAGTGACTCTGGTTTTTGAGTGGCCTTTAGACGTACGTAAACAGGCAAGGTGACACGACTAAAGTGTTTGGAGTTTGAAAACGACAGGATGATCAAAATTGCAGCCTATAATGGCTGCGAGATGCCTTCAAAAATCGTCAACAAAAAAATAACCGGTGAATAGTTCTGAAACAGAAAAATGATTTCTGTTCTGAAAACCACTATTCTGCTTCAGTTCTGTAATACGGGATTTCTGTCTCGCGTAGCTGGCACCCCGGGCTCACCTCCGACATCTGGTCAGAACCTTAATTTCTGTATCTGGTCAAAAAAATGGCGCACATTTCTCCGAGGCCTGTTGCCTCAGTTTTTCTGCCTTTTGTGCCGATACCTCATTAGTATGGCTACCCCTAAGTCGGGACATCATCTTTCGTCATTGAAGAAGCTTCGCAAAGATCTGAGAAAGAAGGGGCACTCGACCGTTGCCTATTGGTCAAAAAAGCCACTGTCATTGGTCTTTACGTTCTTTACTGTCATTTGGTTGACGGTCCCCGCGTTTGTGTATCGAATTGAATCGATAGATCCGACTTCGAAGTTTCGATCTTATGGTGATGCCCTTTGGTGGGGGTTAGTCACCATGCTGACCGTGGGGTATGGCGATCTGATTCCTCAGACGGTTGAAGGCAAAATTTTAGGTGGCTTTTTGATGCTTTGCGGAGTGGGAACCGTCGGAATCATGACGGCGAGAATTTCGAGTTACTTTTTAGAACAAACTTTTGGAATGGGGAGAATGCGTGTGGACACAGATACCTTGCATGACCACTTTATCTTGTGCGGCTGGAAAGAAGACATGGATAAACTCTTGCTGCACATTCTCGACTGCAACGACGAGCTAGAGCCTGATCAGATGGTTATCATCGCGAACATTTCGCCTGCGCTAGCGGGGCCGGTTCTTGATCATCCTAGGCTTCGCGGGGTTCAATTTATTTTCGGCGATTACTCGTCTGAAGTGACCTTACGAAAGGCCGCGCCTGCAAAAGCGCGAAAAGTGATGCTGTTAGCTGACAAAGCGCCGGGCCCTAATGGGCAGCCGCTGACCCCAACCGAAATCGATGCCAAAACCATAATGACCGCCATGACTTTGAGTCACATTGCAAGACACACTTTGGTGGCCGCTGAGGTGCTCGACCCCAAAATGGATCAATACCTACGCCTCGCTCATGTCGCTGAAATCATCTATACCCGCGAGTACAGCCGCCTGATTTTGGGAAATGCCTCACGCGGTGTCGGCATTTCAAACATCATTTTAGACCTGTTAGATCCGAAGACCAGTTCGGTGATTACGACTCATGCGGTGCCTGAAGAGTATTTGAGAATCGATTACCCCACGTTTAAAGATGCTTACGAAAAAAATAACCCAGACATTCAGGTGATTGGCATTTTAGAAAACACGGGCAATCAGCATCGTATCAAAGAAGTGGCACTTTCTCGGGCGCAAAAAACACCAGACATGAAGACCTTGGTTGAAAATTTGAAATTAGTTAAACAGATTCAGTGTAATCTCCCTGTGTTTAATCCCCCGAGAAATTACCTCATTCAAGAAGGTATGATGGCTATTGTGATAGAGCACAGTAATCATGAGGTCAGTCAAGTTGATCAAAATGAAGAGGTGAGCGATAGCTTTCTCAAGCGAATGACTAAGATTCAAGGATTGAACGAAAAGCGAGAAAACAACACCCGAAAACGGCCCAAAGGCGATCAGTCGGGCGGAGAAAGTGAGGCGGCATAGATGTCAGTCAATTCAGTCGGTGATCAGTCTACTTTGTTGGCTCGTCGAATGTCGGCTTTGGCCGATGTACCGCTTTTTGAAGCCCTTAAGCATGATTTAGAAGGATTGAATTTTTTGGCGTCGTTAGTTGAAGAGCGTAACTTTGATTCTGGAAAAGTCATTTTTCGCGAGGGTGAGCCCGGAACTGAGCTGTTTATTCTCACTCGTGGTAAAATCGGAATTTACAAAAAGACCTTAGAGGGTGAAGAATTTGAAGTTGCGGTGGCAGATCCCAAGAGTCAGCATTTTTTTGGCGAGGGCGGTTTGTTAGATTCTGACATGCGTTCGGCAACCCTTCGCGCTGAGGTCGATTCGCGAACGTTGGTTCTTGATCAGGTTCATTTTGAATTATTTTGCAAAAAATTTCCCCATCTGGGGGTTCAGGTGTTACAAAAGATTGCACAGGCGGTCATGGTTCGCATGAGAAGAACGAATGCCGATTTGATGATGCTTTATCAGGCGTTGATCGCTGAGATTAGAGGCAACTAGCGCCTCTGACACTAGTTGAGCATTTGCCAAAATATTGGAATTGATTGGTATGTCGAAACATAAGAAGCCACCACAGACTCCTTTTTACGCGCTAGAGTCTCACCACGTTGACGAAGCGCGAATCAAGAAAGAACGCTCAATCGGACGAGAGCTAAAAAATTCAGGTTGGTGGAAGCAATTGGTTTCTTCGGGGGTTTGTCATTATTGCGGCCGTCAGTTTAAACCTGCAGAGCTCACGATGGACCATGTGGTGCCTCTAGCTCGCGGCGGCGTCAGTGCTAAAGACAATGTGGTACCCGCTTGTAAAGACTGCAATCGCGACAAGAAGCTTCATTCACCGATCGATGACCTTTTTGAAAAAATAAGAAATGAAAAAAGTGAATCTGACGCCGACGGCAATCGCCAGGCTGAAGACGATGATGAGTTAGACCTTCATCAAGGCGGTAATCGCCCGAAGGGTGCTCAGTTTGAGTCAGTTCAATCTGAGCGCACTCATTCGGGTATCATTTCTCATTCAGCTTGGGGCGATGAGCAAACTCAATTCTTTTTTGAACTGACCCCTGATGTGGTTCTTGATGCTGTTGAAGCCTGGGGTGGTATTAGCACCGGTTATTGCATTGCTTTGGGGAGCTATGAAAATCGTGTGTACGAAGTTGAATTAGAAGATGCAGTGACGGGCGCAAAGTTTCGGCGGGTGGTTAAATTCTATCGACCGGGAAGGTGGTCAGAAGAGCAAATTCGTGATGAACATGATTTTTTACTCGAACTTCAGGCTGATGAAATTCCGGTCATTGCCCCGATTCCGCTTCCGATGCGAGGCGACGGTGAGTCGGTAGAGGTTGAAACATTGCTTCGAATTCATAGTACTGAAGCCAATCGGCATCAAGACGGAATCTTAGTTGCTCTGTTTCCGAAGCAAGGTGGGCGTTCTCCTGATGAACTCGACCAAGAACAGTCGATGCGCATTGGACGGTTGCTAGCTCGAATTCATGCGGTGGGGTCGAGGCGGCAAGCGTCAAATCGAATTCAGTTGAGTGTTGACACCTATGGCTACCAGAACTTAGATTATTTGCTTTCGACCGAGTGGGTTCCGCTTGAGTACCGTTCAGAATTAGAACGTTTGGTGGTCGAGATCTGTCAAAAAGGTGACGAGATTTTAAAGCCATTAGAAGTGATTCGTATTCATGGCGATTGCCATCGAGGAAATCTTCTTTATGGTGAAAAAGGAGCTTTTTTTCTGGATTTTGACGATATGTTAATGGGGCCTCCCGTGCAAGATTTGTGGTTGTTGGCGGGCGGTCGAGATGAAGAGTCGTTGAGAAGAATGCAGTGGATGTTATCAGGATACGAAGAAATGAGACGATTTGATCGCTCGAGTCTGAAGGCGGTAGAAGTGTTACGAGCGTTGCGATGGGTTCATTTTGCGGCGTGGATTGCGAAACGTTGGGATGATCCGGCTTTTCCTAACGCATTTCCTCAATTTACGACAGACCGTTATTGGGCAGAATTGGTGAGTGACTTAAGGGGTCAGGCTAGTTTATTATGTGAGGGAATTTGTTAAGTAAATTAGGTTTTCAGCAGGTCAGTGTCTTTGCTTTGTCTTTGTTCATGGGGTTTGCCCTAACGAGCGGTGTTTGGCTGCGCTCAAATGCGTCAGCAGACCTGCAGAAGACGACTGAAATCACTTTTCCGCAAGATCAGTTTTTACAGTCACCTCAGTCCTCAATAGGTGTTGATCGAGAGACGGGTCTTTCAATTGATTTTTGCGCTGAATGGAATCCTGATTTCAAATTAATTGCGCCCCAATGCTGCTCGAAAAAAGCGCCGATTACCTATGTCAAAACGAAAAAGAAAAAACGCCGAGCGCGGGGGCGCTCTTGTTTGCAGCCACCCCCAGAACGCAGTTCTTATTGTTCGTACCGAACATCAGAACAGCTAGATTACGAGCAAGAAGTGAAGCTCGGAAAATTGGATGTGCTTTCGGCTATTGAGAACTCGTCAGTTTCCGGAAGGCAATCGTATTGCGCAAAAGGCGATGGATTTCTCGCTTGGGGTAAGCCTGTCATTGGCACTGAGCTGAATCGGCTGGTGGTTAAGAATCCAAATCGTTGTCTCAATTTTGGGACCAATCAGTTAGTTGGAGTGCTCGAATATGTGGGGCGTCAGGTTCGATCGAAATACCCAGCTCCACAATACACAGGTGTTCAGATCATGCTCGGAGACCTTTCGACACCTCGCGGAGGCTGTGTGACCGGAATGAGTGGAAGGCGGGCTCACGCCTCACACACGAGTGGTCGCGATGTTGATCTCACCTTTCTAGTGGCAAAGTCGGGTAGGTCGTCACCAGAAAAATTTCACGCTTCTTTTGACCCTGAAGTGAATTGGTGGTTTTTAAAACAAGTTTTTCAAAATCCGGTTAGCTGTGTGAAGACAGTTTTCTTAGATAAGAAATGGATTGGCAAGCTTGCTAAAGTTGCCAGGGGAGATAGTTTTTGGGGCGAGGTGAGGCCCTTCATTCAGCACGTCAAGGGTCATAAAAATCATTTTCATATTCGTGTGGGGCAAGCTCCTGGTAAGCCCGGTTGTATCGGTGGAGCAGACTCTGATGATGAGTTAGTGCCAGAATTAGAGAATCCTGAGTCGGGTGACGATCTCGATGCTAACGAACTGGAGGGGCAAGACGCAGAAGAAAAAGCAGATTTATCTTTAGACCCAGTTGGCCTCGAAAAAGAGAAATCAGTGCTCGACGATTCTGAGCAGCCTGAGGGAACTTCTGAGCCAACTAAAGACGGTAAACTTGAAGGCGTGAACGGCGCAAAAAATGAGTCTAAGAAGTCTTCAGAGGCATCAGGGTTAACCAAGTTCTACCGTTGGTTCGTACCGTCGGTTAATGGGGCCCAACCCAGTTTCACCGGAAGGGTGCCGGCCTCAGTCAAACGAAAAAAAGAAGAGAAAAAAGAACTTGAGGCCTTCATCAAGTCTCGAGGGTGAGCTCAGCTAGAATCGCAGAGTGGTCAGAAAGTTGATTCCAGGGGGGGCCTCCTAAAACCTCACCCCAAATCGGGGTCAACTGTCTCAAGTAGAGACGGTCTAAGTGTAGCACCGGAAAAAGACTCGGAAAGGTCTTTGGGTGTTTGCCGTAGAGAGTCATAAATGCCTCTTTAAGTCCAGCGTCTACCTCAAGTGATTGGCTAGCTCTTTCTCGCCAATCATTGAAGTCACCGGCCAGAATCACCGGCTCATTCAATGGAATACCTGTCTTAATTCTCTCAGCAATCCGAGCAAATTGTTTTCGCCGGCCTCGTTCAAATAGATTCAGGTGAATGTTCATGACGTGTATCGGCTGAGCTTCACAGTCGACCACGGCGTGAAGGCAACCCCTTTTTTCAAATCGGTTAGTTGAAATGTCTAGATTTTCGAACGAGACGATCGGAAAACGACTTAGAATCGCGTTGCCGTGGTGGCCCTCTTCGTAAACTGCATTCTTGCCATAGGCAAAATGGGGCCAAACCGAGTCGGCGAGAAACTCAAACTGCGATTCGACTGGCCAGCCCTCTATCGTTTTCTCATGAGTCGAGTGTTCACCCAAGACTTCTTGTAGGCAGACGATGTCAGCCCCAGACTCGCGAATGCAGGTTTTGATTTGGTTTAACACGAACGCCAAATTTCCTACGCTGAAGCCTTTGTGGATATTATACGATAAGACTCGAAGTTTCATAGGTAACCGTGATTTTCCAGTACTCGTTCGGGTCCATTTTGCGCTAAATTGAGAATATGACAACAGCGAAAACACAACCTAAGGCTAAACGAACAGTGAGATCTCATACGTGCGGAGAACTTCGCAAAGAAAACCTCGATCAAGAAGTGACTCTTTGCGGTTGGGTGGGTAAGCGCCGAGATCACGGTGGGCTCGTATTCATTGACCTTCGCGATCGTTATGGAATCAGTCAAATTGTTTTCAATCCTGCCTCAGTGGGCAGTGATGCTTATTTGAAAGAAGTTTTTGACCGTGCGGGTACTCTACGTTCAGAAACGGTACTTTGGTGCCGTGGCAAAGTGCGTGCTAGGCCAGAGGGAATGGCAAACGCGAAGATGGCGACCGGTGCTATCGAAGTGATTTGTAGTGATTTAGAGATTTTATCAAAAGCAGAAACGCCACCCTTTGCGATCGAAGAAGACGTTGATGTGGCTGAGACGATTCGCCTAAAATACCGTTACCTAGATTTGCGACGCCCGAACCTTCAGCGAAATTTACTGATTCGTCATCGCATGCTTTCAATCGTGAGAAATCACCTAGATCAAAATCAATTCGTCGAAGTAGAAACGCCCATACTTTACAAATCAACGCCCGAGGGTGCGAGAGATTTTATTGTGCCTTCGCGCTTAAATCCCGGCACTTTCTACGCGTTGCCGCAGTCACCGCAAACCTTGAAGCAGTTATTGATGGTGAGTGGTATGGATCGGTACTATCAAATTGCGCGCTGTTTTCGTGATGAAGATTTACGGGCTGATCGTCAGCCAGAGTTTTCTCAAATTGATATCGAAGTGTCATTCTTAGATGAAGAAGCGTTTTTTCCGATTTTAGAAAATATGGTTTCGAAACTCTGGAAAGAAATTCTAGGCGTGACGATTCAGACCCCATTTAAAAAAATGCGGTACGCCGAGGCAATGAGTCGCTATGGCAGCGACAAGCCTGATGTGCGCTTTGGTCTTGAGCTTAACGATATTTCAGATGTGTTTTCAAAGAGTCAGTTTCAAGTGTTTCAAGGCGCGCTCGCTTCAAATTCAAGGGGCAAATCTGGCGGTATTTCTGCAATCGTAGTGGGTGGTCAAGCTGAGAAGTTTTCTCGCAAAGACCTCGATGACCTGCAAGCCGTTGGTGCTCAGTACGGCGCGAAGGGTTTGCTTTGGATGAAAGTTCAGGCCACCGGCGAGTTGCAGTCGCCGGCTGCTAAGTTTTTCACGCCTGAAGAAATTCAAGCACTGAAAGCCAAACTATCTTTAAACCCCGGTGACCTGGTTCTTTGTGTGGCCGACTCTAAGAAAAAAGTCGTTTACGATGCGTTGGGTTCTATCAGACTGAATGTAGGCGCAAAACTGGGCATGATACCGAAGCACGGCGAAGGTGATCCGGCGTTCTTGTGGGTAGTGAATTTTCCGTTGCTTGAGTTTGATGACAAAGAAAATCGTTATTTCGCGTGTCACCATCCGTTCACAGCACCAAGACCTGAGTTTTTTGACGATTTCATTGCTGGTCAGAATCTTGAAGCGATCGAAGCTTCGGCATACGACTTGGTGTTGAATGGCGTTGAAATTGGTGGCGGAAGTCTCAGAATCTATCGTTCAGATGTGCAAGGCGCGATGTTTAAATTGTTGGGTTTAACCCCCGAAGAGGCCAAAGAAAAATTCGGGTTTTTCTTAGAAGCCCTTCAGTATGGCACGCCTCCGCACGGCGGCATCGCATTTGGTGTCGACCGTTTGGCTGCACTTTTGTGTGGTGTGGGGCCCATTCGCGATGTGATGGCTTTTCCGAAAACCCAGAAAGGAACCTGTCTTATGTCAGAGTCGCCTTCTCGAGTGAGCCCAGAGCAGTTGGCTGAATTAGGAATCAGCGTTCGATCATGACTTCGGGCGAGTTTTCGTATCGCACTCGAACTCAAAATCTGAGCAGGCTAGCTAGCGATGTTTTTGATTTGCTCATTATTGGTGGCGGCATTACTGGCGCAGCCGTTGCAAGAGATGCCGCTAGTCGTGGTTTGAAGGTGGCCCTGATTGAGAGATCAGATTTTGCTTTTGGTACCTCGTCACGCAGTTCAAAGCTGATACACGGTGGGTTACGCTACCTGCAAAATTTTGAACTCTCACTCGTGTTCGAGGCTCTTCGCGAGCGAACGTTCTTACTAAAAACGGTTCCCCATTTAGTGAGGCCATTGAAATTTTTCATGCCCGTTTACTCAACCGACAAGCGAGGCATGTCGCTACTGTCTGCGGGGCTTTGGCTTTACGATACTCTGTCACTCATGCGAACGCCCGGAGTTCACAAACGTTTGAACAAGGCCCAGCTGCTGGCCGAGTTTCCGGCGATTGAAAACAAGAATCTCAAGGGTGGTTTTCAGTATTTTGATGCTTCAATGTGGGACGACGTTTTAGCAATCGAGACTCTGAGAAGCGCAACCGAACTGGGTGCCGTGGTGGCTAATTATGTCGAAGCGGTCGCACCTGTTTGGGATGGTGAGTTTGTGACCGGGTTTCGAGTTCGCGATCAAGAAAAAAAGCCGGGTCAAGGTGAGTTGATAATTAAAGCCAAGCAAGTCGTGTCGTGTGTAGGGCCCTGGACCGACCAGTTGGGCCGTTTGGTTTCTCAGTCATGGGGTAAGTGGATTAACCCATCAAAGGGCGTTCATCTGGTGTTTTCTCTTGATAGATTGAATATTCCGGGCGCTTTCGTGATGAGCAATAACGAAGACTTGAGAATTTCATTTGCTATTCCACGCCCCGATATCGGCGGTGGAGTAGTGATCGTGGGCACTACTGATGGACCTTCGCCTGAAAATCCTGACCTGATCACAGTCGAAAGCGCTGAGGTTGATTACCTGATGGCGCTTCTCACACAGTATTTTCCTAGCTTGAAGCTGACTCGCGATGACATCATCAGTACCTATGTTGGCGTTCGCCCACTCATGGGGGCTGCGAATTCAGATAAGAAAACGGTTTTACAAAAGGTGAGTCGCGAGCACCACATTGAAATGGGTCCTGGGGGCGTTGTTTTTGTAGCAGGTGGTAAATACACGACACACCGAACGATGGCTAAAGAGGTCGTTGACCACGCGCTGCACACCTGGAAGTCACGGTTGAAAGATGGCAATTTGGGTGAATTTCCGAAAAACTTGGGTAGGTCGAACACGAAGACGCCGGTGAACCCTTTGGTGTCGCCTGAGTATTTAGATGACATGCGGACGAGATCGCAGAAGTTGGGCCTACACATTACTGACCAGCTTCTCATTCGCTACGGCAGTGCGTTTTTTGAAATGGTAGAAGTCGATCAGAAGCGCAAAGGTGAAAGCGGACCGAAGGGTTTTGAATTCATCGAAGACCAACTGCGAATGGCCATTCGTCGCGAGATGGTGGTGCGGCTGTCTGATTTCTATTTCAGACGATCAGGCCTATTTCTCGCTCTCAAAGATCATGGGTTATCTTGGCTGGATCGGCTCTTGGTGGTTTGGGCCGAAGAACTGGGCGATACCTCAGGTCGTGGCGCCGCAAAAACCGAAGCTGAGATTGAAGCCGAGCGACTTCGAACAATTGCTGACATCGAACAGGCTTCGATTTGGGGCAAGTGAGAACCGGCTACGCGGCTTATTGAAATCATTACCTTTGCCCAATGGCTGAGGTGGTTTTGTAGTTTCCAGGTATATTATAAACTCCTGAGGCGCATTCGATCACGCAATTGGCTGAGGTACTGCGTATGCAATCTTTTA
Source organism: Oligoflexia bacterium (assembly GCA_903895855.1). Classification (GTDB taxonomy): domain Bacteria; phylum Bdellovibrionota; class UBA1018; order UBA1018; family UBA1018; genus CAITVN01. Next base: position 1,590 of record CAITVN010000160.1, on the reverse strand, counting down.
CTCCGAGTGTGCCCAATTCGACCGATTCGTATTCGTTCGTCTCACCGTTATAGACGACAATTTTTTGGTTCTTACTCAGCTCTGTGCCTTTGTCTAAATTCAAGTATTGTCGCTCGTTGATTAGGTTCTCAGAGACGTCGCTCAATGCCCAGATAAAGACCGAGAACGTATTAAATTGATCATCTTTTACGAGTTTTTCAAATAGATTTGCCATCGGCAAACAGCGATCTGGCACAGCACCGAATCCTTCAAAGTCCTTCACGCACTGTTGTACCTCACGCATTGGGTAACGCTGGTTAGAGTCTAGTTTAACCACCAGACCGGAAATCTGGACTCCGTAATGCGCGAGGTTGTCTCTGTAGGCAGTCAGTTTCGGGTACTTGTTGATTTTTCCACTGATGTCTGCGAATTCAGGCAGCTTTGGCCGTTTTTGAGTCGACTTGTCGGGCGCCACCCGCAGGGTTCGAATCTCTGCCACCCTTGATGTTTCGGTTACATTTACCCATCGGTTTCGGCCCTTGTTGTTCTCTGGTGGAGCCATGGGCTTAAAACGGGTCGCTGTTTTTTCTAGCCCTTCTTGAGGTCGGGGATCTCGAAGAATGGATTCAACAAAATCATTCGTAGTTTCTACTGAAGGAGTGGTTTCTCCCTCGCACCCTTGTGATATTGTGACGATCGCAGTCAGGGTTCCACCGGGAGGCCAAGCGATCACCTCTGGTCGATTGCGACTGGAGTCAGGGGGCGTTGGGGCAGCCCTTAAGAGAATGCGGGTAATCTTTGGATTCCAGCTTTTTTCTACATCCGTAGCCCATTTTACCCTTTCAACAAATTTTGTAATACACGCTACTTTTTTATGTAAGTCGTTGAGCTCAGTTTCTAGGTGCGCGCGCTCTTCTCGAATGTACTCAATCGATGCGAGTTTTCGTACTGTCTCCTTCATTTTTCCATCCAACAGTCGGTCAGCGACCTGGTCAAGTTCAGAACCGCTCATTGGACAAGTCGGCTCAGACGCCTTAGGCGTTGACTCTTTAGATGTTTCGAGTTTGAGGCGTTTGGAGAGTTGGTCAATATCCAAAATCTCAGCTTCAATCTGCGCCTTTCTCTTGTATATTGCGTCCATTCGTAGGTCTGGATGGAGACAGATCAGTGGTGCTTGATCTTCACCTCGGGTGTACTGTTTGGGTCCAAACTGAGACTTCTTGTTATCGTTTTCGCATCCCGAGCCGTACAGCATCGCTTCTTCGGCACTATTTCCGGGCTCAAAGGCGAGATAGTCGGCTGTTTCTACAGTCGAATCCAATGTTTTTGGAAGTCCTCGAACCCTTGATTTCATGTTCTCGAGGTATCCACTCCATCTAGCACTGTTGAGGGTAATTCAACGACCGGATAGCTTACTTAGCGGAGGCTAATTATGGCTATAAGTTTCGAGAAGAAAACCGCATTACTTTTGAGGCTCTACCGGGAAACGAGTGGGTAGAGATCTAGCCGACCGCAATGAAAAAGTATTGCCGTCCGGTATTTTTCAAAATTCCGGTAGCCACGAGCATTCGATTTGATCATCTGAATTTTGGAGTTCATGCCCTCAGCAAC
>CAITVN010000159.1 GCA_903895855.1 Oligoflexia bacterium | reverse complement strand
TTGCTCATCGTGCCTCCTTCGGTAAAATTGTTAATTCTTAGTAAAATCAACACTTCACCGGCCTGGCTTATGAGTCAACGGGGATGATTGTCATATCCCTAGTCGTTATATTCACCGGCATTTAATATGAAGCAATTCGACCTCCCGGTAGGTCATTGATGACCCATTGTCACGGTCTTGCCCTATCGGTAAACTAGGCTCTGGGGTTTTATATAATTGGCCAGGTTAAAAAATTTCTTAAATCAGCAAAGTGGTCGCACTAAACACACTCTGCATTTACGTTTGCGTCTCACTCGAGTTGTTTGGGTATACTTACTTTCTGTTTTACTGTTCATCGTCGCGAATTTTTCGGCACATGCTGAAGGCGACGATACTGGCGATCTCACGAATTGCTCGGTGACTGCAGTCAGTTGCGGAGAAAATCTCACTGCATATACCACCGGAAAACGGTGCGAAACCTCGAGCGGCCGTGGCACTGAATGGGTTTGTTTGTCGCGAGACGAACTACAAGCTCGATTTAGCAACGCTCAAAGTGGTTTCGACGCCTTTTTGAAGCGGTTAGATACTTATGTCAAAACGCCGGTCGGTTCGCTGACGCCGAAAGATCTGCTCAAGTTTAAGATGAAGTTGAGGTTTGCAAAGAGCAATCTCAAGTACATTTCGTCGGTACAATTAAAACGATTCGATTTAGTTCCTGAATTGAAGGCGCAGAGACACAAGGATATACAGCTGATTAAAGACCGCGAAAAACAGGTGGCCGAGTTAGAGAAGCAGGTTGGCGGCCGAGAGCTTGTCTATAAAGTAACTGGCAAAATTACTGAATTCACTGAGGCTACGGTCACCCACGCGAAGTCTGCTTACCATCATGCGGTTGAGGCGGTCGATCAAGGAATGAAGTACCTGGACCGTACAGTGGGGCAACCCCTACGGTGTGCTGAAGAACTAGCTCAGCAAAAAGAAAGGCTATTAGAAAAGGCAGTAACCCAAATTTTTTCTCGTATCGAAGAAGGCAGCATTAATCCGCTCGAGGTGGCTAACTTAATTGTTTACAATCACGACCTGAGTTCCAAATCGAAAGAGAAGCTACTCAACCAAATGAAAGAAAAGTTTCCAAATTTTCTTTCTGATGTCATGTCGAACATCAATGGCTACGAAGTAGCGGTGAAGCTTTATGGTAGCATTGCCGAAGGCCCAAGATCGGTTCAAGCGGCGTCTCGGAACTTAGAAAAAGAAACGCTTTTGATTGCCAATTTTTTGCAAACAAATCTCGATGGGCTGAAAAGAGACGGTGACGATGATACTAAACTGTACAAGGATACCTTGGCGCTTCAGCAGCGTATTAGAACGTTCGCTCAAAATCAGCTACAACCCGCTACTGGGGAGCCGGGGGTTCTCTATTCGAGGTACAAGCAAGTCGAGGGATTGTGGAAGGATTATCGCGCAATTGATCACAAGCGTAATGAGGCTCACTTCAATCAAATTAAGCGATTAGAAACAACAGTCGAAGTGCTTACCTTTGTCAAGGATGCTTCAAAACTCACGTTGACTGTTGGAGCCGGAATTCTGTCTGGCGGATTAGTGGCGGGAGCCGTTGGTGGTGGAATGGATGCGCTTGACACGATCTCGCAAGGCGCGATTTTAGATGGTGAAGTTGATTGGGCAAAAGTGGGAAGGCATGCGGTAGTCGGTGCGGCAACTGGTGCACTCGGTGGCGGGTCGGGTAAAATGGTTGCTGCTGTCGGAGAAGCGGCCGCCAAAAAAGTTCTGGCATCAGGCGCAAGTGAGGCCGTCGTTGCATTGGTAGGGCGAGGTACAGCCGTTGTGGTTGGTCACGAGGTCGATAGCGTTGCCGGCGCGGGTGGCGCTATGGCTGAAGTCGCATGGGAGGCCCATGGCAACGGCAAAGAAGTTACGATGGAAGAGCTGTCTGATGTGGGCATAGAAGCCTATAAGCAAAACCACTCTGCAAGGGCGATCTTGACAGGAGTAGGTGCGGGGGCACTGCGCGCTCAATTGGTAAAACTCCCCACTGGGCCAATGTCCCAAACCGGCACCGTTGAAACAAAATCTCCAAGAGTAAAACCTGTCGCCGCTACCAAAAAGGGCAAGACCGACGAAGTCGAGGTACCTGAGGTTAAGTCGCCGGTGGCAGTACGGCCTCAAAAGCCTGTCGTAGAACCTGAGACTCCGAGAGCGCAACGGGTTTTCCCGCCACCCAAAGCGCCACCGGTTCACACTGAAGAAAATCTCTTAAAAATGGGATATCGAAAGAACGGTGAAATATTTTTATCGACTGATCAACACCCCAAAGAAAGCCAAGGCTTTAAACTTCATGTCTCGGCGACTCGCGATAATGCGATAGAGGTTGCCGACACCGTTTTACCTATTCTTCGAAAATACAATGTGCCTCATAAAGTAGTTGAAAACCCTGATTCTTACGAAACTCATATGGTCCATGAGCAGCGAGGAAAGTATGTAACCATCTACCCAGATACACCAGAGCAGGCAGCTCAAATTGCCGCCGAACTCAATCAAGCTCTGACTCAAAAAAAGTTGACGGGTTATCCAATTCAAGGTGAAAAATCATTGGGCGATTCGGGCATGGTCTATGTGCGGTATGGCAAATTAAAGAATGATCAGAACGGACTTCAATTAGTCAGACCCGATGGCCGGGTTGTTGCTGATATTCGTGGTGATCAATGGAAGCCTGATTGGGTAGAAGATCCTTTTCAAAAGCTGGCCCAAAAATCAAATGTTCGACAGGCTACGCCAGTGGTGGCGAGGCCGGCGCCCCAAGTGCCTCCAAATATGCAGCCGGCTGCCCAGGTAAGTCGGCCTGCAGCGAGCCGAAGAGTGGCAGAGGTTGAGCCCTCAGTCGTTCAGATTTCGGCAAAAGCCCAAAAAGATCTGATGACAGAATCGTCGCATCCGGGCGTTGATAAGAAAGCTAATGTTGCTGCACTCGAGGCGCATGGCTTATTACCTCACGAACAAATTCAAGTTCAAGGAGCAAAATACTCACTCGGGCAACCATTCGACATGGGTGACGGGCGTATTGGTGTGGTTGCGGTTGTTGATGTGAACGGGCAAAAAAGCACTCAACTGTTTTATCGCTCAAATTCTCAGGGCACGTTTCGCTTGATGCCGGCAAGAAACAAAGGCGGGTTCGCAGGTTTGCCTGGGTTTGACAAAGGGGCGGGAGAATACACATTAGAGCTTCCGTCTGCACTTCAAAAGCATTTACAGCAAAAAATTGCGACGTCAAAAATAGTCGAGGGTGTTTCTGAAAAAGTGTATGCGGGAGTTGTTCGAAATAATCACGATATCAAGGGATACTTCGAATATGCTGAGGACCCTAACGGTGTTCATAAGGCAATTACTACTGAAAAGATTCTTGAACCACCCATAGGAAAGAAGCTCAGGGCTGGTGGGCACGAAATGTTGCAACCTGAGCAAGTTAAAATTGCAAGGCCCGAAAGTCGGCCTGACTTTAAGGCGGGACCTGTGAATGAATTTAAAATGCGAACTGCGACAGCAGGTGAAGTTGATGCGATGGTTTTTCGTTCAAGAGATGGAAAAATTGAATACACAGTTTGCAAAGATTCCCTGGGAAAAATTTGGTTTGCTAACGCAACGGCAGCGGATTCACCCATCCTTGCAGGGGCTGGCGTGGCCCGCCAGGCGATAGACGGTGGGGAATTGATGACTCCTCTTTGGGAGTACCATGAACAAATTCCGCGCGGTTACGCCGGTCAAATAAACCCAAATTCTTCTCACTATGCTGAGTCATGGAATTACCTAAAACAGATTCCAGAAATTCAAGAATACTACCGAGTTCGCGGAGAGGTGATTCCCCAGTGAAGAAAACTAGTCGATTTGCCGAGGCGCTTGCCGCACTAGATGATCTCAATCAGCGTTCAAGCGCAACAGAGGTGTTTCCTAACTTACTGGTTCAGGTGATAGCGCAGGTTCAAATAAAATTTGTCCAGTTAGACGTACAGAGCGAGGTGGCGACCAAGAAAGACGCAACACTTCTCGCTCGCGAACTTTCAGATCTTTTGTTGCAGCTTCAGCGTACCGAGCCAAAGCTTTTGGGTTCTGAGTTTGCCGATTTTTGTCGGTCTTGGATTGCTCGGGTTGAAGCGGTCATAGAGGCGCTCGGTAAATGACTAGCCGTTGACGAATTTTGGCTAAAAAATGAGCCGAGCGAGTGCTCTGAGGGGCGGGGTTCAGTCTTAATGGCACCCGGTTTGAGAGATAGACGGTAGACCCTGTTTGAACCTCCTTTCCTTTGCAGATCGGTTCAGATTTTAGAATTGAAAAAGCTGATTCTCGCACAATCGAGTGGGCTCGACGCGACCATGGGCGCGAGAGGTTGTGTTCGTATCGAGACCCGTACCTTGCAAGAGCACTTGGCGCCGCCAGCTGTGACGTGAGTGCGAATCGCGAGCAAAAAGGTCGCCCGTCGTCGAGTCGCTTGAGTTGGTGCTCTCTCCTGTCAGATCTTTTCTGAATTCTTCAAGGTTGATACCCAGTTGGTCAGCAATGACTTGAGGGCCTTTTGCGCAAAAGAAGTGGGTCAGTGCCTCGGTTCGATCATCTCGTTTTAGTTTACCCAAACCGCGGGTAAAATAGTCTGCGAGTAATTCGACTCGTTTACTTACAATGCGATCTTTATTTTCTTTTGACGAAACATAGACTCCTTCAAGTGGTTCAACCTCAAACTCGCCATGTGCCAACGACAAATCGAGACAATCACGAAATGAATTGAGTACAGCCAAATCGGCTGTTTCAAGATGGTTTTGGGCACTTGGGCGATAAAGTGAGGTTTCAAAATAGTGTCCAATTTCGTGCGAAAATAGAGATCGAATTTGAGTATCTGGGAGTTCTAAAGTAGATGCATGAATCTTGAAAAACTCACTCGATGACCCTGTCGGCGGAACGTAGGCAGCATTAATGCTGAGCTCTTGCTCAACTTCGAATCGCGGAAAATCGGTCTGTGCCCGCTGAATCAGTGTTTGTTTAAGTGCGTTTGAAAGCCGGGTATTGCTGATGGCGTCTATGTAATCGCGTCTCGCATCGTTGCGAATTTGCTCAAGTTGGTCGTGTTTGCCTTGGGTCGCAGATTGCTTTAGTTTCTCTAGTTTTTGCTTCGCTGTGTAAGTTCTGCAGAGGCACTTTGAATCGCTGAGACTCAGCGAGCGTGGGCACTGAAGTGCTTTCGATAGGTAGTGATCGGCTTGCCCCCGGGCCGTGTTAAGCGTTGCAGGAAACGGCGAAAGAGTTAGGGTCATGACAGAATTTCTCAGGGCGTCGGTGAGTGACTGTCCCGATTTCAATGTGTCGAATAGTAGCGAAAGCGCCTGGTCTTGCAGTTTCTGATTTGCGACTTCAAGACTAATGTGATCTGCGCAAATTTGGCTGCGAAGCTCGGGTTCAAATTTGTAGTTGTGGTTGGCAAGGTAGTTGTAGATCAGTAAATCGTTTGGCGTAATGGGTACATTGTCTGGGACAACTGGTTTGTTTTTGCAGAGCAGTTCAAGCTGCGAGAAAGAATTGATAATTTGCGATGCCTGCCCGTTTGAATAGCTATTTAGCTCATGTTTAAAACCTGGTAAATTCAGGGTTCCATTCTTAACGCGTGTCGAGGCGTCATCAAAAGCTGAGGCACTTTTCTGATTTGGAACCGAATTGATTGCGTTCACCGTTGAGACGCAAGCCTCTTGTTCTGGTGAAGGTGATCTGGTGACAGCGAGGGCCGCTTGGTTTGCCATCGACTTTAAAGTGGCTGCCGCTTTTTCAATCGCACGCAGTTGAGTAGCGTAGATTTCGGGAGTGCAAGAACTGCCCCCTCTTTTTTCGAAGGCAGTAGCGACCTTTTGACTGAGACATGCCGGTGCTTCACTTGAGTGCGACGCGAAGACACTTGTCTGAAGCCATGAGGCTAAGGCGTTTGGATTTACCTCGGGTGCATCAAATCTGAACTTTGCCGTCAGGTCGTCTTTGGGTTTGAGGGTCGGTTGGTCGTGACCTGATTCAGCTAGGCCTGCGGACGACGCGACTACCGTCACTAAGCTGAGCGAGAGTAGAGAAAACGTCAGGATACTGACAGAGTGATGCGGGTTGATTTGATTTGGGTTTTTCATCGCTTTTCGAATGTGTGCCGCAGCCAAGACCTCGCTCGTTACGATTCTTTCATGAAATTGGGGGCTCAGAAAGCAAAACGTGTAGCTCGTTATTTATTTAGGCTGAAACGTTATCACCTGCCGGGGGGGGGGCAATTTCAAAATGATGCCAATATGCTGGTGATAGCTATGATGAAAATTCTTATTTTATCCTTTTGTTTGGTTTTTCAGATTCTAGGTTTTTCGAGTTTTTTGTTTCTGCCCACGCTGGAGGTCATAATTGCCCGGCCGGTCAGAATCGCTTGGTAATTACACATTTACAAAAATAACTTTATTTTTATTACAGCCTAGCCGACAATTGTGAGTATCGAAATAATTCGATGGCAATTAGACCAGAGTATTTACTGTACTCGAAAGGAAACTGTGAAGAAATTAAGGCTCTACCGGGAAACGAGTGGGTAGAGATCTAGCCGACCGCAATGAAAAAGTATTGCCGTCCGGTATTTTTCAAAATTCCGGTAGCCACGAGCATTCGATTTGATCATCTGAATTTTGGAGTTCATGCCCTCAGCAAC
>CAITVN010000158.1 GCA_903895855.1 Oligoflexia bacterium | reverse complement strand
GTTGCTGAGGGCATGAACTCCAAAATTCAGATGATCAAATCGAATGCTCGTGGCTACCGGAATTTTGAAAAATACCGGACGGCAATACTTTTTCATTGCGGTCGGCTAGATCTCTACCCACTCGTTTCCCGGTAGAGCCTTCTTGAATACGCTTGGCTATTCGGTTGATCCAGCTGCAAAAAATTTTCAATTTACTAAAGACGTTTCTATTTGCGGCAGCCATCAAGGTTTATGGCGAAAAATATAAGGTCATTATTCAAATACTTCGGTATTGCTGTTGTTGCGCTCTCCTTATGGGGGGCCTTCCGCCATTGTTCTCGCCCTACTTCGAACCCAAAAGATCAGGCGGTAAATTCAACAGCCGGCACAATCCTTTTATTGGTCGATCAATCAGGGTCCATGAGTGCCTATGACACGCGATTTGCGGCAAGAACTTATCTTGTCACCTTTGTAAACTCGTTTGAACGAGCTCACCGAATTATTCTTGCCGGCTTCGATGAAGCGGTTGAGGTGTTTTCTGATCGCATCGTGGGTCATGAGACCAGTTCTGATTCTCTGCTGAGTGAACTCGATGCAGTCCCTTTTGGTTACGTTACGGATCTTGAAAAGCCGTTCCAGCATATATTGGAGCGAACAGATCTCAATGAGATTCAGTTGGTACTCATGATCACCGATGGTCTCCCAGAAATTTGGGACCCCAAGCTCCAGCATCTGAGCGCAACAGTGAAGACAGATACTCGCTACGATGAATTGAATTTCCGCAACCGCGCCCTTCAACAATCGGGACTCTCGCCCAACGAGCGGTTCCAGCAACTGGGCACACTTTACCAAAAGAGGAACCTGGACCTAATCGAAGCCCGGGTTAATCAACTGAAGTCACGTCTCGGCCCCAAATTGATGATCTGGGACATATCTGGAAATTCAGAATATCTGCGCCGTTGGGCCGAGATAGCGGGAGCGCGATATATGCCGATCGCAGTAGACTCCGATAAGCCCGAGTTCCTGACTGCACTAAGCAGTGCGGTGCAGCTTCTTCAGAAAAAGACCGGCGTAATTATCAATGAGCCCGTATCAAAGATCGATGATGCACAAATGAAGGCTGTGGTGAAAGAGGTTCTTAACAAAACACCCGCGCCCCCTCCTATTCGGAGACTTCCTCCTCAACTTTCCGCTCCCAAAAATATCGAGCCTAATGCCCCCCCTCAGCCATCACATGCCCGACGGCTACTTCCGCTGGCGGTTATTGCGGTTCTTTTTTTGGGTTGGACGACATTCAGACTCATTCGTTCACGAAAGATCAAAACAGAAGAACCTTTGCCTGAAGGATTCATGGCTACAGCACCCAAGGTTGCGCGCCCCAGGTCAAAGTTACCTGAGGCATCTGGAGTTCTGCGCGATCTCTTTGGCTGGATTGATAAACGCATCAAACAAGTTAGGAGCGACGCTCGAGGCCGGTTGACGCAATTGACAAATCGCCGGGTTCAGCGGGCTGGGGGCAAAGCCTGAATTTGCAATTAGAATTCCAGTGCCACCCGGTGCAATGGAAGCACACTGGCTCACCGAGGACGGACAAATAGGCTCTGCTCAAATAGAGGCAGTTTTCCCTCGTGGGTTCGAGATTGCAAAAAATAACCAAATGCCAACCTCTATCGGGCAGATCACCTGTCCAACCCTAGCGATGACCTTCCGTGTGACGCGGTCATCGGTACATAAACATTCCTTTGGTATTGTGGTCGTGCTAGAAGAATTTGAAAACAACACGGATGAATGGATGCGTTGGGTAGAGCTCCTCACCCGAATTGATCGTCGAATTAATAGTAGGAAATAGTTGAAATGGAAATATTGATTGTCATTGGCCTTGGATTATTGGCGCCGACCCTAGTGGCCGCCATTATCCGTTGGTGGCAATCAATTCAAGCCGCACTATTTAAGCGCAGGTGGCGACCCAATCGAACGCAGCGAACCATTCTTAAAACAGCACAACAGTATTCCAGCCGCAGTTTTTCACCTGGACGGTCAACGTCCACGCAAAGCTACACTGCCAGCCAAAGATCCGCACCTCAATCCGGACCACAAACGGGAATCGAAAAAGAATACGAAAGAACGCGCCTCGAAGTCACCCGCCTATCGTCAGAGGTGGCCGTGCTAAAGTCAGAGAAGGTTGCCAAAGAGACCGCTGTGCAGTTCACGATAACTGAACTCCTTCGAGAAAAGGCTGATCTCGAACGGAGGCTTGCTGCGCAAAGCGTCTCTAGCTCCGAGCCGATTCCGAATTTCGATACCGAAAAGCATGACGAGGCACTTCGCCACCTAAAAAAGCAGGAGGCAGAAATTCAGCGTTCGATCACCGAACTTCGCTCAAGACGGGATGTGGTTGCCAGGGAGTTGGCGGCGGAGCTCAGTGCTGAAATTGGTGCAGAAAAAGAAAAGGCTCTCAAAGAGCACCAGGAATCGCTGCGTCAACTTAAAAACCGTGAAGCGGGAGTGCAGACAGAAATTGGCGAACTTCTTGAAAAGAAAAAAGAGATAGGTAGTGCCGTCCAAAATTTAGAGATGGAATACACCCAGAAGCGTAATGAACTGGGCAATATCTTGGCTCAGAGCAAGAACATCGACCTACACGCAGAAAAGGAAAAAACGCTGAACGAACTGTTCCGATGGATGGAACGGGAACAGGTAAGATTACAGACCCGCTTTGATGAAGAATATCAAAGCAAGGTATCTGCGGTAAAAAGTGATCTGGAATCAAAAATTAAAGAAGAATTTCAATTGATAGATCAGTTCTTCTCAAATTTGGCGGGAGAAGAAAAGAAGGTTGTTGAAAAGGATGTTAAGAAGTTCTTGGAGCAACGGCTTGCTGAACTCGTTCAATCTGACAAAAACGCAGAATCAGGGTGAGTTTGAGCGCTCCAAAGTTTTAGCCAGAAACTCCAGCGGCTTCCGTCTGCGCATCTATCCATGAATGATTTTGTCATCTTGGCACATACGTCTTCGACTTTGTAGCCAGGCGGCGGGCGCAGTACTAGTTACTCTTTAGCTGTGCTCTCGAGTGAAACAAGAAGTAAGAAGAAATGAGTCTTTCAATTTCGATTATCGTGCGCCCTTCAAATGTTTATCAAACCAATTGAGTTCTTCAAACTAAACGTGCTCTACCGACTCTTTAGCTCGGTACCAATGCGATTCTAAAGGCAGCATCACCAGCGGGGATACCGAGACTGTTCTTGAATCGGTACTGAAGCTAAACATAGAACCAAACACGAGAGATCAGATTATCTTGAATTTCATAAACAGCAACGACTGAGTACGGATCTTTTCTCCAAAAAAAAGCAGCCACACAGTGGGGGCGAATCGAACCCATCCCTCAGCTCCGTTTTCAAAATTGACGAACCCCACTTTTCAAGATTAAACTGAGTGAGTGAGCCAATTTCTCTACCATGCAAAACCACTTGATCTGCGCGGCCAGACGTTAATGCCGCTAAACCAACTTCAATCAGTTCATTCAGACCTCTACACTGAGGCGTTTAAGAAGTACTCCGGCCGAGAACACTTAACTCAATTTAAACTACCGCTCTTAAATTGTCTCTGGAATGACGTCATTCACTTTTGCCCAGTTCACCCCTCAATTATTCGCAAGGAGTTAAACGCCATCAGCCCGACCCTCTCTAAAGACCGACCCTGGTTACAAATACCTGCCGAGTCGCTCGCGAACTTACCCGCTATCTATTATAGAAACGCCCCTTCAGTTTACGGCGGCGTCTACAATTTTCCAGAATCGTGCTTCAGTCCATTTCTTGCGTCTAAATACGAAGAGTTGAACGCCTTACCAGAATGGACAATTGAATATTACCGAGAGCAATTCAAAAAAAGCCAACGGCCCCTGCTTTTTAATGGGGTTCCTCACATTCTTGTTCAAGCTCACGTACCCCTCGCTGACATGACCGAAATCAGTTGGTAACAAGAGGTCACGAGCACACGAGCAATAGATCAATCACACAATCGAATCATCAGCAGTCTTCAGGGTATTTAGGAGCGCTTCAACTTGGTGACTCCAAAAAGAATTTTTACATTGACTAAAGGTAATCACCAAATCATCACTGACCTCTTTTGCCAAGAATTGATCAATCTTCGATCGACGTGATTTCTTCAGGCCGTCACCCTGAACCCTTCTTCGGCTGGCCCTCTTGAATTGAATACCTACCAGGGCCTGCCGCTGTTCTTCTAGCCTTCGCTTCTGATTCACCGGCACCAACTCTGCATCGAGAAATACAGCAACTGCCTTTTCAACCCGCTTTAGTTTGGCGATCTCTGCCAAGCTGCAAATCGAGCGATCGCCGCCACAAACCAGGCAGACACCATCGTGCGGTTTCGCTGAACAGCGCGAGCAATACCTTCTTTTGCCTGTTGCCACAAACTCAAGTAATTGTCGTTCTAAGATGCTTTTCACAAAATTACCTCCTTTGACTGTCCTCAACAGTAAAAAGCTTTAGCACTTTTTGGGCCACCCATTTCTGAGCAGCAGACGACTGGCCCGGTTAAAGAAATAGGCCTCTGGTATACACAGGACTCTACTTTTGTGGAATTTTAGCGACAAAAACTCAGCGAAGTGGCCAGCTAGCCACAAACTCGGTGGCCATAAGTACACAAACTCAATTAATGAATAGACCCAACACTACGTCACCGCCTCAGCTCGAATTTAGGTGGCTTTCATGCCCCATTCCACTTTTTACGCAGTGCAACTATTTGGCCCCAATGTTGCTAAGGTGAATGATCAGAGAAACTAACGATCAATAAAAAAAGGAGCCTATTTATGAATTCAACTAACTTTCGACACACAGAAATGATGTCTTTGACTGGATGGCAATGCATCGCGCATTCACCGTCTCGAACCTATCAATCAGCCGAAGAAGCTTATCCTGGTGAATACACACGCAGCCTGCCCAACTACCCCGTCTTGGGCGGATCACTGTCGGCTTTTTTCGCTCATGCTTTCGCATTCATGATTCAAGTGATGAAGTGAAAATGACCTGACCAACTATTGAGAACACTCGACTTGCTTGAGAACCTTATTCTTAGGAAAGAAAAAAGGCGCAGGAGATTCAGTGGGGCCTAAGCCACGAATGAATTTTTGCAATTTTCCTTGGCAATTTTTCGAACAAGTTTGCGAAATCAAGAGTCGCACTCTCACGTTGCATTTCAAATAAGGTCTGAGTCGCCCCGAGTCTATTTGATCAAAATGTATCACGGTTTCGAGCTTCGACCCTTTTTCAAGAATCAAATCTAGCCCCGAAGTACGCTTTTGTTCTACCAAGAACCCCTCGACTTCGTACTCGCCACACTGATAAATACCAATCGCATCAGCGCTGTTTTCGCAAATGATCATAAACAAAGTGATGACTAGTACACCAATTGTTTTTGCTAAAAAAACGGGCCATTTTCGCATTTGATGAGTTCCGCAAATTTAGTTTTCTGCTCAGCATTGGCTGATTTCATGAACTTTGAAACTTTCTGTAACTTGTACAAGAGATAATAAGTCGACATGAACTTGCCCGATTCTTGCTGAAATCGTTTGGTTACCTTCTCATAGTCTTCTGTCAATTTCCATCGTTGTAGCTGTTTTTGATTTTCATCCAGCGCATTCCAATCCCTCTGAATCTTAGCGATGTCAGCTTTCGCTCGCTGAATGACGGCTTCGTACTGACCGTGATTTGCATTCCAATCGTCTATCGCTTTTTGATAAATATTCTGCGGGCCTTGGCCTAAGATTGCTGAAATTTCACCAAGGCGCTTAATTTCGGTGGCAAAGTTGCCCTCGACTGCACAGACTAAATAGTCATTTTTTGGAGGACTTACCTGAGAAGGTGAACCTGACACTCTTTGCCACCAGCTATCTTTTTGCGTGTAAGAGTCTTCTTTCAAAACACTGTCGACATACGCGAACGACGAAGCGTCGCCACGCCCCTGATTGACGGTGTCTTTAGAAAACCCCCTCATGTGAGCATCAAAAAGTGAAGTCCGCTTACCTTCTTCTGAACTTTCGCCAATTTTCTGAAAAAAGTAGTCATGAAATCCTTCTGAGTAAGGATCTCTCTCGGGATCACTCTTAGCGGTGGTGCGAAAATCAGAGTTAGCCACACTACAGGTATTGGGCCGATCAAAAGAAATGGTGTGAACTCCACCCGAAAAGCACTGAGTGCCCACAATGTGTACCGGCGAACTTGCGGGCACATATTTTTTGATCATCGACAATAATTCTTCGTTGGTAACCTTTTGTGCTGAAGCGCCTGAACTCTTACTAAACAAGTAAAAGCCGCTAGTTTCAGGTGAACGGTCAGATTTGGGTTCAGACCCATGATCATCGATGAAAAAATTGAAAACTTCGCCTGGTTTTAGATTTTTCGCCATTTTCTCAATGAGGTCTTCTAGATCGCCGACACTCAATGCCGCATGAACTTTACCCTCGGGTTTAAACCCCCACGAGCCATCTTCAGCGAAAACTTCGGCGTTGTGGCCCATCATAGTGGCAGACTCAAACGCATTCTTGCTATTTTTTTTGAATACCGGATACGATCTGTCGCGCGACGCTCCACCGGCAATCACCAGGGTCTGCGGCTTGCAAAATGCTGTCGAGGCATGAAGAGCCACCGAGGCAACGACGAGGGCAATGCGTGCAATGAACTGAGATTCGAGCATCCGTTATTATTCTCACCGATCAGGCTCGAGAAGTCTAGGTGTCAAGTGAGACTACATCAGGCTTTTGGACTCTCTAACAACTACGGGTAAGTCGTCGAATATACAGAAGAAATAGAGCAGCTGTTTAGGTAGGCGCTTCTGCACCGAAACGACTGAAAATTGCGGCAAAGCAAAAACCGCAAATGGTTCGACTCTTGCTTAAGAAGCGAACTAAGGAGAACCCATTTCATGAGCCTAGAAAGAATTGCAAAAAAATATGTAGCGACGATCACGCCCGAGGCTACCGTGCAAGATGCGGCAAAAATGATGAGAGAACTTCACGTAGGTGATGTCATTATTGTCAAACCCGGGCTAGAGCTTGGCACCTCGGCTCCGATAGGCATTCTGACTGATCGAGACATCATCGTCTCTACCGTCGCATTTGGGGTCGATCCAAAAACGGTACTCGTCAAAGATGTCATGTCTTTAAACCTAACCACTGCTAAGATAACCGATAGCGTTTTTCATGTCATCAACCTCATGAAAGAAAACGGAATCAAAAGAATACCGCTGATAGATTCAGAAGGCACACTGGTCGGCATCTTATCTGCTGACGACCTCATTGGAATGCTCGCAAGCGAAATGACAGACATCTCAAAAATCATCGAGCAACAAAGAAATGTCGAATTCGTTCGGCGCAGAAGACTCGCTTAATCATGCCTACTGAAGGTCGAAAGAGTCTACCTCAGCGAAATCGAGGCGGCAAGAAGTACGAAAATTCACCGTTTCATTGAACAAAATGACATTCGTAGCGATCTGACTTTGCACTCGGGTACCAGTTGGCTAGAGAGCCATCATTCGCGCCAATCGTGCCACATCTTCAGAATGACCTACCACCACCAGATGATCTAGGGGCTCAACGATCGTCTGCAAACTAGGCTTATACACCATGGGTTGCTTAGGTTTTCTAATACCCACCACAATCAATGACAACTCAGAAAAGATCGTTGAACCGAGTTTTTGATGGGCAATCTCAGAGTTCTCCGAAACCTCGACATCAGCCATCTCTATGTCTTTCATTCCCGAGTCTTCCATGACCTCAAAAAAATCAACGACCGCCGGACTCAATATTGATTGGGCAATTCGAGTTCCCCCTAAACGATAAGGCGAAATCACCCGAGCTGCTCCGGCCCGCATGAGGCGTTGAGTGTTTCCGTCATCGACCGCCCGAGTGACGATATGAATTTTCGGATTCAATCCCTTTACTGTCATTACCGCAAATGCGTTGTCAGCGTCAGTTGAAACGACACTCACAAACCCTCTCGCCCGGTCAACTCCTGCTTGCTTTAACAATTCTTCATCATAGGCAGACCCAGCCAAGAACAATAAACCTTTTTCTCTTAGAATCGATAACAAGGATTCGTCTTTTTCAATCACCACAAACGAAACATTTCGAGCCGCAAGATCTTTTGCCACGATCTGCCCAGTACGTCCAAAGCCGGCCAAAATAATGTGATTTTCAAGTCGTTCCAATTGATTTTCCATACGCCTCTTCACCAATGCCTTTCTCAATCGAGTTTGAGTCTGAACCACGGTTCCCACAAAATTCGAAAGCACAAAAAGAACGGTTCCTAGCCCAAATACCAGTAAAACCATTGTAAATACACGCCCACCCGAACTCAAAGGGTGCACTTCGCCATAACCGACCGTGGTCAAGGTAGTGATCGTCATGTAAAGTGAATCTAAAAAAGACCAGCCTTCGATTAAAGAATATCCCAGGGTACCTGAAGCAATAATCAGTATGAATATCGTAAAAATCAGGCGGTTGTTCACTTCACTTCACCTCACCATACCGGAGGCGCCCACCCATCTTCACGGCAAAGGCCTCCCTCGTCTCGAACATTCATTTCACTGGGATAATCGCGACAGCCGTTTCCGTCCCAATCCAGGATACTGCTCAGTCGCTCTTGGCTCAGCCCAGAATTCGATTTGATCGGATCGTAGGGAAGCCCGCCAATCTCGCTTCCACCAGAGACTGAGGCGCCATCTGAGACTGAGGCTGATGGAGAAAATTGCACCCCTTGGATTTTTGCAATGACCGCACCCGATAAAAGTAATCCCCCATCAAAACTGCCACCGATCAACTCTAACCGGCGCCTAGCGGGGCCTTCCCCTCCACCAGCAAAGAGCAGCGTCGGCATTTTTCCGCTTCCCAAACTGGGACCCACGAGTGCCACATTTTCTAACTTGATTACGCTTGAGTCCGAGTCGAGTACAGAGCCTTCGGTGTTCTTAAAGATTCCGCCAGTAACCGAAACAGCACCTTCAACGCGATTCAACAAAAGCGGTCGACAAGAAAAACAACTGACTCGTGAGCTCACGTTCTTTAATTCCACGTTACCGCTGACATCGTCGATCCAAACACCACCTGGGGTCATCATCGTCGGAGCTCGAGCATTCAAGTCTAAATTAGAAATTTGCACGTTTCCGTGAATTCGCATCACGCTCGCATGCGCTGTCGGGCCGTCTAACACTAACCCATCTATTACCACGTTACTCACTTCGTCTTTAAAGGATGGCAAACGTGACCAAAAACTCATCGACCGCGAAAGAAGGCTTCCCAAGGGTTCACCTGGCAAGCTCGCAAACTCAAACGAATGCCTCCGCGCACGCGCACGCGCTGCGAGATCAAGCTCATCAGGCTCAATGATAAACGCCGCTTGTCGCTCAGAAGTACTGATTGACTGCGAGGCGTCGATTCGTATCTGAACAGGCACCCCCACCAAGGGGCGTAACGAGATATCTCCGGCCGCATGAATTTTCTTACCATCGTACTTAAAGCTACCACCCACGGCGTTGCTCCTAAAATAAGCACTACCCGCGACTCTCAAATCACTTTGCAGCATCTCTTGGAGCTTGCCGTTGAGGTCAGCCTCGATGTCTCCACCCACCTCTGCTCCGTTAATTTTGGTTTTCGCCGAACATTCAACTCGGTAAAAAAAAGCTCCACTCGTGACCATATGATCAGCAGTCAGATTGAGGCAGGGCAATGGTGATTCATACTGAATCGAAATCGTAGCATCTTTTTTTGTCACAATGTCTTTTAAGTCAATCGTCAGATCAACCGGGAGGTTCGCAGCGCTTGAAATGCTCAAGCGCCCCTGACTCAGAACGTCTTCAATCTTGCTAATCAAACGCATTTTTTCGCCAGTAAATCCCGCGCAGCGCGAAAGTGAAAGGGCCATTTCACCGTACCTTCCGGTGAGTGAATTCAGAGTGAGTTTAGGAGTTCCAAAATCAGCTTTCAAACTCCCAGTGGCCGTGTTTGTCTTTGCATTGAAAGTGGTTTCGAAGTTACCACAGACCGAAAGATCGATTTGCGTGGCCAGATTTGCATCAAACTTTAAATTGAGATCGCCTGAAATTCGTGCCTTGACTCCAATTTTATCGAAGTACTGATTATCGACCACTTCAGCGTTACCATTCAGAGTTTCACCCGACAGGGTCAATTCGCTGCCCGCATCAACAGCTGAAGTTCCGAGAGGGCGACTTCCCACAAGTGTTACTTGATTCAGGCCTAGCGCTGAGACAACCAGGTTAAACCGAGTTATTTTATTATTAATGACCACCGCAGAAGAAGCGCGATCAGACACTTTAGCGATCACATTGCCGACCAGAGAATTGCCAGTTAGCTCAAGTGAATCACCACTTTGAATCGTAATAGTTGGCGCGGTCACGGTTAGACCCGACAAAACAATGCCTTGGGGAGCGTCAAAGGTGACGCCCGTGCTGGCTCTAAAGTCAGGTAGACTCCCAGAACCTTTTTCAAACCTCACACGACACGTCAACTGAACCATTGAGTCGAGCAAAACCGGAAGCTTGCGGCGAATCTCGACCACCGCGATTTCAAGAGGATTCACCTGAGGATTTAGCTGAGGATTCAGATGAGCACACACTCCATCGATTGCCAGTTGGAGTACCTCGAACTGATCAATGCTACCGACTTCTACCTGGTCGACCAGGTAAACTCGACGTTCAGAATTGGCGTGACTACGCGGAGTCAGGCAAACCAACATTAACGCACCAAATAAAGCACTTAGAGTAAATAATTTTAGGCTGAAATTTTTCATCAGATGGGCGAGTTACCACCTAAGCCAATGAAGTCAACTTAAACTAATGAAAAATGACCACGCTGCTAATTTACCATTCAGCAGAAACGCCGATCAAAGCCTGCCCAGAGCCCGTTCTTTCAGACAGCGGATAGCTGCGCTCGCTATCGTGATTGATCACACCCTCTGGGGCACTTAACACACTAGCTGCGTACCCACCGCGAACAAAGGCGCTCCAACCTTTCACAAACTCGACCTCGGCACTCAAAGTGGTATTCGAATAGCCAGTCACCATTTTCGAAAATCCGCGGCCGTCGCCGCCAGAACTAAGATCAGCCGAAAACGATGCGTGTTCAGCAAACGTGATTTTGAAACGTTTCAAAAACTCAAACCCTGCCTCAACATGGGTATTAGGACTCAGACCAATTGATTCAACGACCGTCTGTTTGCCTAAGAACGCTTCACGGCGATCACCAAAAAAATGCTGGGCGGTATAACCAATCGGAAGAAGATTAAGTACGCCTGAGAAAAAAGCCTTACAGTCTTCATTAATAGCAATCTGTGAATTCATCCAGAACCCAAGAATTGAAAAAGAAACCGAACTATCCAGACCCACGGCTACATCGCGATGGTAATTGAGGTCGATTCGTGTGAGACCTCCGACGGTCTTGTTCAATGCTTGGTTGCCATACTCAAAATCCACCGTGTTCAAAACAGCATCAACCAAAACTTCGGGTACCACTTCACCTTTACCTGAAACATTGAAAAACAATTTTGCATAAAGGGTCGGGCTGAATCGGTCACCCGCTTTATCAGACTTACCTTCCACACCCAGTGGCTTGAAATCAAACTTCACAAAAGCAACGGCCATTGGGGTTTGCCCAAGCCCAGAGGCTCCAGAGCCCGCATCAACAGAAAAGTAAGAACTTGAACTCAAGTCCTCACCGTCTGCAAGGCAAACTGAATGAGCGATCACAAAAAATAATCCCAGACCAAAAGCGAAAGTGTTTTTCATGGATGCGTTAAATAGCACCGTAGAGGCACACGATCAACGAAATGACGCGGTGTTGCACAAAGTGCAATTTCACGTGCCTAAATTCAAGTTTACCTCAAAAAGACAAACTCAGGTTGCTCGTTTTAACTCGTTGCGTTAATAGCTCCAAAATCCGCAATTCGCTCGCATTTTATTAAGGGTAAGACCGAAGGAGAAGAAGAAGATGCTATCTACAAACAAGGCGCAAGCCTATGTAAACCTAAATGTTTTGGCAAGGGTACTGCTACTCATCAGCTTGGCGTCGCTTGCCGGCTGCGTAACCGAGGGTGAACCGCTGCCCACCTCAGAAAAACCAGGCGACCAGACGTCTGCGACATTAATTGCCAATAAAACCACTGATTTTTCTGGCACAGCCGCTTATAGCTTTAAAACGAGCTCTCACCCCACTTCAGAAAAAAGTTTCGACACCGACATTTTTTTTGAAACCTCTGAAGCTGGCGATCATTTTCGAAGCGCCACTACTGTTGGTGACGTCGCACACATTTATGACTTGGGGTACTCATTAGCCCCCGACACTGATTCAGAAGACTACAAAAATCCTTATTACTTTCCGGAAATTGACAAACACAATGCACTCGATGTTTTTTTTCACGGAGACAACTTTAAGCAGATGCGCGCTGTCGATGGTTTAAAAGACACCACTCTCATCGGCGAAGGCCACTGGTATGTGATTCACAAAGTGAATAGTGCACGGCGGGTAGTCGCATTCTTCAAGGTCACTCAATTTATGCCAGGCAAGTTTGTCGAGCTAAGCAAAATTAAAGTTTACGACCGTTCAGACGCGGTTATCGCACAGCCCGAAACTACCGACCAGTCTCTTTCAAGTGTCACTCTAACAGGAAACAACAGTGCGGGCGGCTACTTTGGTTCAGCCGCATTTAGTTTCAGGACCCTCACTCAGCCCACCCAAGAAAATTTGGCAGATGTTGATCTCTTTTTTCAACTTTCAATTGGTGGAGACTATTTTCGAAGCAATACCTTCGTTAGTGATTTTTCGCAAATCATCGACATGGGCGCCAGCCCTTGCAAGAATATTTTACCGAAGCCAGAGTACAAACTTTCGCCTACCGATCACATTTCAACACCCATGCTTTGGCTCACCTACACCACAGCCTTTGATGCCCTTTCATCTGGAGAGGCTACCTACTACGCTGCCGCTCAAGCCGGCCATTGCTATTTAGTACACAAAACTTACAAAACGGGGCGAGTGATTGCACTTTTTCACGTAAAATCACACAGTCCTGGTAAATCTGTCGAGCTCGACGAAGTCGAAGTTTTTCAACGACTAGATTACCTGGCGCCAAACTTTTAAAATAAATGATAAACAATTACTAAAAATTAGGAGAATCTTATGTTTAACCATCAGACCCCAGAAAAAAAGCGAATGCACTTAGTAGCTGGCAGCGCCACCCTACTCAACTTATTGTTAGCGGCATCTTGTGTGACCACCACAGGTGACCTACCTGGAACACCTGGCCTTGCCGACTTGCCAACAGTGACTCTTTCAGCGAGCACAGCAAAATACTATGCGGGCGAAGGCGCTTACAGCTTCGTGAGCAATAGTCAAACAACAGACGAAAATTACCAAGACACCGACCTTTGGTATGAACCCGCCGACTCAGACTCAAAACAAGTCGACACCTTTCGTGTCGCTACGTCGGTCGGCGATGTGGGCCACATTCTCGACATCGGCAAATGTGACCACTTTCCAACCACTAATTTTGGTGACCTCGCGTATTCTGACCAGTTTGACCAACTCACCAACGCAACCTCAGTCACCGGCTTTGCCGAGGTCAAAGGCGATCACTGCTACTTAGTTTACAAAGTCAATTTTTCGAGAAGAGTGATTGCTGGATTTCACGTTGCAGTTCACGCACCCGGTAAGGGCGTCGACCTTGACAAGATTACCATTTATGATCGTTCAACTTCTCATGCACTTGCAGGCCCAACTGCGACCGCAGACTCTTCGATCAGCTTAATGCGAACAGGTTCACAAACCTGCTATTTCAGTGGCAACGGCGCCTATAGTTTTCTCTTTCAAGAGCAACCTTCTTGCACCAATACCCATGGAGTCATTGACAAGCAGGTCTACTCGAAGACAGATATCTGGCTCGAAAACACCCATTTCAGGGGTATGACCACAGTTGGCGACTTTGCTCAGCTTGTCGACATGGGCAAGATTCAGTGTAGCCAAATCACACCAGACTCAAGCTATAAACTGGGTGCCAGTTCGCGAAAAGAACTGCCTGAGCTTTGGCTTTCGTATGTCGCCGCCTATCAAACCCTGTCTGACAAAAGCTTGTCGTCGAATACCGACGTGAAAACAGGACATTGCTACTTACTTCACAAGGTCACTCAAAACAGCCGCGTTTTGGCCATGTTCTACGTGAGCAGCCAAACAGGTTCTGCCGTCAATTTGAGCGAAATTGAGGTATTCGAACGTTCAGGGTTAACACCGCTCAAGTAGAAACGTGACGAACTCAGTTTTGTCACTTATGATCTTTCTATGACTGAACGTTTGCCGTACCAATTCAATACCAGCAATGTCTTCTTGCGACTGATGGGCTTGGGGCTTGCGATTGCAAGTGCGCTATATGGATTCAGACTGGTCACTGCTGGCACCAGCACCGGATGGGTTTACGTCATTCCTGCTTTGATTGGCGTATTCATTGCGATCTATTCAAGTAAAGTTGAAATCACTGAAACTGAAATAAAACTGGTATCGTTTGTGGG
Organism: Oligoflexia bacterium; assembly: GCA_903895855.1. Lineage (GTDB taxonomy): Bacteria > Bdellovibrionota > UBA1018 > UBA1018 > UBA1018 > CAITVN01. The sequence continues at coordinate 1,777 of CAITVN010000158.1, read as the reverse complement.
ATTAAAAAAAGAAATCACCGTACCGTGGCTTGAAGTCAAAGAAGTCAGAGAATCGACCAGCGGAGGGGGCAGAAAAGTACCGACCCACCAACGTTTTAGTTTTGTCTTGATTGATGGCAGCACTCCCATCAAAGACAGCCTTGAAACTTACCTGTATCCGGGAGTTCGCGAAGTGATTCGTGAAGTCTGCAAAAAAAGAAATATCGCCATCGTCAATCAGAAACAAAAACCGGCAAAAAAGAGCTGATTTTCTCGTCATTGACTACTGACACTACTGAACTTGATGACTATCTGCGGCTTGTTTCTTTTCAGACGGCTCGGGCCGTGTCTCGGCTTTCGACGGTGGCAGAACTTTGGCCCTGACATCTGCTTCGCCCGGCCCCGGTGGCGGTATGACTTCGGGTACCGCCGGTTTGGCATTTTTCTTAAGTTCCTCTTCTAATTCGACCAAAGAATCGCTTTGTTTCTTAAAGCTTGCGAAAGTTTCAGAGTCTCTCGCTATTTTGGCGCACGCCGCAATATGCTCAGAGTCTTTTTCATTGGCGAATAAATCAAAAGGATGTCTTTTGTAGTGATCATCCCAACTATCGCCCGCTACATCACTCGGGTCAAACACACCAACCGCATCAAGTAGGAGTAAAAGCAAAGAACCCGCTCGCGCCGTTTTTAAAGCAAGACTACCCATCATCGCTGTTCGAGCCATGCCAGTGGCGATACTCACTTTTTCAGTAGTGACAAAGAATTTTCGTGAAGCAGTCAAAACAGCCGCTTCCAACCGACGGTACTCTTTCACTCGTGCCGCCACTTGCAACCCAATTTCACCATTATCGCCCGCCGACAGTATTCGGTGACGAAGCCCCGTTATCACGTCGATTCCATCTTCTTTGATCACTCGATTGCGATACTCTTTCACCGCTGCCTCAGCTGCTTTGATTTCTTTTTCTACCAAACTGGCACGCTCGGTTAAGATTTTAAGTTCGCCAGACAATTGCTTGGGGTCACCAATACGTTCTCTCAGCACCCGCAATGAGTACTGAGAAACCACGGCACCCGCACCCCAAACGAGCGGGCGCTTGGGCATGCCTGTCAGCGTTTCATAGACCGACTCGTGGCTTTCGATTCTTTTCTTACATTCAGCGTATTTAGCTTTAATGAACGGAGCCTCATTCTCGCCAATCGGCGTAATGGGCACTGCAGTTTTTAGCGAACTTTCAGCAGCCAAAACTTGAAAATTCAGAACACAGACTAAACTAATAACTCCAAAATATCGTTTCATCGGCAACGGGTCCTTTCGAGCGTCACTGTTGCCGCGTAAGCCATTTTCTGAGCGCTTACCCGGCACTTAAAAGTCATTAACAACCTATCGTCAGGCTGACAAAAAGAGATGAAAAAAATTGGCGTTAGTGAATCGCCTCATAAAGATGTTACCAACGACCAAAGCAGCCTAAGCTTTGGATAATGCAAGAAAGCAATCGAATGAGCACACAAAAAAAGCGAGAGTATTTTGCAATTCTTCGTGAACGTTACCGGGCCGCGAAGGGGCTGTCAAAATCCGAACGCTCGAAAATTATTGATGAGGGAGTTAAAAACACAGGGCTTCACCGCAAGAGCGTGATTCGTGCCCTAACACAAGCTCGCAATGTCAATGGAGGACCACCACGGCTTGGTCGGCCTAAGAGCTACCCTAAAACCGTTGTCGAACTTCTTAAGAAGCTTTATCGCGCGAGCGCTTCTGCAACGTTCGTCTTGGTAGATCGGGAGCTGAATCATCATCGAT
>CAITVN010000157.1 GCA_903895855.1 Oligoflexia bacterium | reverse complement strand
GTTGCTGAGGGCATGAACTCCAAAATTCAGATGATCAAATCGAATGCTCGTGGCTACCGGAATTTTGAAAAATACCGGACGGCAATACTTTTTCATTGCGGTCGGCTAGATCTCTACCCACTCGTTTCCCGGTAGAGCCTTTAAATCTTCTTTACCCTTTGGCGGAAGGGCCGAGAAATTTGAAATGTCGTCAAACATCTGAAGGGCAACTCCAAAGCGTCTGGCAAATTGGTTGGCACCAGTGCTCGGAAATTGGCTGCAGCCCGCAACGCAGGCCCCCAAGTCAAATGCCAAAGACATCAATGCGCCTGTCTTGAGTTCCATCGATGCCAGACAAACCTTCTTAACTTCAGAGCGATCGAGTAAAGACACAGAAATGCCAACGTCGATTGCTTGTCCAAAGTGAGCTCTCAGTAAGATGCGATTGAAGTAGTGTTGCAAGGCGAGCTCGGTGGTGGGCTCTAAACCCAAGAGTCGAATCTGATCTTGGGCCCAAAAATAGAGCCAATTTCCGGCGTTCAGAGCCAAGGGAATTCCGTGCCGACGGTGCATCGACGCTTGGCCTCTTCGTTGATCGCTTGAGTCTTGAATGTCATCAATGATCATTGATCCGGCGTGTAGCCCTTCGATGATTCGAGCAGCGTGATTGAGTTGCTCAGAGTTTTCTGTCGATCCGGTTTTGCCGGCCCACAAAAAACCTAGCTCGAGAATTTGCGATCGTACACGCTTACCGTTTGCCGAAAAAAAACCTTCGAGCGGAGTGAGTAGTGCCTGATCGAGTAGGTTGTTTCGCGGTAAGGGGTTTTCTAACTCAAGAATCAAATCGATTTCGTCATGGGTGGGGAGTGTAAAATGGCCAAAATTTGATGACAAGTGATTGCTCTTTCTAACGTCGGACGGTGATGTTTTTTGTGGTTCTGGCATTGGGTTCATTTGATGCTCTTTTCTAATTTTGGCGGGCCACCTAGGCCAACCAGACTCAATAAAGCCTTAGTGACAGAAACGGGGGGGCGTCCGGCCAGTAGCCTGAGTCGTTCTTTTGTTCTGAATTCGCCAGCGTAGAATTTCGATATTAACGCTGGTTTCATTTTGTAAAAGCGCTCGAAGATTTGAAATCGTTGTTCTGGCGTGGCCGCTAAGAAAAGCATTCGATTGAGCAGTGCAAAGTAGTGATTTTGTCGAAAGACGGCAGCCCTTTGTCGGTCGACCGTTTTGACAATCGCGTCAGGTGCGCCAGCAGCGCTACCGAGAAAACGTTCGGCAATGGCTTCAACTAGTTTCAGGGTGTGAGAAAATGAGTAACCCGTGGTCAGGTGAAAAAAGCCACCGCGAACTCCAATGGGGATTGAAACGGTGTTGGCGGGTTTCAGTTTTTGCACCCAAAACGGAATCGGCAATGAACCCATTTCTTTTCGTTTGATTTGCTTTATTTTCCAGTCTCGGCGAGCGCAATAGCTCTTGATTTCGCTTTCGAATTCGTTGCTATCAATTGCTGAATCATCGACATAGCGAGTGTCTTCAATGAGAATTCGAGTTGAAGACCACGGAAGCAGGTAGAAAAATCGATAACCCTTTTTTTGCTCGCAGTCGGCATCCATGATGATCGGGGCCGTGAGGTGGTGCTCAGACTCTAACTCAAGGTCTAGGCCTACGAAATTCTGATATCCACAGGTTTGGTTAGTCGCGAGCGATTCGCCGCGCGCATCGAAAATGAGGGTCGCTGGCAACGACAGGCCACTTTCGAGTTCGACTGAATCTCGCTTGATTGAAACCACTTTATGATTGGGTAAGAAACGGTCGCCCAGTTTTTCAATGACCTGCTTTGCTAATCGTTCAGAGGTGATTGAATGGTAGGGAATGTCTAATTTTCGGGTGAACTGTTGAAACCTCACTTCTTGAGTGGGCCATGTTTTTTCGATGAGCGGTGAGAGCCACGAAAAACTCGACGATACAATGTCGGTTTGATGAAATGACCAAGTGTGATTACCAGCGGCAGTGCTTTCGCTTTCGAGTAAACGAAACTCTGGAGGTTTCGGCAGTGCGGCCAATCGCAATGCAAGAAGACTTCCTGATAAACCACTGCCAATAATGACAATCACGGTGAAATCATTTCTCCCTAGTTGTTTGTTTTCGGGGTTCGATCGTCTATCTATCTCAGTGCTGTCGGGGTTATCAAGCAGATAGGTGAGGATCAGGCAGTGGCTGGTAGTTTTGAGTCACAGGGACGATCAAAAATTGTACGTAGGTTGTACGCGGCTTTTTTGTTGACTGGTGATAACCCAAGTAAATGCGTTTTTGGCGTCAGATTTACCGGCAATTGCCTACTCAAAAAAGAGTTCTGTGACATTATCATTTGCGACTCTCTGTAGGCTCCTCTTTGTTTGAGTAGTTTTTTAGCTGGCTCAGTTCTTCTTCTAGAATATCGATTCGCTTATCAATGATCGCACCGCCCCACTCTAAAAGTCTGTCTGTTGGCGGCAAAACTGAGTGGTAGTCATGGGGAATGAATCTGATCAGAAAGAGCCAAGACAGAGTTTCGCCGGTATCGACGCCAAGCCTGTAAAGTTTGAGTGTTTTTAATTCTTTTTTTACCGTATCAACTCGATCGACAGAAAGCCCGTATTGACTGAAATACGCTTCTGAAAATCCGAGTTTTGAAGTGTTTTTCTGATTGAATAGTTCAGCCGAAATAGTGCCGTCGCGACTTTGCAATTCAAGGGTATCATCGGTGCCCCATAGCCAAGACGACATCGGTTTGAAGTGAAGGCTCGTGAGCTCAATGGGTAACATCGCGCTTGGCTCGATTTCGAAGGTAGTGTGAAAAAGTTTTGCTCGGCCATCTAGGCCTGGGTCTTCAATCGTGAAAGGTGACCACGCAAAAACGTTGTGAAGCGTGATCGGAAAAAGATAACCATCGACGTCGATCACTCCTGAGGCGTGATAGCGAACCAGGTCGTAGTTTGTGATCGAAAAAGGGTAGGTTTTTGTGCCAGCGTTTGTTTTAATGTTGATCTGCCCTTCTGAGAGTGCTCACGATAATTGATGGCACCCCGATCTCATATCTTGATGGCGATCCAGCGACCGCGGGTTCAGTTGGATACAAAACAGCCCCGCAAGACAGAGTCGAGCGAGGCCGTAGTGAGATGATAATTCAATCAATTT
>CAITVN010000156.1 GCA_903895855.1 Oligoflexia bacterium | reverse complement strand
GCCCACCCAAACGAACGATTATCCAGTCAAAATAACAGCGGTCACGGTTTGTGTAAAAAATCTCAACCTAACGGTTTATGACGCCGATAGGCGGTCAGAATCGCTTGGTAATAAACCGGCCAATTTGCCTTGGTAATGACACCAAAACTCACCACAAGAAGCCTTTGCATGGCGAGTATTTTTATAACTGTGTAAGTCAAAATCGAGAAACGTCAACTAACCGACGCTCACCCATCAAAAGTCTGATGGGGCGAATGCTCACCGACCCACTGCCTGAGTTCTGATTTGATCTGACCGTCTTCAATGTCGATGTACGCGAACGTTCGACGAATCTGGGTACCCAGGTAGCGCCAGTCGAGATTGATCATGCGGGTCCAGGTGCCGGTGTTGATGTACTGCCGGCCATCAGGATAAACTTTATTCATTGGCCTGTGCGTGTGACCCATGACAATCGTTTTTATCTCAGGCCGCTGATCAAGCAACTGCCTAGCCTCTTTTTCAAGGTCTAGAAAAAATCTCGTTTCTTGCTTTAAAATTCCGAAAGTTTCTTTCAGCCGATTTCTGCGCCTTTTGCTCCAGACTAAACGAGTGTGCAAAAAATAGAAAATCGATAAAAACAAAAATTTAATAGTAAACAGAGGATCGATAATTAATCCAAATAGTACGAATACTTTAATCGGTCGAATCTTGTCGAGGTACTCACGCTCTTGCTTGAGTCGATTCACGATCTTAAGCACATAGATACTCGACCACGGCAGGTTCAGTACGGGCTGATCACGGTGGGCTTTGAGAATCGGTCGGGCAAAATCGAGCTGACTACCCGCTTCGAACTGATTGCCATGGCGAATTTCTATTCCGTCTTCGGGGTAACTGATGCGATCGCGATCTCCAATCACACTCACCACCGGACTCGGATACCGACCTTCAGGATCAAACTCTCTCGTGATTCGCTCGCGCACTTTTTGAAAAATGAGATCAGCATCGTGATTGCCAATCAAGTAACTCACACGCTTGCCGCGTTTTGCCGCAAATTCGCGTATCGCGGTCATCACCTTAGGATGCCCCGCAAAAATCGCCTCAGCTTTTGACAACGCTGTTTCTTCGGTGATCGCGTCTTCAAATTCGCCTTGAACCGGCACGTTCAAAAAATCAAGGTAATCACCGGCTAAAACGAGTTCAACTTCATCAATCGCGTCACCATACTTACCCGTAGAAAAGTAGGTAATCAGATCGACCATTTCATCATCAAACAAGAAGTCTTCGTAGGGATTGTGCTTACCTTCGAAGAATCTGCCGGCTGAAAGGTGGCAATCGCTGACGACGATTTTGATTTTACGCATAGATCTCACTCATGAGTTTGCCATGACGCCGCTTTTACAGGTACCCAGCAAATTTTGCCGGGTTCTAGCGACATTTAGCCCCAAGTGGGCAAAATCTAAATTCGAAATAGGATTTTTGGCTTCAAACGAGGAAGTTTTTCAAAAAAACACCGCAGCGTACACCGAGTACGTGAGGACTTTTTTTAAAAAAACTGACGAAATTTCAAGCCAAAAAGACATTTCGAACTATTTGCCGTCAACACCAATGGCTTCGACCGGACAAGCCTCTAGCGCTGCCTTTGAGCGAGTCTCTTCTTCTGGGGTCTCGGGTTGCTTGTAGACGTACGAAAAACCGTGTTCGTCATTTCGTTTGAAATTCTTCGGTGCTTCAGTTCGACAAGCATCACAGTCGATACACTGGTCATCGACATAATACTTACCGGGTGCATTATCTGCCCATTTTTTTGATTGATCTGCCATAGGATTTCGACTTACTACACTATTCTAGTTGAATTTTCCAACAGTAATTTGAGCCGACGGGTCAATTTCTGACTCACTCATGAGTGCGAGTTTCTGAGCGATCTGCCTGGCCATTTCTCTAAAGATTTTAGCAGGTTCTGATTGAGGGTGCCTTAAGACCACAGGTTTACCGTCGTCGCCACCTTCACGAACTCCCGCAACCAAAGGCACTTGCCCAAGCAAAGTCGAGTTAAAGCGCTTAGCCAAGGCCTTGCCGCCCCCATCGCCAAACATAAAATGCTTCTTATCGCAGCCGTCACAAATGAAATAACTCATGTTCTCAACGAGGCCCAAGATCGGCACTTTGACGTTTTCAAACATGCCGTAGGCCTTGCGAACGTCTTGAAGTGAAACCTCTTGCGGAGTGGTCACCATCACGGCCCCACTCACTGGCACCAATTGAGCTAAAGAAAGTTGTACATCTCCTGTACCTGGAGGCATGTCGACAATGAGGTAATCGAGTTCTCCCCAGTTGACTTGATGGCAAAACTGCTGAACCACGCTGTGAAGCATGGGTCCGCGCCAAACGATCGGCTGATCGGGATTGGAAACCAAAAAGCCCATCGAAAGCACCTTCACGCCATGAGCGCTTGGCGGTACCAATCGATCGCCTTTTTCTGTTTTCTCGAGCGTTGGGCCATCGGTTGCACCCATCATGGTTGGAATATTGGGGCCGTAAACATCGGCATCCATCAATCCCACTTTGGCGCCTTCAAGCGACAAACTCACCGCTAAATTGACTGCGACCGTGCTCTTGCCGACTCCGCCCTTACCGCTTGAAACAGCGATGATGTGCTTGACTCCCTCGATTGCTTGCGATTTCGAGTGGCTTGACTGCGATTTTTTTACTGAGGCATCCATTTTCACTTCAACACCCGTCACACCGGCGACACCCGTCACGGCGGCTTTGACTTCGGCTTCAATTTGCGCCTTCATCGGGCAGGCCGGGGTCGTTAAAACCACTCGAAGACTGACAACGCCTGAGTGTGAAATATTAACGTCTTTGATCATGTCGAGGGTGACCAGATCTTTTTTTAAATCAGGATCTTGCACCGTTCGAAGGGCCGCCATCAATGCTTTTAATGAAACTTCTGAAATGTTTGACATAGGTTCCTAACCGTCTACCAGAGTATATCTCTCTGGGCTAGTGAGATATTTTGTGCTACCTCAGTTTACTCAATGAAGAAGACAAAACCAGAAAACAAATCTCACGTCCACACCGAAGTTTGTCAAAAACAAGATTGTGCCTTCAAAATCACTGATCAAAGCGAGATCATCACTCAGAAGAAAATTTCTAAGAATATAAGCGAAATCTTAGGATTACTCGGAGAAAACACCGAGCGAGAGGGCCTCAAAGACACGCCGAAACGCTATGCAAAGGCCATGCAGTTTCTGACCTCTGGTTACCAGAGCGATATTGGCAAAATCGTCGGAAAAGCCCTGTTTGAAGAAGAATCGAACGAAATTGTCATTGTTCGAGACATCGAACTGTTTTCGATGTGCGAGCACCACATGCTGCCATTTATTGGCAAAGCCCACGTGGCCTATATTCCGAGCGGCAAAATTATTGGGTTGTCGAAAATTCCGCGAATTGTCGACGTTTTCGCTAGGCGTTTGCAGGTTCAAGAGCGACTCACCCACCAGGTATCGGCTGAACTCGACCGAATTCTAAAACCTCTCGGCGTTGCCGTCATCATCGAGGCCTACCACCTGTGCATGATGATGAGAGGGGTCGAAAAACAACAGTCTTACACCATCACGAGCTCAATGTTGGGCGAGTTTAGAAATAACCCAACCACGCGACAAGAGTTGCTTTCGCTCTTAGGTGGTTTTAGCGGTGGCATTCGTAAGTAATCGATTTGAATTCATGAAAAAAACTAAACTAGCCACACTTTCTGCGTTTTTTAGCGTGATTCTCGTTACTTTTTTACTTGGCCAAAGTCGTTGCCACTCAGGAGACAAAGAAAAAATGTTCGGTACCTGGCAGATGAGTTCAAGCGGTGGTCCGATGGGTTCAATCATTGAATGGACCTTCACCGACACGGGCACCTTTAGCGTGCGCGGGTACCCAGAGATCAAGAAAGATGGAAAATACCAGGTTGTCGTGTCACCACACGAACTGACACGGGCTCAGGGAACCTCACAAACAACGATCACCCTTAACATCTACGAATGCACCGGTGATTGTCCGCAACTGACTAGCGTTCAGCTGACATCACTAGGAACCAATGAAAAAAAAGAAGAGCAGATGATGATCAACTCCATCGGGCCTTTCGTTAAGGTCAGTGAGTCGTATTTTAAGTGATTTCGCGGGACTTCGCAGCTAATCTTCTAAGGCTAGCCCCTTGATTTGCCTCATAAAAACAGTGTCTTTTACTCGCCCAATTTTTAAGATACACTCTGAGTTAGTGGGGTGGCACCGTTTGAAAGTAGGCAATTTAACCAAACGTTACGTGGGGGCATTTTTCTACCCACCCCTCATGCTAGTTCTTGCGCTAGCACCCAGCGCGCAAGCCGCCGAAGCGATACTAGTCAACGGCGGTGGAAGCGCCGTAGGCAATCGATGCGATTTTTTTCGTGACATTGACCGCGCTGATCGCGTGCTTGATGCCTGGGGCCGCGTTCGCTTAAGTGCTGATGGCAATGTACCCAACGGACCACCGAATTCAGAAAAATGTGACAGTTCTGGGAACACCATCAAAGACCCCTCACACCGGCCAATACTCACCCGACAAACCCCTCAATCAGGGGTCGACGGTGCCGCTCGATTTGCTGAACTGAGAACTCAGGTTCTCAAATCGGCAGCGAGTTTGAAACCAGGAGATCCTTTATTACTTTACTTCACTGACCACGGTGGGAACTCGTCAAGCAAAGCAAAAGACCACTCAATTGCCCTCTGGAATGAAACTCTAACCTCAACCCAAATGCATGACCTTCTGGCCGAGGTTCGTGAGGCGCTCAAAAAAAATCCGGCGACTGCCAACAACAAAGTCGTGCTCATTCACGATCATTGTTTTGGAGGCGGAATGATTGAAGAAGAACTCTGGCAACGACCTCCAGCAAAAGATACCACCACCCCGATCGAGAACACCTGTGGTTTTTCGCCTGCAAGCGGTTCTGAGTATGCCTATGACGGTGAATCGTTCATGAAAATGTCTGATCAAATCTTGAAATCAAGAAGTTCAAAACTGAAAGGCTCTGTCGACCGAGATCACAGTGGTGACATTTCGTTTGGAGAAGTGAAACGCTACATGGAACGAAGCTATTCAACGCAATCTGTTCCGACTTCGTCAAGCGACCTATTCTTAGCGAAATACCTAGATGCTCACGACATTCATAGCGAAAAAAACCGCCGTGAACTCCTTGATGGCTGCGCCCTAGATAAGTCAAAGAGCAAGCAATTATTGAATTCACTGGGGGCAATTCAAGATAGCTCACGGGTTCTCTTAGAGACGAAATTGAAGTCGGTTCGCGAAGACCTGGGTCAGTATTATATCGGTGCCGGAATTAGCCCTTCGACTTCGATGGCTCAGATCGAAAAACTACACAAACAACGACAAGAAAACTTACGAAACGCTCAAAATGCCTTAGCTGACGCACAAAAAGCGGTATCGCCTGCACTTTATGCATTCACGCTTAAACAGATGAAAAGCGAGTTGAGCGACCGAGCGATTGATCTAGTTGAAAAAGCCCTTCAAATCTCTAGGGCTCTTATAGAAAAACTCGATCGAGACGACATTACGGGCACAGAAAAAAAAGAAATTGAAGCTGAACTCCAAAAAATTCGAGAGACCCCCGTCGACACTCTCAAAGGCCACCTAAAGCAAACCGAAATCCGAACCGAAATGAGGCGAAGGTTTTCAGCCTCAATCAACACCGCCGCTTTCAAACAGTTTGCGCAAAACCCGCCGATAAACTCAGATGGCAAGCCCGCTTGGCCGGCTGATTGTCTAGCCAAACACAATACGGCGACCAAAATCGAAAGCACGGCTCTAGGAAAAACTCACTCACTGAGCCGACTTGTCGGTGCGGTACGACAGGCAGAAGCTCTCAATCAAATTGGCCAAGACCCCGAGGCACTCAACACTTACCTCAAACTGTTAGAGTGCGAAAATGTGACGATTGGAGGGCAATCGTGAGGTTTTCTCAAGCGAGTGTGATTGGCGGTTTATTCTTTTTGTCTGTTCTCAGCGAATTCACCCGGGCGGCTGAAGTGCCAGCCGGGCCAGATCATTTCGAGTGTGGAAACTACACCGTTTCTGGTGTGCTGAAAACTCACAACGATGAAGCCGAGATTCTCGAAATCTACCCTGGCACCACCCGCAGATTTGACCTCGTGGTGAGAGGGCTCTCACTTGAACAACAAACTTCTTTGGCAGGACAGCCTCTATCGGTGCAAGTTTATATCTACAAAAAAGGAAAAGGTGGCGAAGCTCGTTCTCGAATTGATGGTACAGCGAAAATTATCGCCCTCTACCAAGCACTCGAAAAACCAATCGAGTTCGTCAAAAAGCGAAATTGTTTTGAGAAGTAACCACGCCCGGCATGTGCACTCAAAGTTTTTCAATCTCCATTTTACGCAAGGTCTTTGCCTTAAAACCCGTCACCAAAACAACAATCAACGTGACGACACCACCAAAAACTACAGACCTAGCAGTACCCATCAACTTTGCCGCAACACCCGATTCAAATTCACCGAGCTGATTTGAAATATTAATGAATAATGAATTCACAGCCCCTACCCGCCCTCGCATGTTTTCTGGTGCCGACATCTGTACGATCGTTCCGCGAATCACCATGCTGACGCTATCAAAGACACCACTTAATGCGAGAAGTGTGAGCGAAAGCCAAAACTGAGTCGATAGCCCAAAGCCAATCATGCAAAATCCGAAACCAAAAACTGCCACGAGCAAAAGAGTACCCGATTTTTTTTGCAGCGGAAACCGAATGAGCCACAAAGAACCGGCGAGCGAGCCCAACCAACTACCTCCTCGCAAAATACCAACCCCCCAAGCTCCGGTGTGCAAAATTTCGGCAGAAAACACCGGTAAAAGGGCCACTGCCCCGCCAAACAAAACGCCGAACATATCGAGAGCAAGAGCAGGTAACAACAACGGATGCGTGAAAACGAACTTCAGCCCAAGGGTGAGTTCGTTGAGCACATCACCCACTGACTCAGCGGCTGCAATGAGTTTTTCAGACGCTTGGTCGACTTCAATTCGATAGGTCATCACGAGCGCAACGACACACAAAAGTGTGCCGATGAGGTATCCCCAAAAGGCATTTCCGGTGGCTGCGTAGAGTAGCCCCCCCAGCGCCGGACCCGAGGCCGACGAAAGACTAAACATCGTGGTATTCCACGCTGACGACTGAGCGAGCGCATCGCGCGACACTAACCGCGGAATCATCGCCGTGCGAGTGGGTCCGCGAAACCCCCTTGCGATGCCACCCAAAAAAGCGACAGCATAAAGAGTTGCGACGAGAGCATCGTCTGAAAGGATTTTCTCATGACCTGGTAGGAATCGGGTAGACATCACCAGCGTCAGTGTCGCAGAAACGAGAAGCGCTAGCCAAAAGATCATGCGATTGATTCTTTCAGACCCCTTGAGGTCAACGATGTACCCAGCTAGTAGCGCTAAACTAAGAGCCGGAAGGGCTTCAGTTAGGCCAATAAATCCGAGATAAAGTGGGTCTTTCTTGATTTCATAAACTTGCCACCCGATCATGAGCGATTGAGTTTGGGTGACAAACGATAGGATTAATCCACTCAAAGTAAATAAACGAAACGCAGGATTTGACCACGCTGAAAGCGGGCGTTTCTGAATTGGGGCGCTCGAAGTGTGACTCTCGGTCATAAAAACCTTTCTCGAATTTCATCAATAGTACCCGAGATCACTTCAACGTGAGACAAACCCAAACACGCGCGAAGTCTCGCTTCAAACTCGTCTCGCCACTGGGGTTCTCGAAGCTTGGCGGCCGAGCTCGAGTCAACTAAGTCAACGAGTCTTGTCATGATATTGGGTGAAAATCCGCACGGTGAAATTTGATTAAAGCCCGCGAGCTCATTCACCACGTTGATAGCAATACCGTGGTAAGTCACCCACTTCTTGATGGCGATGCCCAGCGAAGCGATTTTTCGCTGAGCTGAATCATCGGGTGTCGCGATCGTTCGCAAATCGCTCACCCAAACGCCCGTAGCGTTTTCGCGCGATGATGCACTCAAACCATAAGTGGCGAGTAAATCGATGAACCGCGCCTCGAACCCACGTAAAAACTTGCCAATGTCTTGGTGTGAAATCCAGTCAACGGGCGCCGGCCGGACTTGCGAGGTATCGCCACAATCTCGCGACAACAACACAATCGGATACACGACTAACTGGCCTGGGCCATGCCAAGTGAGGTCACCGCCTCGCTCGATTTCGAAGTACTCGGTACCCGATTGAAGCTCACCCACCAAGGGCATCTGCCGCGGTAAGCTTGAAGGCGCGCCGTGGGGCTGGTCGTAACCGCCGGTCTCAGCACCGCCGCTGTGGCGGTGAACGTGATCGTTAGTTTCGCCGCCACTGTGGCGGTGAACGACGGAGGCTTCGCCGACGCTTCGCTGCAACCCTCGACCGCGGGTAACGGTCGGTGGGTGTTCGAGTGCAATCATCACATCGCCGAGCGCTGCTCTGTCGCCGAGATCGCTGCCCACGCCCGCAATGCGCTTTTCAACCAGCCGCTTTTGCAGCTCGTGAACTTTGGCATACGGGCTAAGCCCCGTGAGTGAAATCCAAATCATTATTTTTTCTGAAAAATATGAATCGCGTGCCCAAGAACCGCTTCGGCAGCTTCCATCATCGTTTCAGGCAATGTCGGGTGCGCGTGAACGGTCAGTGCCAAATCTTCGACTTGAGCACCCATTTCAAGAGCCAACGCCGCTTCAGCGATCAGGTTCGAAGCCTCAACGCCCACAATGTGCACGCCCAATAAACGACCCGTTTTGGCATCACCGATGACTTTTACCATTCCGTCAGGTTCAGCAACCGAAAGAGCTCGGCCATTGGCCGCAAACGGAAACACTCCCACTTTCGGGGTAAATCCTTTTGCTTTGGCTTCTTCTTCGGTCAAACCCACAGTCGCTACTTCAGGATCAGTGAACACCACCGCTGGCATCGCTTTCACATCGTAAACAGTCTTCATGCCCGCAATGGCTTCGGCCGCGACGATACCTTCTTTTGAACCTTTGTGCGCGAGTAGCGGTTGCCCGGCCACATCACCAATCGCGTAGATGGCTGCATTCGAAGTTTTTCGAGCGGCGTCGACGATGATGAATCCTTTGGCGTCACACTTCACGCCTGCTTTTTCTAAACCGATCGCATCGGTATTCGGAGTTCTACCAATCGTCACTAATACTTTATCAAACGTTTCGGTACTCTCTTTGCCATCAGGCAACTTGAAAGTCGCTTTGACTTCAGTCTTACTACTCGCGAGCGATTTCACTTGAGTATTGAGTAGCACTTTCACATTACGTTTTTTCAGACCCCGTTCGACCACTTTCGCGAGATCAGCTTCGACGCTCATCAAGATTCTTGGCGCCGCCTCGACGACGGTGACTTCGCTACCGACTTTCGCATAAAAGGTGCCGAGCTCTAGCCCAATGTAACCGCCACCAATGCACAGTAAGCGTTTCGGAATTTCGGTTTGATCAAGAGCGCCCGTGCTATCGAGCACACGCACGTTATCAACTTCTAGCCCCTTGATCGCCATCGGTCGCGAACCTGTAGCGACGACGAGATTTTTGAAATTCAACACTTCGGTTGCCTTGCCACCCGCAGTTTTCACTTCAAGCGAAGTGTTTGAAAGCAGTTTCGCGTCACCTGCGATGAACTCGCAGCCATTCGCTTTGAGTAACCCTTGAACACCTGTCGTGAGTTTTTTGACAACTCCGTTTTTCCATTCGACGAGCTTCGGCATGTCAACACGCGCTTTTTCGACGACGATGCCGAGCTCGGCACCATGGCGAATTTTCTCATACAAACTGCCCGCGTGAATGAGTGCTTTTGACGGAATGCAACCGCGATTTAAGCAAACTCCACCGACTTCTGCCTTATCAATGACGGTTACTTTCTTACCTAATTGCGCCAAGCGAATCGCACAAACATACCCAGCAGGGCCAGCGCCCAAAACTACGACATCAACACTTCGTGAAACTGACATTTAAAATTAGCCTCCAATAAATAGCAGCGTTGGATTTTCAATGTATTGAATAAACGCTTTCATGAACTCAGCACCGACGGCGCCATCAACCACGCGATGATCAAGTGAGATTGAAAAATAGGTCCAATCGCGAATGACGATTTCTTCGCGTCCGCCTGATTCGCGAACAACCGGTTTTCTAAATATTTTGTTAAATCCTAAAATCGCGACTTCTGGGTAATTGATCACCGGGGTTGCGAATAGACCGCCAATCGAGCCAGCATTAGTGAGCGTGATCGTGCCGTCTTGAAAGTCATCGAGGGTTAATTTCTTTGCTCTCGCGCGATCAACCAAGTCTTGAATGTCTTTGGCTAGCTCTAATACCGATTTCGACTCGACTGATTTAACCACGGGTGCAGTCAGACCGTCTTCGGTTTGAATCGATAGCGAAATATTGAAATAGTTTTTGTACACAATTTCACCAGCCGCTTCATCGAACGAACTGTTTAAGATCGGATACTGCCTAAGTGCCGCAACCATGGCCTTCATGATGAATGGCAAGTACGTGACTTTGACTCCTGATTTAGCGCCCAACTCTTTTGCTGCCGCACGCAGTTTCACGAGCTCTGAGGCATCGGCCTCTTCGACATAAGTGAAATGGGCTGCGTGATCTTTCGATAAGCGCATTTTTTCAGCGATTTTCTTACGCAAGCCTTTCATCGGCACGCGGGTCTCTCGCTCGATGAACTGGGCTGAAGACTTCACGGCCATCGGTGACATTGCCGAAGCCGCGCCGCTAGTTGCGGGTCTAGAGTTGCCAGCCGAAACAGCCCCCGCGCCGGTCGCACGCTCAAGATCAGCTTTCATCACGCGCCCATGAGGCCCTGAGCCCGTGACACGCGCAAGATCGACGCCCATTTCGCGCGCTAAGCGCCTGGTTGAAGGTGCAGCAGCGACGTCAGTAGCGACACCAGACGAAGATCCCGCACCGAGACTCACCGCCGCTGTGGCGGTGGGCGATGGCGCCGCATGCGCAGCCGCGATACTTGCCGGTGCGTGCGAGCTGGCGGAAGCGCCCACGGAAGTTCCCGACGACACAGCACTCGAAGCACCTCCTTCATAAGTCAGTACAATTTGTCCTACGTGAATCGTATCGCCTTCTTTTGCTGATAACGAAGTCACTTTGCCGCTAAATGGGGCAGGCAACTCAACGGTTGCTTTATCAGTCATGATTTCGCAGACGACTTGATCGTCTTTGACGAGGTCTCCGACTTTCACTCTCCATTTTACTAATTCGCCTTCGTGAACGCCTTCGCCAAGCTCGGGTAATTTCAAATCCATCGATGTTGTCTCTCTTTCAAATTTTCTGCCAAATTTTCTGCCAAATTTTAAACTTAACCCATTATTGGGGGTAACCCATCAGAATTCAATCTGAATTCACCGAAAATCGATTAAGTTAATAATCAAAATTACGCAATGAAATTCAACCTTCGACTAGAGGGTCAAGTCACTACCTCTACCCGTTCGTCTAGCATCTAGTTGGTAAAAAAACTTTACCATTTATGCTAAAAAGTGGTAAAATATCTTTACCATGATTAACTCGTTTAAACCGAACGACTATTACGCAACCATCCTCGCAGACCAATTTGACTCACTTAAGCAGACACTCAATGAGCCCTTAGTGGTGCGTAACCAAAAATTGAGCCCTTCGCCAAGATTAGCGCAAATTCTCATTGGCGTGCGTCGAGCCGGAAAATCAACGTTCCTGGGTCAAACCCTATTCGAAGAGGGTTACTTTGATCGCGCCTCTCCTTTTTTCTACCTCAACCTCATCGATGAGCGCCTGGGTGATTTGACAGTTGCCGAATTAGGCCGAATCACCGAAGTCTTCACAGAAAAATACGGAGAAACCCATGGAGAAAAATATGGAGAAACCCAGGCCTGGGTCTTCGATGAAATTCAAGTTGTACCCGGCTGGGAAGTCTTAATTGAAAGACTGACCCGCAATCCCAAGAACAGAGTATTCATCACGGGGTCTTCAGCGAAAATGCTGAGTCGCGAGATCGCGACTTCGATGAGAGGACGCTCTTTAGCGTCTGAAATATTTCCGTTTAGTTTTGCAGAAATGATCAAAGCAAAAAAGATCCCAGCGGGAGTCAGCACGCCCCAGAAATCGGCAAGACGACGGCTACTCAAGAAACAATTACTTGAAGGGGGGTTTCCTGCTCTCTTAACGATCCCAAAAATTCAACATCAGAAATTACTTCAACAGTATTTTGAAACCCTGTTTTTTCGCGATTTAGTCGAACGAAACGAGTTTACTGACATTCACCTTTTGAAGGCTTTCGTTCAACTGCTCATGAATCAAGTTTCATCTTATTTTTCACTCAACAAGATGAACGAACGCCTTATTGCGCAAGGTCACACCAGTAGTAAAGTCAAAGTCGCCGAGTACTTAGCCTCGGTCGAAGATTGCTTTTTGGCGTTTCCGGTTTCGCTGTACTCTCCTAGCCGGCAAAAGCAAAATGTGAATCCCAAAAAAGTCTACTGGATCGACAATGGTTTACTCTTAGCTAATTCAGGCAGCACATTTCCCGGAATCGGTAGACTGCTCGAGAATTTTGTATTTCTTGAGTTAAGGCTGCGTGGCCACACCCTTCACTATTTTCAAGACAAAGACGGTAGCGAGGTAGACTTTGTAGTAGACCAGAAAAGCCTGATCCAAGTCTGTGAACGAATCGACGACCCCACCACTTTAGATCGAGAAGTGCGGGGCCTGACCGCGGCGATGAAACGCTTTGATAAAAAGCGAGGGCTCATTCTCACACTAGAAACTGAACAAGAAATTCAAAGCGACTCTAAACACCGAATAGACATCATGAGTGTAGCTGAATGGGCAAAATCGAAAGAATTAGCGTGGCTAGAATAGCAAAGATTACAATTGGAGTCGAACTGTGTAACCTGCGACCATTTAGGTGACAAAAAATGATTCACGCTACTTTAAAAATTTCACGCCTCGCCAACTCAAACTGCAATATCCAAAGCATCCCAATTACATTCAGGCTGAATCGTTTCTCGCTTTTGCCCTTTTTTACGGGTTTTACGCAATTCAATCACTCCGAACTCAGCTAACTCATGCACATCTCTTTGAACATTAGCGACAGCCCTATTCAGTAACTTCGCAAGCTCGTAAATTGAACTCGGCTTCTTATCTTTAATGGTCTGATAAATTCGTAACCGCTCGGGACTAACAATCTTGTTAAGCCAAGAAATATCTGGAAAATTAATGACAATATCATATTCAGAATCGAGAAGCTTTTCGCCACGTTGAATGCGTTTCAAATCTTCAATGGTTTCTCTTTTAAAGGAATCTGTAGGCGAATCTCCGGGCCGATTGACTTTAATTTTGAATTTTCTCGCTTTCATACAGCCCCTCCTAATTGTCGGATTTCTGAATAAAAATCTTCTAAAAGCTGATCAAGACTGACAAACTGATAAGGCATCTCATTTTCATCGATATGAAAGTGATCAATTTTTCCATGATGATTATCAAATAAAACTCTACACTTTCCACTTTGAACCCAAGCTAGTCGATACCGGACCCCATGATTACGCCATTTGTCGGGTTTAATTGCATCGACTGCACGCTCGACAAAACTCCCGTCAGTTAAGTACTGACGCTCAAACTTAGGACTCATAAAATAGACCTCGCCGCCTACCTAATATACATCATACCAGGAGATACATTGACCTGTAAAGCGGTTTTTACTACCGTCAGCCAGCAGGGGTTGCCAGCAACGACTGAATAAAGAACTCGCCCGCGCGGTAACTTGAACGCACCAGCGGCCCAGCGGCGATGTACAAGAACCCATAGTCCCGAGCGATTTCTTCGAGCGCTGCAAATTCTTCGGGCGAATAGAACCTCTCGACAGGCAAGTGAGTCGCAGTTGGGCGTAGGTATTGACCCAACGTCAAAACATCGGCTCCGTGGGCTCGCAAATCAGCAAACGCCTCTTTGAGTTCGTCTTCGGTTTCACCCAATCCCAACATGATCGAGCTTTTCGTAAACATAGGCTTACGACCTGCGCTTTCGCGACGCTCGGCTGCGATACGCTTCGCGACTTTAAGCGTCTCAAGCGATTGGTCATAATTAGCCCGTGGATCACGCACGCGGTACTGCAACGCCTTCACCGTTTCAATATTGTGCGCATACACATCAACACCCGAGTCGACAATCGCTTCAATCGATTCAACTCGACCCCGAAAATCTGAGACCAGGGCTTCAACCAGAATCTTTGGGTTTCTCGTTTTAATACCGCTGACGGTTTTTGCAAAGTGTTCAGCCCCTCCATCGACCATGTCATCACGGTCAACACTGGTCAGCACCACGTAATGTAGACCGAGAGTCGCTACACTCGAAGCGATGTGATCGGGCTCGTTCGGATCAAGATCTGGAGGCCTACGCATAGTCTTAATCGCACAAAACCGGCAAGCCCGGGTACAGGTGTCACCGCCAAGCATAAAGGTAGCCGTGCCCGATGCCCAGCACTCAGCGACGTTCGGACAGCGCGCCTCTTGGCAGACCGTGTGAAGCTTGCGCTCGTTCAACATTTCTTTGATTTGGTGGTAATTCTCACCAGCCGGGGGTCGAATTTTCAACCAAGCTGGCTTCTTTTCGGCCGCAATTTCGCGAGCCCGAGACGGAGACAACGGCCGGCGGGCAGCCTCGGCGGCACTGATGGCGCTCGTAACCTTCACGGCATTCATGGCATTCAATTCAAGGTGAGGGTTCAAAACGGGTAGCTCACGCAAACCTGAAGGCAGGCTCGGCTTCGGGGGTAAAGGCTGGTTTTCAGGAAGATTCATCACTTAGGGTTCCGTTCTCTCTGAACCTTATAAAGTACCTTTGAAAAAGAAAAAAGCCCTTTGGCAAGAATTGCCAAAGGGCCAGAGAGAGAGGAGTAGTATATGAGCCGCATCTTGCGGACGGGAACCACATATGCACGCGGTGTGCCATGCTCTTTTAATGCCCGGCGAGTGCCTATAATCGGGCTAGAGTGCGAACAGCAGTTCTCGGTCTGTCAAAGTTTTTTACAGGTGAAAAAGGAGTAACCAGCGAATCAGAGTGCCCACGAGAAATTAAACGGCGGAAGAGTCAGGTTTGGGCAATTGTCGCATTTCGGACATTACTGACCGAACCTTTCCTGATCTTGCCGCGGTTTAGTGGACAGCCCCAAACAGAGTGATTTCGACAGTTCAAAAAAAATCGGCGACAGAAATTTTCTGTCGCCGACCTCTATCATTAGATATTAACCTAGGCCTTCTTAAAAATGGTGATTCATGGATGAGCACTGACTGCCGTAAATCGTCGCGGCTTTTGCATCAAGGTCAGCCTGAAGGAAGGCTTTCAAGTCTTCAGAGTGATCATCCAAAAGTGTCCATTCAGGGTGCCCGAGCTGGGCGACGTCTAAGTTTGAACACCAATTAGAGTGTACGCTTGAATCAAGATTAAATGCACCGCCAGTATCACCGCCAGAGCATTCTAGAAGTGGATAGATCTTAGCCATTCTCGTTGATCGCTCAGTGAATGTTGGGCAAAGATTTGTTCTCATCGTGTGGTATTTGTCAGCGTTAGCCTGGCACTGAGTGAGTTTCGTGTCTCGATCAGTTAGGCTGGAGTTGAGGTCAGCCTCATGAACACTTCCATCTTTGAGGCCACTTACACACCAGTTAAAATGGATGCTGCGTTCTGAGTTCCATCCATAATCGGTGGGACTAAATCCGCAACCATAACTTGCTCCCGAACTTACTTGCTTCATCGTCTCTTCGGCATATTCATTACAAGGCACATCAAAACTACTGATGGTAATCGATTTAAAGGCCGCAGAACCCGACTGAAAAAGACCTAAAAACGAAACTAAACAAACCACTGGTAAACCAAAATTTCTCATACGATCCCCTTCTTTAATAATTAATTTTATTCATTTAATGTATTAACACTCAGCACTATTTTTGCGTTTGAATTTTAATGACCTTATGGGCAGACCGCTTTGCCTTAATTGCTTGCAAATTCATTTTTGATTTGGCCAAGGTTGTATAGTTTGGTCTAATTTTATTTACTACTAAGGGAGCGACTAATGTTGCACCCATCGATGAACTAGCTCCAATTAGTGACAAAAATATTGTTACCCCTAAAAAATAACTAAATTTTGATACCATAGTTTTCCCCTTTTCTATTTCGACTTTCGGTCGATTTACTATCACACTTGAGTAACGATAAGACATTGAGAAAACATTTACAATGTGTCTACTTTGACTTTATTGGCAACCCAGTGGCGTCAGTGAAATTGATACCGAAGGCAGATTTATTAAAGTACGGAGGCCATTAGAGAACGCTACAAAAATTCGAATCGCCGTCAAAAAGGACACATTTTAACTGAATTTTCGCTTAACTGCCGTTATTCGAGAAAGCACGCGATTCGGTTATTGAATCAGCCTATTGGACCCCGCTCAAGTAAGGCCGGTGCGGCTAAACGGTACGGCCCTGAGTTGATTCCTCACCTTAAAAAACTCTGGTTTGAGATGAAACAAAAAGGGCCGGAAAAATTAAATTTTCTTCCGGCCCCTGCAACTTCAATTGAATTTCGTTACTCTGGAATTATTGCCAAATCGGATTGCCAGCTTCTGAGATACATTGATCGCCGACTAAAACACCTGTTTTGCAAGAATTACTTTTATCAACCACCTTTGAGCAGCTTGCTTGATAATTCCCAAAAAACCCAACCGTGAAGCCCGCCGGATCAGTCGGACAAGTCACCGACTTCTCAACCGGTTTCACTTTTATTGTACATGACCCATTTTGGTCATCGACATATCCAGTCTCGCAGAGAGATGGCAAAGGCGGACTATCTTGTACACACTTCTTATCTTTAAAAGTATAACCCACTGGACACTGACTTTTCTTACTCAGACAAGTGACGTAATTGCCATCATCGACCCGCTTTTCTGCCCCATTTGGACAATTATAATTTGTTGGCATCAGCGTAAATCGACACTGGCCACCTGAAGTTGTCGAGGTATCTGCTGGGCAAACTTTATCTGCCACTGTAGTGGTCCCACAAACATACGTACTGCCATCTTTCTTATACAAAGAACCCGCCGTACAGGTTTCTTTCAATTTGGCTTTTCCATCGACACAAACGTCATTTTGGCCATCACCATCTAAAACAAGAGTCAGAGCAGGAGTTGGACAGCCGACCTTACGGCCCTCTTTATCAGCGGGTCCCTTCTTGCAATTATCTCGATCTACTCCAACATCCTTATTTAAACCTTCTGCACAAACGGCATAAATGCCACTACCTTTTATACAGACCGGACCATTTGGTACCGGATGGCCATTTTCGAGCTTTGTATAGGTCGTTGGCGAATATCCCGACGGACACTTGGGCGACTCTGGCCCCGTTGGCGTGTAGGTCGCCGACCAAGTCGGCACAACTAGGACCAAAGTGTAGCAAATCAACAAAAAAACTATTTTTTTCATCATATTCCCTCGATTTATTTTAAGTTTCTACCACGATTCATTCGAGATAGAAATTCAGTACCGAAACTAAGGACCCGCAAGTCCCGCTCTTAAATTTACTGAGTTATTTCAAATGTGACATGCTTCTTCGGCGTCGTCAACCGTGCCTCACAACCCATGCCCCACCGCGAGTTCGAGATTCGCTAACGCAAACGCCGCATCAGCTTGAGCTTTCACGACGCCCGCTCGGGCGCGAAAGAGCTCTAGCTCAGCATCTAAAACTTCTGAATGAGTCTTCGTGCCCGCTTTCACTGCTTCAGTCGCTAATCGAACGCTCTCTTCTGAACGTTGAATCGACCGATTTCGCGCAATCACTAAAGCTGCGTTCGTCAAATACTGCCGTTTAAAAGTCTCAAACTCGATTTCTGAGCGCACTTCTTGAGCTTTCAAACCCAGCGCCACTTGTTTGACTTGATTCGCAGCCCTTGCTTGCTTGGCAAGCACGGCGCCATCAAAAAGTGACCAATTGAGCCTTAACCCAAACGAATGAGCCGTTTGAAACGAATCGTTGGCTAGAATCGCGTCACTAAAATCACCGTATTTGTAAAGCTGCTCAATTCCAAAAAGACTGATTCTCGGGTACCACCCCCCCGTGGCCGCAGCCGCTAGGCGGTCACTCGCTTTTTCGCGAAGCGATAACGCTTTCAAATCGTCTCGTGAAGCCAGAGCCGATGCTAGGCTAAATGAAAATTTTTCAGAAAATTTCTTTTGATCGGGCACGGGCAATGAACCCGCCAAGGGCCTCGTTTCACCTTCGGATCCCATGATTTCAAACAAAGCTAATCTCGCAACGGCGACTTGATCGGCCGCTAGCATTCGCTCGGCCCTTGCCTCTTCTAACTGAGACTCAATTCGAAGCACATCGACTTTGGTGCTAAACCCAGCAGTTTGACTCACGCGAATGAGCTTTAAGTGTTGTTCGAGAGTTTCAATGTTTTGCTCGGTCACTTTCGAAAATTCTTGCGCGGCCAAAGCTTGGTAAAATTTGATTTGTACAGCCTTCTCAATACGAAATTTTGCGTACTTCAATTCAAGCATTGCCGCTTCTGTCTCGGCGGTCGCTGCTCGATAACGATTGAGTGAACTGAGCCCGTCGAAAAGTAAAATCGACGCTTCAAAATCTAGGGTACTTTGTGGATACGCACTTGGCATCTGCGAGTTCGACTGCTTGATTGTAATCGCTGAATACTTGGCTCCTAGGTAGTGTGTGCCCCTGAGGGCCAGCTTCGGCAAGTGCTCAGAAAGGGCTTCAAATTCGTTCGAATTCGAAGACTCTGTGCCTAGCTCTAACTTTTTCAATTCGAGATTATTTGAAACCGCAGCTTGAATTGCCGCTTTCAAATCAACACTCGCACCCAAGGGTTCTAACACGAGCGAGTCGGCAACAGCGCTTGCAAACCCCACCGCATGAATGGCACAAACGACCGCCACAGCAGACGCCCAATGATTCGACACCGATTTTCGTTTTGACATCATTCACTCCATTGCCGCTAATTGATCTTCTTGTTTTACTTTCAAAGCCTGATTCGGAAGCAAAAACGCCGCTGAAATTCCGCCTAGCACAATCACCATCGCAAATAAAAACGAATCACCAAAAGCCGCGACTTGTGCTTGAACGGCCACCGACTTCGCAATACTCATGCCTGCGATTCTGGCTGACTGTGCGTGTGTGAACCCCAGCAAATGCGCATGCTCTGAAACCCGCCTCAGCGCTTCACGAAAACTCGGTGACGCTGAACTGAGCGCAGCACCATAAACAGCTAAATGAAACTTGATGCGATGAGCGAGCACGGTCGCTAAAATCGCAATTCCCACTGACCCTCCTACTTGCTGAGTGAGGTTTAACATCGACGACGCCATGCCTGCACTCTTCTTGGGCACGCTGTTGAGCGCTACCACGGTCACTGGGGTAAAAATCATACCAATACCCACACCGCGAACCAAGGTGGCCCAAATGATTTCATTGGTCGACGTATTCATGTCGATGTTTCGAAGTAAGAACATAAAGAGCGCCACAAACAATAAGCCAACCACCGTCACGACCTTAGGTCCAAAAGCGTTCATGAGTTTAGGCGACAGCGGCATCATGACCCCAATGAGCAATGACCCCCAAAGAAGCAGTATGCCACTGTCAATTTCATCTAAGCCTCTCAACTGCTGAAGGTAAACCGGCAACAAAAACACACCACCAAACAACGCCAGAGAGCGAACAATGGTCACAGCAATACAAGCCGCGAACACAGGGTATTTGAACAAAGTGATGTCAACAATGCGATACGGAATGATACTTTCAACCAGTAAAAAACCCACAAATCCAGCAATCGATAAGGCCGCGCAAGACAAAATCATCGGCGATGTCCAGCCTTCGTGCTCGCCTTTTGAAATTCCGAATAAAAAAGAAATCAAGAAAATCGACAAAAAAGCAAAGCCCCAGACATCAAACGGACGGTGCGTGTCGGGATGCGGACGATCCGGCTTGAGAATGGTCACCGCCAGGGCAACACCGACGATACCAATGGGTAGATTAACCAAGAAAATCGATCGCCACCCGAACAAGTGCGTGAGCCAACCCCCCAAAGTCGGGCCAAATGCGGGCCCTACGATCACTCCCATACCCCAATACCCGAGAGCCTTGGCACGCTCATGCGGAGCAAACTCTTCAGTGATCATAGCCATTGCTGTGGGTGCAATCGCACCACCGCCGAACGCTTGAATCACTCGCGCCACCACGAGCGACGGAACATTCCAGGCAAGCCCACAAAGTAGCGAACCGACGACAAACACAACGAGGCTAATCGTGAAGAGAAACTTATGCCCCACCCGATCGCGAAACCATGCGGTAAGCGGCATGAGCGTAGCGAACGCTAACATGTAACCCGTGATGACCCACTCGATGTCATCTAATGAGGCTCCAAAATCAGCCATGATCGCCGGAAGCGAAACGTTGACAATACTTTGATCAAGCGCGCCCATGAGCGTGCCGATCATCACGATACCGAGAACCTTCCACGAATACCTGGGATCTTTAGCCGAAGGGGCCACCTTCGACGAGGAGTGCGATGGGGGGTGAGATGAAAGTTCACTCATAGCTACCGCACTCGAATTTTGATTTCGACCGATTGACCGGCACGCAGTGGGTGCGTGAGGCTCTCGCTATCAAGCGTAATTTTGATCGGAATTCTCTGCACGAGCTTGGTGAAATTACCCGATGGGTTTTCAGCTTGAATCAGCGCAAACTGCGACGCCGTTGCCGCGCGAATTTCGAACACTTTACCTGTGAGCACACCGCCCTCATCGACATGAATGCTCACCGACTGCCCCACTTTCACCGAAGACACGGCCGTTTCTTCGATGTTAGCTGAGATCCAAGCGTGGTCAATGTCAGCCAAAGTCAGAGCCGTTTGATTGACCTCTAAAATATTACCCACTTCAGTCACTTTTTGCACCACCACCCCATCGATGGGGCTTTTCAAAAACGTACGATCATAGGCAATTTGTGCCAATTGCAGATCAGCTTGCATGGCGTGGGCGTTTGCGCGAATGGTATCGACTTCTCGCGGCGGTACTCCGTTTTGAGCGGCCAATTGTTCGATACGCTTGAATTCACGTTCTGTTTGAGAGGCCCTGGCTTTCGCTTTCAAAAGATTGGCTTCGGCAACTGAATGATCAAGCTCAATCACGATTTGACCCGATTTCACTCGGTCACCCTCAGCCACAACCAGCTTAATCACGCGACCACTCACCGACTCGGGAGCCAATCGAATCATCGTCGCCGCCACGCGCGCATCGTCAGTCGAAACGAAGGGTCGAAACCAAACGGCCCAAATGGCAACACAAATGACCGAAAAAATCGCCGAAAAAAGAAACACTTTTCGCGCTCGTGGGTGAGTCCACCATTTGATTTTTTGATTGAATTGTTTTGGGGATGAATGGGTCATAATAATCTCGCTGCTGTTTCATTCTGGTTGCCAGCAAGTTTACCCATCAGGCTCGCCGTTAGACTCAAGTGCTCACTGATTTTGCCAAATTGCACAGCTAAGCTTTTTCTCTCTGACTTTAAGAGCGGCAAGCAAAATTCTGCTGCGAGCTCATGATAAAGGGTCTCAATTTTTCGAGCGCCAGCGATGCCTTCTTTGCTTAGCGACACCTGCCATCGCCTTTTATCTTCTGGGTGATCGGTACGTTCGATCCAGCCTTTTTTTATCAGCCCATCGACGGCTTTTCCGGTAGCCGCCGGATCAGTTTGTGTGACCCGAGCCAACGTCGACAAGGAGGCTTTTTTTAGACTCAAAAGCTCTCGCAGTAAAATCGCCTGCTTTGGGCCTATTCCCGGCCCTTTTAGTAAGCTCACCGCGCGAATATTCAATTGTCGCCGAATTTTTATGAACGCAAGCAAGAGGGCCAAGTCGTCTGACTTAGCAACCTTCGAAATTTTCAAAGAAACCTCTGAAGACATCACCGACCGTTTAGTAGACATATCCACTAAAAGTAGCGTTGATGTCTTAGCCCGGCAAGAGAATTAGTAGATTCCGAAGTCAGAAGGACGTATTGGCTGCATCCACGGGCTTGTGAAGTAGCTGGCTCGATCTCGTAGAATTCCGCCACGTGTGCTGTCATAATAAGAAGTGGCAAAATAAGGAGAAATGTCACCCGGCTTACCAAACCCCGTTAGACTCGGTGATAGGCCCGTTTCAATTTGAGCGCCCAAGGTCCATGTTTGTCCTACTTGTCCGCGATTCCAAGGGGCATTCAACCCCGGAGCCTCCGGAAGTCCGAGCAAGTTAGCTCCGAATGCGTCACCCAATTGGCCCGACTTAGCTGATTCAGCACCAAGAGCCAACTCAGGAGCCACAGCGCTCACATCACCCAGAGAGGCAATTAAGCCTTTCAAATGAACATTCGCCACCTGAGGCTGATTCGCTTGGGCGATACAGGTCGCGCAAATGCCGGCATTAGCTTGTAGCAATTGCGAGAACCGCTCAGGCCGCTGCATTGCTGAACGAGCAAACGCGCTGGCGGTTATCCAGGCAGTGATGATGCCACCGACGAAATAAACGACGTTTTGAAGCTGGCGGTACTGCGGTGGGCGAATCGATTGAATCACAAGGGTCTCACTCTCTCGAGGTATTCAATAGCAATGCCTGGGCCAGGCGCGCAGACTCAGAGGCAGATCGACCCGGTCTTTTAGAAACCCCGCTGGACACCCTGCCATTTTACATAAAAACTATATATTTCAAATAGTTACATCACAACCAAAACCACCGATTTTCGACCATGGAGTGACCTTTGCGCGAAACTTCGCCGCAGTTTCCACAACCCGCTGCTCACGCTCATCACAGCTGTTGATCTGGTTGACAGTACCCTTCAAAACCAGTGCACTGCTCATGCCCCTCTGAGCTGAGCGATCTACTAGAGCCCCCCGGGGGCTGGTCGAAAACCTCGAAGTGTCGAAATTCGGACGTTGTGAGCATAACGCGGCCAACGTTCGGCTAGAATTGTCGATTAGCGGACGTTCACCGCTAGGCACCGCCAAAGTCACCGCCGCAGACACCGCGCAAGCCGAGTAGCACCTAGCGAGTCGCCCCAATTTACCGATTTGCTGTAAGCGCACTCTCCATTAGAATAGATCCATAGACCCATGAGATTCATAGACCCCAAGAGACAAACTGAATGAGAGCAAACTAACCCACGATGAACGATTCTGCAAAAATCGCGAAAGCACCATTTCAACGCGAAGCCGCACCTGAGCAGCATGAGGCTGTAACTCAGCCGCAAAGCGGACAAGTCTCACTCATGATGGGCATGATGATGCTCACCTTCATTGTGTTCTTTGCGTTTGTGATCAACGTCGGAATGCTAGTCAACGCTAAGATCAATCTTCAGAATGCTGCCGATATGGCTGCGTATTCTGGTGCGGCAGTTCAAGCCAGACAACTCAATCACATTTCACTTTTGAACTACGAAATGCGCCGGCAGCTAAAAAAATACCTGTTTCGCTACTACGTCATGGGCAATATGGCCCTCAAAGGAGGCACCAAACTCAAAAGTGGTGATGACCCCAGCCCACGAAAATACATCGCTGACCAGGGGGGCAAAAGTCTCGACTACGGTGCGCCCGTCGTTTGTATCATTACCAATAATATGGATAACTTTTGTCAGCTGGCTGACCTGCAACCCATTCCGGTCGTGCCGGCGTCATTTCAAGACAGCGTGAACGAAGCCCTGAGGCAAGTTCAACAACAAGCCGAAGGCCTGAGGCAAAAAAATTGCAACCAAATCGGCAAAGTCAATCGAATGGCCCTGGGGCTTTGGCTTTGGAACACCGACCCTGAGCTGAAAAACATCGACAACGATTTGAAGGCCACCTCCGGCAGCATGAAGCCCGAACAAGTCGCCGACGCCCAAGCCACTCTGACCATCGTGAAAGGCCTTTCTCATGGCCTGGGCCTAGTGCCAAAACTCTTGCTACTGGCAAAACGGGTAAGAACCCTCGAAACCTACGTCAATGACCAACCTCGAACGCTCACGTTAGCGGCCGTGAATAAACTCGAGGCTGCTGGCGATGTCATGAAAAAAGAACGCTCGATTCAAGCGTTTTATTCGGCCTATTACTCTCTTGGTAATCACACGTTTTCTGACGAATCAAAAATCAGCTTAGATGAGCTCATTCCAGGGTCTGAAAACAAGGCGACGTTACTGAAACTGACAGAGAAGAAAATCGGTTTTGACGCCTTTTTCATGGACATGCACATTGATAAAGACAAGATCGACGCCGACGGTAAAGTCGCTTGCGAAGCCAGACCGGTTGCCTTTGCCGTTGGGTCTACCGAAGCGAGCCAAGTTCCGGTGGCTTTTTCAAAAGACTTAAAGACTCTGACTTACTACGCCGTGAGACTCCGGGCGCCGGCAAAACTGCTCTTCAATCCTTTCGGAGCCGACATGGAGCTAACCGCCTACGCTGCCGCCCAACCGTTTGGTTCACGCATCGGGCCCCAAGAATCCATGATTGAAGGCGACTTCGCAACCACAAGTGTCGCACCCCAGCTCGCACAATGCGCGGGAGCGGCGAACGCAGCAGCGGGAGCCATGACAGCCGGCTCAGGAGGCGGCACTTGCATCGGGCAACTCCCAAACCTTCGAATGACTGAAGCAGGTACCAGCTGGATGTCAGAAGGCGCACAAGGTTCATTTTACGGCGCGATGCTTTCAGCGGGTGCGACTAATGGTACTGGTCAAGTCAAAATCAACTCAGACTTGCTCGAAAAAGCCTATCAAATGGCGATGATTCCGAACCCCATTGAACAAACAAAATACAACATACCGGCTGACCTTGAAACTGATCCGTTCTTGTCGTATTTCAATAATAGTGAAAAAGCCTACGCTTTTTGGGCCCCCATTCAATCACCCGACGAAAAGGGGGGCGACGACCCAAAAGAGCTGTTAAATAGCATCTTTTCAGGTGTTTCGACGGGTGCGATTGGTGACGAAACCCCTGGTGCTGCAGGCGGAGAAGGCACCGACTACCAAGCCTTATTTGGGCCTGCCTTTTATGCTGGCTTTGAACGCTACATCACCGAAGGGCTTAAAACAGGCAACGGAGAAGACCACGATGGATTTGACATTGCCCGGATTGTCGACCCGTTCTCGACGAGACCCGATGGCGCGGGAGGCCCCGTTGGAAAAATTTCAGTTGCGCCACTGTCGGCCGACGACCCAAAAAAATCACGTTCGAGCTGGAATGACGTGAGAGACGGTAAGTTCGTTGAAGCCGGCAGAATCGGATATAGCGTAAAATACGTCTCTTTTAAGACCCTTTTGACTCGCAATCAATCTTCTGATGGCGGAACCTCGTGGACAAACACCCCTAAAGCCATCGATTCAATCGCCGAAAATGATTTTCCAAAATTAAGCCATTAAAGCAAATGCGGTCCTTGCAATGCATTCGAGAGTATGGCTAATTAGGATTACTAACGGAGAAAATATTATGGCTAAGAAAAATACAAAGAAAATTGCAAAGACAGTAACGAAAAAAGCGGCCCCAAAAAAGGCTGTAACTAAGAAGGCGGCTCCTAAAAAAGCGACTGCCAAGAAAGCCGCTCCTAAAAAAGCGACTGCTAAAAAAGCGACTGCTAAAAAAGCTGCTCCTAAAAAAGCTGCTCCTAAAAAAGTGACCGCTAAAAAAGCTGCCCCCTAAAAAAGTGACCGCTAAAAAAGTGACCGCTAAAAAAGTGACCGCTAAAAAAGCCGCTCCTAAGAAAGCGACTGCTAAAAAAGCTGCTCCAGCTCAAGTGATGGCACCCGTTGCTGCCGGCGCTGCCGCTGGTTTCGTCGGTGGATTAGCTGGCGGAGCCGCTGGCTCATCGTTCGGTTTCACTGGCGGCGCTAACGCTGGCCACTCACACGATCAATCTGAAGAGTAAAATTCAAGATTTTTGCGTTTTTGAGAGAGATTTAAGCATTTAAAGATTGAATCAAGCCTCCTCTATCATCTAGTCTTCGGCTAGTGAAATAGTGGGGGCTTTTTAATTTTTCGAGGTGAAGATCAATGGAAATCAGAGACGTCATTCACGGGTCTATTGTCATCAGCCGAACTGAGCTGCCGATCATCGACTCGCTCTTTTTTCAAAGGCTTCGCCAGATTAAGCAGCTGGGCTTTGCCGAGTACTCGTTTCCGACCGCCACCCACAATCGCTACGTACACAGCCTCGGCGCGATGGAGACCGCAACCAAAGCCTTCGATACCGTCTTCGGAGGGCCGCGTTCAAGCGGTGGCTTCACCCCTGATCGGTTGAGGCTTTTCGAAACTTATCACAAATCACACGCGCGTTTTCGCGCAGTCGTCAGGCTAGCAGCACTTTTGCATGATATCGGGCACGGGCCATTATCGCACACCACTGAATTTGCGATGCCAGAACTAAAGAAACTAGCGATTCCCCAACCGCCGGCAGGGGCAAAAGCGGCCGTGGGCAAAACAAAGCCGACTTCTAGCCGCCAAGCCACCCACGAAGATTACACGTTAAAGATCATTCTCGACTCGCCGCTTACAAAACTCATTGAAACTGCCGGGGCGCAAAATGGGTTTACCCCCTGGCACGTGGCTAGTCTCATCACCAATCAATTTGATTCTTACACTGATAATGATGATTTTTTCTTTGAAACCATCGACGGCTCAAGTTCTAGCTCTGGCTCGAGCGAACGAATCGATTTTCGGCCAATTTTAAGTCAACTCATTTCTAGCGAGCTTGATGCCGACCGCATGGATTACCTAAGGCGAGACAGTTACTTTGCCGGGGTTAGCTACGGCCAATTCGATTTCGATTGGTTGCTTGGAAATTTGAGCTGTCACATTAAGCACTCGAAATGTTACCTAGCTTTGCAGCACCGCGCGCTCTACAGTTTTGAAGATTTTCTTTTATCGCGCTACCACATGTTCTTGATGGTTTATTTTCATTATAAGAGCGTCGTGTACGACGCCATGCTCGGCCAATACTTGGGCTCAGACAAATGCGAGTACGTCTTGCCAGCTGATATTGAAAAGTACGGCGAATGTAACGATGCGCACTTATACTCGCACCTCAATCAAAGTAAAAACATTTGGGCCCGGCGAATCATTGAGAAGCGCCCGTACCGCATGCTTGCAGAACTGCACTCGGGCATTCCCGCCACAAAAATGGCCACCAATGAGCAAGCCCGGTTACTCAGTAAAATCGAAAAAGACCTCAAGGCTCAAGAAATTCATTCCATTCAAGCCACGTCTACAGGCGAGGTGTCAAAATATTTTAGAAAACCTGGGCACCCCATCTTTGTTCGCTACGACAATCACTATAGCGCCGTGAGTTTTATTCCACTTGAACAGTGTACCGACTTGTACACAAAATATAGCGAAAAGCGGTCAATCACCCGCCTTTACGTGCCCCCAGAGCGCTTTCACGAATGTCGATATCAAGGCCGAAATGCGCCACTAAAATATGAAGACGCGAACGATAGTGAAGAAGGATTGGAGCTCTTTAAACATGTCTAGTCACAACCTGCCGACCCAGGTAAAACGTCACACACTGAGAACCTTACAAGCCCTTAAAGACAGAGGCGAGAAACTCACCATGCTCACGGCCTACGATGTGGTGACTAGCCACTTCTTAGATCGCGCGGGTCTCGACATGATTCTCGTGGGAGACAGCCTGGGCAATGTGGTCTTGGGTTTTGATACCACGATACCAGTCACGTTAGATGACATGATCAGACACACGGCCGCAGTCGTTCGCGGTAGTTCACGAGCACTCGTGATTCTTGACCTACCCTTCGGAACCACTACTGATCCAGAAACAGCGCTTCGCTCTGCGGTGCGCGCGTTTCAAGAAACTGGCTGCCAAGCAGTCAAACTTGAAGGAGGATTACACGCTGTCGCAGTCACCCAGCGCCTGACTGAGGCAGGCATACCGGTCATGGCTCACATCGGCCTAACTCCCCAATCGGTGCACCAACAAGGTGGCTTTCGTACCCACGGAAAAGTCTTGTCTGAGGCAGATCAATTAAAAGCGGCTGCCCGTGAGCTCGAAAAAGCCGGAGCTTTCGCCATCGTACTCGAGTGCGTGACCGCCGACTTGGCTAGCGACATTTCAAAAACACTGCGCATACCGACCATTGGCATCGGCTCAGGCCCGGGTTGTGACGGCCAGGTGCTGGTGATTAACGACTTGATTGGGCTTTCAATCTCACCCCCACCTGCATTCGCAAAGCCCGTCGCAAACGTTGCCGTTATCATTGAAAACGCGGCCAGACAGTTTATCGAGTCGGTTCGAAAACCGAGCGAAACGAAAATCAGATTAACCGGTGAAGTGCATGAAAAAACAGACGCGTAAAATCAATCATTGGCTTTGTCTCGATATCGGAAACACGCACACAGTGGCTGGGCTTTTCGATGTCAACTGCGAGACTCGAACGTATTCGCTCAAACACCAAGCTCGGTACCGCACTGACCCCGCATCAACTCCCGACGAGTACCGCTTGCTGCTCAGTGAATTGTTTTCGGCTTCTCGCTCAAAATTTTCTCGGGTCATTGTCTCAACCGTCGTGCCCTCTCTTGAGCGCACCGTGAGAGAATCGTTTTCGAAGGTTGGCGTATTATCTATTAATCATACTCATCAACGCGACTTCACACTCGATCTGCCTTTTCCTGAACAGTTGGGAGCTGACCGGCTAGCTAATGTGGCCGGTGCTCTGCGAAAGTTTCAGTTGCCCTTTGTCATCATCGACGCCGGCACAGCCACCACTTTTTGTTGTATCGACCGCGAAGCGAACTACTTTGGTGGAGCCATCACTCCGGGACTTGAAATCAGCTGGAAAACACTTCAATCAAAGGCAGCGAAACTCTATGCCATCGAATTGAAACTTCCCAAGTCTTCAGTTGGCAACACCACTGAAACCCAACTACAGAGTGGAGTGCTGATCGGGTATGAATGTCTAATCGAAGGACTAACTCAGCGACTCATCAAAGATTCAGGTAAGCGACTCAGAAATGCGACCATCATTGCCACGGGTGGCATCACGTCTTTACTTGAATTGAATGAACGCATTAAAATCGCTCCAGATTTAACACTTGAAGGTTTAGTTGAATACGGTTTTTTGAATGCCTAACTGTTCGGGTAAAGGAAGCAGTTTATGAATAAAAAAATTCTCATCGGCATCACGGGCGGCATTGCTGCTTATAAGATCGCCGACCTCGTGTCAGACCTCACGAAAGCAGGCCATGAAGTCAAGTGTGTAGTTACCGAGAACGCGAGGCGGTTTGTTTCACCGCTTGTTTTAGAAACGTTATCGGGTAACCCCGTGAGCGAAAATCTTTTCGGTTTGGATGTTCAAGGCACTGAACACATTAACCTTGCTCGTTGGCCAGAGTTGATTCTGATTGCGCCTGCCTCGGCAAATTCAATCGCGAAAATGGCTCACGGGCTCGCCGATGACTTGCTTTCAACGATCGTGCTGGCGACGCGTTCACCGATACTTTTCGCCCCTTCGATGAATACAGCGATGTGGGAAAACCCCGCGACTCAAGCAAACTGTGCGGCTTTGACCGCCCGAGGGTTCACTCTCATTGCTCCGGACGCAGGAGTTCTTGCTTGCCAAGAAGTCGGCGAAGGCAAACTACCGTCGATTCAAACTCTGCGCCATCGCATTGATTCGTTTTTTGAAAGCACTCTCAAGAAACCAGTGCAACCCACACCCCAAGATTTGAGTTCAGAACAAATCTTAATCACTGCGGGGCCAACCGTGAGTTACATCGATGCCGTTCGCTACATGACCAATCCATCGACAGGCCTAATGGGTGCGAGGCTTGCTGAAGCGGCACTAGAACGTGGCGCGCAAGTGTTCTATGTACTCGGAAAAGACAAAGGCGTCATTCGG
Source organism: Oligoflexia bacterium (assembly GCA_903895855.1). Classification (GTDB taxonomy): domain Bacteria; phylum Bdellovibrionota; class UBA1018; order UBA1018; family UBA1018; genus CAITVN01. Next base: position 20,162 of record CAITVN010000156.1, on the reverse strand, counting down.
CCACAGATTAAAGCCGATCAAGCGAGTCGTTTTGAGCTCGTCGAAGTTGAAACCGCCGAAGAGATGCTAGCCGCGGCGCTCTCATTTTTACCCCGGGCCAGTGGCATTATCGCTACCGCCGCAGTGCTTGATTATAAGGTGCACTCACCTTCAGCCAGCAAACAAAAACGCCTCACTGATGGATCACACCTATCGCTTGAACTCAGTCCATCGGTCGATGTTTTGAACACACTTTGCGAAAAATCGAAAAAAACTACCTGGAAATTTGGATTCGCGGCCGAAACCGATGACGTTAAACTCAACGGATTGAAAAAGCTCAAGTCAAAGAAGCTGGATTTCGTCTTTGCCAATCCGATTGCCAAACGTGGTGAGAGCTTGCGCTCTGGATTTCATTCGCCCACGAATTGCGGATGGTTCTTGAGTCTCAAATCAGAAAAAGAAATACCACTCACTGACAAGCGTGAGCTTGCCGACACCTTATTGAATGAAATTCAGGGCGAAATGCGAGCACGGCGCGAAAAATTGCCGGAAATCAACCAGTGAAAATCTTACGTTCACCCCAAGAACTTCGCGAGATTCGTCGTAACCTCAAGACCAATGGGTCACTTCCCCAAAAAATCGGATTCGTACCCACCATGGGGGCGCTGCACCTGGGGCACCGCTCGCTCGTCGAACGCTCAGTGAATGATTGCGACCTCACGATTGCGAGTATTTTCGTCAATCCCACTCAATTTGGTCCAAACGAAGATTTGGCGAAATACCCTCGCACGCTTGATGCTGACCTCTCACTTCTTGAAGGTGCCCAATGCGATTTTCTCTTTTTACCTGAAGTGAGCGACATTTATCCCATTGGTTTTTCGACGTTTGTTGAAGAAACCGAAGTTTCAAAGCCCCTTTGTGGCGCTTTTCGACCAGGGCACTTTCGCGGAGTTGCAACGGTCGTTTTGAAACTTTTCAACCTTTGCCAACCCGACGTTGCGTATTTTGGTCAGAAAGACGCTCAGCAATGTGCCGTCATTGAAAAGATGGTGAGAGACCTTGGGGTCGATATCGCGCTTGAGCGAGTACCCACTCTTCGCGAAGTCGATGGCCTGGCGATGAGTTCGCGCAATCGCTACTTATCTACTGAAGATCGACACGAGGCGACTGTCATTTACCGAAGCTACCTCGAAGTTAAAAAAGCGATCGCAAGTGGAATTCAAGATTCGGTAGAACTGACTGAAATCGCCCTAGCAACGTTAGCGAGTGCGCCCAACTTCAAGATTCAGTACTGTGAAATTCGCGATCAATCAAGCTTACAGCCTGTTATCAAGATTCGAGCACAAGCGACTCAACACCCGCTCTTGTTCGTTGCAGGATACCTGGGCTCAACACGTCTTATTGATAATTTCGACCTGACCCCTCACAACTGATCACTGGCAGCTCATCACTGATAGCCGATAGCTCCGACCTGACAGCTATTTTTCAAACTACCTACTTCTTTGGCGCATTCGAAAAATCTAGAGAATCAGGCAAGGTCTTGCCATCAAGCTGCAAGCCTTGATCTGGGGTTCCCGATTTACTTGACCCCGAAGACCTTCGAATTGAACCGCCCGAAGTCTGGGTAGAAGGAAGTGAGCCGGCTGCAGACCCTCCCTTGGCTTGTGTGCCACTGACTCGATCACTCGACAACCAATCAGGCTTTGCGATGGGGGTCTTTGGTTTCTGGGTCAAAACCTCTGGTTTTTCTGAGCCTGGCTCATCTTGGTGATTAAACACTTGGGTACCCGTGTTACCCAGTCGCTTTTTCGAGACCTCAACAATGCCTGATTTTATATTTGAATACATCTGTGATTGAGTCCGGTCATTCTCAATTCGAACAGGCAAGACGATCTTATTGTAAAGAGAAGTTCTGTCTGCAGCGGTCTCAGTTCCCGCCATTTTTCTCAGCTCTAAGTGGTATCGAGCCCTCGCACTTTGCTCTGCTTGCTCAGCATCAACCAAAGAGCCGGCCACACAAGTCAAAGGCCAGAACAAAACAACTGTCCAGATAACCGACATGCTCATCATCGCGAAAGCCCCCCCCCCAAAAAAAAAAGTCAGTGTACTTTGAATCTTCTCTCAATAGTCTACTCAAATTTAAACTAAAAGCCACACCATAGGTAACTTCATGTGTCTCGATTGACATTCTCTAAAATAGTGCCAATTGCGCGATGCACTTTGACCATGTTACACTCAGTTCTGAGGCGGGGTGTGAAATGACAATTAGGCGAACTTTCGTTGGTGTGGCTGTTTTATTTACCATTGTTTGCCGATGGCCTCTCGGTGCCGACCGATCTTTTTTTAGCACGGTCGCAGCTGGTGAAGCCCCAAAATTAGCTCCGGAGCTCATCACTGCCCCTTGCTTAACCGATCCTGAACTCTTAGGAAAAGGCAGGCGGGTAGACTTCATGCCCTGCGGATTACTCTTACCCAAAAATCAACCAAAACTATCTGACCCCTCGCCGTTGCACATTGAGATTACCAAAGAGATTGAAAGAAAAACGGCAATCTCGATTTATTGTAAATACAACGGATGGAGTGTAGATCCGTACGCTAAATGCGAAGAAGGCGAATGCAAAACAATACAATCGATTTGTGAAAAAGGCGGCAAAATCTCTCGATCAGACGGCACTCCTCGCGTTGCTTGCGACTTACTGTGGCCCCAGCCAGAAACAAAAACTAATCACTTAGGAAAAAGCTGTGCAAAAGCCCAAGAGCCTAAGGACCCAAACCCAGATATTTGGGTCAAACCCATCATGAGTCTGGTCGACTCTTATCGAATGGGTCTAGAGATGGCCGTTCTTCGCTACCACACTGCCGAAGTCATCACATCGATTGAAACCAAACACCAGTTATTGCTTGAATCACCACTGTGTATCTCAAAAGCGGTTTCTATTAATAAAAATGATTTACCGGCCAGTACCCTCAGCGCTTTTCCAGAAATGGCCGAAACCGGTATTCCCGGATATGAAGAGTTGCGTAAAAAAGCCATCGCGAGATCAAAAGAAATTTTGGGTATTGACGCCTCAAACGATGTTGAGGGTAGCTCGACATTAGATCCGACACTGTTTCGATTCGGCATCAATTACTGCACCCCTAAACCCGAACTCGAGCTACAAGCAGCCTACCTAAGAAAAATCGGATTGACGGCAGAAATCAATGCCCTAATGACTAAGTACGAAGACACCACCAGTTCTGTGCCGCTCGCTTCATTCTGCAGATTGGCGAGCGCGAGAACGAGCCTCGAGACCTACTTCACTAAGCTCGCCCAGTGCGAAGTCACTGAAAGAACGAAGTCAACCCTTGCGGCGTTACTAGAACCAGCAAACAATTCTAGCGCGGCGGCTTCGAGCAATCCTATTGTGAGTGCCGTCGACAAGTGCATGACCGAGGCTTATGCCTACGCAAAAAAAAGAGTTTACGACGAATGTGATTGCTGGGTGGGTTGGTGCTGTAAAGAATCAACCACCAAAAAAATAGCAAAACGTGAGGGCATTAAGGGGTTCAAAAAATGTCTCTTTCCAAATGCCGACGTCAGTAGCCCGAGCTTTGTGAACGACTCGGCCGACACCTCTGAAATAAAAAAATTATATGAAAAATTGATTAACAGCAGTGTTCTCAAAGGAAAGCCCTTATTTGAAGGCCCGTGGCCAAAAAATCTTGATGAAAAACCTCACCCCGATATGATGCTTGTTCCGAAGCCTAAAAATACGTCGTTCTACTTTTCAGGGTTGCCGTTCGTCTTCGGTTTTCTCAGACGAAGCCGTAAGCGCCACACAAGTCGAAAAGAAGCACCTAAACTCAAAGTGCTAGAGAAGTTTTTCCTCTTGATCGCTGTCATATTGGCAAATGCGCTCTTGTCAATCGGCTGCAGCGATGATGCCAGTTCACCTCCACAGACTTACCCACTTGACGTTTGCACCCCCGATGGAGTGCTGATGTACCAAAGCGAAGACGAGTACCAAAAAGCGGCTGGAGGGTTGGTTGCCACTTGTTGCACCTGTAACACTTCAGCTGGATACGGAAAATACAGCTGTAAAGACTTCAAACCCGAAGTGTACGACCCCAACAAAAGGGTACTTTGTAAACAGTGCCGATCTGCCGAACTCTGCGACGCACCTGATAGCGACGCCCCTTATTCTGGACAAGGTCCGGCGTTCGCTGATCTGAAGGCCGCCGGAAATACTCAATCAAGTACGGGTGTCGGCCCCAGCATTGGAGACCTCGCAAAAGAACAGGCAAAGTCGGCGCAGTCAATTAACGGTTTGGCTAACACAGTGGGAGCAACCGCTGGCGATGAAATCACGAAAAAAGGCCCCCAATCGAAGATTGGGCTAGCCAATTCAAACTCAAATGGCGAAGCAAAAACTAACCCAAAACTCGATTCGGGTGCGAACAAATTGAGTGACCATGGAGGCAAGGGCGGATCGCCTTCTGGATCAACTAGCCCAGCGGGCAACACTCTCGGCGGTTCAACGAACTCTGCAAAATCTGACGATTCTAACGGTGTCAAAAAAGACAATTCACTCATGGGTTCAGAGGGTGCACCCAAATACGGTGAGGTTGCTGGATCGGCTGCTGGCGGAAAAAAAGGCTCAGGCGATGACTCAAATTGGGGCGCAAATTCGGCTGGTTCTCAGAACAGTGGCCCCCTTTCTTTCGGTACCAGCGCCAATGGCGGAGCCTCAGGTGCAGCGATTGATCCGGCAGGTACCCCCGATGCGCTCGATTATTTTACTCGCATTGGACTCGAAGATAACTTGTTTAAGATCGTCACCAAGAAATATCAAAAAAAGGCGAACCAGTTAGAGAAGTGAGCTTGCAACTGAGCTCAGCCTCAGTCTAGACTCACACTCACTATGCCAATATTCGTAAAAAATGTAGACCTCGGTAAGCCACTTAGAATTTCAAGCTGGAGAAAAATTGCCATCGGCACCTGGAAAACCGCAGGTGACCCCAGTGTCTACGGATTCACTGATGTCGACATGGGGCCGGCGCTCGAGTACATTGAAAAACTCAGGCAAGAAACGGGCAAGCGAATCACCCTCACTCACTTTGTCGGCAAAGCCGTCGCCAACGTGATTCACCGCACTCCTCAAATCAATTGTATTCTCAGATTTGGCCGGCTTTACCCAAGAAAGTCTGTTGATCTTTTTTTTCAAGTTGCTGCTGACAGCGGGGGCGAAGACCTTTCTGGCATGACCGTGCGAGGCGCCGAAAACAAGTCGGTTCTTGATATCTGCGTTGAGATGGAAGAACGCGTAAGAAAAATTCGCGAAAAGAAAGACACCTCTTACACACAGGTCAAAAAAACGATGGGGTTGATTCCTGGCATTTTGGCTTACCCCGCTCTGTGGCTCACGAGCTTTATCATGTACACCTTAAACCTCTGGACCCCACTGCTAGGCGCGCCCCGTGATTCGTTCGGAAGCGTGATGATCACGAATATTGGTTCAATCGGATTAGATGCGGCCTTTGCTCCGTTAGTGCCCTATTCGCGAGTACCGCTTCTCGTCACCATCGGTGGCACTCAAGACAAAGCGATTGTGCGCAACGGCCAAATTGTGATTGGCCCAGTAATGAAATTGACGGTCACTTTTGACCACCGCCTGATTGACGGCGTTCACGCGGCAAGTTTGTACAAACACCTCATGAAAATATTTGCCGAACCTGAAACTGAACTGTCATTCGCCAAGTCAATCAATTGGAATAAGTGAACCAGTGATTTGAGAATATTTTCCCAACTACTCTTAAGGACTTTGACAAAGACGTCCTCACCTTTGCATTAACCGGTATTTTCTAAGTGCGGGTGCGGATAGCACTCCATTTTTGCGACTCTTGCGAGGCAGGGATGCCGAAAGCAAGAAAATAGGATATTTGTGGAGTAAAAATGGAGTGTTATCCACATCCACACTTAAGAAATACCAGGGCTGATACCGTGGCTGCGGAATGTCTTTGTCAAAGTCCTTAAGAGTAGTTGGGAAAATATTCTCAAATCACTGGCTAGGTCACGTCAAGTGAGCACATCAAGGCAAATAAAAATCAAACTTTGGTCGAAAACCAAAAAACTAAGAGTGCTCCTAGGGCAAAGAGTAAGAGCTTGGTGTCGACGCGGTTTAAGAATCGCAGTAAGTCATTCCAAAATCCAAAACGACCCACCACTTTTCTCGCACGCATCGAGTCGGCCAGATTTGAAATCGAATCTAACTCAATGGACTCGTCAATATTGTGCTTGGGAATCGCAATTTCAAGATCAAATAAAAGCTTTCGAGCTCTTCCGAGCACCATTCGGCACGAATCACAAACCATCAGGTGATTCTGCAAAAAGGTTCGCTCTCTCACCGTGCATTCTTCGTCTAAGAATTTCTGGGTCCAAGGACTCGACGAGACAAATTCTGGACATGACGAATGACTAGCCAATCCTGAGCCAGCGACCCTATTTGAACCAGGCCCACTTTTCTCACTCGTCGCCATGCTCATTTGAAGGGTGATGCGCGCTAGCCAGGCTAGCTCGGCAACCGAAGTGATTTCAATTCCGAGGCAATCAGCAATTCGAGCGTAAGACCACTTTAAGCGATGTAGCCCCATCAAAACAAATCGCTGTTTAGCTGACAGCCTGAAAAAAGGTGATCCCACTTTTGATTTAAATGCTGAAACGCCCTGATTTTCAGCCCGATTCACGAGCGCGGTGGCCGCCTTCAGCGCCCGACGCTCTGGCGTTAAATCCATTAACCCTAGCGTCGCCAAGGTGTCGAGTAGGCTTTGGCTTTGAGTCTCAGGCTCAGAAAAAAGCGACGCAGCAACCTCTTTTAGCGACTCTAAGTCTTCAGGACGAACGATCGTATTGACAAAGTTCAGTTTCTCCACTTGACACCTCTAGGTCTCCTATTCGAGAGTACCTAAGCTAACTGTATCAAGAACTGGAAAATTGGCAAATGGAGGGGATGTCATGAGCCAAAGATTCACGCCACAGTTTCGTTTGAGAAACCGTGTGCACGTTGCCACAAAGAAGACTTTCGCAAGTCTTGAGATTTTCGTCACACTCGTCACATTATTGACGTTGCCATTGCTTTCAACCACAGGGTTCGCCTCACCGACCCCTGTTCGGTATAATGCCTTCACCAATGCCCGCAACTTCAACTCTACTGAGCTCGACTCGGCGTGGGTAAAAATTGAGTTGGCTCTCAAACGCTACGAGCGGCCAGGTGCACAACCTGTGCTTCTTGTGCATGGACTCGCACAAAATGATCGAATCTGGGATTCTCGCATCGAACGTTTCAGCTTCGCAAAAGCACTCTATGACGCTGGCTATGATGTCTGGATCGGAAATTTAAGAAACGCTGGCACTGACGGTTTTCGTAGCGATGGTTTTAAGACGGGTTCACCTTGGAGTGTTGAAGATTACGGTATCAGCGACTTGCCTTCGCTGATTAAAACAGTCACTGAGGCCACCCATCAGAAGCCGTTTTTTATAGGACACAGTCTGGCCGCCTGGGCAATTGAAGCTTACCTTTCGGGCCTACAATTTGATCGAAGCGGCGCTTTGCAGTATTCTGAAAGCGCTGCGCGAGAAAACACTAAAACTATTAGCGGCATCATTTCGATAGCCGGTGCCTACAGCCTGTCATGGCCGGTTTCGTTTCCATCGGTCATTTCGTCTTCCGAAGAATTCTATCAGTCAAATTATGAGTTTGAAATTGCCTCGAAAATTCCGGGAGTTTTTTGGGGAGTCCGGCAGCTAAGCGAAATTCCGCTAGACTGGGTCGAATCTTTGGTGAATTTGCCACTCGAACAAGTGCCGGTCATTGGATCGATGCTTGAGAAATGGTATGGCGACCTAGAAGAATCGATCACAAGAACGCCACTACTTTCACTATTTTTCTATTCGAAGAATTCAAATCTAGAAATGGTGAAAGAACACGCAAAAGATGGAATGGAGTCAATGGCTCCAAAACTAATTGAACAATTGGCGAACTCTTTGATCGACCAAGAGCCCAGAACCTACTTTAAGCGCAGTCTATTTCCGTTTATTCATGCTGAAGCAAAACGTGAAGAGTGCTTTTCTTACGCTGATTTGCGCAAAGCTAACCGACTGCCGATTCTCTTTATTGGCGGAGAAAAAGATCGCCTAGCCAATGTTGAAATGATTTATCACGAAGGGTACCTCAAATCTAAAAGCCCCGATAAAACCTTCATCAGAGTAAAAGACTCAGGCCACCTAGACATCATCACCGGTAATTTGGCGAAGACTCAAGTTCTCACACCGATCATTCGGTGGCTGGGCTCTCACTCGTCGCACTGATCGCCGACTACTCACCTCTGATTGCGACCCGCTCTAGGTTCCACCGTTTGTCTGAATCTCTAAGTATCCAGTGACTGAGTGGTTGATGTAGACACTTCGACCAATCAAGGTACCGCCGTAGTAACCATTCGACCAGCAAAGTGGGTTACCGTCGCAGGCATTGTCGTACTTGATAGCACTAATTGTGAGGTTAACTGCGCCATGACCCGCAGTTAAACGCGACGACATGTCAACGACCACTGAGCTGGGTGCTCCAGGACAATTCATGCTGCTTCCGTTGAGTGCGAGAAAAGGAGTCTGATACGGACTTCCCAAACCCTCAATCTTGTACATAATACAAGTATAAGAGGCAGAAAAATTCGTGTAGGTCCCAGCAAGTGCACCATAAGAAACCGAATTATTGGTCGACGGACCTGAAATCACTTTTATCTTTAATAAACTATTTGTATGTATATCATTCATTTCGGCCGTCGGTTTTGAACCCCCAGCACCCGTTACGGTAAAGTCAGCGGTAATCGTTGGAACCACCGAATCTGTGGTTTGCAAGTTTGTCGTCTCAGCACCTGGCCCCACAATCACTTGGCCACCCGTGCCTGGGTTCGCCGGAGCAGGAGCACCCGCGACGGTCGTTCCTGTTGGAACCCCAGTGCCAGTGTCTCTATAAGAGTCGCCACCGCAACCAGAGGTCACATAAGATACAATCAACGAGATCATGCCTAAGGCGAATAATCCAATGCCCTTATTTGTCTCTATAGTCCGGTTCATAAAACTTTCCTCTTACCTAAGTACTTTGCAACACCGGGGCCAGAGGTCGAATTTGGCTGCCCACTCATTTAACCAGTGTCAAACGACGGCCACCTTACTTGACTTAAGTACCTAATTTAAATGTAGTATATTAGAGTCGCCACCCCACCAGCCATTCATACCGACTGAACACCCACGTGACACCGCCCCCCCTACAATGTCTTGATATTTGTCAGTCAGGTGTTAGATTTTTAGACACTACTCACTGAAAAAACCCCGACTACCAAGCACCTCACACTGCGCGAGACTAGTCTAAAATCGACTGACAACTGCTCGAAATGACACAAGGTCTTGGCCGACACACAACGCTCAAATCAACTCCAAAAGGCAACTGAAGAGAGAAAAAAAACTTTGGCCCTCGAGTTGCAATGTCACTTAACCGGTAAAAGAAAGTTTAACTTTGAGGACATCGATAATGAATAAGAATCAAAAGCAGGCTTCACGTTCGATCATCGCTTCGTCGCTATTTATACTATTGAGTTCATGTGGTGTCGACGGGGTCAACTCAACCTCAAGTCGCCTCACTACCGCCAACCTGGATGGTTTGGTCGGAACTTGGAAACAAAACCCGTACCCCGTACAAGAAAGCGGGAATGATCATTTTTATCGCATTAGCTTTCAACAATTGAGCACAGGACCCTACATGACTGTGACCACTGTTTGCCAGACACCGGGTGGCACAGCCCCAACCCCGTTAACACAACTCCCGGTTCCGAATACTTACACTATGCCAACGAGTACCTACAACCTAGCGCTACCCCAGACCGTGACCGGCGCCAACGGTAGCGTTGCCTACCAAGCCCAGGTGAGTTCGCAAGCAACGATCTCTGCTGATACTCTTTCAGCTACCACGAGCACCTACTTCAACGCCGGAACCTACTACGCCCCATGCACGGCTCAAATTAAACCGGGAAATTTTAGCTACAGCTTGAATGGCAACACATTAACGATTAAGAATTACTCATCTAATAGTGCATCTCCTGATGTCACTTTTACTCGCCAATAAATTTTTTTAAGACTGGCGAAAAATCGTTCATTTGATCAGAATCAAAGTGCTTGCGTTCAATCTTCTTGATTAGCTGCCAAAACCGGGGCCAATCTTTCTGACTCGCCTCAAAAAATGCACGAAACTGTTCTTTTCCGGTGTCGTAAGTTTTGAATTGTACAATGCTCGCATTTGAAAGATTACGCTTGATTGAAAATTCGGTTTTCAACTGATCAATGATCTGGGCCTTATTCTTCAGTTTTTCTAAATCAGAATCACTCGAAGAGTAAATTTGATCGAGCTGCAAGTAAGCATCATGAAACCGCTTCAAGAATTTTTCATGTCGAAGTTCTTGCTCAAAAAAGGCAGTCAGCTCAGGCGATTTTTCGCCTCGAGTCGCCTTCAAATACTCTGGGGTCAGTTCATCGGCAACAAAGCTTGCGATGCTCTCATTAAAAACACTCTGGTTTTCAATATAAAAAGTGGCGTGCACCGACTCGTGCAAAATAACATTCACTAACGAACTGAGAGCGCTGTCGCCGCTTTCTATCATGGTCGAAAGAACAGGATCTTTAAACCACCCCAGTGTAGAGTAGGCCCCCGCACCACGAACATCAACATCCCAACCGTCTTTTGAAATACTTTCCGAAAAATTGACGGCATCAGTACGATCAAACCAACCCAAGTAGGTAAAACTACCCACTAAGGGAAATCCCCAGACCTTCGATTCGAATTTTAGTGGCCGACAAGCCGAAACAACCCAGACAACTGCCGGCTGATCACCCAAGTCAACATAGTCTGAATAATTCTTGGTCGCCTTCAAACCCATTTTTTCGCCAAAATGCTTCACTGGCTCGATCTCTTTCAATAGAATTTTAGTTCGAGTGGGCTGCTTTACATCTAGTAAGATCTCTTCAATTGGTCGAGTTTTGTTTGAAAGTTTCCATTGCCCCTTACCAGCCTGAGCCAGGTACTTCACGGTCGAACACCCCGATACTAAAACGAGAGTCGCCGCCTGTGCGAGAATAGTGATCAAAGTCATTAGGGCTCTCAAAGTTAAACGAAATTTTCTTAGTGTCATCTAAGGAAAAATAATAGCTTTCTTAGAAGTAGAATGACAGTCCCAAAGTGATAGCGATGTTATCTTTGTAGGTGCCGATGGCTGCGCCTTTTAGGTAAGAAATCGCCTCACATTTGAAACCCAATTGGCTAACAATCGGAAATTTTGTACCAGCCCCCAAGACCCCGGTGAGTGAGTCTACTTGCGACGCTGGAACAGCGCCATTTCCGTACTCTCCCGATGCATTTCGGTTCAGCTGTCCTACTCCAATTCGCAAATAAGGCTGAATTCTCGCCGTACGCGGCAAAAGTGATTGAATCCAATTCGCGCTATAAATTTGGTCATGAAAAGTCGTGTCTTGATAGCCACTGATCAAAGTCTTATCGACGACATCACTGAAATCAACCTCAACTTCTGAAGTCTCACTAAAGTAGTAGCCAATTGAGCCGGTCCATCGCTTGGTGAGGTTATAGTTTTGTTCTGACCCGTAGTTAACTCGATTGTACGAAAATCCAGCTGACAACTCAAACATTCCCGAATAAGCAAGTTTTGGGTGAAGAAACACTAACCCCAACAGAACGACACCTGTTGTGAGTTTTGCCAAATACCCAGCTCTTATTTTTGTTTTTTTCGGCCCAACCATGGTCCACCTCTTCATTTCAATCCATTTTCGTCATCGGGTCTAACAGCAGCCAGCTCTCTCAGTACCGTTTGCTTTTCCTCGTTATTTTTCTTCTTTTCACCGGTCAATAGGCTTTCAGAGTTCGCTGTTTCACCTAAAACTTTTTTGGCAAATCTTCTTTGAAGCTCACGCGACTTCGCATCTTCTGGATGTCGCATATATTTTTCGACTGATGCGGGCTTTCTACTCGAGTCAGCCTGCTTGTCGACTTCTTCTCTTTCTTTCTGAATTTGCTCTTTGTCTGGAATTTCTATATTGGCCGCAAACGCTCGATCTTGCCTCAGTTTCGTGGTCTTCAAAATACGAACAATATCTTTATCTTCAAGGTTGAAGTGCACAAGACGTTCTTTGAGAGCCGAGTATTTTACAGCCTGGGGCGTGGCCGGAACCGTTCGCACAACCTTCAAATCAAGCGAGGTCGCTTCACCAGGTTTGCAAGTCATGAAGGCTTCAGCTTGGTACCTGTTTTCTAGCCGAGCCTCACCAGAAAGAGTGATCAATTGAGTTTGCTCTTCTTTCTGAGAGTACAGTGCTAGTATTTCGCCTTTAGAAACGCGAAATCTAGCGTTTCCTGTTAAGATTCTGAGTTCTCCAGCCCCATCTTCTGCCGAGATGTAAATCTGACCGCGATACAAAACAATGTGATCAGCGTTCGCTTCAGAAAAATTGGGCACTTGAAAAAAGCTACCAGGACTGGCGTGAATCACTGCTCCATTTTGATGTTTGATTCGAACCCAGCCACTTTCAGCTGAGATCCACCCACCACAAGGTACCGGAGAGTTTTTCAATAAATCTAGAATGTGTACGCGGGTAGAGTCTAGAACCTGCACCTGTCCACCATAAGTTTCAAGAACCGCACACGGATAAGAATCTGACCTACCACCACTGCCTGTCGCTGCGATGGCACATCGGCTAAACACCAGTTCACTACACAAGAGACTGACAAGCGTTATGAATAAAATGAAGGGCCTAGTGCTGAGAGCTTTCATGCTTTGCTCCCGTTTGATGATTGTCTTTAACGACTTCAGCTGGCGCATGTTCTCGATCACCCGCCGGCTTTCTCAGTTTTTCGCTTTCACTTGACTCGTCAGTTAACACCTCGGTAGGCTTCAGAGCTTTCGAACTGGGATTTACCCACTGCGCTTCTTGAGAATTTGGGTGATGATCAACCAACTCGCGTAGCCAGTCTTGAGCTTTTGAGTGTTTTTGAATTCTTTCATCGGTTAAGGCTCGCCAAAGCCTGGCTTGAGCATGATACCGCAAATCACTTTCTAATTTTTTTACCGACAAAGCTTTTTCAAAGTACTGATCAGCAATCACAAAATTCTGTATTCGATACCAAGCTACCCCGGTTAATAAGAAATCTTTGGCCGTCTTGTAAGTCTCGTTGTCATCCATTCCAGTTAGAAAGGTGAATATCACTGCAGCTTTTTCTGCTTCGCTGCCTTTTAGGTAACTCACTCCCAACGTGTACAGTTGCGAAGGCAACAAATGAACGGGGGGCCGATAACTAATTCCGGCGAGAGTTCGACCGACCCTCCCTCCGGTATCAAAGACTAATTTTGTTGAAATATCTGCAGTCTTTTCTTCTGAAACATTTGAGCGGCACTCGAATTGACCCTTCTCTATCTGCAACCGAAGGTTCACATTTTCGAGTCTCAATTTGTCGTTTTGCTCTTCGCTCTCTCGCAAGTCATCAACTTTTTTCTGAATACTTCTAAATGCTGCGACATATTGGGCGACGAGGCCTTTAGGACGCATTTCTGCCTCAGCAACATGACCATGAGCCGCTTCAGCACCATGAGCAGCAGTCGAAGAATCTTTTGCTGCCGCACCTTTGGCGTGCTCCGCATTTTTTTGCGCGTCGGGCTTACTCTTTAAAAAGAAGGTCACCCCGCCGCCTACGACCGCAAGCGCAACGATAGTAGAAAGAACAGCAATCAGCTTCTTTTTGTTAAACCCAGGTTTTTTGCCTTCGCCTGCTTCACCGTCTGGCGAAACATGGCTGTCTGTTGAACGGTCCATCTCAGGGAACTCATCGGCCCGATCAATCAAGAACCTAAATATTTTTTAAATGGGTGTTAGCTATTACCAACGCCATAGCGTGCTTGACTCAACTTGAAGCCGAGAACCAACCGACAGATTATTGGCGTCAGTCTGAGACAAATCACTTGACCAAGACTTATCGGTCCACCACATGAGATGGTTAAATGCGCATTCTGACACTTCAGGACAAAGCTTACCTTGCTCGGGTGAATACTGGGGGCACAGCTCAACACAAGAGCGATGGGTGGTCGATAACCGAGACGGATCAGTTGAACACGATTTTGCAGTGATCACTCGCAATTGCCCCTCAGTAGTACCCTCTGTATCACTGCCCGATCGCATTCGACACTCTGGAGTATCTGATAACGAATCGTGAATATCGCCTGTTGCCTCAGACAAATGAGACAACCCAAGAAAATGCCCCAGTTCATGAGCGGCCGAAATTGCAAACTCGTTCAGAAAGCGACGTTGCTTCGCGGTTTTCTCGCTAGTCGCCTCACTGGGTCTGTCGTTTAGTCGGTCAAATGTTGCAAGCACCAGACCTCGCCCTGCTCGATCGTGGTATCCGCCCGGAATTCCTGAGCTCAAACCCAAGAGTGTCTGCCCTTGGCTCGCGGTGCTCACTTGTGAAACAATAAAAATCGGAATCACTCCGTCGCCAGTGTAATCACTACCGTTGCTTTTTCTGACAAAACCCGAACCTTCAGTAAACAACTCAGACAGTTTTTCTCTCGAGACTGTTGAAAATGCATCTCCGCCTTCACCACAACCCCACTCCAGTGCTTTGACCTCAGAGATTTTAAAGTGAGACTGAATTTCTTGGAGTGCTTGATCAAGATTGGCTTTACCTTCGGCGGTACGTGACATTTGTATATTTTTCTGACCGACCAAAACAACTTTGAGCGAAATGCCTAGATTCTGGCTATTTTGAACCACCGATGGTTTCATTTTTCTAGTAACCCTTATTTGAACTTTCGCAACTTTATCATTCTCGTGCTCTCGGGCCTTACCGTCGATCACCACAAACTCAGCATGAAATCGAGTATTCGGTTGCGCTTGCGTGAAGCGAAAATCATCGGCCCTCATCCACTGAAAATAGCAGCTCGAATCATTGCGCCAATCGCAGTTTGGAAACGATGAAACCCACGATTGACGATGTTCTTGCCGCAATTGAGAAAAAAACCAATCATTGTGAGATCGATAGACACTGGGTTGAGCTAACTGACATTCGGGATTTGGCGTCCACTGAGAGTCAGCCGATTTTTGTGAGGGGTTGACGAGAAAAAGACCAGCACGAGCACAATCGCGGCCGACTCCTTTAATGGGAAATTTCACCCAATTTCTAAACCCGTCGTTAAGAGCAACTAAGAAAATGCGCGTTTCTTGACTCACTTTTGAAGGCATCGCCGTGAGAGTCGCCTCAAGCTCAAAACTCTCAAATTTTTCATCAAAAAAGGGAAGGTCAAAATCAAAAGGGATTCGAGCTTCAGCTGACCACCCCTGAGCGGCCCCAATGACTGTCGCGCTTTTTTCAATCACGTCAGTGTGAAGAGTCGGACTCCCAGACTCTTGAATTTTATCAAAGCGTAGTGACTGCAGCTGCCCGGGTGACCACGCCACACCTTCGACGGCCTTGCACCCAGGAGCCACCGGCTGTTTAGCCGATTCTGTCTTGGCTGCATCACTACAAGAAACGAGGCTGAACGAAGAACTCACAACAAGCAAACACCCCAGCGCAATGGCCGATCCTAGCGATAGGCACCGCGGGCGTGAAGTCAGGGGTAGGTATTTGGAGCACTGGCCAAAGTTCATAAGCTGTGAGAACCTAACAGATTATATGCAATGCGTCAAATGTTCATTTTAGCCGGCTTCACTCCCTTGAGTCGTTTTTTCACAATAATTACATCAACTTAATATATAAAATTAAGACCGTTCGAAAACCCGCTTCACCGTCAAGATTCTACCGATTCATTCCGATAGGTATTTGACGAAAGAGGTTCCCATGTTTAATCGACTTTTCTGCCAGTTCCTAGTCGCCCTTACCGTAACCCTTGCGCTCCAGATGGCGCAAGCAGCAGACTCATCCAGAGAAGATGTCGATTTTGATCGCCTCGACGGAGTCGGAAAATCAAAGAAAA
The DNA here is from genome assembly GCA_903895855.1 of Oligoflexia bacterium. Taxonomy (GTDB): domain Bacteria; phylum Bdellovibrionota; class UBA1018; order UBA1018; family UBA1018; genus CAITVN01. Next base: position 4,124 of record CAITVN010000156.1, on the reverse strand, counting down.
ATGTCAATGTCATTGAGTGGGAAGAAAATCTCGAAATTCATGTTTACCCAAAGAACTCACTCAAAGGACTAGCGCTTAAAATTGATCGATCCAAGAAAGATCGCCCCGTTATGGTCATAGGATATCGTTTTGACAATTCTCCAAAAACAACGATCATCAGGCGGGCAATTTTAAGCATTCCGCTTGAAGACGGCTTTCAAGTTTTTAAAGACCCTGACGTACCCGACTACGACAAGGTCATCATTTCGAATCACAAATTAGCCAATCCAATGGTTGCATTCAGACTCGATCCCGAACCCACCGAACTCTACCCAGCTGGCCCTGAGTCTAAACGTGAACTAGCCGAAGTGAAAACGTCTAGCTACGATCAAGTGAATCCGGCCGAGCCTGATGCTAAAAAAGCCTTCAAACCCAAAGCAGAGTCCCAGAGAAAACCGCAATCAGCAGCCGAAATAGAGCAAAACAAGGCGAAGCCCGTCGATGAAAATGGGGCGATCAAGTCATTTTCGTGGTAGCCATTCGGCGCTATTCTTACCTACCGTCACTGTTTCTTGACCGGAATTTTCACGAGTTTTGTCTCAACGCCCTCAATTTGATATTTATTTCTAGCCAGCGACGAAACAAAGCGGGTAGCCGCCTCACCGACATCTATGGCTAAGCCCTCTTTCGATGATCCCGGTATATAGCTCACTTTCACGACTACGGTTTTTGGCCTCTCAATCGCAAACTCAAGCGCGTACCCCTCTTTAGAGAAATCGCGACTGTACTTTCTCTCTAGCTCGAAAAATAGGTCATTGAAAACCTGTTCTTCTTTATCGACTCCAGATTTGAGGTTGCAAGAACTCAAAGAAAAACTGGTCACCACACTCAAACTACCCAGGGTGAATGTCGCCAACAAAATCGGCAAAACCGAAAACTGAAACTTCATCTCGACCATCCCTTCTAAAATGCCGTACTGAATAGCGACTCACCGCCCCGCCCATCGCGTAAAACACCAATCAAAATGGCTTGATGCTTCGTCGGGGCAGTTATCGGCGGATACCAGATGTTGTTGTCGCCACTCAGTGTTTTACCCAGTTCAAGCGTGCCATCAGAAATGAACCAACTGACATCAAGGGTTTCAACTTGATCTACTAAACTCAACTCTACCCCCCGATCCACTTGCTTCGCGACCATGACTTGATAAGTTTCACCCGAACTTTCATCAATTTTAGCAATCAAAGTCGTGGCGGCTGCCGGAAAGGTAACCAAGGCTCCAGTGTCAGATTCTACCGAACTCAAAACCGGATTTTGATTTTTGACTGAACGGTTCGAAACAACCAAGTGCTTCACTGCACGCACTGAGGTTTGATCTCTAGCGTAGATGCGATAATCGATTCGGTACTCAACGCCATTAAGTTTCTCGACATCCGTGTATTGATCTAAAAGGTCAGTCGGTATGCTGACGGCAACTGGCGTCGCTTGCCCCGTGTAGTTCGGCGCTGTGAGTTCGGTAATGAGAGTTTCAGAGCTGATCACGACTCGATCACTAGCCGCTACACAATCAGGTCGTTTCGACTGTTCGCCTTTTAACTCAGAACAAGCGGATACCTCAAAAAAAAGTTCGCGCCCACTACCGTCAACATCACTCACAAAAGGGGTCAACGTTGCCGTCTCACCGACTCCCAGTTCTGGGGTATCGGCACGAAGACTCAGCACCCGTAGGCTACTCAATGAGTGAAAATCATTCTTAAGCCTGACACCGCAACCCAGAAATGAGCTCACGCTGATGGCCAAAACAACCATTCGTGTTAAAACAAAATAAGGCCGCGGCATCAAAATTCTCCTTTCACACCGAAACTAGGAAAGATCGGCAAAAGTGATATTTTTTCAAACTGGGTGTAATTATAATTATACTGATACGCTTCAACATTCTGACGATTCGTCGCATTTTGAAGATCAATATACGCCGATAAGATCCATTTGTCGTAAACCCACTTGTGATCGATACGCAAATCAAGCGAGAAAAACCCCGGGTACCTCGCCGACATGAGATCACCTCTGACCGCGAGGTACCTATCGGCATCACTGTCATACGCTGAATCTAAGACGGGAGTATAAGGATTACCCGATGTGTACCGTGCACGCGCTGAAGCAGACCAATTTTTGGCGTACTCCCAAAGCGCAACTGCGGTCAATGAATGAGTTTGATCGTATGAAAAGAGGTGTTCGCCCGTGCTAGGTTCGGTTCGCTGACTTCTCGATAACGTATACGATAGCCACCCAGAAAACGTCGAATAGTCGTATTTTAACCGATTCTCGAAGCCGTAGGCCCGCCCGGTTCCGAGATTTGAATAGTTTTCAATCGTCCACTCACCATTTCGTAGCACTCGCTCGTTTGAACTGACGACCACTTTTTGCATGTCTTTATAAAACAAATCACAACCAAGCGTAAAACCATTTGACCCACCCTCTTTGAAATCTTTTTCGCCGCCTACCGTGTAATGAATAGAGCGCGGCGACTTAAGAGTGGGATTGCCAAAATTTGAGTTCAACTCTTGCGCACTCGGTGGCTGAGCATACAACCCGGAGGCTGCTCGAAAAGTTAAAGAATCGGTCAGTGCTAACTTTGCCGCAAAACGCGGCTGAACAATCCACTCACTTACCTGAGAAAAGTAATCGACCCGCGCACTCGGTACCAGCGTCATACCCTGCTTTTCACCCAAAAAAATCGAATTCCTAGAATAAAATCCGACCGTATCAGCAATCGCACTGATTTGAGTTTGTTCGGGTACCCCGGCGACTCCTCCGCCTCCGGTGAAAGCTGAGGGTATCGAAAATTCAGTTCGATTCCACACCCGCCGCTGATCGAGGCCAGTAATCAGAGTCCAACGGCGATTCATTTTTCGTTCTAGTTCAAATCGCGAAGACGCAGCAATGTCGGTGCGAGCGCTAAATATTTCACCAAATTGAAATTGAATCCAATCTTTGCCTACCCCCATCGACCAACGACTTTGTGTGATCGAGCTGTGCCGATGAACGATCTCGGGTATCAACCGAAAAAAAGCCGTTTTACTATAAAAAGTATCTCTCGCAAACGCACTTTCGCCAACTGCTTTAGTCAGAGCGAATTGCAACGTGTCTAATGACCCAAACGTAGTCAAACTGAACCGATCTCGTTCGGTCACAGGCACTTCATATTGGCTGGTAAAATCAGAAAAACTAGGCGAAAGAGTGAGATTAAAACGCGGACTGCTTCTGACAATTAAACCCAAAAGCGCGGCGATGTAGCTGTACCTTGCCCCAATTAAGAATCGGCCCCCCCGGTACTCAGTCTCATCGCTCGCAGGCGTCGATAAAGGGCCTTCGATCAATAAAGACGAATTGAGCAAATCAACTGAGGCCATGAGGTGCCAACGATCAACCCGCGGTGATCGTGTGATGGCTCCGACAATCCCACCCTGGGCCCGACCATATTCTGGGCCAAACCCGGCTGAAAGGTATTCAACTCGATCTAAAGCTTCGGCCATTAAGACAGAACCGTAACCACCAAAATGAAAAATAATGGGAACTTCATGCCCATTGATCGCATACTTTGTGTCTTGTGGGGCTGAGCCTTCAATCACCACTTGAGAACTGAAACTTCGCGGCCGCGCAACTCCCGGAAGATTTTGCACCGCCTTCACCGGATCACCATTGGTGCCTGCCAACTTTAAGATTTGCTTGGCGCTGAGCTCTTGGGTTTTCTCGTCTCGCTTTTTTGATTTGCCATAGATCGTGGTTTCAAAGGTGTCGTACGATTCTTTTTCAAGATAGAGCTCGCGAATGGCGAGCGACTTTTCTGAATTTTCTTCGGTAATCAGCTCGTGCTTCGTTAAGCGTTCATACCCTGTCTGACTCACCACCCATTCGACTTCGCCAGCAGGCACATTCTCTAAGTGAAATCGCCCAGCACTGTCAGTCACCGCCTTTAGTTTAATCGGCAGAAGGTAAACGTTCACTCCTACAAGCGGTATTCTGGTTCCTTTTTCACGCAACCGACCTTCTAGGGTAACGGCCAATGAGACTTGCTGAAGAATAACAACCAGCGAGACTACCCAGACTGCGACTAACGAGAGCCTCACCCACTCTACTCTCACCCACTC
>CAITVN010000155.1 GCA_903895855.1 Oligoflexia bacterium | reverse complement strand
GGGTCGGCTTGAACTTTCGGTCTTGAGGTCAGCGATTTCAAACTGTGACGACGCGAGAGTGAATTTTGCGTTCCTGGCTTGTAGTGAAGCTTACAGTGAGATCAGTTTTGAGGGGCAATGGCTCGGTGATAACGAGCTTTCCTGGGTTGGCCATCAAGTAAACTTACTTGAACAGTATCTAAAGCCGATTACCGAGAGCGGCAGAAATTTGTCTGGTGCTGAGAACGCTTATGAAGTGACTGGAGTCATTTGGTGGTGTGCCCAAGAATTAGGCTTTCGTAGTTGCGACCGATGGTTGTAAAATAGGCTAATCATGACAGAGAACCCCCGCCTAGGTCGCAAATGTTAGCTAGGAAGTCTATTAGCGAGGTTAAAGCCGGGGTGGTATCTAAGGCCGATGGATATTTGGTCGTATCGATGCTTCAGTATCCGCGGTTTTTGGCTAAAGATCTCGTCGATGAATACTTGCAGTGTTTGTCTCCGGACCGTGCACTATTTTCACGATATCGCGAGTTCAAGAAGAAGCTTAATGATCAAAATCGTGCTTTTGAGTTTGCAGAATATGAATCTGAATTTGAACTGAGCGCCGAGGGGGTAAAAAAGCTTGAGCTCTTGAGCGAGCTTTCTCAGAAAAAAAATGTTTTTTTAATTTGTCAGTGTGCAAATAATGAAAAGTGCCATGTGGATCTGATGCTTTTGATGGCCTCTCATCTTTTTGCCGCTCAGATTGAGCGGCTGCCCTTTGAATATCGAGTGTTTGTTGAGCGAATGGCGTCGAATTTTCATCAGCGGGCGCGGTTACCGTAGTATCACGGTAAAAGTTTTCAGATTTCTTTTGAGGGTTTCTTTTTAAATTTTTTACGGTGTTCTAAAAGAGTCTGGGTTTTTTCAAGCTCTTCAACAATTTGATTTGGCTGGGGCAAAGTGGTTCGGTATTGAGCCGCTAAAACTTTATTTGAAAGACCCTCAAGCGAATATTTCGCAACCGATTCGCCTTTTTTTGCACAGAGTATCAGTCCAACTGGTGGGTTTTCGCCGGGTCTAGTCCAGTGTTCTTTAGCGTAGTTGAGGTACATGTGCATCTGTCCCGCATCCGCATGTACAAATTTTCCGATTTTTAGATCAATTAAGATGAGACATCTAAGGGTTCTATGGAAGAATACAAGGTCGACTCGAAACCATTCATCATCGAGCCGAAGGCGTTTCTGACGACCAACAAATGTAAAGTCGCCACCCAGCTCCATGAGAAAAGTTTCCAAATGCTGAACCAGGGCGTCTTCAAGTTCGGTTTCTGAGTATTCATCTTTTAAATTTAAGAACTCTAAAACAAACGGATCTTTGATTTCTTCTTCTGGGGTCAGTGCGTCTTGTGGGGTGGCTTTCGCTCCTTCTGTGAGCATTTTGACTTTATTTCGAGACAAGGCTGTTCGCTCGAAAAATTGAGTATTGATTTGGCGCTCAAGTTGGCGAGAACTCCAACCTTCACGAAGTGCCTCAGCGTGATAGAAGGCTCTGGCTTGCGGATTTTCAACTGTAAGTAGAGAAACATAGTGGGTCCAGGAGAGTGGAAAATGGGCCCGCCCCAATTCCGCAGGCAGTGCCTGCGGAATTGAACTCGAAAAGTTCGCGTAAAAAGCCCGCATTTGTTCAAGATTTCTCTCGCTAAATCCCCTTCCAAATTTTGAGGTCAAATCGTCAGATAGTCTTGATATTAAACGTTGGCCATATTCGGCACGAGATTTACCTTTTTGCTCAACTTCAAAAATTCGGCGTCCTATTTCCCAATAGGTCACAGTCATAATCGAATTAACAGCCCTAGCTGAAGAGCGTCGGGCCGCTTCAAGCAGTGAAACAACGCTTTCTAAGAAGTGAGGGTAATTCTGAGGACGTTTTTGCAGCGCCACGGGTGGCTTTTTTAAGCTAGTTTTTTTCATTTTTCTCTCAAAAATATCGCACATTTTTTCTATGCTGTCTTGTTGGAATTTCAGAGGTTCAATCATTCTCTGAGGGCTAAAGGCCAACAGAAGGCGGTCAGTCTGTTTACTCCAATTGCGTTTATCTCACCCCAATGTACGCCCCGGCCGGTGGCAAGTTCGTCAAACCCAGAGGCAAAGTGTAATTAGCTGAAAATTCGTACATCCACATGTTTTGGCTGCTGTTGAATGCTGAGTTCACTGAGATGCAGGTGCCCGAGTTATTACGATAGCTGACGTCATTGTAGGCGTCGACTACGGTTCCAGCTTCTGTACCTGTTGCTTTCATCCATTCGAGTGCGCCGGCTGCCGATCGCCGATACAGTAGTGCGTTTTTTTGGGGAGGCTTGTTAACTCCGCAACCACCTGAGCAGGTAGTGTTTGTGAAAAGGCAGGCGCGAATCTCAGTCGGATAGTTATTTGGAATGTAGGTGAGTTTCGCTGGACCTACGGTCGACAAGTAGCCCGAATAGGCGAAGTCTATAGACGAGCTTAAATAATGAGCACCATCGTTGAGAACAATAAGAATTGCTTGTTCGCCTGAAACGCCACCGGTCCAAAAGTCGCCAGTTGCGGTGTAGGTTAGTCCCATAGGCGTGCCGAAGAAATTTCCATTCGAATCAAAAATCGCTGGTATGCTGAAACTTGGCATCATGGTTGTGCTAATTTTTCCGTTCGAGTCAAGTTTGACGACTTTGCCTGAGTCAGCAACACCGGCTGAGCTAGCGATAGCATCGGCCGTTCCGGATGGGCCCGTCGCCCCGGTTGCCCCTGTGGCACCAGTAGCTCCGGTTGGTCCAGCAGGGCCGGTTGCACCCGTGGCTCCAGTCACTCCGATAGGCCCCGTTGCACCTGTTGCTCCGGTGGCGCCGATTGATCCGGCAGAGCCTGTTGCTCCTGTTTGGCCGATGGGTCCGGTAGCTCCGGTTGGGCCAACGGCGCCAGTCGCACCTGTCGCGCCCGTTTCTCCTCTTTCTCCTTTGGTGTTTGCGGTGAGTTCTTTCCAGTCATCGCCATTACACCAATTGAAAAGGCCGGTAGATTCGATGTACGCAAGGTAACCCGTGCGACTCGAGTTACACCTAGGCAAGTCACTCGAATTTTTTGATAAAAACGAAGTCGCTGAAGTTTCGCTCTCGTTTGAGGAACCTTCGGTTGAAGATTTTGATTCACTCTTATTTTCGCAACCCATTGCGATGAGTGAGGCCACCAGTGTGCTAGTTAAAATCGTGACTGATTTTTTCATGCGCTTTTCTCCTTAAAAACGTTATTCAACTAAGAATAGACCAATGCTGTGCCCATAGTAGGCTTCTTGATTTCCGGCATTGAGATTTGCCGTAGTCCACGTGACTCCGTCTGAAGATTTCAGTGGGTGAATTTGCGAGGTGGGTAGAGAGTGTGATGTGCCCACTCCAGACTGAGTGGGCGGGGTCGCAAAGTAAGCCACAATCCAGTAAATCGTGTCTTTGTCAAAAATGATGCCGTTTTCTCCGTTCTCACAAAACCTCGCGAGAGTGCCAAAAGTAGATCGGCTAGTAGAGACAGCACCATAGTAGTTCGCGCTGGGGTTGAATTGCGGCGCCACTTCTTTGATGAGAGCCCCTGGGTGTCCACTCACGTTTGTGTAGACTTGAATTTTAGGAGGAGTAGGCGGAGTCGGTGAGCCCGAGCTGTTGTTGATGCCGACCCCGAAGCCGATTTGGCAGACGGTCAACTCACCAGGGGGAAGTATCGCCTGTGCGACGTACTGGGTGGTTTCGCTGAGTGATGAGCCATAGGTGGTGCTGCCATCGCCGTTGTGAATTGGGCCATCGTGCCAGGTGGTTGAGCTGGCGTTTGAGCCGGGCGCATCTTCATAAAGTATTTTCGGAATGACAAGTGAGTACTCTTTTAATTGATTGGTGATGTTGACTGAGTAACCTTCATTCGAGCCAACGTCATTGGGGTGAGACAAGAATGTCGTTTCAGAAGTCGCAGTCGTGGCCGAACTCGTGAATGACAAAGTGGTCGGCGTGATTGAGTTATAAATAAGACGGCCCCAGGCGTCGGTAGTGATCGGCCCGCTGTACTCGCCAGAAATGCCTTGGGTAAATTTGAGGTTTCGGTACGGATTGCCTTTTTTGTCGATCATACGAATCACGGTGCTGTTTGCGTTGACGGGTGTTTCAGGTAGTAAGGTTGGGGTGTTTGAAAGTTCGAGTGAAGCGCCTAGCATTTCTACGACTGAAGTCGCGCTGCTATACGACTGATGCGATATGACCGCAAAGCGCAGGTATGATTTTCCGAGTTCAGTTCGCGGGGCATTTATCGGTGCAATCGGCGCGATCATGCTTACTTTGCCATTAACTTGAGTGGTGAGTTCATCGATAAACCGTTCACTCCAACTACTGTTTTCTGAGTCGTAGACATGAACGGCGAATCCGCTATTGGTGATTCCGCCAAATGACGAATAGCCGACACGGTTGCCACCGATCAGATTTTTGAAATTGAGGGTCATACTCGAAACCTGCGAGAGATCTAAACCAGAGACATCAAAAAGAAGGTAAAAACTCGCATAAGGAGCATCTTGACCGGCGGTGCCGGCGCTGACCCAGTTGCTGTTATTGGGGTCATTCAGATTGTAGGTGTCGCCACCAAAATCTCCACACCACGCGACTTGGTTTGAACTGTTAAAGTTGTCGGTTGGCAGATTGGGCGGGTTAGGTAGAGCGTTGCCGTGTTCAGTGCAGTGAAACGCGTAATCGACGGCGAGCGTTTTCTTTGGCGTTTCTGGCGACGGAATCGGACTGGGCCACAGCATGACGAGTGCGGTGGGGCTAGCTTCGGTAATGGGGGCTTGCTCACAAACTGTGGTTTCTGAGACGATGGTTTCTAGGTGAGTATCGGTGTTTCCGTCAGAGACGGCTTGGGTGTCTTTGTCGGCGAGTTCCCAGCTCATTTCGCTATCAACACAACCAGTGAAGAGTGAGGACGAGAGAGCTAACAAGAAACAAGCCGCAGCAATGGCCATGCACACTGGAATGATTCGATTCATGAGGGGCCTCCTATTTTACTTCTGACTACTTCCAAAGCTTCGCTAGGTGCGCGCTTTGGGAATCAATTTCTGCACGATCAATTTCGCATATCCATCGAAGAAGATTTCGCCCTCGTGAAAATGTTGTTGACCCACTGAAGACGCATCGACGGGGCGAGTGGTAACCTGATCGTCGTGCTCACCCGTGAGTAGCCAGATGGTCGAAACGCAAAGCTTCGAGGCGAGGCGTTTGACAGCGAGCAAGTCAGTCGGAGTGCTACCTGTTCGCCAGCCCATGAGTGTC
>CAITVN010000154.1 GCA_903895855.1 Oligoflexia bacterium | reverse complement strand
GGCACTTTTTCCGGCTGCTTGCGCCTGCCTATCGATGTCTCTAGCGTCACCGCGGGTAATTTCAGTTGCCGGGCGATTTGCCCAGGGTTTGGTCCATTTTCGAACACAAGAGGCATAATCAATAATGGTATTTTTTGCGTAACGTTTTGTCGGATAGAGTTCTTGATAGCGCAGCCAGCGTTCTACCAGCTCGTCCCACTTTGGACCGAGGCCCTCGATAAAACTGATTTTTTCGGTTAGTTCGCGCAACAATTGGCGCTCTATTGCAATTGCCTCTTTTTCAGTAGCAATCGCACTGATTCGTTTTTGGGCCCTAGCGCCGGGATTCTTTCTTCCCCTAAGATCTAAATAGACGCGCCAATAGACTATTCCATTTTGTTCGTAACTAGAAACTGACATGAAAACTCCATTCCCTAAAAGGCTGAAGATTCAAGCAGTCGATCGAGTTCGATCTTTCGAAAATAGAGCCTTCGTCGAAGTCTCCTCGGCTTCAAATAACCTCTACACACCATGATGCGCAGGGCATTTGCCGATTTTCTTAGATACTCAGCAGCTTCGTGGCTCGTTAGCCAAGTCAAGTGATCAAAAGGCACTTGATTCATTTTACAATCAGTCGCGTTTTCTAACATAAATTCATTCCTCTTCATAATCAACATTCAGTTTCTGTTTTATCGTCGACCCACGAGACATGGACCCCACATCAAAGTTTGAATGCTCACTTCTGCTCCAGCCCCAAACCAGGCGGAAAAAAATACATCCATAGTCGTTCAACACCCTGCTTTTCATCTGGCCCAATGAAGCTATTCAAAAACCAGAAATTCTCTAGTCCACTGAAAATGATTGGCCACTGATGGGTGCCGACTTCGACGTCTTTAGTGAGAATTGAGCCAGTCCAGCCAGACTCACCGGCTTCATTGCCACACCGACGCCCCTCTGAATTGAACGGAATCGTCAAGGTCGATTCCCAATCGTAGCATCGACCACAATCTCGCTCATTGTAGCCCCTTAAAATGAGGGTTGGATTCCAATCTTTGCATAAGATTTTCGCACAGAGTTTGGATTCTCCTGGCCAGCCGCGAGATTCCCAGAATTCTTTGTATTGTAGGTAGTGCAAGAAGTACCAAAAGCTCTCGCACTCAACGACGCATTTGGTAGGTGCGGCCACGGTAGCAAAACGCTGATTACCAAAAGTGCCAGTAGCTATCTTTTCAATTTGGGGCCCGGTTGCATAGATACCAATTTGAAGTTTCTCGCGTGGCTTAATGGTTCTCTTCAGGCCACTAGGCTTACCTCCCACCTCAAGCCAATCTCGAAACTGGGCCTTGGTTTCTGACTCCAGTGGCACCAAGAAAACTAACTCACTTAACGTTTCATCGCGCGAACTCTCAGTCACCGTGTGAGAACACGTCGTTTGCGTGAGTTTTTTTTCAGAATAACTGGTTTTGACCTTAGCATCTACCTGAGGTCCAAATCGAATAGATTGCTCAAACAGCGATCTGTTTTCTATGGTAAACACGTAGGTGAGCTCGGCCTCGATGTTGAATCCTGAGAGGTGTGAAAACTCGGCACTCACGCCGCCT
>CAITVN010000153.1 GCA_903895855.1 Oligoflexia bacterium | reverse complement strand
GATGAGTATGCCAAACGCAAGTACCAGAGGCGAAAATACGACGATGAGCGTGGAGGTGATAAAAAAATCAAGAAGGCGTTTGGTGATCAGGTAGAGGTATCTCTTTTTTTCTTGGCGTTTCCGAAAAAGGGGGATGCCTCCCAGTTCAAACATCTCAACTCGTTGAATGAGTTCTTCGTAAACATTGGGTACAATCGAGTATTCGAGGCCTACTTCAGAACAGAGATCGACGAGTTGCTGATTACGCTCAAAAGTTGCTGAAGGCAGAGCGATTAGAACCAAGTCGACATCTTTGGCGGCTTCAGATCTCAGGAAATCCTCTCCTCCGAGAACTCTAAGGCCTCCCTTGGGGCCAATGCCTTTCCACTGTACCGGTTTTCCGTGTTTCTCAGCAGCATCGTCTAGAAAGCCAACCGGCAGGTAGCCTAGCGATGGACTTTCAAAAAGTCGTTTCACGAGATGAATGCCAATGCGTCCCACGCCGTAAATGAGCACTCTTTTCTGAGACCAGCCTTTCTGGTGAAAAATGATATGAAGTCGATAAAAAAGTTGCCGCTGAAGGTAAATGGCTGGCGGGGTGGTGATCAGTGCCAGGGTGACTGTGATTCGAGAAAAACTGGTCGAGCGTACATAGAAAAGAGCGCTCAAAATTAGCGCTGCTGCATAAACTCCTGATCTGAAAATGCCGCGAAGTTCTTTGATATTGAGTAAACTCACTTCTCTTTTGTAGAGACCAGCGCGGTCAAAGAAGGTGACATAGATGATACTCATGCCAATGCCAACCAATGCATATTCTTCAAGGTTTTGCCGCGAACTGAGTTGAAGAAAGTTGGAATAGAACCAATGGCTGCCGACGTAGCAAGCCAGGACAGTGAAGATATCGGCGAATATTTGGGCCGCCGTGATGAGGGCTCCCAGCGTGCGGCCAAATGTTTTTCTTGAAATCCTTTGTCTTAATCCGCTCAGATATGGCTTTTGATTTTCGGCGTCGATTTCGCTTGATATTCCCATTTTATTTTCCATTCTTGAGAATTCCTAGTGCAACTTCGGCTACTCTTTTAGCTTCAGGCCAGCCCTGGGTTTGAATATCTGAAACATAGGCACGATCGGGCCGGTATCCCTTGGGCATTGAGGGGGAATTAATAGTTTGGACGTAGGGGGGGATCCACTCTGAAATATTCGAAATGCGCGCGATGGCAAGCGTCGGGCAACCTAAGTAGGCGGCAAGGTGCATTCCGCTCGAATCATTTGCGATGAGAAGTCGGCCTGTTTTCAATTGCTCGACCATGGCGTTATCGACTGCCCAAAAAACTTCTTTTTCGCTAAGGTCGGGGGGGAGAATGTCGCCAGGAGAAGCTAGAAAAGTGACTTTTACTCCAGTATCTTCAAGAAGGCGCTTTAACTCTACAACATAGGGATACTGCATAGACTGCCACTGTGCTCCCAGGTGAATCAGTACGGGGCCGGTTTCAGGTCTCGTGAAATCAGGCTGAAAACTTCGGTAAAGAGATTCTTTAGAAACCCCCAAAAGCTCGGCCCAGGCATGGTATCGGTTGCGGACGTTCCCAACATGAGCCGCAACAAAATCGAGGCTTGCCGAGCGCCGGGCGAAGAATTGAAAACTGCCCGACATTCGAATTCGGGCGCCTGGAAAAAATTTGCGGGCTGCGATCCAATCTCTAGGGTCACCTCGGATGCTGAGGATTTCGGCAACCTCAATTCGGGGGTTCAGAGGCCTTACCTCGCTTAAACCTTGAAAGCGGGTTTTAAACTTCGCGGTGTAGGGTAAATCTGCGGCGATGAGCTGCTCTTGGGAAATAGTGGGGAGCAAGACTCTGAGAATGGGGTGCCATCGTGAATTACAGGCAAACGCTGCATTCTTTCCTGCCAATCGATAGGCCGCGGCGGCAATGATGGCATCGCCTAAACTCCAAGGTTCAAATAGAATTCGATCAAATGACATTTATAGTGGGTTCCGTTTGTATGCATACCCTTGGTTTTCAATGATTGCTAGTTCAACTCGAAGGTCTCGTGAGGCATTTTTCAGCGCGCTATGCGTTATTGGTCGGAAGGATAGCTAAGGATGCGATTCGAAGTAGCAGTCTTGGATTTGACCAAAAGTTGGGAACGATCATTCTTGGCATAGCTAGCAGGGGCGGTGTTGAAGCCGTCGGCAAATTCGCAAGCGCCGTATGGGTTCCGAAAGTGCCTCTGAATCCAGCTTTCTTAAGCTCTAAATGGATATTTTCTTTTTCCTCATTGGAGCGTGGGAGGTCACCGTAAGGATACGCAATTAGGGGACTATAGCTATCTTTGAAATGAACTTTGAGGAGACTCGGATCAATGTCTTCTGGGAGATGCCACATCGAGCAGGGTCTGTGAATATTGGCATGTGAAGCAACGAATTGGCCGGCTGCTGTCCAGGTGTTGAGTTCGGTGAGTGACATCGGAAGTAAGAATTCCGGAATGATGCCGGTTTCAATTTGTTTAGGCTCTATGTAGGTGTCGGGCGAATACTTTAGCCGCTCTAGCGTCTCTGAAAAAGAGCCAGCAGAATTTTTGGCCTCTCTTTGGTCTGCAATATCCCACCAGTAGGGATTACTTGCGAGGTGGTGATGAATCGCAACAAAACACAAGCTTTTGACGTGATGTTTCGAGAGGGTATGCAAGGCGTAATCATGCAACCCCTTCGTTCCATCATCAAAGGTGAGTAGGGCAGGGCGGGGCGGAAGCGGGCCTCCTTCTAGGGCGGCGGTAAACTCAACGGGGGTAATAAAATCGAGAATTTTTGAAAGGAGTTTGATCTGCCTTTCAAATTGAATGGGGGGAACGGTCAAAGCGTTGGTTTCTCGGTGTTTTGTTTTTCGGGGATCTCCGATGTTGTGATAGCAAAGTACAAGAACTTGATTGTTTTTTCCCCAATGCAACATGTAGGCCCCCTATGTCAGGAATGATGTCGCATCTAAATTGTTAAGGGTTTTTTGGGGCGACAGGACAATAATCAATGAGACAGCAATATTCAGAAGAGTTCAAAAAGGCAGCAATTCAAAAGGTTTTAACCAGAGGTAACCGGTCG
>CAITVN010000152.1 GCA_903895855.1 Oligoflexia bacterium | reverse complement strand
GAGGAGACCGTCTATCGTGGTCGCCTCAGAAGGCATTTTTGCCAAATTGCTCAGATGGGGCAAAAAGCTCAGATGAAGTTTCAGATGAAGTTAATGGGACGATAGAGTAAGTCTAGGTTGGGCTTGTATGAGAAGAGGTGCAGTGCATGAAATCAAGATGGAGTCTTTTAGCGTTGGGTTTGTTTGGTCTGGTGTTTGATGGCGGCCGATCGTCGCTGGTTCATGCAGATTCTTTGACGGTGAAAGTGAACTCGGTCTTGAGTCAGGCTGCGACTCAAGTGCGTGGCCTTCAAGAAAAGGATGGTTCTTGGAACCTACCTTCGTACTTGGGCACCCATTACTTGTCGCAATATTATTTATTTTTAGAATGGATGGGAGCTCGAGCTGGCTCACGGCTTGACGAAAAACGGCTACGCGAGTTGCTCATCAAGACCCAGGGCGAGAACGGCAGTTGGATTGCGATCAACGATGCTAACCGCGACTCTTCAGACTTAAATGCGACGATCATTAACTATGCGGCACTCAAAGGCATGGGCGAAAATGTCGATGGTTTGGTGTTGAGCAGAGCGAAGGCTTTTATTCTTTCTCGCGGTGGCGTGCAGGCCGCTTCGACTTTCACAAAGGTCTTGCTCGCGCTATTTCAAAACGCCGATTGGCAGTGCATTCCAGAGATTCCGTATGTGATTTTCTTAGAAAAATCGCCGATCAATGTGAGCGATTTTGCCCAATGGGTGGGGCCGCACATCATGCCGATTGCGTATTTGCGAAAACACCAGGTTTCTAAAAATCTAGGCGAGAAATTTCGTGTATTAGAGCTGTGGAAAAAGAAACCGCACATCGGCGAACGAAGTTCTCCGTCACTGCTTTCAGGCGATTCGCTATTGATTGATAAAATCGTCTCACTTCAACGTCCACGCGGCAGTTTTGGTGCTTACACCGTAGCAACCTGGCTCTCGATGGCTGCAATCTGGGATTTTTCGAGTCAAATGCCTAATTACGTTTCGGTGTTTGGAAATTATCACAAGCCCTTAAAGAAGGGGCTTTCATTCATCGAGTCGATGTACTTTGATTCGAATGAAAGTGCGTACAAGGGAGTTCTCGATGACGGTCGTTATTGGGACACCGCGCTTTTAGGTATTGCGAGTTTTGAGGCCGTGAAAACGGTGTCGGCTGCGCAGCCTGTGCCCGAAACTGCGAGAGCTGATTTAGATAAAGCCGTTTCTTACTTAGTGAGTAAACAGGTTAAAAATGGCGGGCTACCATTTGGTTGGGATTTCGAATACGCCCCAGATACCGATGACACTGCCGAAATGATTCTTTTCTTGAGTCGATTTGACGAAACCCAGGCCGCAAGAAAAAAGGCCGTCGAGTTTTTGCTTTCAATGCAAAACAGCGACGGAGGTTGGGGTGCGTTTGATCGTAATAATAATGGCAATGCGCTACTGAAGCATTTTGCGGCGCCCTTCTTAGATTCAGCCGATCTCTTTGATGATAGCTCGGCTGATGTGACCGGTCACATTTTAGAGGCGCTCGGTTCTCAAGGTTACACGATTAACAATTCACCAGCCGTTCGTGATGCCGTTGAGTTTTTGAAGGGTAATCGAGAATATCACCTGCCCTACTGGCAAGGGCGGTGGGGTATTAATACCGTCTATGCGACTCCGGCTGTGGTGACTGGTTTGATTAAGGTGGGTGTCAGTTTGAGTGACCCGATGATCACCCGGGCACTCGATTGGTTTGAAAAAATTCAAAATGCCGATGGTGGCTTTGGTGAAGGCACCAAGTCGTATGAAGACGTCGCTCACTTCGCGGGTGTTGGGGTGAGTACGCCTTCTCAGACTGCTTGGATCTTAATTGCGTTAATTGAGGCAGGTCGGGCTAATTCACTTTCTGCCACTCGGGCTGCCGAATACTTAGTCGATCAATTTGACGACAAAAAACTCTGGGTTGACAGTTCTACTGTCGGTACCGGGCATCCAGGGGTGATCTACATGAACTACCCTTCGTACCCGATCGCTTTCTCGATGACAGCGCTGTCGCGGTTTCAACGGCACCGATTGTAGGGTGTCGCCTGATGTTTTTACTTCTATTCTCTTGACACTTTAGACGGGCTAGGACAAAAATTGTGGCCATTATGGGCGCACAATGGAAACATTCGGGTAGGGTAGCAAATGCCTCTAAAAAAGGCGCAGTTGTCGGAAAACTAATCAAAGAAATCATGGTCGCGGCAAAAATGGG
>CAITVN010000151.1 GCA_903895855.1 Oligoflexia bacterium | reverse complement strand
TCATCCATGACGAGAAATGCGTCCAAATCACCCGTTTGAGCTAGAGAAAGAATTAACGACGACTGAGGATGAGTTAACAAACTAATTTGACCAAGAAGGCTCACTTTCGATTTTGAAAGAGGAAGCAGGCCATCTTCTCGCCTCACACTGTTGATCTCCTCAACCTTTTTATTCAATTTCGAGAAAAGCTCTTTGAGTTGTTCTTTAATCAGTTGCATCCCCTTCAGTATACGATGAATCCAGAACATTGTATATACGATATTTTATCTTTTAATTTAAATGTGTTAGTCATAATAAGATCACGCCTGTCCGGTTGAAAACTGAGGAATTTTAGGAAGTTGCACCGCCCCCGAGTGAGTGGTTCGATGGTTTTGCGAAAAATCATTCAACCCAAACACCAAGGACAGGTGCAACCATGCGTAAGAGTGGCAAGAGCGTTTGCCTTTTTCAACTGATTCCTCACCGGCAGTTTCAAGAACTTTGTGATCAATTCCAGATCGACAAATACACCCGTAAGCTCACAGCAGAGAAACAGGTTTGGGTTCTCATCATGGCATTTATCCTAAAACTCGACTCACTGCGAGAGGTCGAGTCCGTCTTGGGAGTTCCTCGCTCGACCCTGAGCGACGCCAATGCTGAACGGAGTGCAAAATTCTTCGAGGCGCTTTGCCGGCTCGTCCTCTGGAAAATTTATGAACAAACTTCTGGCCGAAAGATCAGAGGGGCGATTAGGACCCTGCTTGCCCTGGATTCGACTGAATGCCGTGTTGACGGCCGACTTTCCAAACTTCCGAAATGGAAACAGAAGTATACTAAGGACGCCAAGGCCTCCGTCAAGCTGCACACGATCTGGAATGTTCACGGAGAATGGATCGAAGATTTCAAGATTACCCCCGGGCGGACGAGTGACTCGAGGGCTGCAAAAACCTTCGGAATTAAGGCCAACATGACCTATGTTTTTGATCGAGCCTATAACGAGCTTTCATTTTGGTGGATGATCGTCGATAGCAAGTCCCACTTTGTTAGCCGACTGAAGAAAACCTCATATAGTCAGTGGCGGCAAAAAAAACTTCTTCGAGAAAAAGAAAACGAGGTGGGCGTTCTGCAGGATCAAAAGTGGAAGGCGAGTTACGCCGTACTTAGAAAAAATCCGCAGGTTCCGAAAGACTTCACGCTCAGGCACATCACCTTTAAAGATCCCGACACGAAGAGGGTCTTCGAATTCATTACATCTGATCTCAATGCCTCGGCTCAGGAAATCGCTGATATCTATAGGAAGCGTTGGGCGGTGGAGTTGCTCTTCCGTTGGATGAAGGGGCATCTCAAAATGCGCGCGGTGGAGGCAAGAAATACAAACGCCGTCCATGTACTGCTGGCCATCACCGTTTTGGTGCAACTTCTGGTTCAACTCTATCGGCTGCTCACGAAGTTCAAGGGGACACTTTGGGAGTGCCTTCGGGCGTTACGAACGGATTGGGCTAGGGTTGGAACTCCGGCCCCCAACCCAAAAGCAGGGAAAAACACGCCCTTCGCTCCAAGAGCCGCGCCCATGGCGGATACAAGGGTTTGTTATGCTTGATGTTTTACCGGACAGGCGTGTAGAAAAATTCAACTTATCTATTGATGTCGCCGATAAAGAATTTGTGAAGAGAGTCTTCATTTGACCTGTTTTGCGACCGGTTTAATTTTCGCTAGAATTTTGACATAGGGTTTAGTTAAAATTAATGATGCAAATATGAAGTCTGATCATCTCAATCATCCTCAAAACAACACTCATTTGCTCGGTGACGAAATCTACCGGATGATCGTCGAAAGTGTGGCG
>CAITVN010000150.1 GCA_903895855.1 Oligoflexia bacterium | reverse complement strand
CACACCCTACGGGTTTAGTGTTGGTGCTCTGGAGTCGGTAGAGAAGTCATGAAGAATGAAAAGAAGAAAGAGTGATGAGAGAGTGCGGGAGCGTGTGCAAGAGTGAGTGAGTTGAGAAGTATGAGTCGGGAGAGGAGATTGGGGAAGGGGGAGAAAAGGGTGTAGGCAGGGGGAATGGAATTTTTTTTGGTCGGAGAGGTGATGATTTTAGAATGGCATGTGGTTTGTTGTAGACGTGATGATCGAAGATTAAGAAGATGTAGCTCGGGGAACGTAATCTGATTGATTGATCGGATTGCCACATAGAATATGAAGACACATACCGCGAACGAAATTATTGAGCTGTACAAGATGACCCCCCTTGAACCCGAAGGCGGATTTTTCAAAGAGACTTACCAAGACAAAAATACTTATGGCGATCTTCCCCGACCCTTTAGGGGAAGGCGACCTTATTCAACTGCGATCTACTACCTGCTCCCGAAGGGTGCGATTTCGCTGCTTCACAGAATTGCGTCGGATGAGGTTTGGCATTTCTACCTTGGCGGGCCTATGACCATTGTGCAGATTTCTCCCGACGGAAATCTTCAATCGGTCGTGCTTGGACAAAACCTTCTTCAAGGTGAGGTCGTTCAGCATGTCGTACCAGCGGGCCACTGGTTTGGCGGATATCCAAATAGAGAAACTAACTTCGCGTTCGTGGGCTGTACAGTCGCGCCCGGGTTTGACTACGCAGATTTCGAACTGGCGAACCGAGTTGAACTTATTCGCAGTTATCCCCAGCATAAGAAAATGATAGAGACGCTAACCGAAAAACCTGATCGTTAGGTAGTAGCGCACACCGGTCGTACCCGAATTTGGCGGGTCTTCAAAAAATTGAGCCGTTTGAGTTCTCTGGCGGGTGAGTGATTCAGCGACTTCCTCGGTAGCAAATCGGGATCGGACTCACGCGCCGCAGGCGGCCGTGTGGTGATCGGTGTCGCTAAATTTCCACAAGAAATCTCTAAATACCCACATTCTTGTTTGTGAATGGCCACTACTGGCCGCAGAAAAACCCAGTCGATTCGCTCTACGATTGCCCTGGTTTCGGCCTATTTTTTGCTAAGTTATTTTGCTCTCAGAATTATCTGGGTGAAAAGCCGTAGGAGGTATTTATGGGGTTCTTATCGCTGTTTTCAATTGTAGGGTTTGCGTTTAGTTGTGCCCAAGTTATCATGATCTATAGGATCTATCGGGTGCTAGAGCGCTCGGTACCCAAAGAAGAGCGTTCAGATCTTTTTCGATTGAGAGTGGGCAATTTCGTCATTGGACTAGTTGTGACCGCAGGGCTAACCGCGCTGACTGGTAACGCCGCAGAAACGAATGTTTCAAAAGTGAAACCAAGTACAGATGCCGCATCGAAAGTGCGAATCTCGGTCTCTAGCTTTACTGAAAACTCGGGCACCTCTCGATGTGGGCCCTGGTTATGGAATAGTGATTGGCTGGGGTCTGAATTTCGTGATCAGCTAACCACCGAACTTTACAAGTTAGGTAAATTCGAAATTCTGGAGCGAAAGAATTTAAATACGATGTATTCAGAAGAGCACCAGTTGGTAAATGCCGACCCCACTTTTCTGCCAGAGAAAAATAAATACAAGGCCGCTCAATATTCAGTTACCGGTGCAGTCACCGCGTTTGAACTCTGTGAGAGTGGACTGGGTGGGGCCCTCGATGTGGGATCACTTGTCGGATTGCCCAGTTTAGAAGTCGAATTGCGTGGTCAGACGGCAAAGGCCGCGATCAATCTTAGAATTGTCAATGTGACCACGGGCGAAGTCGTTGGGTCGTTCATGACCGATGGGGAGGCGTCTTCAAAGAAAGTAGGCTTAAGTGTCGAGGCGCTAAAAAATCTTCGAATGAATTCAGAAGGATTTCAAAATTCACCACTGGGCTTGGCCGCGCAAGAGGCGATTCACAAGGCGGCAATTGAGATTGGTTCAAGAATTTAGCGGATTTGCTATTCTAACAAGGGCAGACAATTGGCACGCCGGCTTCGACGAAGATTACCTTTGGTGAGAGCAGAGCCCCTTTAGTTGCACTTTCTAGCCTTTCTCGATCACTTTTGGTGAGTCTAGCGACATGACGATCAAGATCAGTATGCCAACCGTGTTTGTGAACCCAAAGAGTGAAAGCCAAAGCCGCCTGGAGACTGTTTCGGCTACGGACGTGCTGGCTTTTCTTGAAAAGTTCCCAGGGAGTGTCTGAATACTTAAGTGCTTGAATGGCTACATCAAGGGTAGAGTGAATTCTCGGCGTGGCCCTATCGTTTTTATTTGCCTGAATGTCAAAGAGGCTGGTCTTAAACCATAGAGCCAGGACATCTAGAGTGAATTTTCCATCTAAATCGAAATGCATGAGGTTGGCAAAATCAAAGAACGAATGATCAAGGCTGATTCCAGTGTAAATCAGCGGAAGCATTCGGGGCATGTGCTCCCATGCGATAGAAAGTGCGAAGAGGTTGTCTCTGGTCTTGTCTAAGCGAAATTCTGAAAATGATTGGTTTATAATTTTGTGTGCGATTATCTGTTCTAGCGCGCAGTCGAGAGTGAAATACTGGGGTTGAACTTTTTTTTGGCTTGCCCAAGAAGAGATAAAATCTAAGGAACTTTGTTTCAGATTATTCCAGGATTGATGAGATAGTTGTTGGGTCGGTAAGTGGTTCGTTAAGGCGACAAGTCCAATATAGGTTGAAAGGTAGAGGTAACTTTCAGAGGAATAGGTGAGTTTAGAATCACTCAGCCAGTGGGTAGTTAGGGTTTCACTATCAAAATCTAGGAAATTTAGTGGAGCACCAAGGGCATCGCCAATGGCGAACGCATAAAGGAGTTGGTCTGATTTGGGCATATTTTCTACTCCGTAGGTCATTCGATCGTGCTCCTGTTTTCAGTTTAGTCAATCAGCTCAAATTAATTCAGAGGTTTGCCCTTCGAATTCTTCGATGTCTGGATAGTTGAAAGACTTCTGCAGTCGTGAGTAAGTCACACCTTCAAGAGGGTACCATTTGAGAATGGCTATTAAGGCACTATCAATCATTGCCACTCCATGGAGAAGGTTCGCTCCACTTCTTAGGTAAAACGTCTTGGCACTTTTGATGGCCTCATATTGTGAGTGACTCAATGCCGCCGTATTTTTCTCAAATTTCTTTGGCCGACGGAGACCCCAAGGGTCGCCCACAAGTATGCCTCCCCACTCGTCTTGAAAGGTGATTATTTTAAAGCGAGTTCTCAAAAGTTGTCGAAAAGCTACTATATGGCGATCATAGCTGAAGTCAGTATTTTCAAATAGGTTAAAGAATCTCCCCACGGGTCCGACCAATAAAGCGGTCGCGACAGAGTTTATGGCTTGGTCATAGTGAACTAGCGCGAAAGTGAGTATTTGTTTTTTCGACTCAGTTAAAACATTGCCTTTTACCTCTTGGATTACCCTTAAGCGAAGCAGCATCAGTGAAATGAGATCAGATGCAGTAAAAATTGACGTTGGTAAGAAGTTTTCGGTCGAATCATACCGGGTTGCGAGTCGAGTGAGATCGGGCGTTAAACCGCGGTAATCAGTGTGGCGAGTGAGGTAGCGTACTTGAATGAGATCTGACATTAGGCTTGTCATGGCGTTGAATGTGCCTCCCATTTTGAGTATAGTTTAGCCGAGTGACAGCTGGGGGCAGAGGCGGCTCGAAAAAAGAATTTGGTCTGTGATGAAAAGTAAAGTACTCTGTAACCTAAACTAAAAACCTAGGAGGCCTCAATGGCGACCAAAAAGAAAGCTACTAAGAAAGCAGCTCCGAAAAAGAAGACTGCAAAAAAGAAGTAAATCAGTTAGCTCAGAGGAATTTCTCTTAAGTGAGAAAACCTCTGAGCTCTCTTTTTTTGGTTTTAGTAAAATTCCATGATAAAATTTTAGGTTGATGTCAAGAAATGGCTATTTTTAGGCAAAGTATGATGTTTTTTTGTGTTTTTCTGCCTCTCTGACCCCAGCTGTCAGCCACGTTTGCTAGAATACGGTAATGGACAACAAATTCGCTTTTCTTGAGGAGCTGGGCCTAAGTGATCAGCAAAAACTCCGGATGCTGTTTGCGAAGATCAAATACAAGCAAGAAATTTGGAATAAGAGCACAGATCCCGAAATCGACTATCTAGAGGCTTGTTGGCGATTTCTAGTGTGTGCAGGGTTTCCGGCAACTCCGGTTAATTTGGGTAAGCTTGAAAAGGCAGTCAATTCGGGGTCGGGGTACGAGGGTTTTCTTGTTGAGGCCGAGGCTTTTCCCGATCCACGAGTGATTGCCTCAGAGTTTCTGTTTTGCCGAACTTTACATCAAAGAGATTTTGCGGGGCCGCAAGAGCGAGACGCCACAGTGGTCGCCTGGTTGGGCGGTCAGCCTCATTTCATACTCTATGCTTTAGCGAATTCGTGGTGGCGGGGTGAATTGAGTTTCGAGGTTCTCAAAATGAGTTTTGCCCGATTCTCAGCCGTAAGGCACATTTTGAGCGCCTGTTGTTTAGAACCCTCGACTTTAATTTGGCCAACGCAGATTAGGGGGCTTGAAACCCTCAGGCAACTTGCAAATACGGCCAGCGAGGTCACTAAATGTCTGCGGCCGGTGAGTGATTCGGTAACAAGCTGGCAAGAATTAGTTAACGAAGCTTCAGTTCAGCCAAATACTAACGCTAGAAGTGGCTCTAGAACTATTTGGGGTTACATTTCTGAACCCGTTCTAAGGGCTGAATGTCAGGTAAAAGTTCGCGAGCCGGGAATCGAATGGATGATTCGAGTGCCAGAGACTCGAGTTAAGAACTTGAAAGATTCAGTGCGTGAACCGACCTTGGCAGAAGTCATAGAGAGGCTAAAATACTACGTGAACCTTGAAATGCAGACACCTGAAGTGCCCGTTAACATAGACGATGAAATCTCCGAGTCTAGTGTTGAAGAGTGTGCCCTGTGGGATACTCTTTTCACCCTCGCGGATATACCCGCACATACGCGAAATCTTAAAATAGCAAAATCTCTGATCATTGAAAACGCAAGCGCTGAGCAACTGAAAGAGCGGGCAGACCACTTTCTCAATGACTCAGATCTTGAAAATGAAGAGGTCTTGCGCCAGCGGTATACTGCTGACAGATTTAACCACCATTACTCGGCGGCAGTGGGATTCTTGCAAGCGATGAAGACAGTACCGAATGCGCACACTGTTGCGCTAACTGAGTTGTGGCTCAAGGGTCGGCTTGAACTTT
>CAITVN010000149.1 GCA_903895855.1 Oligoflexia bacterium | reverse complement strand
GAGCTACCGTGAAATTTATCAAAAGATAGCTGCACTAATTCAAGATTAGTAATTCTAGAAAGCACCCTCTCAATTCGGTTCAAATCACCGGCAAAGCTACCATTCGTTGTGAGGGTCACCTTAAACTGAAATTTTAGGTTCTTTAATACTCGCTCTACTATATCGAGATAGATTGTGACCTCGCCACCCGTCAACACAATCTGCGCAGGTTGGAATTTATTGAGTTGGTCAATAATCGTCAGAACTTCGTTTTCACTCAATGCCTCAGACCGAAGCGGAGATGAATCATTCGAACAGTGATCACAAGTGCGCGTGCAGCGAAACCCAGGTACGAGGTTAAACGCGTCAATCAACAGACTCTTATCAGACCTAAATTGCGCACTAGATTGATTCGAAAGCAGGACCATAGGAGGCCTCCAGTTCGTGCCTAGTTATACTTTAGAACGCGATAAATCCTTGCCCGTCTCTTTTGGGCCAGAGGTAATCGATGCGACAAATACCGCTTTCTTGATGTCGGTCGGAATGACTTTGGTTTGCAATGTTTTCAATTCACTATCTGATGCATGTGTGACAAAATCCATCGCACCGGTCATAGAAAGAAAAAGACCCATTGCCACCAGTTGCCCAGCTAAACTAAGTCTCTCATCGTTTGACATTTTAGATTCCCCCAATTGATAAAACGCTCGATCAGGCTAACTGCCGACCGCTACAGTGGGGCACAGCTATCATTTGGTTGGTGATATTTCAAAAAATAGGGAACCTATTGCAAACTCAGCGAAACGTTTTCACGGCATGCAACTTAAACTGTGTTTGTCCTTACCTTAATCTCCAGAATACCCAGAATCGACGGATAAGAAACTACAAGTGAGGGCCAATTAGCATCACTAAAGTCTCAACTTTGGCGGAATCTAACAGTAGCACATTCTTAAAAAAAGACCTGGTTATTTCGATCACATAAGACTTCTCCGAATCCATAATCTTGGGTGCTTGAGATCTACGACTAGAGACTTCGGTCGACATCATTGACCCAAAATTCGCTTTCCGGCAGTCATCCAATGTTGTCTTACTCGGGCCCCCCAGTTGAACGACTATTCTATGGGCCAACTCCTGGGGCCCACTCGACCCCCTTCGCTTTACAAGCTCCTTAATCTTGACCGCTGAGAGTCGCAGAATCTCCATTTTGGCCTCAAGCGAGCCACTAAGGTCCTTATCGGCAGCCATCAACCACTCCAAGCGACGCTTGAAATCGTTATCATAGCCCTCTTTTAATTCATTTTCGGTTAGGTGTGGACATTCTTTAACGTGAACATAGGCCCTTTGCAGATCAATGGCCAGCGTCGCCCATGCTTGATTAATCGAACTTTTATGAGCGAGCGATTCCAACTTCTTAAGCTCAGCCCCTATCCTGCCTACTAAACTTCTGCGTGCGCGAGTAAACTTGGATTCGACTCGACCATCTTTAAGCCCAGATAGGATCAGCAAAAATATTTCGATCCCTCGACCAATTTGTTCGTAATCGAGACTATGAGCGTTCGGTGAGATTCGCCCGCCCTTCGATTTCTTCTTCTTATCTGTGTGCATATGGTGTGCACTGACTAGCGTCTTTCAGCAAGATCCGCAAGCTTGACAAGCAGACGCCCTATGTTAACTGATTGATATGAAAGGACTGCAAGATCAGCAAGTTACATGCACTATACTCATAACCCAAAGGTCGTTGGTTCAAATCCAGCCCCCGCAACCAATTAATAGTAAATGATTCAGAGAGGTTAGAAGAAATTCTAGCCTCTCTTTTTTTTGGTCAAAACCCAAAAAATAACGGCCGCCGTTTTGGACTTGATAAGTCCAAAAAAGTATCCAAAATGGACTTATGTACGCCAGATTATTTAAACCTACTTTTAAAAAAAGTTTTTTCCTGTTTGGACCTCGAGGAACAGGCAAAACAACCTGGATTCACCAAAACTTGCCTGACTCGGCAGTGTTAAATCTCTTAGACGACGAATTGTATCGAAGGCTATTGGCAAGACCTGAGACGCTCTTAGACTGGATTCCTAAACATCAGCAAAAGGCCCCCATTGTCATTGATGAGGTTCAAAAGATCCCTGCCCTACTTAATGAAGTTCATCGATTGATCGAGTCAAAGCGGTTCGTGTTCGTATTGACAGGTTCTAGTGCAAGAAAACTCCGCCACGGCGCCGCCAATTTGCTAGCGGGTCGAGCGTATCGACATGAGCTATTCCCTCTGACTTCAGCTGAAATGGGACCTGCTTTTGAACTAAAAAAAGCCTTACGCCTGGGGATGCTGCCTTCGATTCATCAAGAGCCGAATCCCAGGGCTTACCTTGATGCTTATGTCTCTACTTACTTAAAAGAAGAGATACAACAAGAGGGCCTAACACGAAACATCGCGGCTTTCGCACGATTTTTAGAAGTTGCGAGTTTTTCACAAGCGCAGCCATTAGTCGTGTCGAACGTCTCGCATGACTGTTCGGTAGAGAGAAAAGTCGTCGAAGATTACTTCCAAATTCTTGAAGATCTGATGATTGCAAGTCGCTTACCTGTCTTCAGCAAAAGAGCCAAGCGAGAGCTCTATGGCAAGAACAAGTTCTATTTTTTTGATGCCGGAGTCTATCAGAACATTCGGCCCAAGGGGCCCCTCGATTCAACCGAAGAGCTGCAAGGTTCAGCGTTTGAAACGCTGGTCTACCAGGAGTTGCGGGCTCTCAACTCATACTTGAACTGGGGTTACGAATTATTCTACTGGCGAACCAAGTCGAAGCATGAAGTCGATTTGATCTTGTATGGAGAAAAAGGTCTGCATGCCATCGAGGTGAAGTCGTCTTCAAGAATACGAAAAGAAGACATGGAGTCACTAACGCTCTTTCAATCGGATTATCCGAGCAGCAGTTTAACCATCGTCTATTTCGGAAGCAAAGCATACGAGGAGTCAGGAATTCGAGTGATCCCCGCAGAAGATTTTTTTCGAAAATCTGTAGAACTATTGGGTTAGGCCTATTCTAAATACAAGTTACCGACACGCCAGTCACATTCGCGGTGCCAACAGTGCCAGAGCCACTAGTCACTGTACAAGTCTGCCCGCCAGGCTGAGTGAGTACGGTCACAGAATAGGTGGCAGCATTACT
>CAITVN010000148.1 GCA_903895855.1 Oligoflexia bacterium | reverse complement strand
AGATTGAACTTCGGTAATTAGCTTTAACATAGCGACGTTTCCTCTTTCTGCTCCTTGCAGGGAGCATTGTTTTGGTTGTTCACCAAGAGGTTACGTCGCTATGCTTCAAATTTCAAATCCACAACTTTCTGCAATTTCTCACCAGAAACCAAAGTGCCCCAATGTATTGAGACGCTACCAATATAAAAAATGGCATTAATAAGGAGACATTAAACTCAACCGTTAGCGACCAATCTTGCGGGATAAGATGTGAACTCGGCGCGGGAAATGGAAGAAAAAATTGTCGCAACAAATCCTGAAAACCAATAGGCGCGCTCCAAATATTCTTCATCCAGTCCTTTTGTCCTGGAACATTCCAAAAAATTGGCCGATCTGAAATTGTATGATGAGCTAGAAAACTCAAGAAAACGACTGCAATAAATGGAAAACAAATCCGAATTGCGCGATTTACAACAAAAGAAAATAAATCAGTTCGCAGAGAGAATCCCCCTCGTGCAAGGTATTTCAAAGACAAGACCAGACCGCTAAGCACAAAAAATAGAGATACAGCTGCTGGGCCATCGACTAACGCGTGAAAGGGCGTTTTCCAAATCCAAGGAGGGAGCATTGGAAAAAACGGCGAATATCCACCGTTCATGTGAAAAAAAACCACAGCGAGAGCAGCAATCCCCCTGAGACTGTCTAAGTAATCGATCCTATTTTTTGATATTGTCATAAATAATCCGTCTGACGCGCACAAAGTTCGTCAATTAATCGTCCAAATTTGAAAATGCCAATGTGACGTATTTGAATCATAGATTACGATGGTGCTCGGACAATTCCGCTAGAGTCACTTTCAGTCCTTTTTCCAATTCAAACTCATGAAAATCGCTCACCAACCTACGCAGGGTCGCTGTATCCCCTACAACCCTCATCGGCCCTTGGGGGTCGCAAAACTCAGACACAACACGAATCTCGAATTTCACTCCCATCATAGCGGCCAGCTTTTCAAGCACGTCTGAAAGTCTGCACTCGACTCCAGAAGCGACGTTGACAACACCCTGGGCATTCGGGTTCTGCGCAAGTTGAACGATCAATCGAATCATTTCATGCGTATCGACAAAGTCGCGGGTGATCGAGAGATCGCCGACTTCAAGAATCGGTTCGCGCAGGCCCTGCTTTATCTCAAGAAACTTTTCTGCCCAACCCTGCACGATCTGAGGCGGACGTCCCGGGAGCCATAACAGATTAAAAACACGAGGACAAACACATGAAAAGCCGAAACGTTGAGATGCCGCCAAAGCGATCTGTGTCTGCTCCCATTTGCTTTTTCCGTAAAGAGAAACGGGCCTGCACTCGAAACTTTCGTTGACTGGCAAATCCTGATCCGAAACTACTCCCAGCTCGGCTGCAGAAGAAAGATTAACAAACCGGGGTCGCATGGAAATTGGAAGCTGTGCGATAGCTTGGGTTAGCCCCTCAATCATCTGAGTGTTTGGGAGAAAGTCTGCGGGAGTACGGCCTCGAAAAATGCCCGCAGAATGAAAAATCACGTCCACACCAAGCGGCTTCAAAAAGTCAAAAATCCGCTCTGCCCCTTGGGTCAAATCAAACGAAAGAACCCCCTCGGCTGCAGTGCGATCAAGGGCAAATACTTCAGTTTCTATTGTCTTAAAATGAGAGACCAGAAGTGACCCAATACGTCCCGCGGCCCCAGTAACGAGAACTCTATCCATTGGGAAGAAACTCACTCCTACGCTGCTCAAAGATCTCACAAGCAGTGCTATAATCTTCAACACGTCCAATATCGAGCCAATAACAGGGCTCTTCAAAGCCAAGCACCTTTTGACCCGCATTCTTGATCGCAAGCATCAAGTCCGGAATATTGAAAAACTGGCCATCTGGCACAAAATCTAATGCCGCTTTTGAAAAAATATTCACGCCCATTGAGACCTTGTGCGTGAACACGGGTTTTTCTTGATAGCCTACGAGTTGACCTTCGCCATCTGTTTCAATCACACCAAAATCAATGGGAACTTCGCGGCGATTGAGGCAAATCGTAGCGGTGGGGTTGCGCTCTTGATGAAATTTTAGTGCACGAGCATAGTTGAGCGTTGTCAGCACATCCCCATTCATAGCGACAAAAGTCTCGCTTTTGCCCAGTTGTGCTCTCAGTTTCGCGATGGGGCCCGCAGTGCCCAGCGGTGCGTCCTCAGGCGAATATTCAATTTCTAAGCCGTACTTCGAGCCATCTCCGACAAAAGCTTGAATCAGCTGTGCCATGTGGCCAACGGCAATATACACCTTGCGCGCGCCAAATCCTCGGAGCTGGCTTAAAATCACTTCAATAATCGGAAAATCCCCGATCGGCATCAGAGGTTTGGGAACAAACGTCGTATAGGGTTTTAGGCGCGTCCCTTTGCCACCGGCCAGCAAGATAACGGGGACATTCTTAAACGGCATAGGTGTCCACCCGAAAACGGCTAAGGTTCTTCTCAATGAAGGCTATTGTCTCGGTGAGCCCTTGCTCAAGGGTGTATGAGGGCTTCCAGGGTGTTAGCCGTTGCAGTTCGGTTGAATCGCAGATGAGCTCAAAAACTTCACTCCCATCAGGGCGAAAACGAGCCGTATCGGACTCGAGTGTTTTTTTCTTTGAGAGAAGCTTCATGATCAATTCAGCAGTTTCTCCTATGGTCACCCCTCGGCCTGAGCCTGCGTTTAAGGTTTTGCCAAGGCAACTGTCATGTTCGGCCACGGCCATGAACGCGGCTACCGTATCCTTAACATAATTAAAATCCCGAACCGGAGTGAGATTGCCAATTCGAAGAGTCGGGACATTCGATAACAATTGGCTAATCAAAGTCGGAATTACCGCTCGAGCACTCTGCCTCGGACCAAAAGCGTTGAACGGGCGCAGAGTCACCGCAGGCAGATTGAATGAATAGAAGTAGCTCTCAATAATTTTATCCGCTCCGATCTTGGATGCAGAATAGGGAGACTGACCCTGCAATGGGTGCTTCTCGTCGATCGGGGTGTAAATGGCCGTTCCGTAGGTTTCAGAAGTGGAAGTGTGCACAAGCCGGCGGACCTTCTCAGATCGGCAGGCCTCGGCGATATTAAGCGTTCCCTCCACATTCACCCTGACATAAGACTGCGGAGCGACATACGAGTAAGGAATCGCAATCAGTGCCGCAAGGTGAAATACGGTATCCATCCCCTGAACTGATTGCCTAGTAAAGAACGGGTCACAGACATCGCCCGAGATGACTTTGAGCCGCTTCAGCTCAGCTGGCGGCAAAAATTCTAGGTTTGAGTACTCTGTACGGATATCATAATGGACCATGGCTGTAACGTCGGCACCCGAGGCGATCAATGCCTCACAAAGATGGCTCCCAATGAAGCCACCGGCGCCTGTGACTAGAACTTTTCTGCCCTTCCAAAAAGCTTGAGTTGAACTCATATGGGCGACAAACTCTCAGAAAATAGGGTTTCTTACAAGTGCGCAAGGGGGGTAAAGGTAAACTTTTCGCGCTCTTGACAGGAGGCGGTGAAAAAAATAGTCTGACTCCGGATGAAATTAGAGTCTCATATTCTACTGATACATCGTGATTATCGCCTCAAAGGAGGCGAAGAAGCATTCCTGCGTGACACGATAAAGAATCTCGAAGAAATGGGTGTCTCTTTTACGCTCGTCGAGTTGCCCGCTTTATTTGGGGCGCGTGGTAGGCTTTGGACTTCTGGAGTTTTAGATTTTTTTGAAGTCGCTTTTATGGTTCTCGGTTTAGAGAGGCTGCGACCGAGCTATTTTACCGTTCGCAAAATACTTAAGAGGCAGAAATTCACGCACGCGATTCTTAATAACGTCATACCGACTGTGTCATTGGCTTTGCCTGGGTT
>CAITVN010000147.1 GCA_903895855.1 Oligoflexia bacterium | reverse complement strand
CAAAAACGAACTCAAACGGAATTTGATAGGATACCTTCGCGGTCGACAAAAAAGGCCAGACCTTGTTCGCAGGTACTTCGAAGCAAGACACGTAAGCTACGCGGCCTAAGAATACGCACTATGTTATGCTCCTGGTAATAAATCAGAGGGGCTAATCATGAACTTGCCTCCCTGAGTTCGGTAGCGGCTTCGTTTTCGATGCCAAGCAGGAAGCGTTTTAAAGAAGGCATACTCATTGCGAATCTGCTCGGGGTAGTGACAGAATTAGGGCAGCTTCTTTCAACTGGTTTTCTTGGAGAAAGAAATGGAATCTGAGTCGAACTCAAGTCTGTCGGTTTCGCGTGAAGTCGTGTACTGGCTTCTCAATCTTATCGCTTCCAGGCAATAAACGCCATCAGCAGATTTTCACTGATTGCAGGTATCGGCGAAACTCCAATCTCCTCGGCTTTTTCTCCTTCGCTTGTCGGCTCTGAAAAAACCCCTGTATAGCCCTTGAGATAATAGAATTTGTGTTTGAGTCCAAATTGAATTCGATCACCGTCAGAACCCACAGGTATTTGATAGCCGGCTTCAGTATTTACGTCGACACGAACGAGGCCACCATGGTCATTGGTAATTCCTTTCAGTCCTTCAAAGGAGGCTTCTAGTGCACTGAACCAGTTTTTTCCTTCATACGAAAATTCAGCGGTGATTGAGAGCGGCACTGCAAGTGCTTTGTGTTCTTGATATTTAAAGCCTGCAAGGGGCGCAAAAATGCCGGCGGCGACATGAGTATGAATGACATCACCCCGGGCATCGCTGTCGCCATTGAATAACCAGTTTTTTTCGACTCCAAACTCTAGGTTTGGCATTCCAACAATATCTAAGCCTTTGAGGGTGTCTCTATCGATTCGAATCCGTGGCGAGATGATAAAAGCTGGGTAGCCAAAGCCATTGTCATTACACGGACTAAAACGACCTTCGATGATGAACTGAGCATAAGGCACCGGCGTGCCGCCTTCATTGGTAAAACCAATTTCAGCAAGCGCATGCAATGCCTGGTTGGATTTTTTGCCATAGTTGAATCCATAATCAGGAGTGTAAAAATGGGTAATTTCGGCGCCAACTATGGTGTTAGTTACAGTTTGTCCATCGTTGCCTGGAGTGTTTAAGTGAATTAATTCACCAACCATCAGCCGATAGGTTGAGGTGTCATTAACATTGGGCGAATTTCTAAAAGTTGCGTGTACGGGCCTGATACCTAAAATTTGGCCGATAACCAAAGTAAGTAGAGACATGAAGTACGAGTGTGAGAGAAAGATCTTTGAGGCTTTGTGCATTCGTTTTCTCCGATAGTAAGTGGACGATTGGGCCCTCTGATCAGAGCTGGCACTTGCCTGATGAGTTGCAAATGTCTCTCATGTACGAGTAACGTTCTCAACTTACAACGGTGGCGCTAGGTCACTTCCACACCACAGAATTCGGTGGCTTTGCCATTATTGTAATTGTTCGCCTTAAATGGGTCACAGTATGCTAAATGCAGTAAAATCGCAGATTTTAGGGGCCCTGATTGCTTACCTACTTGTTCAAATACTTAAATTTAGTTTAAAAACTTCGATTTCAATTACAGACGCGATGGCTGTCATTGGAACGCTGCTGCTACTTAAGGAGCCAATTTCTAGGCTATTCGGAGAGCTTCCACGAGTGACTAGGCACACACCATCAGACCAGGGGTGTTTTGGGTTCGTCTAAATGAACCGGACAGCAGTGGATTAGATTGAAAAAGTGACGCGCACTTCAAATTACTGCTCATTTCACTGCCCATTGCGAAACCCAGATCGCTGCTTTTAGCGCTTCCTATCTGGGAGTACTTAAGATAAACGACGCCATGCTTATCTCACTATTACTGTCTCTTTCGTTGTTTTCGGTAGCGCAGACTGAGGCAGCAGATTGTTCGCGGCTTTGGCGTCGAGGGTTTCCTGATCCCGGCCATGAAACTGAAGAATTGCCCTGCACCCCCGTGGTGAACTCGAACCTTTCTTCGAAGTTAGAGCTTTATGTAGACGATTTTTTCGCATCTTACCCAACGCAGCCGACGTTTTCTGAGACAGTTTCCAAGGCCTTGGCCGCTTCGCGGGGCTCTTACCTTTTCGGTGGAAAAATGCCCAACGTGAAAGCCGTCATTTATAGTCGTCCCCACTTCAACGATGGCCCTGACCGGGTAACCTACGCTGCGGCTCTTATTATGCGCGCTGACCCTCGGCTGTCTGAGGCCTGCCCCGTGATTATCTACCCAGCGGCCCGCCAATTCGACGCAGAGAAACTTAAGCAGATCATCGCTCATGAAATGTTTCACTGCTTTCAATGGAAAAATGCCGCCAATCAAGCCATGCTGGCCGACCTCTATGGCTTCGGACTCTGGTACATTGAAGGCACCGCGCAGATGATGAGCGATGTGGTGTTTCCGCGTGCCGATATTGAGTGGGGTGATATGTTTCCTAGATACAACCCTAACCTATCCCTTATTGATCAAGACGGCTACGCGAACGTCATTTTCTTTATGTCGTGGTATCGAAGCTCTCTATTTTCTTCAAATGGGATTACGGCGTTTCTGACCGCTATGCCCACCGATCGACACTCTTCACTGCAGGCCGCGTTTGCGCTGGTTCCTCATGCTGCAGAATATTTTCATCAGTTTGCCCAAGGTTTTAATGCCGGAACCCTGGTAGACTCGGCGGGGCGCCCCACGCCCTACCGCCCTAGAGAACCTGAGACGACGCAAGTGATTCAAGCCCGCCCCGAGCAAGTGATTGATGTTTCAGTAGTGCCGTTGAAGACTCAGTATCATCGCCTGGTTCTACCAAAAAAAGGACGATACCGGATCTCTGTGTCAGCCGGAGATTCGCCGTATATTCGATTGAGCACAAAGCCCGCAAGTGCCCAAGATTGGGTGCCTCTTACCGACGAAATTCGAAGCCCGTGTGAGGCAGATTTGAATCAAGACCTGCTGATTACGAGCATCAATCCCGATCAGCAAGAAGCGGCCGTTACGCTCAGAATTAACTATGAAGAAGAATACGAGTGTGGATGTGAATCGAGCACACCCCCTGAAGACGAATGTTTAGCGGGCACCTGGCTTCTCGATCATGAGTCGACCCGCCAGTATTTTGAAAAGAGCTTTCAGGGAACAAACAATGAATTACTCTCGATTAGAGGAGCGTATCAGCTTAGATTCGATCGGGCAGGAGAAATGGAATTTTTACTCGACAACTGGGTGATCGATACCGCGACCGCTGTTGAGTCTACTGGCAATAAAGTCAAAATGAGAACCACCGCAAACGGCAAGGCTACCGCACGCTACGCCGATCAACAGAAAAAAAGAGTTTGCGCCCGTCGGACTTCTGGCAATTTAACTTTTCAACACATTGTTTATATAGGAAATCCGCCCCTCACGACGCCCGCTAATCCGATTCTGCTTCCCGCAGATGGTCGGATTGAGTTCACCTACCAGTGTTCTGGCAATGAATTGATTTACCAGCAGGGATTGGGTGTTGGCGCCAATGGTACAAACGTAGAGTACAATTTCAAATTTGTGAGACAGTAGCACTACCGTCTAACTCTCAAATCGGGAAACTTAAGGCGCGATGGTGCAATTGCCCCCAGCGGCGTGCCAAGTATATAAGTGTCTTTAGATTATATTTATAGCTAGAAGTTATTTAAATAATAACCGTCGCTATTTGGAGGACACTCTTGTGAATAGATTTAGTAAAACTGCCCTGATTTCATTAGTATTAACGCTCGGTATGATTGGCGCTGCAAACGCTGGCACTTGCCAAAAGGGCGATTTCTGTAGAAGTCCGAATAAAATTCAAAAATGGATTCCGATATCGTTTCGTTCGTTTTTGCAGCCAAAACTGATCGGACCGATCGAGCTTCGTGATAACCACATTTGGGAGATGACTCAGGCCGAAGCCGTAGAGCATTGTTCGAAACCGGCTTACGGAGTGGGATTGCCGACTGCATTGGACCTTGCCCTCGATATCAATCCAGCAGGTGTGACCCTCACATCAGTTTTGAATTCATACTTCATCAACTCCTACTCGATGAATTCGAATAAGTTCGAAAAGTTCTACTTCTTGGCGGGTTCATTTGTTGCTGCTGATCTCTACATCTGGACCAATTCATTTTCACAAGGCAACTCAGATTATGCACTCGGTCATAATGGTCTTGACGGCAACTTTTGGTTCTATGGAACGAACAACAAAATGGCCGTGCGTTGCCTTTTGCAATAGTTGGACTCACGAATTGCGCGAGCCTCAGTGGCGCCCTAGCATAGCAGAATTCAGGACTATCTATCGTTCTCTAATTCGCGACAAACTTGCGCATCGAATTCACTTGCAGATATTTGAAAGCTTTCGCCATTTTCAGCTTCTTGTTTTTTGGTCTTTTTTGGTCGAATGAGATAGGCCATCGAAGGCTCCCATCGATTTTCGAGTAAGTTCGCCCGAGGCATCAAAAACAACCATAAGAGCCTCAAAATAGAATAAGAACCGATCAAGGCAATAGACGCCAACATGACAAGTGGAAAGGTCAGTACAAAAAGCCCCCCGATGATGGGCGACATTAAAACTAAAAAGGTATTTGGAAATTTGTAATACACGGCGTCACGACTGCCTTCGAAAAACTCGCCGTCTGCACCGACAAAATGACCGTCCAGGTTTTTTAGCGAAAAATAGAATCCTTGAGGGCACGACTGATTGGCTTTATAGGTTTTCATATAGGCCTCCTGTTTCATTGGTTTTGCTTCTGTCTTAGTTATCGCCCTACTTAGGTTTTTTAGAAATTCGGTAGAATACCTATAAGCCTAAGAAAAAGTACTTAGATGATCAAAAAAACCGAGTGATGTCGTGGCGACCGACCTTGAATTTAGGTCAGGTTTCGCGAGCCACAATACCCGCTTTTCTTAACTCTTCGGGGGCTGCTGGTACCCTGATCGTAAACCGCGAGCCTAACCCGAGTTCGCTTTCGAGTGTGAGGTTACCACCGAAACTGTGAACTAGAGAAAACGAGGTCGGCAATCCAAGACCTAGTCCCTTTCCTGCTTTCTTCGTGGTAAAGAACGGATCAAATATCTTTGAGAAAAGGCTCTTTTCGATTCCTGCACCATTGTCAGAAATGGTTAACAGCACCAAATTGTCTTCGTCGGTAGTCTCAATTGTAATCACGCCAGTTCTTTTTTCAACCTGACAAGCCTCTTTTGCATTTGAAAGTAGGTTCATGATCACTTGCTGAAGTTTTCCCGAGTTCTCGCTCAACCAGGGCTGTCGTGAATTCAGTCTTTTTTGAATGCTGACCCCCTCGCTGAGATAAACGCTCTCACAGAGAGCGACCGTGCCGTTTACCACCTGATGAATGTCAATGACTTCAATTGTATCGGTGTCGGATTTGGCGAAAGCGCCTAGACTTTTCACGACGCTTGCCACCCGATCTGCTGCCTTTTTTTGCTTATCTAAACGACTAGTCACATCAACGTTATCGGCGTTTTTGCCAAGTTTCTTTTTAATGAACTCGAGGTTGCCGACGATAATGGCGAGTGGGTTATTGATTTCATGTGCGAGCCCGGCAGCGAGCGTTTCGATGGCGGCTTGCTTAGATGAATGTAGAAGCTGCACTTGCAATTCGGCGCGTTCGTGTTCTAATTTCTTGCGTTCGGTGATGTCTTCTATGGTAGCAATCACGTGTTCAATTTGGCCGTCAGTATCTCTTTCGCAGCCGACAGTCAGGTGAGTCCACAGTGATTCGCCATTTTTGCGAATATAGCGCTTATCAAGTTGGTATCCACTGATTTGGCCAGAAAGTAGCAAGTCAAATTGATCGACACCGTTAGAAAGGTCGTCAGGATGTGTCATTTCAGCCCAGGTTTTTTTAACTATTTCGTCGCGGCTGTAACCGAGCAGTGAGCACAATTTGTCGTTAACCTCGATCCACCTTTTATCGAGAGAGGTGATTGCAATTCCGTGAAAGGGCAGTTCGAAATAACTGCGAAATAGGTTTTTGCTTTTACTCAACTCTCGTTCGGTATTTTTTTGTGCAGTGATGTCTTGAAAAATGCCTACCAGTTTGACGGCTTTATTATTCACTTGCACGGCTTGTCCAAGGCTGCGCGCCCAAATTGTTTGGCCCTTGCTAGTTATCAGCTGCAGTTCAAAGTCGTATGGGGTTCCGTGATCAATTGCGGCTCTCATTGCCATCTCAAAAGATTTTCGGTATTCGGGTACGATGCGTTCAAGGGCTTGTTCGGGAGTTATTTCTGTATGCAGATCAACATCGCAAATTCTCAAGGCTTCTTTCGAAAAAAGAATCTTTTTTGAATTGAGATCAAATTCCCACCCGCCAGTTTTTGTGATCGTATTGGTGCGCTCGAGCAGCTCTGTCATCGCATTTTCGCGTTCTTCAGCTTGTTTGCGCAAGGTGATGTCTTTAAAAGTGCAAATGACTTCTTGAATGGTTCCATCAGATTTTAGCTGCGGAATGGCATCGACGAGTAACCACACACGATCGTTTGATTTCGATCGGTGCACCCCCATCACTACGCCAATTACTGGCTGTCTTGTTTTGATCGCCTGAGGAACCGGATGAGTGTCACCCGGAAAGGCGTCGCCATTTTCATGAATCACATTCCAATCTGGATCGAGCGACGTTTTGCCCAAAAGTTGATTTTCAGTTAGTCCGAGTAGCTCGAGGGCTTTCGGGTTGTTTGAAAGAATTTCAGATTGAGGCCCTGAGAAATTGCAGAAAGTTGTGGATTTGAAATTTGAAGCATAGCGACGTAACCTCTTGGTGAACAACCAAAACAATGCTCCCTGCAAGGAGCAGAAAGAGGAAACGTCGCTATGTTAAAGCTAATTACCGAAGTTCAATCT
>CAITVN010000146.1 GCA_903895855.1 Oligoflexia bacterium | reverse complement strand
CTCGATCTGTAAATTTCCGTTGATTCTGTCGTGGATTTTGCTATTTTTTAACCTCACTGGAAGTGACCTTTCTTTGCTTAAGTTCTGTTTCTTGTAAAATCAAAACTAAAGCCAAAATAGGCTTACTTCCAGTGTTTTGTTATTATTTAAGTCGAATTTATTGTCGTTTCTAGGCTAGTTGTTTGAGACCAACGCGATGCGCTCGAGCATTCGATCTAATTCTGGCTTTTGGCACAACAAACTAACCAGTTCTTTTTTCAGTTCAGAGCTGGGCAGAGTTGAGTTCCCATTCAACTAATGAGAGCTATTTTTGTCACTTCAAAAAATCGCTATCGTTTGGGGCTTCTGTTTTCAAAACGACGACAAAGGTCTAGTACCTAATCACACTTCATGCCGCCTTGAATCCAGAGAGTTACCTGAGTTTTCCATTCGGCAAGACCACCTTGTACAAGGCCTTTTTCGATCTGACCTTCGGGCAGCCGACCGCTATTCGGAGTCGCACCCGCAATTCCCCACAGCACTCGAGGGCTCTCAAAAAGATGCTGAGCCAAATCTTTCGCAAGCCGATTCTTGTGCTTGAATTGCGCATGCAATCCCACTTTAATCGCTTCGCAAGTTTCTTTGGCATCCATAGCTGAAGTATAAAGCCCCGGACGCGCGAACCAGTCTTCGGGAATCAGAAATCCGGTCACTTCTTGCTTATGACACTCAACACACTTTTCTGCGGTATGCTCGACATGAGTGGTGAATGATAGGCCTCCTAATTTTTTTTCAAAATAGTCGTGGCACCCAAGACAACTTTTTGCCTGAAACTTGGCATATAGGTGAGTACTGAATTGAGTGTCATCTTTCGGGGCAAACGGATTCGAAAAACCACCATTGTAGACAAACACCAAAATCATGACCAGAGCAGCCAATAGTATGAAACCATAGTACTTTTTCATCAAACGCTTTTTACCTCAAATTAATGCCTTCGGGCGCACCCTATGAGACCCCGAAACGCTTTTCAAGAGATAACTTCACATGACGCCCTAGATGCCTTTAGAAAGGTTTTCTCGGTAGAAATATTTGACTAAAATGGCCGATCCTTGGCCAAGTCAAATCGATTGACTAAAGGCCCTAATCAATTCAGATCAATGCATTCAACCAACTGCTCAGAAAAAGCGGTGATGGTATTCACTGCGGCTTCAGTGGGTAAATAGGTCTCTGGCGAGACTTTTAAGAAGAAGTCTTTCTGGGTGAACCAACCTTGTTTTTGCATGCCAGAATAGTATCGCGTGTAATAATCAGAAATTTTTGCCGAAAAGATCTCTTCGCTCAGGGTAGAGCCATTGGCCCAACTGGCGCAAACTCGGCGACCTTCGGCCGCTTGAAGGTGGCGCCCTGTCTCTTGCGACGAAAGACTGAGGCCTTTTAGGACTCCCAAAGTCGGACTGCCGATTTTCATTTCTAATTTAAAACACTCGAAAGAATCTGCAATGGGTACAATTTGGCCGACGACAACGAGACAAGATTTTCCCGTGAGTCTACCATTGACTGTTTCTTTACCTTCAAACCTCAGCATACTAAAATCGGCCTGGGCCCAGAGATTTTGGGTCGCTACGCATCCCATCAAACCTACCAACATGACTAAATTTTTCATTTTTCATTTCTCCTTTATTCGCGGACTATAAGGGTGAATACTTAAGACCACCTTAAGGGGCAAAAAATAGCGACACAATGAGGTTACGACATTGATATCATGAGGCTCTTACTAGTTGAAGATGATTTCGCCTTAGGTGATGGCATTCAGACAGGCCTTAAACAGCAAGGTTTCACGGTCGACTGGGTGCAGTCGGCTGAAGACGCCGAACTTTCAGTTCAAATGCAAGATCATAAGCAGGCGACGGATTCGCCCACGTATTGCGCTATCGTGCTCGACGTTCATTTACCAGGCATGAGTGGTATTGAGTTTTTAAAACGCCTGCGCAGTAAACAATTTTCAATTCCGGTGATCATTCTCACCTCTCTTGATAGTGTCCAGAATCGAGTGGCGGGACTTAACTTAGGCGCAGATGATTACCTCACCAAGCCATTTAGTTTAATTGAATTGGCAGCACGAATTCATGCGATCACTCGGCGATCACGTGATCACAGTAGTTCTATCATTCAACACGGTGCTTTAGCGCTTGACCCATCGACGCAACGGGTGACTCTTCGTGAGAAAATAATCGAATTGTCACCCAAAGAGTTCGCGATTCTCGCGGTGTTGGTTACTCAATCAGGAAAAGCATTGAGTAAACACCAATTAGAGACGGCGCTTTATGGCTGGAACGAAGAAATCGAGAGTAACGCTATTGAAGTACATATTCATCACTTAAGGCGAAAATTGGGGCCTGAACTCATCAAGACAATTCGGGGTGTAGGATATACCCTCGGGACGACCAAATGATTCACAAACCGTTACCTTCTGTCAAAAAGACCCTCATTGTTTCGGTTTTGACCGTGACACTTTCGCTTTCGGTGATCAGTAGTTTGTTGACCTATTTCGACGCTCGGCACGAAGTTTCTGAATTGTTTGATGCGCAACTCGCAGAAAGTGCGAAAATATTACTAGCCGAGGCTTCACACGAGTTGCATGAATTGAGCTCTGTGGCTGAATTAGAAGACACGGGTGGGCACTTTCAGCATCGATATAGCCAAAAAATTCTTTTTCAGATTCGAAACAAAGAGGGTCGTCAACTCATGAGGTCGGGCGCCGAGCTCGCCGATGAATCTTTTTCAAGTCTTGCCGAGGGTTTTGAGACTAGACAAATCAAAGACGAGATTTTTCGCATCTTTGTACTTTGGGATCAGCCGCATCAATTGCAAATTCAAGTGGCACAATATCTAAAATCTCGTGAGAATTTTGCGACTGACATTGCGCTACATGTGGTCCTGCCCCTATTATTTGGTTTTCCGATTTTAACGTTGCTCATTTTTTGGAGTGTCAATCGTGGGTTTGCTCCGATTTTGCGCCTTGCCCAAGAGGTTAGCAATAAGAGCAGTAGTGAACTCATGCCACTTTCGCTCACCCAAGAGAGTATTGAGACTAAACCGTTAGTTGATAGCATCCATTCGCTGATTGAACGTCTAAAAGTCGAGCTAGCTAAAGAAAAGCGATTTGTCGAGCACGCTTCACACGAGATGAAGACACCGCTAGCTGCATTGCGAATACACGCCGAGGTTGCGCGGGCCGCCGAAGCCCCCGATGAACGAGTTCATGCTTTAGAGCAGATTATAAAGACGGTAGATCGGGTTACTCACCTGGTAACTCAACTTCTCACGCTCTCGAAAATTGATCATGATCACTCGGCCACAGGTCAAAAGGCCTCATTTAGCCTCACCGATTTGGTTCGTGAGTGCATCATTGATCTTTCACCGCTTGCGATTGCGAAGAGCATCGAAATCAGTCTATCTGAAGAAGAGGTTCAACTCTCGGCAAATCGCTTGATGCTCTACACACTGGTCAAAAATCTGATAGACAATGCCATTCGCTATACGCCAGTGTTGGGCGTGGTCAGAGTCTCTGTCTTACAATCTGAAGGCAAGGCTACCTTAGTCGTGAACGATAGTGGGGCTGGGGTGCCTGCAAGCGAAATTTCAAAAATTAGCGATCGCTTCTACCGAATTGCTGGCACTCAACCTGAAGGAAGTGGGTTGGGTTTAGCAATTGTTCATGAAATAGCGAAACAACATGGCGCCTCTATTGAGTTTCGTAACGTGAAGGGATTTGAAGTGCGAGTCACTTTTTAAATCTAATCAGTCTATTTTTGCAATGAACACCTCAGCAATGAGACGGGCTGCAAACGGTAATAGATTAAAGTAAGTACCCAACTGATATACCCTTCGTCAAAATTCAGATCATGAACGATACTCTATTTATGAACGATCAAGAATATTTTGAAGAGTTAGTGAAAAAGCGAGAGGCTGAAGAATTAAGGCTTTTTGAAGACGCACTTGCGCTGGCCAATCGCTCGGGCAAAGAACCTTTTGATTTAGACAGGTTTGAGCAAATTTACGACACCAGCACTGACACGGGTCGCCTACCACCTCGAGAAGACCGGCAAATTCGCTGGGTACGAAAGTATTACATCAGCTATCCCCAGATCAAATCGATCAAAGACTTCGCGGCCCTGATGACTGAGCTAGAAGTCTATCGGTAGAGAGTGTTTTAGTGGTCACCGTCACATTTTGTGTCGGCACACCATTGCTTTAAAGACGGCACTCGTCTACAAAGGGGGCAAATTTGAGAGGAAATATTTATGACAAGAATGAATGGTTTTATTAAGAGTTCAATTGGGTTTTCAATGGCGTTTTCGCTTAATCTGTCGGTTTTTGGTAGTGGTGCCTTTGCCTCGCCCGGACCTGACAATATTTACGGTGTGACAGGTCGCCTAGAAACCTTGAAATGCCAGGGCGCTTATGTGACTAAATTATCTAACCAGAGCGTTATTGATCAGGCTTTAGAGGCCAATTGCGGTAGCATTACTGAGCCAGCCGCCGCAGAAATCTGTTTTGCCAAAGTTGTCAAAACCATCGCAAAAGCGGCACCGACCGCTGAGTTTATCGGCACTGCGATTTCGGGACAAAAGACCTTCGATCTGACGATCGTCGATGGCACCAAAACGTTATTTCAATCGGTACGCGAAGGCTTTCATGCCGATGGAGAAAATGGTTCGATTTCTCTGATGTTTCAGCGTGTCGGCATTTCAAATGATCAATACACCATCACTTCAAGTCAACTATTGAGATACCGACGAGTGAATTCTCTGATTGTTCCAGTAAAACGCAGAATTTTTGCTGATCTTGAATACTTCTTTTTAGATGGCTGCTCACTCGTGTGGTCAGGAATTGATCTCTAAGCTTCGACGACCCGATCTAGGAAAAATTAGGTAGTGTGAGGCACTTATCACAGTGCCCTGCTTTGCGAGTAAATGCGCCAAAGACACCAACAACTAACGCCTTACCCGTGAGCCGAAAATTTTATTCTGGGCTCGGCGCCTCAATCTTTTGAATGCTCGCCTTGCTCAAAATCGGCAGCGTAATTCGAAACGTGGTGCCTAAGCCCACTTCACTTTCGGCTTCAAGCGTGCC
This sequence comes from Oligoflexia bacterium, assembly GCA_903895855.1. Classification (GTDB taxonomy): domain Bacteria; phylum Bdellovibrionota; class UBA1018; order UBA1018; family UBA1018; genus CAITVN01. Next base: position 16,834 of record CAITVN010000146.1, on the reverse strand, counting down.
CGAGAAAGAAGTGATCAAGGTGTGACTCAAAGAAAGTCCAAGCCCCGTGCCCTTACCCGGTTCTTTGGTCGTAAAGAACGGCTCAAAAATCTTTGACATCACCTCTTTCTTTATGCCCATTCCAAAATCAGAAATTTCAATAATGATTAAGTTCTCTCGGTTAAACGTTTTGACCACAATTTTACCTTCTCTTTTTCCTTGATAGGCATCTCGGGCATTTCCGAAAATATTCATTAAGACCTGTTGCAATTTACCCGTGTTGGCCCTAGCGAATGGCCGCTGCGCATTAAATACACTTTCTACCTCTATGTTTTGTTTTTCATAGATACTTTGAACAAATGAGATAGTGTCTTCAAGACACACGTGAACGTTCACCTCGTGCCATTCTTCGTTGTCTTGCCGTGAATAGGTTCTGAGCCCATCGACAATTTTCAAAATCCTTCTAATCGCGTCCTGGATCTTTTGAATAGAATTGGCCGCATTTTTCAAAGAATTCGCCGCAATATCTTTTTGCAAAATATCGGTGTACCCAGAAATGATCGAAAGCGGATTATTGATTTCGTGAGCCACTCCGGCAGCCAGAGTTCCAATCGAGGCCAATTTCAAAGAATGTAAAAGCTGAGCTTGGATTTCGTTCTTTTCTTTGGCGGCCTGATTACGCTGAGTCAAATCTAGCAGCGACGCGTGAACCCCTAAAGGCTGACCTGACTCGTCTAAAATAAGAGAACCCAAAAGTTCGACCTCAAATTCGCTTCCATCTTTTCGAACTGCCGTTCTTTCTCCTCGCCAGCGACCCTCGGTCTTAATCTTGCTTAAAGCCAACCCGCGGTTCTCGTCGGCCTTCCAGACACTGGTAACAGATTTTCCGATCAACTCTTGAGCCGAATCATAACCCCACATATCTAAACTGGCACGATTTACATAAGTGATTATACCGTTCATGTCATTCAACGAGATTCCGCTAATGGCAGAGTCCATGGCCATTTTAGAAATCGCTAGTTCTTTTTCGGCCAGTTTGCGTTGAGTAATGTCGATAACAAAAATAGTAGCTCCAATGACCAAGTGATTTTCGTCAAAAATCGGTGCATAGATTTCTTCGAAAGATTGGCGGGCTTGGGGCGGTAATAGCCATTCAGTACTCAGCGTGAACTGTTCTCCGGCAAGTGCGCGGGTCAAGTTGTGGCAAACCTTCTGGCGAACGCTTTCATCGCTGATCAGTTCGGGCAGTTTCATTCCGGGCTGAATGTCGACCCCCCAACGATTCTTCATGGCTTTTTGATGATTGAAGTTGAACACTAGATATTCGAAATGTTTACCAACAGAAAAGATGGCGATGGTTTGGGGGCCATTAATCATTGAGCGAAGAAGCAGTTCTGATTTCTTTAGGTTTGAGTCAATCGTTTTTAAGTGGGTAATATTCTTAGACGAGCAAAGGGCGCTCGTCACCGTGCCCGCCTGGTCTTTGATCGGAGTAATCGTAGTGATAAAATATTGAACGGGATCTTGCTTGACTTCTACCTCAAACGAAAACTCTTCACCACTTTCAAAAACCCCACTCAGGGCTCGCAGGCGCTGTTTTCCGCCTTCGCCCGGAAAAATATCAAGAATCGTTTTGCCGATAATCTGCTGGGGCGCCATTCGTAGGGGCTTGGCGAATCCTTGGTTAACATAGAGGTAAAGGCCCTCTTTGGTGATACAAAAGATGGGATCCGGAAAATTATCGACTACTTGTTCACCCGGTGAAAGCAACTTAACGAAACTGTGCATAAAGGTTAGCCTAACTAATTTCTAATCTTATCGCAAAAATTCTCGACACGCCTCAACGCCCAAACTTGAAAAACCGTTACGTGTAGCACTGTACAGAGTTTGTGCAATTTATCGATGGTGTCACATAGTTGTCGGAATTCACCCGATCTAACCAGCACCCAACGACGGCGGTTAATCTGGGCAATTGGCCGAAGATAGGCATTTTGTGACGAGCAACCGACTCCTGGCTAACTCACCCGGAGTCGGTTTTCTTTTCGCACTGCTTAAAGTACACTCATCATATATGAAAAAGACCGAGCAGACACCGTCTCTCAATTATCAAACCGAATATCGGCAATCGATCGAAGAGCCAGAAAAGTTCTGGTCGACGCAAGCCGAACAGCTCCATTGGATAAAGAAGCCCTCAAAGATTCTCAGCAAAGACGCTAAAGGAAATTTTCGGTGGTTCGAAGGCGGAATGCTCAATACCTGCTCGCTGGCGCTAGACATTCATGTGGCAGACGGCCGAGGCGATCAGTTAGCGCTGGTTTATGACTCGCCAGTCACGCAAAATCAAAAATCGTTTACCTATAGCGAGCTGCGAGATCAAGTGGCGTTACTCGCGGGCGTACTCAAGAATTTGGGGGTTCGAAAAGGCGACCGCGTGGTTATTTACATGCCGATGATTCCACGCGCAGTGGTTGCGATGTTAGCTTGTGCTCGCATCGGCGCGATTCATTCGGTGGTTTTTGGGGGCTTTGCGCCGCACGAGTTGGCGCTGCGACTAGAAGATGCCGAACCGAAACTGATTCTGACAGCGTCTTGCGGAATCGAAGTCAGTCAATTGATTCACTACAAACCTTTAGTCGACAAGGCGATTGCAGAGTCACGACACAAGCCCGAGCATGTGATTGTTTATCAACGTGAATTTCTGAAGGCGCCGATGAACACTGATTCCCAAGCCCCAGTCGGTCGTGATCTCGATTGGGACGAGTGTCTGCGGCACGCAGTGCCCGCTGATCCGGTGGCAGTGAATGCCTGGGATCCTCTCTACATTCTTTACACATCCGGCACGACCGGAAAACCAAAAGGCATTATCCGCGATAACGGCGGTCATGCGGTTGCGCTTAAATACAGTATGAAGGCAGTTTATGACATGCACCCCGGCGATGTTTTTTGGGCCGCCTCTGATGTCGGTTGGGTAGTTGGGCATTCGTACATTGTTTATGGGCCGCTACTCATGGGTTGCACCACCGTGCTTTACGAAGGAAAACCCGTGAAAACGCCCGATCCCAGCGCTTTCTGGCGAGTGATCGCCGAGCATCGCGTAAAGACTCTTTTTTGTGCGCCCACGGCTCTTAGAGCCATTCGCAAAGAAGATCCTTACGGCACTCATACAAAAGAGAAAGACCTCTCGAGTCTAAAGGCGCTTTTTGTCGCAGGTGAACGTTTAGATACGGCAACTTACTCTTGGGCTAAAGACCTTTTGAAGGTTCCGGTGGTTGATAACTGGTGGCAAACCGAAACGGGTTGGCCGATCGTTGCCAATATGTTGGGGCTCGAGCCGGTGCCCGCGAAACCGGGTTCGGCAACACGTCCTGTTTGCGGCTACAATGTTCATGTGCTTGATGAGGCGGGTAAAGATGTGGCAGCCGGAAAAGAGGGTTCAGTTGCGCTGAAGTTGCCGCTACCGCCAGGCTGTTTGCCCACGCTCTGGAACAATAATGAACGGTTTATCAAAGGCTATTTAGAAAGTTTTCCGGGTTACTATGTTTCTGGCGACGGCGGCATGATCGATAAAGACGGCTATGTCTTCTTACTTGGGCGCATTGACGATGTCATTAATGTTGCGGGTCATCGCCTTTCAACTGCAGAGATGGAAGAAATGATTTCGCAAAACTCTGCGATCGCCGAATGTGCGGTCATCGGAATTGAAGAAGAGCTTAAGGGCCAGGTACCTATCGCTCTTGTTGTACTTAAAGAAGGGGTCACCATAGCTTACGATGAACTTGAGCGAGAATTGGTGGCCGCCATTCGAAATCAAATCGGGGCGATCGCCTCTTTTAAAACCGCGGTGATTGTTAAGCGCCTGCCAAAAACTCGTTCAGGAAAAATCTTGCGCGCGACCATGCGAAAAATTGCAGATGCCCAAGAGTACTCGATGCCTTCAACTATTGAAGACCCGCTGGTCTTGGGCGAAATCGAAACGGTGCTGGTTCAAAAGGGTGTTGGCTTGGTCGCAAAAAAATAACCATCGTGTTAAATCACGGCTGGTTTTGGTTAGACTACAGACAAATCAGATGGGTATCGATGACCCTCGCATTTTCCATATCGATTTCAATCAATAATGTCTTGCCATCACTGTGAGTGACAAACGAAAAAATTCCGAGAGTCTTAGGGATTCGATTTACGCTGGCGACGACACTTCCAAAGCTGTCAATTTGAGCCTGACCTCTATAGGTAGACTCACAATTCTCAACTTCTGAGCCATTAGGTAAATAGCAGCCCCAGGTGTCATAAATTTTTTGGCCATTTGGGTAATAGACACCCCAAGCATCACGAACCTTGTGACCATTAGGATAGTAGAGCCCCCAAGAGTCAATTATCTTTTGTCCTTCGGGATAATAGGTGCCCCACGAATCGATCACATGACGACCATTGGGATAGTAAAAGCCTGAGGTATCACGTTTCTTTGCGCCGTTGCAGTAATTCTCTGTGGCGTTTGCAACCACGCTCACAAACCCACTGACTAGAAACAACAGTACCAACAATAATCTTTTCATAGAGCCTCCATTGTCATTTAGCAATGAGCCCATTTAGGCGCGATTCTACGGCGGTCACAAGTGATTTTTTTGGTTAACGCATGAAGATTACGAATGGAGGGGTTATCTGACAGTTTTAAAAACCCACAAGGCTAACCTAACTTGCACGATAGTCGATTGACAACGGTTGCTGGCAATACACACGGTTTCAACTAGCCACGTCTTGCTCACCTCAGCCAATCGAGAAAATTCAATTTCAACGAAATCAACAAGATTGCCCAGCACTGCGACACGTCCATCTGAACGGTTCGGTCCTTCACTAACCCCATGACCGTATCTCGAATGCTCGCCAAATCGCTTGGCTTCGCGCCATCTTCTACAGTAATTCGAGTGAGTGCCAATGCTTTTAGCAAACAATAACCAGATCGAGAATGGAGCGCGGCAAACGCTAAGGATCGCAATCTAGAATCTGCGTGCTCGGTGTCGTTTAACCCTTGACCACCAGCTCATTTGCCCAGCCACTTTCGCAATTTCTTTTGAATCTTGAACTTCGAATGCCCGATGCCCTTCTGGGCCTGTCCCTTACAGTCGAGACGCCACTTCCATCGACTCAGTTGGAGTAGAAATGAACCTCAGATTCTCAGTGGCCCCTGCCTCATCGACTCCTGCCATTCGAATGTATCTTTGCATCGTTTTTATGTCTTTCCAGCCACAGATTTTCATCACAACTGTCGGTGAAACCCCTGAGGTAACCAACTGGACTCTGCGAATTTTTACGCAATGAAAAGCCACTGGTCATTTGATCAAGTAGCCTGCTTTGAAGATTGCGCTGTTGATGACCTTGAGTGTCTGAGTACCTGCGATCAGATCCGAAAAGATAGTTTTTGTCGAACGGTGCTTCACGAATCTGGGCATCACCTTCAGTCAGATGATGAATATCCAGAAGAAGATCGGGGTAAGATTCAGACCGTTGCATTTAATGCTCGCCCCTGGAGTGTGATGGACACCACCAACGAAACACTTGATGAAGTTGAATTGTTTCCTCGGCACCTTCGCGCTATCTTACCTACTCTTTGTCCAAATGTGCTGACCGAAAATGAGCGTAGACTTGTTGAAAATGCTAATCGAGCATTAGAACCTTCTGTAATTCACAAAGCTTTGTGGTGGGTTTTTCCAGATTTAGTCATTCCCCAGATACCTGAAACCTAAGGGGCGTAATAGAATGAATTTTTCGATTATTTTGAAGAATGGCGGACTCGACAGGGGTCGAACCTGTGACCTCTTGATTCGTAGTCAAGTGCTCTAATCCAACTGAGCTACGAGTCCATACCAACTTTTCAAAGAGATCTGCGGATACCCTATTTTTACCCATAGCGCAACCTGAACATGGCCAGTAAAAAGGAGGGACTCCTGAATAAGTGCGGCCTTCCGTTTTGGGAGGGACTCCCAAAACCTATTCTTGGCCGAAAAGGGCGTCATAGCCCTCGATAATGCCGAGTTCGCCCCGAGAAATAGCGCCAAGTATCATTAAACGAGCATCTCGCATCGTGGTCGGCTCGCCCTCGGGCTCTGGGTTTGCCAAAGAGGCCTGGGCTGCCTGACTCGACTGAAATGTAGCCGCCGAAGAATGAGAAAAGCCTGAGAAATTACCTCCACTTAAGTCTGGCCCAGCACCCATCACCAAGGCCATCATCTTTTGTCGAAAGCCAGCCGGTAGGGTTTGCTCAAACTCAGTGAGTTCATTTTTGACGTCGTGACCAGCCATCATATTGTGCATGAGCGTCTGAAGGCGCATGAGGCGATCGGGCGGTAGCTCTTGAATGAGCGTCGACAACTGCATCATGACCTTAGGGTCCATTTTTGAAGGATCAAACTGCCCAAATAAATTCGATTGGTTCATGGTCACGTTTGACCACGTTAGAACACGAAATTCAAGCGGCCATAAAGACCGTTTTCAAGTTCTTGAACCACCGTATCGCGAATTTGCCCTTGGCGCCTCAATTGCTCGAAGTAAACCGACACCTTCAACCAATCGAGCGGAGTGTTCACCGTCGCGCTCAACTGCAAACGATCGTAAGAATCTGAAAGAGAATAATCGTCTTCGATTTTTTTCTGCAACCGATCTGAACCTTCAATCGAATCACCTTGAAGGTGAGCGAACTGACCTTTGAGTGTCACTGGGCCCAACTCGACTGCGAGTTTTCCAGACGCATTGAAACCGAACGCGAAATAATATTTCTCGGTCTCAAGCACTGACTTGGTCGCTAGGTGCGTGTGCGTGCTATCGTATTTTTCGTAAGCAAGCGAATGAATCGCAGCAAACGTCGGAGTGATCTCAACTTGTGCTCGAATCACCATGCCTTTGTAAAACCAGGCGAACTCGATTGATGGCCCCAGTATGTTGACGATGCCCATTTCGTCTTTTTGCACGCTAGAATTCTCGCCGTGAAACGTGTGCGAATTGTGCTCAAACGACGAAGCGCCACCCACATAAAATGAGTAACCGTTGAGTCGACCTTGTTCGACTCTCAGGTCTTTTTTGTAGTAACCAAAAAAGACGGTTCGCAAAAACATCTGAAAATCGTAAAGCCCGTTAGAGTCGAACCCAGCTTTGAAAAGGAGTTCGACTGAGCCGGGCTCCCAACTAAATTTTGCTGCCGTGCCCTCTTGCTCGAACCCTGGAATCGGTTTTAGCTGCATGTCGATGCCCACTTGATTGCCTTGATTGCCGCTAGCCACGAACAACTGAAAACTGTGCCACGTCTTGGCATTGAAGCCGTGCTTGTCGTAAACTCCCACCGGATTCACCCGATTTTTCGCGATCCAATCACTCAAGCGAGTCGTGCCGCCGAAAAGGCCTGCTAGCATTGAATTGTACCAACTCGACCGGCTCTGCTCGAAAAAGGTCGCGAACTGATGAAACACTTCGCCAATGGCGGCTCCTCCAAAAGGAGTGAACGTCATGTCGTTGAAACTCACGACCTCGCGATACTCGCAAACGAACTCCCAGAAAAACGAAGCCGAGAACGCGAGTATGAGCGATTCGTACGTGGTCAAACCATTGCCTCGACCAAATCCATAATAGATAGCGCCAGCTAAGGGGTGCCCCGGCGAATTGAGGGCTAGCATGTTGTTGTCGAACCGAAATCCTTCGCGAAGTTTTTTCTTCAAACCCGGCAAATTCATTTCGTATTCCCAATCGAGTTTATTGAGTTCTAAATTGGCGTAGTACCAAATACCGCCGATGCCCAAGAATGATCCGACCTCTATGAGAGCCTTACCCCAGCTTCGGTTTCTCTCGCTTTCGGCGTAGAACAAGGCTTCAGCTTGTTCGGTTGATAATTTTTCGAGCGTTGCGCGATTAATGAGCGCGCCGTCATTGTCGATCGCCACTTGCTTCGAATTGCCGCTACCGAGTGCGACCGTTAACTGTCTAAACGCATCTTGGTTAACCGCAGTGTTTGCGGCTTGTGCCGTTAACTTCTGCAGAGCAATGTCGTGTTTTTGAGAATCGGTGCGGTCAATCAGATACACACTTTTGATTTCACCACCGAGCTCATGAGCGGTCGGGTGAGTCACGATGAGTCGATCTTGTGTAGCCGACGCAGCCTCGAGGTGAATGCTCAAGTCAGAGTTTGCGTCTCTCGCGCCAGCGCTGCTGGAAGCACTGCCAGAAAAACTGACCTCGCCTTTGGCTGTAATTAATAAAGATTGTTTAATAAAGTCAGCTTCGACATCTCGGTCTGAACTCACTGCGACCGCCAACGATTTGACTTGGGTAAATTCGATTTCAGTAGCTAACAGACGCTGATTTAGAGTCAAAAAACCGAAAAAACCCAACAACAGCAACTTCTTCATGCGCTGCGTCATATCGGTTTGAATGCAACTTATAAACGTAACTCTTTCGCTATCATGAGCCGAGAAATCGTGAATCACACCATGAGAATGGGGCAGCGGGCGTGGCATTCAATAAAAGTTTTGAGTTCACCAGGCAATGTGCCTAAACTTGAAATCAAGGGAGGCCATGGATGGCTAAACTCAAGGGTACATCGGAAGTTTTCTTTTGCCTGTCATTAACACTAATTTCACTCACCGCATGCTCAACAACACCCACTCACGAGTCAACCAGCCTCGTGAATGCGGTTGATGGCATCACGTGCCCAGACGGGTCGTCATGGGTTGGCGCCCCGCCTCCAATCGGGAATGAAGCCTTTTGCCAGCGCATTCTGAGTGATGGTGGCCGTGTAAAGCACGGGCCTTTTAGAAACTACTACCCGTCGGGAAGTTTGTTTGAAGTCGGTGAGTACAAAGACAATCTCAAAACGGGGCACTGGGTTGGCCGCCACGAAAATGGAAAACTTTTCGAAGAAGCAGAATTCAAGGAAGACAAACGCGAGGGCATTTGGAAACTCTACCTAGAGACGGGCCAACTCAAATTTGAAGGTAGTTATCACGAAAATCTCGCTGATGGAACACAACGTGAATGGCACCCCAACGGAAAACTTTACAAAGAAGTTGAATACAAGAATGGACTCAAGAATGGCAAGGGCCGGTCTTGGTTTGAAAATGGAGCCCTTCGCGGTGAAGCTGAATTTCGCGACGACCAACTTCACGGTCTTGAAGTGATCTATTTTGCGAACGGCAATCGCCAGCGCGAATGCAAATACTCAAACGGAAAACCCGAAGGCATTCTCACCCAATACTCTGAAACAGGCCAAACACTGTCGGTGAGTGAATTGCGCGGCGGCGTTTTGCACGGCAAAGTTTCGATTTGGGATGGTGCCGGTCGCCGAGTCGCTGAATACCTTTACGAGAACGGCGAAAAGATTGGCCCGAGAGAAGGCAAATAGGAAATTGTCTAGGCACTATTTGCCGCTATATCGCAATTCCTTATAAGCGAAAGAATGTACTATCACCGGGTGTTCTTCGACTATATAATAATTTTCAGGTACTATTGTGTATAAATAGTGCGACTCACTGGGGAGACTCTCACTTGAAACATCAACGAGCATGGCGGCGAGTATTGATATATCCGAGGTTTCAAATGTTTTTAGTTGCAGGAGGAGTGGCGCCCGTTCTGGCAACATTTTTGGTACTAGGCCTTCAATCTTACCGCGAAATTCAAGGAATTAAGACATTAGCCTTACGGGTCGGAGTTGGACCAGGACATCCGCTTGTGGATATACTGAATATTCACGAACGCTCGACGCTCTATTCACTAATTACTGGTGGGGCTGTAAGTTTGATTTTTTCAATTTTGATGTTACTTTGGATATCCCACCGGGCCGCAGGTCCGTTATACCGACTAAGAACCCACCTAAACGACCTTTCGAACGGCACTGGAAAAGCGACGATTCGATTTCGAAACGGTGATTATATCAAAGACCTAGAAATACCACTAAATAAGGTTTTTGAGTCTTACCTACAAACTAAAAAATCCAATTAGAGTCTCTCGAGGTTTTCGTATGGCGCGAATTTTCATTTTTCTACTCACATTTCTCAGTATGGCACCCGGAGCATTCGCAGGGCTCTGTAGCCCCGGGCAGGAGTGGATAGCAAGCAAGTACTCCCCGAGCGGAGGCTCCTGTCAATCATGCATGCCTGGCTATTTTAGCGCCGGCGGAAGCAATGTGAGTTGCAGCCAATGCAAAACCGGATCTATCGCCCCCAGCTGGGGAACGATAGCCTGCACGGCTTGCCCCAGCGGTCAGTTCTCAGACTATTCAGGAGTTCAGTGTAGCCCAGTGGTATGTATCGCTGGCCAGGGTTTAAACCCGCTTTACCCAAACCTAGGAATTGCTAGTCTTTGTGTCGCTTGTCCTGCAGGAACTTATGCGACCAAGTTAAATGGCGGCACTATATGTTCGCCTTGTGATGCAAATCAATATTCAGCCACAACCGGAGCTATCGCATGCACCCCCTGTGGACCTGGGACAAAATCTTGGAAGGGGGCTACCAGCTGTTATGCAATCAAAGACTGCGGAGCCAATACTTACCAAGATGCCAAGGGAAATTGTTCTAGCTGCACCAATACTCAATTGGCCATCGAAGGGGGCTGTAAATACTGCCCTGCGGGAACTATGAATTCGCCGCTTGGTGCAATTTGCACAGCCTGTGGTTTTGGAAAAGTAAGAGCTGAAAACGACAACCCTTGCCACTCCTGTACCTATGGCAATCAGTGGCCAAACGACAATCACACGAGTTGTGTCAACATCGTTACTGAACCTGAAGAGAGTATCGAATGAAAAAAATAGCATTTTTCGTTGGAATAGTCGTCTCGAGCGCAATTATGGTATCATGTAAGGGGGTATTTTCAAATACCGGCACCTTTTCAAACCCCGGTCAATACACCTCTGCTTCCAGCACGCCGACAACTACCATGACCCATGAAGTAGCGTCAGAAATTTCGGGTAGTGATTCACCTGGCGGTAATCTAATAGAGGCGACAATCCCCCCTCCGGTTGAGATTCCGCCACCTCCCGAACCTGAGATAGAGACGCCAAAACCTCCACTACGGGTCAGTGTGATCCCGAATTCAATTCACTCTCAAGAAGGAATTACAGCTGCTGCCATTTTGCAGGCCACTGACGCACAGGGCGAGGTGACTTACGAAATTGTTTCTGGTGAAGCCAAAATCTTTCGGGACACCGACGGAACCACGAAGGTCGCGGCAAAAACAGAAGATTACGCTGGGCCCGTAATCATACGCGCAAAAGACACCAAAGGACAATTTTCTGAAACCACGTTAAATATTAGTTCGAAGTTGATTGTGAGTATGAATCGCGAAACACCGATTTTGGAGGCTGGGTGCTTCCCATTAGATACTCTTGTGATGAAAGTATTTAGAAAGAGAAGTGATCAATCCGATGGCCTAACTGACGGTGAACAGTCAATTACCGCGGAAGTCTTAGATGAATCGGGAGCCACGATACTATCTGGCGACGGCCTTTTGCCAGATGGATCTTACTTTAGTCGCATGGGAGACGGTTTCCAATTTGTAGCAAAGTCCGTAGGTGATTTGCCTGTTAAGTATTTCATTCGATTCACTACTAATCGGGGTGAAAGCGTTAAGACTGGGATTACCGCCTTAGCATTTTTCAGGCTCCATTCTCTAGATTTTGTTGATGATCAAGCCAATACCTTTCACTCCATAACTCGCCGGGCATACTCACAGAACAAGTTCAGCGCTGTCGCTTCTTTTCGTGGAGGATTAACACCCTATCTTCCTGATCAATACCCAAATGCAAAGCCTCAGACCTCATGGGCTCAAGATGCCATTGATTCGAAATTTTTTCGTGCATCGATTGCGCCTTTGACCCCAGAAATATCGACCTTTGGCGTCGGAATAAGGGCTCACGACGCGTTCGGCATGGAAGACGATTTGCAAGTCTCATATCGCATGAGTATTATGGTTTACGATGTCATCATGGACGGCAGGTTCCCGGCAGTCATTTCGTCAAGTGCTGGCTGCACAACCATTCAAGGCCCGGAAATGTACTATGCCGCAGACATTTTTAATAGAATGACAATTGAGAAACCGGAGCTTGGAACTCTATCGGAAGCTAATGGCGTCGTCTCGTATTGTCCGAAAGTACAAGACGCAGGCAGCAAGGCTGAACAAGTTTTTGTTGTCACCGACCGCTGGAATTTCGAGTATAAAAAAGCCGTACCACAATTTGGCCCAATTTCAATCGGTTCGGCGATTGAAAAAAATGGGTTTATCAGTATTACATTTACTGGGCTAACTAACGAGGTCAACGCACTTAATATCGACTCAGCCAATTTTCAGGTAAGCGACGTCAACACAAAACAATTGACCGGAACTATGGCCATTATCGGGTTCGAAAACCAAAGCGATACAGATTCAGAAACAGACCTCACGACGCGCACGGTTCGATTTCCACAAATTCAGTCGAATTCGGTTCACTCAGAGTATTCTAATTATTCGGTCTCTGCTAAAGGAACCGGAATTGCTGCTTCAATTCCGGTTCCTATCATCTCCCCTTTACGAAACAGTTGGGTAGATGGATTCAGCCAGGACGTAGCACTTGACCTCGACACCAACCCCAGTTTTAAAGTCAGTCTTGCCTCAGTCGGAGGTAAAGGGCCTTACACCTTTCAGGCAACACCAGATTGTGTTGGATGCACCGCAGATCAGTTGACTCAAAAAACAGTCGAATTGTCAAAAAAAGTGAGCGTAGAAACAGCATTAAATGGAAACTCCGGGACCGTTCTGGTGAAGGTTATCGACTACAGTCAGGGAGTGAAAAATTTTAGGTTTCAGATGCGCCTGACAGACGCCTTAGGGCAAACCAATACCAGGGACGTAATTATCAATTCTCGATTTAATATTTCTGCTATCAATCTCGGACTGGAAAGTGCCCAAACTACTGGAGAACTCTTAAATCTTTACAGCACCACAGCTCAAGGCGACAACTCTGGTAACGAGCACCCGTTTGCTGCTACTTTGATTTCAAGTCACTACGATATGGCAACCCAAAAAGTGTGCAGCTACGGCCGTTCGATATCGGCCTATGGTATCTCGAGCTCAAAGTCGATCTTGTGCGGTCCTTCGCAGTGGGCTCCCGGCTTAAAAGCTTCAGAAATTTCAGACCAAGGAATTACAAAAATTGTACTGACCGCTTCACCCTACTGGGATGAAAAATCTACCGAATTTTCAGTCTCGTTAACAGAACCAGGACTTCATTATAAACTAAGACGCATTTACGATGTTCCGCAAATCCCCGGAGTCACTACGCCTAGACGATGGATTGTCACTGGGTACAAACTAAACCCTGATGACCCCAACTACTACCAAGATTTTGTTTTTTTCGGAGAAGGCACTACAGTTAAATACAATTTAACGGGTACATTTGGAGCGTGTACACAACTCCAAATTGCCGACGCCTCTGATAATTATGTACTAAAATGCAGACCTCAGTTTGGCGGTCTTCAGCTAATTAAACTAAATCGCACCCTAAATTCGACGCCATTGGCCTTCACTGTTCAAGCCGATGACCTCAACGGTTCATGGGCCAGCCGTGTGACTCAAGAAGGTGACCAGTCAGTCATTAACACTTACAAAGTCGCTTGGTCAAACACTGGCCCCACCTTGACTCTGCATGGAGGTGGCAAACTAAAAGATCTAGCAAAAACCGACCTAAATTTGGGCAGTCGCTATGCGTCTGTTTCGCGGGTGAGTTTACTCCAAAACCAAGTAGTCGTCGTAGCTCAATTGGCCAGCTCCCCCCAAACGGATGTCTATAAGAATTCTGCTGACCTAGTGGTACTCTATATTCCAGTTGCTAGTCCGACGATTGATAACTCACGAGCCCTTCGAATCGGAAAAAAAGATGAAGATGAAACCTTGTTCGGAGAGTTTCTGTCAACTCACGAGAGTATCGGAGGAACTTACCCGAACGCAATTCGAATTCCGATTCGTTCAAGTAGCGGAAAATTCAAAGTCGTCAATCTCGTACTGTGAGAGTAACAGTAAATTAGTGAATCCTAAAAACTCAAGACCGTAACCGGAATTCCAGAATTCGTGTTTAATCCATTTTCGAGTTGATAGCTGCTGTTAGCTCCCCAAGCTCGGCCTTGGCCAGAACTCAAGATCGTAAACGTGTGGTACCACCCAGAAGAAATGGTGGTGGCTGTCGTGATGCCACTGACTGCAACAGGCGTTGGCTGGTCAACAAATCCGGCGTTGTTTCCGATTTCTCCTTCGTCATCTCGCCCCCAACATTTAATGGTGTTGTTCGTGAGCACGGCACAGGCGTGTGCGTAACCAGCAGAAATGCTGGTCACGTTACCCACTCGCGCTGCTACCACATTGTTCTTGTCGGCAAGAGTAGCGTCGTCACCGAGCTGTCCGTCAGAGTCGTCGCCCCAGCAGTACACTTCACCCGATTGCATTCTGGCGCAGCTAAAGTTTGCTCCGACAGCAATTTCTACCGCTGAGTCACTCGGGTCAATTGCCCCAATCCCAGTCACTGGTTCTGGGCGCCCTCTCTGCGTATTCGAGCGATCTCCGATTTGTCCATGATCATTTAAGCCCCAACAGTCGACCAAATTACCGCTGAGCAATGCGCAGGTGTGAGATCCACCGGCTGAAACTTTGAGCGCTGTCGTGATGGTGAAGGTTGCGACGGGAGTTCCAGAATCAACGCCCGCATTTGAATCTCCCAATTGCCCATTGGCATTGTATCCCCAACAGGTGACCGTGTGGTCGGCGAGAACCGCGCAAGTGTGATAACGGCCAGCAGAGACATCGATCGCAGTGCTAATGCCACTCACGAGAACTGGTGTTGCTTGATCTTTATATGCACCATCATCACCGAGTGCGCCAAATAGGTCTCCGCCCCAACACCTAATCAGACCTGACTGCATCAGTGCACAGGTGTGCTCTTTACCCGCCGTAATTTTTGTTGCCGTGTGCTCTGCATCGCTTGCATCAATGTCTGCAACCGACACCGGCGTTGTTTGATTGGCCAGCGCCACGTCGTCTCCTAATTGCCCAACTGAATCTGAGCCCCAACACTTGACTGTACCGTTGTTCAACAGCGCGCACGAGTGAGCTTCGCCGCCTGTGAACTCTACAATTGAGTTTGATATTCCAGTGAGGGTAAATGACGAAGAGGTTGTTGAAACGCCATCTGAATATTCAAGCACAATCGAACCCGAATCTCTACCCTCAGCGGTTGGAGAGTAATCGACAACGATAGTGCAAGTCGCACCACTCGCCAAGGTCACATCGCAGTCTCCGCCGGTACCCGGATAAGTTCCGCCTTTAAACGCAAATGGGGCAGCGAGGCCGATTTCAGAAATCGCGGTAGCACTAGTGGCTCCGGCGCCGGAGTTGGTGATTCCGAAAGCATACGATCCAGAGTAGCCCTTCAGAACCGTGCCGTAACTGTAATCGGTGCCGTCAACAAAACTCAACACCGCCGGATCAATCGCCGTGCCTTGAATCGCACGATGCGCCGTTTGATTGGCAGCTCCATCATTGTAGGGAATGTCAATAGTGTCGCTGGTCGCGCCGGCTGCTACTGGGGCATAAGTGACAACGATGGTACACGTACCCGCAGCAGTAAGTGTCGCGACGCAAGTGCCACCTGTGCCTGGATACGAACCATCTAAGAATGAATACGGTGCTGCGAGACCGCTGCCTGTTATTGCGGTTGCAGTAATTGAACCTGAGTTCGTGATGGTAAACGATTTGTCAGTCGAACCGCCATTCGCTTTAGTTCCGTAGTTATAAGTAACACCATCAGAAATTTCAAGCAGTGCAGGATCAGCCGCGGTGCCTTGAACATCTCGATGCGCAGTCTGAGCAACGGCTCCGTCGTTGTACGGAATATCAATCGTGTCACTGGTTGCGCCATTGGCTACAGGGGCATAGGTCACCACAATCGTGCAAGCGACGGTGATTGTCGCAGTACAAGTTCCGCCTGTACCTGGGTATGATCCGTCTTTAAATGAGTAAGGAACTGCGAGACCAGAGCCCGTCACTGCTGTCGCGGCGATTTCTCCAGCGTAACTGATTGTGAAGGTCTTATCGGTGCTTGAACCTCGGGCTTTGGTTCCGTAATTGTAAGTGGCTGCATCTGAAATCGTTAGGGTGGCGGCCACTCGGCCTTTTCCTTCGATTGCTCGATGAGCAGTCTGAGCTGCAGCACCATCGTTGTAAGGTAAATCAATCGTATCTGTGTAATCACTTGAAGCCGTCGGAGCAAATACGACGACGATGGTACAATCTGAACCGGCTGCAAGAGTCGCGACGCAAGTGCCATCTGTGCCAGGATATGAACCACCTTTAAATGTGAACGGGGCTGCGAGACCATTTCCAGTCATAGCGGTTGCTGCAACTCCGCCAGAATTTGCGACGGTAAATACTTTTTCTGCCGTTGCATCTTTTGCGACAGTTCCGAAGTCGTAGGTGGCCGCATCTGAAATTGTCAGAAGAGCCGGGTCTGCGGCCGTACCTTGAACATCGCGTGAAGAAGTCTGCGCGGCAGCTCCGTCGTTGTACGCGATGTCAATCGTGTCGCTGAGTAATCCATTTGCCACTGGCGAGTAATTCACGATGATCGTACATGTGCCGGCAGGTGCGAGAGTCGCTACGCATGTGCCGCCGCCGGGATATGAGCCGCCTTTAAACGTGAACGGTGCGGCGAGACCTGAGCCAGCCATCGCTGTTGCAGTGATACTGCCGGTGTTCGTGATCGTGAACGTTTTGTCATTCGTGCTTCCGCGGGCTTTGGTGCCAAAATCATACGTTGGGCCGTCGGTGATCGTGAGCACTGCGGGGTCTGCGGCCGTACCTT
>CAITVN010000145.1 GCA_903895855.1 Oligoflexia bacterium | reverse complement strand
GGTGGTGCTCTGTGAGACAATGGTTTCTTTTCTTAACGTCTTTTTCTCTATTTCTTAGCCCATCCGCGAAAGCTAACCCGCCTGTGGCAGCCCAGGACTACAAAGGAGTAATGATTTACCGTGTTCCCTTCGCAAGCGCTATCAATGCGTTGTCGCTTCCGCTTTTCCGGCACCGCTCCGAACGTCGATCCAAAGCCGGATGGAAGTATGCTTATATCGATTTCGGCTACCTCCTGACAAATCCTGTGATGCTTGAAGAAATTCCGGCTCATTCAAAAGAGTTGATCGGTAACAATGCTCGTCGCGAGCAAACCTTTGTCGTATGGTCAGGCAAAGGCTATTCCGAAATCCGCAAGTCCTTGGACGAGGCTCCCAAGAAGATCTATTGGAGCGAGGGAGATATCTTTGTCGTGCCGTATGGCTACTGGATCGGGCACGCGAATCCCTTTGGAACCAGTGCTCGATTGATGAGTCTGGGCGCAGCGGTGAGCGGCGAATTACTTCGCCAAGACCTTGAGTTTGAGGCCGGCCACACCAAAACCCCGTTTCTCTTGAACCTCCTTGCTGACGAGGGGGCTGACCAGGTCGGAGGTGAGATCAACGCCCCAATCAGCAGTCAAAACCCAGCACGCGCCGTTTTAGTGCCGCGCGGCGAGCACAAAGACTTTCTTGTCTACCAAACTCCCTGGGGCACACCGGTAAACACAAAGACACTCAAGACTGCCCCGAGCTTTCATCCCGCCCGCAAACAGAACGGATGGAAGAGCGCGCATCTAGAGGCAGGCGGGAAGATCTTCAATTGGTTCATTATTCAGGACATCCCTCCCGGATCGGCCGAGATTGGCCACAGACATGGAGGAGACGCCGTCTTTTTTGTCCTCGATGGCAAAGGAAAAACCGTTTTTCGTAATGACGCCAATGCCCCTGGACAAACCTTAGAATGGAAGACAGGTGATGTCTTCAGTCTGCCCGTCAGTCCTGGAGGGATTTATCACGCGCATTCCAACCTTCAAAATAAGGCAATTCGTTTTCTAGCCACCGTGAATCTACTGGAAGGTAAACAGCTGCTGGATCCGTTCATCGGACAAGTAAAGCGATACTTTGGACCTGCGCGCTCTTCAGATACCATTTTTTCGCATGATCACCCTGCCGCTCACTGAGTTTTGTAGACGGCCTCATTGGTGACCGCATCCGACCCAATAAAGTAGAGGTAGCTGCCACCTACGTTGAGGTCGTGCGGGTTTGCGGCCTCACCTGCTACCGCAGGCGACATTAGAGTCACCGTTGTGCCGTCAGTTTTATACAGACGCTTCTGTGTGACAGTCGCATTAAAATAGGCGTTATTGCCAATGGCTTTCATCTCAAAAAACTGCGTATTGCCGTCCGGATTGAGCGAGGTAACCGCAGTGACTTGTGAACCGTCAGATTTGAAAACCTCGATATGTGCACTTGCATTTTTAGCAAAGAAAAAGACCTGCGCTCCTACTACGTTGACCTGTGCAATTTCGTCACTATGGCCGGGATAGGTATTTGAAACGGCGCTCACTGTTCCACTTGAGTGACTAAACAGCTTGATAAATCCGTCAGAATTTGTGGCGGTAAAGAAGAGAGTCGAACCTACAGAAGTAAGGTTACTCGCTTGATAGTCACTGAAAAGGGCTGCATCAGTAATTTCAGATACTGAGGTGCCATTAAATATATAGAGTTGACTATTTTTTGTTGGAGTCGCAGCTATAAAAAAGATGTTATCTCCCACTTTGGTAAATAGACTTGGCGAGCGCCATGTACTATCACTTGCGCCTGGGATCTCTACGCACACATCAGATGAATCGCAGTGATAAGCGATGTCGATAGTGCCATTATACGCGGCTAGATACAGATCAGAACCGATTGCAACAAACTTATCAAAACTGGTTAAACCATTTCCAGCGCCTAGTAATGCAGTAGGCGTTGGAACCGCGGCGTTGAGACTCACTCGATAGAGGCTCGCATTACCGCTATTTTCAGCCTTGAGATAGAGACTAGAACCTTTAGCGGTGAGATTGTTCACATAGTTTGGTACAAAACCAAACTCAACCTCACTCACTGTTTGCGCAGCATGGCTGTAATACCAAAGATGGTACTGACTGGGCGACCCACAATTTCCTGGAAAATACGAATAGAAGTAAGCGTCACTCCCTACCATGGTCAGAGCGTAGGGACCCAGTGCGCCGGTTGACTTGACATCAGAAATCTTAGTTTCGGTGGCACCATCCTTCATAAAAACTTCACGGGTACCGGATTTGTAAAGACTCAGATAGTAGCTGATC
>CAITVN010000144.1 GCA_903895855.1 Oligoflexia bacterium | reverse complement strand
CACTAAACTCACTCACCTCTTCTTCGTTTGACTGCCCTTCATTGCTGTCTGGGTCTTGGTCTACCGGGTACCCTAACCGAATCAGAAGGCGAACCACTCGCTTTTGAATCGTTAGTAGAACCGATTGCACCTCTTCATCTGTCGGTGGTTTTAATTTGAAATAAAAAACCCGTCCTGCGACCTCGCGGTACACCCCTTCAATTAAAAGTGTGTGAAAATGAGGGTTTAAATTGCCAGATCCGCCGAACCTTTGTACGAATGTGACCGCCCCTGATTCACCCGAATCAAATCCGAGATTCTTTGCGCACTTTCTCTGAAACCCAGCGAGAGCTCGAATGTAAACCGATAACACCGAACTGAGTAAACTGTGATCTTTCGCCATCCAAAACCGCAGTGCCATCGGAAACGAAATAACCCATTGACGAACCGAGACTTCTGGCGGAATCACCCAGTCACTCAAGAACGCCGCCTGCTCACTCATTCATTGGGATTTAACAGCTCAGACCATTCATTTTTCTTCTCAGAAAGAGCTTAAAAGTAGGCATATTTTCGATATTTTAAAGTGCCAGTTTACTTTCTAAACTTGAAGATGACTTAAAGGGCTAAAAAAGGCATCTCAACTCCAAATTTACCAAGGAGTTACCCCATGTGTCTTTATAAGTGTGAATTCTGCCATGCTGAATTTTGCCCCCGACCTCAAGTGAAACGCCCCAGGGCCTGCCTTACCTGTCAATCAGCGAGACAAAGACAAAACGAGAAAGAATGGCGGGAAAAGAACAAAGACATCGATGCAACCGCCGCCCATCGAATCTATAGACAACAGCGGCTCCGAAAACTTTCCCTGTTTACCGCAGTCGTTTTGCGCTCTTTGAAAATTGGATTTTCGTTTCTGGGTTTGATCGAGTTGGAAACTGCTCACCAAAATCTAGCGAAAGAGCTGATCGATTTTTTCGATAGCATGGGTCTGCGCCAAATAAACAAGTTCTGGCCTGACGTTTTTTCCCAAGATTTAAGGGCTTTATCAATCGATATTGCCCCCACTTGATTACAAACAAGTTGAAAGCTTAGCCAATCCCAAAATTCTAATAGGACTCCTGAAGTTGAACTTTTCAGGAGTGAAAGATGCTAAAACTTGTAAGACCACCCTCGAAAGATGTGCAAGCCCTCCAAGAAAGCTACGCAAACATCGAGGCGCAGCGCCATCACGCCCAACTGCTCGCAGCTTATTTACAGTCTCACGTATTACGGAACCATTCCCCGAGAACCATAGCCAAAACTAAACGCTACTTGCATAGTTGGTTTAAAACTCATGGCAACAAGACGAGGGATCTCTACACCTGGGAGGCGATGGCCATAGTAACCGGCCGTAAACGTATCGTGGAATATGGCCAGGCACTCATAGACAGTGGGTTAACAAATGGTACCATTCGCGAATACTTCACCAGCCTGAGGGGTTATTTTGAATTCGTCCTAAGCCATCCCTTTATCGCCGACCACAACGATGCCACCCACTCCATTCGCGATCTCTACGGCCCTATTGAGCAGCCTATCACTGAATACGACATCCCAATCCACGGCTACGGCGCCGAATTCAAGGGCCTCCCGTTTGATGCCGAATCCCTATTCAAATTTTTCAAGCTTGTGAGCCAGCACTATCTTAAACAGAACTTCAGCCACATCCGCGCCCGCAACTACGCCATGATCGTCCTAGCTGGTGAAACCGGCCTTCGCGCCGATGAAATCGCTCACTTAGAGATCAAAGACCTCTTCTTTGATTCTCACAAAGTCCAGACTCGCTTTGCGAAAGCCAACAGAGGATCTGGAAAAAGAGCACGGCAAACCCTATTTCCCCCATTTGCCCGAGACACGCTGAGGTTTTACCTCTCAAAACATCGCATCCATATTCAAGGCGCCGACAAAACAGACCTGGTTTTTCCCTCAAAACAAGGCACTGGAATTGCCTATTCATCAATGCAGTTATTTCTAAAGGAAATGGTTGCCATCGCAAATCGCCATGGCTTCTCAGTGCTCTCTCACATGAGCTGGCATTGGTTTCGAAGAATTTTCGCCACAAGGTTTATCGAAACTTTCCCCGATCAACTCCCGGTTCTCATCAGCCTACTCGGGCACACAAGCCCCAACACAGTTCATAGCTACATCCATCACTCTAAAGCATGGATGAACTGCAGAATTCAATCTGTTCTAGAAAAGGTGGAATGCGATGAGTATTGAATGGAAGCTCAAGTCATATTTAGCGGAGCATCACAACCTCTACTCGATCACCCACTTTCAAAAAGTCATCGAAAAAAACACCGGTGTTACCATCTCCAAAATGAACCTTGGGAAGCTCGTAAACCGCAAACCCATAATGATTCGCCTCGAAACCCTGGAAATTATCTGTTCTGCCCTTGAGTGCGAAAGCCATGCGTTTCTGATCGTT
>CAITVN010000143.1 GCA_903895855.1 Oligoflexia bacterium | reverse complement strand
TTCTGCCACAATTCACGAGTTTTTTCACTAGACTTCGATTCTAACTTGGTCTTCATTGGCAACCCTCCTTGGTTGGTTTGTCTCTACCTAGAATCGCAGAGATTTAGCCAAAGGCTAGATGGGGTAGAACTTGCGGATACGATTCAACCTCAGGCTCTGAAGATGAAGCTAGTTCTATAAAGATAGTAAACTCATCCTCAAGTCTTCCTAGCTGCAAGGCAGCGAATGATGGGCAGACGTTTTTTATTAAAGACGAAGGCATTTTCAAATATTGCGACTCATCAACCGGGACTTGGACACAAATAAATTTGACCGGAGCGAAAGGTGAAACTGGGGCGACCGGCGCAGCTGGTACCTCGACTGAATCTTGGATGGCCGTTCAGACAGCAACCTACCAAGCTACTTCTAACAGCAATTATCTCGTAGATAAGGCATCTCAAGTCACAATTACCCTACCCTCGACACCAACAGTCGGCGACATCATCAAAATTGTTGGACTAGGCTCTGGTGGTTGGAAGATAGCACAAAACTCGACTCAATTTATTATGACCAACGCACTAAGCGAAAGTGCGATTCTTACCGCTCACAACTACAGCAAATATTGGCATGGGGTTGCGAGCTCAGCCGATGGTTCAAAATTAGTAGCTGTGGCGGGGAGTGCGCCCATCTACGTTTCAGCAGACGCAGGCCTAACATGGTCTGAGCGTGATTCATCAAGAAGCTGGACGGCAATCGCTTCATCGTCGGATGGAGTTAAGCTGGTTGCCACAGTAAGCGGCGGTCAAATCTATACATCTTCCAACGCTGGTCTAACCTGGACCGCTCGAGATTCTAGTCGGAACTGGGGCCCGGTAGTGTCTTCAGCTGATGGCGTGAAGTTGGCATCTTTTGTTGAATTTGGGCAAGTGTATACTTCGATAGATTCTGGCCAAACATGGACGGCTCGAGACTCATCCCGGTCTTGGACATCAATAGCTTCTTCGGCTGATGGTTCAAAACTAGTGGCGACAGCAATAGCCGGCGGTCAAATTTATACCTCGTCAGATGCCGGGGCAAATTGGACGGCACGAGAGTCTGCCCGAAATTGGTTCTCGGTAGCTTCGTCGGCCGATGGCGCGACGTTAGTTGCACTAGATGGCACGAGCTACTGTTACGTTTCGATCGACTCTGGAGTTTCGTGGACAGCAAAGCCCATGCCTGCAGCCATGCTCGGGGTGGCACTGTCAGCTGACGCCAGTAAGCTAATTGTGAACGGCAATACATCGACCTTTGAGTCCGATGATCTTGGCAATAACTGGTTCGGCGGCGAACATGCAGATTCTTTTTACAAAGCTGCGATCTCAAGTGACGGTTCAAAAATGATTGGAGTGAAAGAATACGGAGGACTAATCTACACAACGTCGCATCTATTTTCTACGGAACCAGGGACAAGCGGTTCGATTAGCGGTGGCCAGTTTTCGACAATTTCGCTACAATATGCAGGAAGCGGCCGATTTGTTGTCTTAGGGCACAATGGCATTTTCGATGTCGAATAGAACATCGCAATTGGATTCAATTGCAGTAATCGCCTAAACTGCCTTCTTAGGCCCCAAAAAAGCCCCTGGCCTCGGCTTTGAGGCCCCCGGGCCTTCATGTGGCTCTAGTGCTGGCGAATTTTGACCCGGTCTATAAGGGCCGGGCGTCTTCTGCTGGTTGAATTTAGGGACCGGCGGCCTTTCGGGATTGCTACTGTTATTGATGCTGTAAAACTTTTTCGACTCTGAATTTTCTAATCGGTCAAACATTTCGTCGATGGGCCCAAGAATCGTAAACCCAGCCGCTGTATTCACCCAATGAAAAAATTTTAACGCTGACATCCCTAGCAATTCTGAGCCTTCAGGGACTACTAAAATTTCTATGCTGGTCAATACATCAATGGAACTTGGATTGTTGGTTACCACCCATAGGTCCAATATCATTTTCCTGCACTTAGCAATCGAGCCATCAGCTAATGTCGTCTCAACCTGCCCGACGAATTTAGGGGTTATACCCATCTTCTCTATGAGGTTCTCTGTAATCACGGGTTGAGTTGCGCCCGAATCGACATCGAACGGATATGGGCCGAGCCATACCTGAGTGCCAGGCACCCTGAGTCGAACAATACACCTGGGCTGGACTGAGCTATTCTTGGCTTCAATTATTTCCTGCACGGCGGGACCCGCAATGTCTTCAAATTTCTTTACTCGAATTGTTGTCATATTTAGTTCCTATATAATAAAGGTTAGGTTTCCTCCGAGCCTAGGTCGCAATAAGGCCCTAACCTCAATCCAAAAAAATTTCTGGTGCTAGAAGCTTTGTGTCAGGCACGTTTACTAGATGATTAGTTCTTTATGAGCCTTCTTTGGTTTTGAGCCTTCCCCTCGCTCGTTTAAAGCTAGCCGATGAGATATGTTTCTCGGCAAGCCATAATTTAGTTGAAAACTTGATCCCAGAATTTTGAGCCGCTAGCTTGACCAACTCATAAGCAATTAGGACTTCGGACCAGTCTTGGCTTTGAGGTCGACCACG
The DNA here is from genome assembly GCA_903895855.1 of Oligoflexia bacterium. Taxonomy (GTDB): domain Bacteria; phylum Bdellovibrionota; class UBA1018; order UBA1018; family UBA1018; genus CAITVN01. Next base: position 14,186 of record CAITVN010000143.1, on the reverse strand, counting down.
GTTACACTTCTTGTGACTGGTCATCCCGAGTGTTAACGAAGTTCGGGTTGATCTTACTTGGTCTACAGAAGGCTCTGCATTGGTTTGATTTTCGCTCTCTAGCCTAGGACTCTCACTGTCTAAAAATCTAAACCAGGCGTCTCTAGCGGGCTATAATGACGTACTAACAAGTGATCTCGTTGGTACCGCTGAACTCACTGTAGACTCTGCGATTAATCTTGGGTGCCGAAATGCCCAAGTGAATGCTTGAATTTCGGCCGAGCTATACAAATTTGGATCGAAGGGTTGAATCACGCGTCTTCCTCAAATTCGTTTTGACTAGCATGTGTTCGGCCAGAGTTACTAGTACCCTTCTGTTTTCTATCTTGAGCCAAGTACCGCCTCAGAGTTCGAGGACAAATTACAGGAGAATGGCCAGCGCACCAGGCAACCTGGTTAAAATCAGGTCCTACCCTCTTTTTGTCCTCTAGGTACTGAGCGGCCAAATCATAATCGTATTTCCTGGGTCGGCCGACTCTTCTGTTTTGGGCAGCCATTGAACCCTCGGCCGAAGTTTTGATATTGAGAGTTCCGTGATCGATACGTTTAGGCACGACAATCTCTCCGTTGCCATTGCGGTCACTCGCTAGGCCCTGTTGGTCACATGCCTGCAAGTCAGTCAGTCGTTCAGATTCAACTTCAATCGTGCTCATGACTGAAAGATTAGGTCCCCAAGGCCAAAACACCAGTACAGTCAAATCTGTCTCTGATTAGAGACTTGTGGAAAATCGGCCACAGCAATTTGTGGAATTCTAGCGACAATCGATTTCTCGTGCATCAAGTATCACAAAAAAAACAGAGCCATTTTCAGAGAATTTTTCTGCCAAACTAAAATAAATCCAAATGATCTCACGGGCATCACAAAATTTTAGAAATAGATTTCAGCCCTTCGCACCAGTGGCACGAACGCTGCTAAGTGAATTTCACCCAATCAAGGGTGAGGAGAAAAATTATGAAGAATCGAATAAATTTAAAAACAGATACAATAAGAATATCGACCCTGGCCACGGGGCTTGCCATACTTGCAGCGCATAATGCAGCGGCATATCCAGTTGACCCAGCGAAAGTGCCAGTCAACGGAATAGACCTTTCGCAAGTAGGCGCTTCGTACACTCTCGCTTGGGACTCGGCTGATAAAGGTGTAGTCTACTTCGCCCCAAAAACTGGGAGAATAGCCCTATATAATGGAATGCCAATGATTGGTTTCGGAAAGCTAGTCAACGGAAACGGAGTGCTCAATGCGCAATTTGAGTTCGAAATTGCTTCAGTTGAGCGAGCTGCACTCCTGGGTGCAATTAGGCAAGCAGGTTTTACGCCGGTACCTTTTCCATTCTTCAAGACTACGGTAAGACCGATTTTGCAAGGCTGGGATTCCGAAACTGGGAAGCGAAAATGCGAAGACATTCCTGATTTATCATCGGGAGAAATCAAGAGAGAATGCGATGCCTCTCTCTTCGACTCAATCTCATACATTAAAGGTGGGCCCACACTTGGCGAAAATATCGCGATTTCAGCAATGCTTAATCAAACTGGTGCGGCGATTATGGGTGCACAACTGGCGGGGGGCGACGCGTTTCAGGTTGCGCTCGTGGGTGAATACTATACGGCTGGCGATGCATTCACTGCCTCAGTTGATGTTAATTACGATAAGCTATACGAATCTTTTAGTGCTTATGCCGGCTTTAAGGGGTTTCTGACATCTGCTGATGTAGAGGCTTTCTGGAGCAAAGAAACACTCTGTGGGGGCAAACCAGCTTCAGAGTGTTCAGTTCAAATTCATTACAAAGATTCGAGAGGCCGGCCGATAGAGAATGTTACTGTTGGCCCGAACGATACAGACGCAGATAAGCTACTACAAGCTGTCAACCGCCTCAGACAAAAACTCGAGGACGATATGCTTACCCCTATTAGCCCAGTTCTAGGAAAGGCCGACGCGAACGCACCGAAATTTGGCTGGAAATATAATGCTAAGTTCGAATCACGAAGAAAGGAAATGCACGCGCATTTCGAATTCGCAAGCGTTCGTGGGGTAAACACCAGCAGCACCACGATAGTGGGAGCTGCTGCCTGCATTCGGGTTCTTCCTAGTGGTGCCGTTTCTCGTGAAACCCAAGGCGACTGCGGCTTATACTGGAGCGGCAGTATTGGCTTTGACGAATTGGTCAAACGAAGAGCGAACGAGCAGTAAACGAAAGTCGGCTGTAATCAGGGTGATCGAAGTCACCCTGGTTTTTCTTCGGTCAGTCATAAGCGATTGAATCGACTACGACCGACCATTCAGACCATTAAAAAGAACGAAAGATTAAATGGAGATCGAACTTATGAAACACAATTTTAGCCACGCCCTATTAACTTTACTATTCCTGACCTTGGTCAATCAGGCAGCTTCAGCAGATGACGAGTTCTACCAGCCGGTGAATGAATATAGAAATACAGACCGAGCAGTCATTTTCATGAGAACCGATTCAACCGATACCCTCTACTTCACTCCAAAGACTAAACAGTCAGTGAAATGCACCTCTATCTTTGAAACAAGTGGCACGATCATCTGTTCTCTTTCTCTAAGTCTGACTGGCAAACCTTTATTAGAGCCAACAGAAACTGAAAGTGAAGCGTTCGCCAAGATTCGGGAACGAGGAAATTTAAGCTACATTCCGGTGAGGGCCCGCAGCGAATGCGGCCTAAGACAAGAACTTAATGCGACTGGAATCCTTCAGAATGTTCTAAAAACAGCCAAACTATCACGAGCGGCAAACGGTCAGACTTTTACTACAGACAATAGTGTTGTCTGCCAATATGAGGTTCGTGCATTCGGTACCAAAGCTCAAGCACTGTTACTTGAGGAGAAATTGCTGAACTATGTCAATGAGACATCGCCCATACAGTCACCACTCAGTTTAGCAATTGATCAGCAAAAAATCGTTGGACCGCAACTAGTTGATTCGCTATCGAGCGGCCTAAAGTTAGCCACTGGGTCGGCAACAACTATCGAAGAAGCCAGTTTTATTGTCGGAATCGCTTCAGGCAGAATTCCACAGCTGGCATTCTTTCTCGAAAATTCATCGACAAGCGAAAGGCGCCGTTTTTACGAAACTGCAATCAAAGAATTATTCGCTAATTCTGGCACTGCTTATCTTGTCTATCAACCAACAGAAGAAGCAGCAAACAGAGTCAATACCCACAAATTTGCCACTATCGCGCTTTAACTAATCAAAGCTGAAGGCCAGATTACTATGAAATTCTCAAATAGCCGTCTAGATTCGATTCTCTATTTTCAGCTGGGTGCACTAGTTTTTGCTCTACTTAGCTTACTGAGTATCAGTGCCTGTGGAACCCATGAGAATCACAATCATGAAACCAAGGCCCCTACAACAGCTTCTCAGGTGAGCAATCCAGAATCATTAGTGCCGCCAAAAATTCCAGCAAAAACTCGGGAACCAGGGCCGCAGGACCCCATTTGCCTTACGTTTGGCATCACTGATGAAATTCTTACAAAGGCATTTTCGACCAACTCAGACTTTAGAAACTTTGAAGCTTCAGAATTTGGTCGAAATCTGAGTTTAACTACCCTTGCCCTAAATGCAGACGAACTATTGAATGCCTATAAAACCTGTGTGGTGGCGCAAAAATAAGTTCGGAGGATACCATGACCACAAACCCAATTAGTCGCACGATCAAGCAAACCATCTTCTGCTGCACCTTTTCTATCGCATTATTGATTCCTCTCATCGCCTTCACCGACGAACGATTAGAGTCAAAGTTCAGTCTCGAACTGGTTGATCCGATGTTTGCACCGGTTGCAGTCACTTGGCTTAATCAATTATCTGAAGATTTACCGATGTTCTACAGTTCTATGATTCGTGAAGAATCACTAGTCACGAAAAATGCGATCGGATCAACACCATTTTCATGGTTGTCGGGAAGATTCATGCCGACCCAGATAGCCACAACAAAAGTCACACCCATTCAGTTTGGGCCAAATGGCATTAGAATCAAACGATATCCTAACGGAAAGCCAATGGTACAAACGCATAAACCTTTGTTTAAAGGGCAAACTACGGTCATGGTTACGTTTGAACTCGGCATATTTGGAAAAGTCGCCGACGACTTGAAGAACATTCAAGACTTGGGGTTTCCGGTTAAAACCATCGACGTTAGTGAAGCACAAATCTCGCCCATTTCACCCGAATGGGCCGATGAACTCAAACTTAATGAGGCAGAAACAACCGAACACTCAAATCTGCCACACAATATGTCCCTATATGAAGGATTTGAAGAGCTCGAGTCCTACGGGCGACCGGTGAACGAAAAGCCTGGCGAGTGGGTTATGTGGACCACTACAGTTAAGCTAACCCTCTCTCCTGCGGGAAAGGCGCTTCTCAAACGCACACTAAGAGCGGGGTTCTTTTCGTTTCCAGTGGTGATCAAGCCAAAACTCTCGGTTTTTCGCGGAGAGACCAATGTCACGGTGCTGCCGGCACTTAATCCTGCTGAACGGCCTGCCATCAAGAGTACGATCGAAATGGCTGTGCCAGGAGGCCTAGCGTGCCTGACTAGAAATTTCTGGGGAAAGGTTCGCACAAGATCGAATAGCGACTGTGCACAATATTGGGTTGAGTGAAAACCTAAAGCCAAAAAACTTAACCATGCTTCATCTATACAGCTATACAGCAGAAAACTTGCGGATGCGATGCAAGAGCGGAAAGGAGGCTCAGAGTTTCTCTTTCATCTTGAAGACATAGCCGCACAATTTGATGTGTGTAAAAATGATGACTATCGCCGCAGCGGAATGAAAATATTACACTAATTTTATGTATACAAATCTTACAAGTAGTACCCATTTATGGCTTTCAACCTAAAAAGACCATTGAGTAATTGAAACTATCGGCAACATTGACAGAATTGGCACACATCCTGCTTCTTGTGAAAGACTTTGGGAACAACACAATGAATTTAGACATCACTTCCATCGGTAAAATCGAACTGACTCGACTGGGAGACTCGTCTCGTAAGCGTAAGTTGCTTTGTTTACACGGTGGCCCTGGAATGGACCCCTCCTACTTTTTTCCATACCTTAATCCGCTGGCCTGTGATGCGGAGCTCATTTTTTATCGACAAGGCTGTTCTGGGGCGGTGACGATTGATGCCCTAGTCGACGAGCTTGCTCAAGTTGTGAAGTTTTTTCAAGGGTCTGAAATATTCCTATTTGGACATTCGTTCGGTGGAGCACTTGCTTTGGAATACGGCAAGAGATTTGGCCTGACTGATTTGGCAGGCTTGATTCTGGTATCCTGGGTGTATGACGACAAGTGGTTCGCAAGATCATTGGTGAAATATTCTGACTTTTGCAATTCACTACAGTTAACCCAGGAGGCTCGTGAAAAAGCTCGGTTGTCTAAACCGAGCGTCAATGTGAAGTGCAGGGAGTCTTTTCTCGATTTTGTCCCTCTCTATTTCACCCCTAAGAATCACGATCTTGGGCAGCGCATAATTGCGAACACTGAATATAATGGCGAACTCTTCTTTTCGGTTATGGGTGGGTATTTGAAAAATTTTGATCTTTTACCATTCATACAGACTATTTCTATTCCAACTCTCAGCATTCTCGGAAAAGAGGATGGTGTTGTGTCTGCTGAATATATACGGGCTGGTTTGGCCGGTAATTGTCGCATGAAGCAGCACGAGATTTCAAACGTCAGTCATTTCCCGTTCATTGAAGATACTGATCAATTCATTTCTGTCGTCAAAGCGTTCGTAAACAATAAAGGAGAGAGCCCATGAAATTGGTGGTTAAGTGTATTTTGGTGGTAGTGTTTGCTATCGGTGCTGTTCAGATTTTCAAAGTTATTAGAAGCCCTGAGGCAAAAAATGCATCGTTTATTGAAAAAGGTGTAGTGCTTGCAGGCCAGGAGCACGGTGGAATCTAATTACCCCCTTCAATAGGTAGCAGTATGGAGCCAAAATCGTCGGCAATTCAAACTTTGGTTCGATCACCCTTACTTAAGTGGGCTGGTATTTTAGTGTTCGGTTGTTTTACGATCCAGAATCTTGTTTATTGCACTCAAGGGTTTGGCATTTTGTATTTTGCACGGGCCATTTTCTCGATGATGGTAATGACAGCTTTCCATTGGAGAAAGGGAGCCACCTATGTAGATGGGTCCCTTGTTGGTTTTCTCATCACTGTTGCCCATGCAATCTGCCCATTTTTTTTTGGAATTGGACGGGGCCCAATCATTGCTTCGGAAATATCATGGGGATTCATACTTCTTGGGCTTTTGACATCGACGCTTGGAGTAGTAGATCTGTGGGAATTTTTTGGCATTCTACCAGCTCATCGAGGCTTAAAAACAACAGGTCTTTATCGATATGTTAGGCATCCGATTTACTTGGGATACCTGTTGGCGGCCGTCGGATGGACCACTTTTTCATTCTCGATCCGAAACCTTGTTGTATTAATTGTATTCTGCTCGACATGCTTTTTGAGAATCGTTAAAGAGGAACGTGTTCTTCGAAGTGAAAATCCGGCTTATGCATCATACGCTATGAAAACTAAATTTCGAATGCTACCTTGGATTTTATGAACAAAATATTTTACAGTCCAGTTTGGTTTATAACTTTTATTATAGTCGCTCTGGTTGGATTAGTTGGAGCAATCGTTCTTGTGAATGGCGTTGGAAGCGGCCCAACGAGCATCGCTACCTATCGTAAAGCGACGTATCAAGTTCCCGATGGCATCGAACCTTCTACTGCCTTTTCAACTGCAGAAAATGCGATTTCAAACCTATTGTACGAGGGCCTTTTCACTGTCAGTAAATCGCTTGAGATTAAGCCCGCCCTCATTGACAGCTGGCAATTAGACAAATCAGGCGAACTTTATACATTTAGAGTCAAAGCGGGGATATTTTTCCATGATGGCACACCTCTTGTGGCCAATGACGTCGCTCGCATGCTGAACCAACTTTTAGATGTCAAGAGCCCGGTCAGACTTAGGTACTCACGAATTCAGGAAGTCACCGTGGTAGACGACCAGACGGTGCAGGTTCGACTACGATCACATTATCCTCCCTTTATTGCCCTACTTGCGGCTCCTGCAGCGAAAATAGTCAAGCGTATTGAGGGCCGTCGTTATCCGATCGGAACAGGGGGATTTCAGTTTCGTGCAATCAACCAGGAGGACGGGCACAAAGTTTTGATATTAGATAGGTTTGAAAAATATCACGGCACTCAACCTTATATCAAAGTGTTGAAACTGGTCGAAGTCACTGAGCCTGAGGCTATCGCTGGCTTGAAGTCAGGTGTTTTGCTTGACTCAGCACTGATGCCATATCTTGGTGCCGGAAAGATGACTGAAAAGGATCGCTCGCTGGAGGTAACTCAGCCCGCCGCTGTGACTTGGATTCTTGCTTTAAATACATCAAAGGCACCGACGTCTGACAAAAATCTAAGAGCCTGCCTAGTCCGCTCCTTTCGACGAGAGCAATTTGTCAAAAAATTCATTCCCGAACAAGAGGTCGCGTTTGGCCTTTTGCCACCTACGCTCATGGGCTCTGGAAAGGTCGCGCTGAAGTACTCTCCCTCTGAGGAAGACTGCAAGACATTTTCTGGGTCCACAATTAGTTTAGACTATCCAAGCGAGTTGAATCGGGGCGAGGAAATGTGCCGAGAAATGGCAACGTACTTCGAAAAAACGGGACTCGTGCTGAACTGCAGGGGGGTTCCATATGAAACCTTAATTAGTAACATCCGAGCCGGAACTACACACATCTCATTCCTTTCCCAAACACTTGATCTCCCCGATGTCGAGTATTTTGTTGAAACATTCGAATCGAATGCCCCCCTTAATCTGTCAAATTATCACTCACGACAATTTGATGACTTACTAACGAGAGCACGAACTGAGCCGGATCGTGAACATCGGGCCTCGATTTTCGAAAAGATAGATCAAGAACTTTTCGACAATTCTGTGACTCTGAACATTTCTTATGCGCCACACATTAGCTACTGGAACAAGTGCCTTTCTGGGGTTGAAGTAAGTATCGCCGGCGAATCCTATATAGATTATTCCAAAATTGCGGGTCGTCGGGGATGCAAGCTAGAACAGGCGGGCAGCTATGGGCAATGAGGAAATGATGCGATCTATTGCAAATGTTGCGCGGGAAGCCACTCGCAAACTGGGCCTCCGCTTTGCCGTTTTTGGTTTGCTCGCCCTTTTTATCGCGACCCCTGCCTTAGTGATAAGAGTATCTATCCAGAAAAATTATGCTGCTATCGACAGCATGACCCCTTATCTTATTCAACTCTTAAAGACGAATGACATTTTTGATGCTACCCGGCAACTCGATTCGCTTGTTGATAGTGGGACGCTCTCTGGTTTTTGGCTGAAAGAAAAAGTCAGTGGTCGTATTCTCACTCAGGGGTCAAGCATAGATGGTCCACGTTCACCCACGAGAGTAAAGGCCGGCTGGTGGCTCGAGTTTTCTCGGGGTAGTATTGAATTATACTCTTCCCATTTAATTATTGTTGAGGCAAATACCCGACATTATCGCCTAGTCGTCTCATCACCTTTGCCCATTCTAACGCTAGTTCTGATCATAGTGGCGACGATGCTACTATTCTTGTTCGCCTATTGGGCCCTTGATCGACAAATGATGATGCTTTCCGATCAAATTGTGGCTCCAATAGTTGGACTATCTGCATTCCTGGGGAAAGTGGATGCCCAACGTAGCGAACAGCTGCCTCTATTTCCTGGCACTTCGATCAGCGAGGTCGACCAAGTTTATCAGCAGTTTTCGAAACTTTTCACTGAGTTGAACAACGCTGAATGCGCTCGACTTCAGGCCGAAAGACAAGCAGCAGTTGGATCGCTCGCAGCACAAGTAGCTCATGATATTCGCAGCCCACTGGCCGCCCTGGATTCGGTGGTTAACCGCCTGGGGCAGCTTCCGGAACAAGAGCGGGTATTTATGCGTAGTGCAATCAATCGCATCAAAGATATAGCAAACAACCTACTCCAGAAAAATCGAGAGATCGCAAACTCAGCAATAGTAAAGCCAGAGATCACTCCAGGAGAGGTGCCTTCAATTCAACTCTTATCTAGTCTTCTTGATCCTCTCATCACAGAGAAGCGCATGCAGTTTCGCTCAATGATTGGCATCGAGATTGACAGTCGAGTAGACGCGACATCTTATGGCCTATTTGCCAAAACCCAACCAACGGAGTTCAAGCGTGTTATCTCAAACCTGATCAATAATGCAGTCGAAGCCCTAGTCGGAACAGGGACCATCATGCTTACAGTGATGGGCAGTGTTGACGAAATCGAGATCACTGTTGGCGACAATGGTAAAGGCATCCCGCCTGAGATATTAGCGAAACTTGGTCAACGAGGTGAGACTCATGGAAAATCAGGTGGGTCTGGCTTAGGACTCTATCACGCTCGCACTTCAGTTCAGTCGTGGGGCGGAAAGCTAAGAATAGAGTCAACACAAGGAGCCGGAACCTCTGTAATCATAACTCTTCCGAGAGCACCGTCGCCAAGTTGGTTCGTCTCAACTCTTTCTCTCGCGCCTGGCACTTCAGTCGTTGTGGTCGATGACGACAGTAGCATCCATCAAGTGTGGCAAGGTCGATTTGATTCCTTGCGAGTGACTGAGAAACAAGTTGAGATTGTTCACTTGTCGACCCCTGACCAATTTCGTGACTGGGTCAAGGCAAACGAAACAAAGGCTCATACTGCAGTTTACCTAGTCGATTACGAGCTATTGGAATTTACCGAAACAGGCTTGTCGCTGATAAGTGAGCTCAACTTGGGTAAGCAAAGCATTTTGGTAACGAGTCGGTTTGAAGAACGGCACATATTAGAGGGTTGTCAGAAATTAGAAGTGCGACTAATACCAAAGGGAATGGCTGGATTTGTACCGGTAGAGTTTGCAGCTAAAAAGGAATATTTCGACGCCATCCTAATAGATGATGACGAATTGGTTCACATGAGCTGGGCATTTGCAGCAAAGAACGCCGGTAAGACAGTGAAGAGCTTTAGCTACCCTGATCAGTTCTTTGCAGTTGCTGATAAGCTTGAAATGTCATCGCCAGTTTATATCGACGCGAATCTGGGTGCCGGAATAAGGGGCGAAGTGGTGGCAGAGAAGATCTTTAAAATGGGCTTCTCAAACGTTTATCTGGCCACCGGTTATGAAGCTGCAAACTACACTCAGTACACCTTCTTAAAAGGAGTGCTCGGAAAAGAGCCGCCTTTTTAGGCGGTTACCTGCGCTTTTTAACAGAACCGCCAACCCAACAGGCATTGTCTTACCAATAGATTCGGAGCTTAGGTGTCCCAAAACCCACGTGTTGCGATACGGGACTCAATTAGGGGCAATGATACTACTTGCCCTTCTAAGCAATCCGTATGAGGATTACGCATAACTCAATTCGCTACCCAGCTACCGCTTCGTACTAGGGAGTCAAATGACCGGACCAAACCTATTTTCTTGGTTTTCAAAACTGATGCTTGTCATTTCGATGGTTGGCTATGTTTCAATGGCCGCTGAACAAAATCCAATAATCGAACAAGTAGAAAAAGACGTTCAGGTCTTAACTGAGGCTGGAATGAAGCCTGCAAAAACGGGTATGGCCCTCAAGTACGGTCAAAAAATAGTCACTGGCGAGAAAAGCCATGCCATTATCGTTTATCCAAATGGCTCGAAAATTTGGATCTACCCAGTAAGTCTCTTCTTTCTTAAACCGCCGGTGGTGAAAACCATAGGTGCAGAACCGGCCCAAGTAACAGAGCTAGAGCGCGGTCGTATTCGAGCCGATATTAAGAAAGAGAACCCAAACGCCAAATCTATTCGGTATTTTGTTAGAACCAGGTCAGCCGTAATGGGGGTCCGGGGTACCGAATTCGTCATTGACCAAGCCAGAGGCAAAGCAGATGCGGAATTTCGCACACTTGAAGGCACTATTGAAGTCGGGAAAACAGACACCGACATAGCTGAAGGTCGCGCCGTAGCTGTTCATGAAAATGAGATGGTGCGCTCATCTGCAAGCGGTATTTCGAAACCAATGCCATTTGACCGCGAAAGTTACCTAAACAAATTGGAAGCAAGACTGAATGAACTTGAAGAAGTCCAATCGAATTTTTGGTTTCAGTTTAATGTTGCTGGGATGTACCTGAGGCAAAAATCCGGGGGTAATGGCGCATCACCCGCTATCAGCATAGGCGCTCGACTACGACCTATTAGACTTCTTGAAGTTGGTGCCAGTGTGTGGGGTTTTCTCATGCCAGATCTCAATGGGGGCTCACGACTGAAAATTGTTGAACCAGTTGTTCAAGCCGGTATTTGCCCAATAAGCACAATTTGCGCTTACGGGGGTGTTGGTAAGCAGTTTTGGTTGGGCACAGTTGATTCTGCTTTTGATGTTCTCGCTGAGATTACCTACCGATTCACGAGAGATGGGTTTCTCAAAGGCTTATCAGGACAAGGTGGATACCTTCTTCACGCTACCGACCCGGGATACTTTGCCCGACTTGGAATCGAGTTGAGGCTATGAAATCAAAAAAGCGAAATCTCATTCTGTTTCTCGTATTCGTAAATTTCATACCGGCCTGTGGCAAAGGTATTCGAAATGTAAAGACAGGGGTGCCACAATCAGAAGCGTCACTCACACCAACCACGGATGAAACTTCTACTTCAACCAACGTAGGCAGTACGACAACGACTACTAGTACAGTTCCCACTGACGGCTACACAAGTGGCGTTTATACTTCAGACAGCTTCACGCGGTCCACGTGGAGCACAACCACTGATATCGCAGCCGGCGGTATCGCAAGTACCTGGGGGGTTTCTTCGGGAGCCACCCCAGCCATTGGAGCTGGTAGCGTCTTTTTTTCAGGCCTAAATCCATTCGGTTGGATTGCCACAAATACATCACGCCCGAATTGTGTGGCACAACTGAAAATTTCGACGATGACTACCTCTGATTATGGTGGCCTAATGTTTCGAAGCAAAGGTGGCTCAGATTCTGGGATAGTATTGACGGCCCACGGGCCCCAGGGCAGCTTTAGGATTGAGTATGGAACGTCACCCCTAGCGAGCTTAAGCGTTGCACCGCTAAACAATGACATTTTGAGAGTTGTCGTTTCCGGTGGGTTGTTTAGCACTTACTACGTGAGGGCCGGAATCACTACCGCAATCGCGACCAATATTACAGTACCTACAGCCTTAACTTCGGGAACCTATTGGGGAATATACGCAGAAACGACTTCAATGAAATTCGACGATTTTCTGATCGAGTCATGCGAAAACTAGAATCAAAAACAGAGGAATCATTAGTAATGATGGCCCAGCTTACAATCATTTCAATTTCACTTTTCGCTCTACTTGGCTGTGGCGCAGGAGTCAGAAACATAAAAACTGGCGCCATCGCCTCAGCAACCACACCTACTGACTCAAATTCAGGTGGTGGCAATACAACCGAAACTGAGACGGCAGCCATTACACCAACAGGTACGAGCCTGTTGGTGAATTCCGGTGCTACATCAACTGCATCGGCATCTCTCACCCTTTCTTTCGCAGCAACCAACGCTAGCGAGATGTATATTTCAACAAGTTCTACCTGCTCTAGCGGTGGCACCTGGGAACCCTTCTCGACGTCTAAGAATTATGTCCTAGTTGCCAGCGACGGTACTCAAACATTGTCTGTGAAATACCGAAGCACGACCAGCACTGAAAGCGATTGCATCAGCCAAAGCATTTTGTTGGACACTACGGGGCCAAGTACACCTTCCGGGTTGGATGATGGAGTAAGCAGTGCTTCGTTCGTGGCTGCACCGACTTTTTCCTGGACTGCTTCAACTGATACTGGCGTCGGTCTTGATCATTACGAAGTTGCGGTCGGAACAACCGCAGGCGCAAACGACGTCAGCAGTTGGACCAATGTAGGAACCAATACATCTGCTTCACTCTCTGGCCTTACACTAACCCAGTTTATTCAGTACTTTGCAAGCGTTAGAGCAATCGACTTGCTGGGTAATGTTAGCTCACTTGCATCTGGCGACGGGTGGTATCCATTTTTTGCGAGGCAAGAGGCATATGTCAAAACGCCGAATGTGAATTCTGGAGATCGGTTTGGAATGGCAGTCGCCATCAACGGAGACACTATAGTCGTTGGGGCGCCGTATGAATCAAGCAATCAAACAACAATTACCAATGGAACTTCAGCAAGCCCCGATAATTCAGCTACAAATGCTGGCGCGGCTTATGTATTCGTTCGATCTGGCACCACGTGGAGCCAGCAAGCTTACTTGAAAGCGCCGAATGCAGAAACCAACGACTATTTTGGAAATTCGGTTGCGATAAGTGGCGATACGATTGTCGTTGGTGCCTATTTTGAAAGCAGCAATCAAATTACAATTACAAATGGGCAAACTGCTAGTTCGAATAATGCAGCATCCTCGTCAGGAGCCGCTTATGTATTCGTTCGTTCTGGCACCACGTGGAGCCAACAAGCTTACCTAAAAGCACCGAACGCAGAAGCTGGTGACCATTTCGGCCAGTCAGTCGCAATTTATCAAGACACTATTGTGGTTGGAGCTGACACCGAGCGAAGTAATCAAACGTCAATAACGAATGGTCAAACTGCTAGCCCGGACAATCAATCTGTTGATTCTGGCGCAGCCTATGTGTTCGTGCGGACGAGTGGAAACTGGGCCCAACAGGCATATCTAAAAGCACCAAATACACTTCCAGGCTATCATTTCGGATTATCAGTTTCAATAAACGGAGATACAGTTGTCGTTGGCGCACCCCAGGAAGACAGCAATCAAACAACAATTACCAATGGAACTTCAGCAAGCCCCGATAATTCAGCTACAAATGCTGGCGCGGCTTATGTATTCGTTCGATCTGGCACCACGTGGAGCCAGCAAGCTTACTTGAAAGCGCCGAATGCAGAGGCATGGGACATGTTCGGTACGTCTGTCGCAGTTTCGAACGATACTATTGTTATCGGAGCGTCGGGAGTAAGGTGGATCGCTACATTTGGACAGTGTAAGAAGTGTTTTTTCGATCAACTGAGATTGTATAACTTCTGTGGTTTGAAATATCTTCCATCCTAAAAATTGTCAATAAAAGGATTTCAGATTTTTT
>CAITVN010000142.1 GCA_903895855.1 Oligoflexia bacterium | reverse complement strand
TTCTGCCACAATTCACGAGTTTTTTCACTAGACTTCGATTCTAACTTGGTCTTCATTGGCAACCCTCCTTGGTTGGTTTGTCTCTACCTAGAATCGCAGAGATTTAGCCAAAGGCTAGATGGGGTAGAACTTGCGGATACGCTGAAGCGGCAATTGGACCTGCGAGACCCGCGAAAATAAAGTTCATCTCCCGTTGGTTTACAATGTAATTGCAAAACATGATCGCACCCCTTTTTCAAATCAACTATTGGAGATTTTAGTTTTTCCATTTTGCTTCACAAAACGCAAATTGTCGAGCCTACCTCAGCCTTTATTCGGGTTCAACGAAAGATGCCAATAAGTTTTTTCTGATATATTGCGGATCGCCTAATACACTTCTCACTAATGCTTTTGGGCTGGCCCTTACACGCAAATTTCTAACAATTGTGAGTGCCGTAATCATATGGAATAACTCCCAAAGCTAGGCACCTGATTTGTCGGATGAAAGTGCCAATCTCACCTGATTCAATCTTTGTGTTCCGGCTGACCGAGAACGAATATCCAAGTGGGTTTACTTCCAGAGTTACTTGGTTTTATTTGTAAACCAGGGATTCGGGTTGGGCCTTACCTATGTACACACCTATGGACAGGGAGTGGTAGTTTCAGTCCTTAGTGCCTGCAAACCACTCCGAAATCGCCAGGTTTCTCACCACCGGCCCGTCGGGCTTAAGAAGCGGCATTCGACGAGCAACGGTTGCGATGTAATTCGCTCGTTCATTTTCGTCTGAAAAGTGGTTCAAAAACGCCTGTTCTCGTTCGAGAAATTCCCGATCCTGTTCTCTGCTGGTTTGTTCTTCAATCGCTTTGGCCTGAGCACTAGCCGTTTGTGCCTCAGCCGAGCGCTGCTCTTTTTCGATTGCTTCGTCAGCGAGTTTTAACACCGAGTCAATCGCGCTCGTCAAAAACGCCATCGGCGAATGGCAGGCTTCGCCAGTGCCAGGGACGCCGCGATCTCGCAGATACACAAACGCGGTTTCAATTCGAGATTTTGAGAAGTCTTTCACCAGTTGCTTAAACTCTCCAAATTCTTTCTCTCGCTTCTTCTCGGGCTTTAGATTCGTGAAGTACTTGTCTAAGATATCAGACGAGAGAGAGCTCGTATCTTTGGGGATATGTATATTATTTTTAAAGTAGGTTTCTGGCCGAACCAAGGCGGAGGTTTCTGCAGCAACCCTGGTGGGGGTTTCTAGAGAAACCGGGGTCGGTGTAGATGCCGTGGTTGATGGAGCAACCTGGGTTTGCGTAGCAACCGAGGTT
Organism: Oligoflexia bacterium; assembly: GCA_903895855.1. GTDB lineage: Bacteria > Bdellovibrionota > UBA1018 > UBA1018 > UBA1018 > CAITVN01. The sequence continues at coordinate 2,001 of CAITVN010000142.1, read as the reverse complement.
TTAGGTTTAGTTGCAGGTTCATCAAAGAAATCCCACTCATCGACGAACGCGAGACCCAGCTGATTGGGGGTGTAGCGATCACCCGGAATTTTCTCAATAAGCCCCTTTGCTAGCAACTCAGATATTGCCTGTAACACCGCCGGGCCCCGTAGGGTCGTTTGCCGTTCGATGACAGCTTTTGAAAGCGGTGCATGTCTTTGTTGAAACGAAATGGTAAAACGTGCGATCACCAGCAGCACTTGAATTTCGCTGCGCAAGAGTTCTCCGGCAGCTATTTTCATCAAAATGCTGTTGGGTAAACGCGTGTAGCCGTTGTGAAGTTTAGGCGATGCTTTCGCTTCAAGCGCAACTGAACTATTTTGTGCCATCGCTACGTGGGTTGCTCGATCAACCAGGGCTTCGCTACCAACCTGGGTCGGTATAGTAACCGGGGTTTGGGTAGCGACCATGGTTGAGCTACGAACCTGGGTTTCGAGAACAACCTTGGTTTCTTTGGCAACCAGGGTTGGTGCAGCAACCAAGGGTAGGGCTTCTTCATGTGTGATGGGAGCTTGAAAACTTGGCGCTGAAACGGCCAATTTGAAGGGTTTATTGACCTGAAGTGAATCCATCGCTGATTTGATTTGAGATTTCGTACTCATAGAACACCGCCATTCACAACTGATAACGTAGGTCTTCGCGCTTGGTTATCGGCCAATTCTCGACTCACTTCACCAATGCCTAAGCGAGACATGACCTCATTCGTTAAGCTCAGGTAGTCTCGTGCCCCAGCGCTTTCAGGCGCATGATGAAAGATGGTTTTACCGAGAGCCGGCGCTTCGCGAAGCTTTACTGACCTTCGAATGCGAGTTTCAAAAACTTGCTCTCCGAAATTCCCCATGAGCGAGTCGAACGCTTGACCGGTGATGTTTGTCGGATCAGCCAGCGTCAGAAGGTAGCCAAGCACAGCGAGCGAGGGGTTAGTGCCGTCTTTAATCGCTTCAACTTCTGAAAGAAGTTCTTTTATACCCATTAATGCAAAGTACGAAGAGTCTACCGGAATTACTAAATGCGAAGCCGCATTTAAGGCTGAATTCATGAGTGGGCCAATCGTTGGGGGAGTATCAATCACGATGACTGAATAATTCGAACGCACTGTAGCTAAACGCTGAGCTAGGCGCAGTTCTGAGTTAGTGATCGACACCATCTCACGCTCAACCCGTGAAAGCATCGGGGTCGCCGCAATGAGATCAAGGCTATCGCCTTTGTAAATCACACGCTCAGCTGACATGGTGCGATCGCGAATGAGTTCGCCGACAGATTCACGAATCGATTCAAGGTGCACACCGACACCCTGAGTGGCATTACCTTGTGGATCAAGATCAACGAGTAACACTTTCAAATCTTGCAGTGCTAAAGCTTGTGCGAGGTTGATGGCAGTGGTCGTCTTCCCCACGCCTCCTTTTTGGTTGGTGACTGCGATAACTGGACATTTCATATTCTTCTCCATTCATGTTGACAGTGGCGGCACCTCTCATTAAGAATGTAGAAGTACCAGCCAGAGGCCGCGTGAGAACGCAGCTTCGGTTAAGGTGAAAAAAGTCAGCTCAGGACCGGCAAAGATCGCGGGCTGGCAGATAAAGATTGAGAAGCCTAGGGTTGCACCCCTGGGCTTTTTCATTTGTGAATCTAGAGTTTGACTACATACGGCCCCCCTTCGCTCGTGGAACGCACGAGACTAAACGAGCCGAACCGTAGGAAAAAAATAGGACGAAAGTAGGAGTTTCCCGAAACGTTGCGACAGACCGGGAAATACTGAAGCTGCTAAACCCTCGAAACTGCTTGAATCCTAACACCCTGAAATGAAAAAGCCTCTTACAGTTTCCACTGTAAAAGGCATTTAAGTTTGGGGTGACCGAGGGGACTTGAACCCCCGACCCCCGGAATCACAATCCGGTGCTCTAACCAACTGAGCTACGGCCACCACGCAATCTAAGGCTGCTAAGACTAGTAACCTTGTGA
>CAITVN010000141.1 GCA_903895855.1 Oligoflexia bacterium | reverse complement strand
GTATCCGCCAGTTCTACCCCATGGGTCTGGGTGACAGAATCTTCTTGTCTTTCTTGATTTAGGTAGTTGGCAGCAAGGCTTCTAGGTCAGCCAGTGACTCGGCCTGGGGTAGTTTCTCGATCACTAATTTCAAGTACTGCGAAACGTCTTTGCCATTCGCCGTGGCCGTTGCGATGATTGAGTAAATGTTGGCGGCGGCACTGGCTCCTTCGTCGGTGGCACAAAAAAGGTAATTCTTTCGACCCAATGCTATTGGCCGGATTTTGTTTTCAACCCCGTTATTATCAAGGGGCAATCGAATGTCATCGTAAACTCGCTTGAATAGCGCCCACTGGTTAATCGCATAGCTGATCGCTTTTCCTGTTGCCGACTTTGGTGGTACTTTACGCTGACTTTCTATCAAATAACTCTCTAGCTCAGTTAGAGTTTCATCTGACAATTTTCTTCGATAGGCAGTTCGCTCGTCGGTTGTCATGTTGAGCGTTTCATCTCGCGCCTCTTTGTCGAAGCGATAAAGTTTCTTGATCATCGCCAGAACTCGATTTGAGATCTGTTCTTTTTTGCCAGACACCTTGGCAGCCTCGAAAAACTTTCTGCGAATGTGCGCCAAACACGCCAGCCGAATAATGCGAACAATCTTGTCAGTGAACGCATACCCAACATAGCCATCGACTTGCAAATAGCCCGTAAATTCTTCTAATAATTCCTTCGCAACTTGGGCTCGACGTGAGTTAGCGTAATCAAAAACACAGATCGGTTTACCAAACGTAGGGGGCCGATACCTAACCCAAAGATAATGCAGATTGTCGACCGGCTTACCTTGTTCGGTTAACACCCGAAGCCTTGTCTCATCGCAACTAATGTATTCGCCGGCAACCAGTTCTTCATTTAGTAAATTGATCAGAGGCTGAAGAGCTTTACCCAAGGCAATCATCCACTCAGCCATTGTGCCTCGGCTCAGCTCAACACCGATGCGCTCGAATATGCTTTCTTGCCGATAGAGCGGCAGCGAGTCGATCATTTTGCTCATCACAATGTGAGTCAAAAGACTGGGGGTTGCGATTCCTCTTTCGATCAATTGCTTCGGTTTTTTTGCAATATGAAACTCAGTTTTATCGAGTTCTTTTGCGCAACAAGGGCAAATGTATTTAGGTCTTATCGTAACAATAACTTTCGCACTAGCTGGCACATAGTCAAGAGTCTCAGATCGCTCATCGCCAACTTGCTTGAGATCAATACCGTGAATCTTGCAACGCTTTTCATCTGCAGGTAAATCTATCACGACTTCTTCGCGAGGCAGGAGAGGCGACAATCCCTTGCGGCCACCCTTGGCTTTAGAATAGCCTTTAACTTCAATGGTCTCTTCATCGGTGGCAGCCGTGTCTGAACTCTCAGCGACATCAGCATTGACAGCGCTATCCAATAACTCTGACCAACTAAATTGTTCTTTGACTTGCTCAGACTTCTTACCAAAATGCCGGTACTGAAGTAGCTGTATGTGCTGCCTTAATCGCTTAATTTCACTTTCTTGGGTTTGAGTTTCTTTTTTGAGCTGGTCTAACTGATTAACGACGTTATCAAAAACTGGAATAACGGCATTAGGTAGATTTGCTCGAACTAGCTCGGTTTCACTCATGTTTTGTTAAACTAAAAGTGAACCAAATATCGCTATTTTTCAAGCACTTTTTTCAAAATAAATCGGATTATGCCTCTTAATTCGCCACCAATCCATACCACTTAAAAACCACTCAAGTTGCTCCCGATTTATTTCAACTGTGCGGTCATTGCGACTTCTTTGAATTGAAAATCTTTCTCTTTCAAGTCGCTTAGTCCAGAGCGCATACCCTGAGTGATCCCAGTATAACGCCTTGATCTTTCTTCGGTCGCGGCTCAAGAAAACAAACAAACATTTTGAATACGGGTCTTTCACCAAAACTTGGCTCACTAACGCAGCCAAACCATCGATCTGCTTTCTGAAGTCAATGATGCCTTCGTAAAAGTAAATTCCCTCAAACCGATTTGCGTTTAGCATGTACGCTTACCTCCGTCTACTAGAGCACTTAAAAACTCTGCCAGCCAGATTGGTGAAACCGACGCCCCAAATGTCAGACGAGCGCCAGCCATCTCAAAAGCTATCGCGCAAATATCTGAGTTCTGAGTTTCGCTTGAAGGTCGAAGCCCTGACTTGGCCTTCATAGCCCGCACTATGGGTAATGAAACTTGATTGCCTTGGTGCGGCGAGCGGCTTGCCATCAATCGTTTTCGCCACTGATAAACTGAACTTGAAGAGATTCCCTGGCGTAAACTAAATTGCTCTACCGACTCACTCTCTTCGTCAAAGTTGGCTAAAATTTTCTGCCACAATTCACGAGTTTTTTCACTAGACTTCGATTCTAACTTGGTCTTCATTGGCAACCCTCCT
>CAITVN010000140.1 GCA_903895855.1 Oligoflexia bacterium | reverse complement strand
GTGATATTTTCTTAGGGGCCGCCGAGAGCGCCATGAGAACCGAAACGAGTTTGCGCAATCATTATGACGCCGCCCGAGCCAAGGGCCTAAGTCATAAAGAAGCTAAAATTGCGTTAGCGCGCAAAATTGCCTCACTTTGCCGTACATCGTCAAACCGCCCCGTATTGAGTTAATGGCGCCTTTTGTCGTAGAGACGGCAGGAGGTAGTTATGGATATTGAAATACTAAAAAAGAAAATCAGCACATTTCGTTGTGGTGAAAGTGGGCGGGTAAAGATCACCGACGACGGCTTAATGATGGAGATTTTGCTGTCATGGGAGCAATGGAAAGGGCCGATTAAGGATTTTTACAAGTCTATCGGCATTAGCCATTCGGGAATGGCGTCAATTCTGGGCAGGGCAAAAAAGATGAGACGCGAAGGCCATTTTCCAGCTGAGGACTTCAAAGAAGTCAAGATTTTGGATGCTGGTACAGCTGGGGTTAGTAGCTTGAGTGGCTGTAACGTCATTGAACTTAGCTGGGAAGGTGGCCGTGTGATTCGATTTGGCCAGGTTGAGCAATTGATCGACTTTTTAAAGAAAGCCGCGTGAGATGTTGTGATTTCGTTTAATCGACGCACGAAAATATTTGTATGCAAAGAACCTACGGATATGCGCGCGTCGTATGACACGTTATTCGCTAAGGCAAAGGGGATCCTAAATCAGGATCCCCTTTCTGGGCATCTTTTCTTATTTATCAACAGCAGGCGCAATTCGATTAAATGTTTATTTTACGATGGAACAGGGTTGGTGATTCTAGCTAAACGAATGGAGCAAGGGGTTTTTAGCCGAATCAACCCGAGACACCAGGGTGAACTCACACTGACGGCAGCCGAGTTTGCGTTGTTTTTTGAAGGCGCCAATTTTGAAAAGCGATTTATTGACAGCCCAGCTGAGTTAAAAAAATCTTTTTATTCTAATTCTCAATTGCAATCTGCGTCGATGTGAATCAGATTCAGTTTTATAAATGGATCAAATTGAGTTCAATTCAGGCTTGAAAGCCACAAAACTCGAAAGTTTAAGCAAAGAAGCGCTCATTCAAAAATATACGGTTGTTGAGTCAGAGCTAGCGCGGGTGGTGCGCGAGCTGTACTTACTCAAAAACCAAAACGTCAATGACGAGCAACTGCAGTTTATATTGGCCGAACAGATTCAATCGCTCACGGATACGATTTATGGGAAAAAATCTGAGCGATACAAGAGGTCAGTAAATAACGGCGATGATAATGGCTCAAAAAAAGAAGCAAAACCTAGGCTAAAGAAATTATCAGAGCGCTACCCAAATATTCCGGTTCGAGAAGAGTATATCGAGTTGGAGCCACTACCTGATTGCCCTTGCTGTGGTAAAACGATGATTGACTCTGACATGACAGAAGACTCAGAACAGCTCACCGTAATTCCCAAAAAATATGAAATCATCAAAACCAAGCGGGTGAAGTATGTTTGCGAGTGTCACCAGGCAATCGTCACGGCACCAACAATGGCTCGAATTGCGCCGGGATCAACTTATTCTGACGAAATGATCACAGATGTCGCACTTTCAAAATATTGCGACTTGATTCCAATTAATCGATACACTGCGATGGCCGAGCGTTCAGGTCTAATTGATTTACCAGCAAATAGCTTAATTGAGACCACGCACGTGTTTGCCGACTTTGTGAGCCCTGTTTACACCTTAATTAAACAAGGAATTTTGGAGTCTAGGGTACTTAAGGCCGACGAAACCCCTCATCGGATGCTCGAGGGTAGCGATAGAAAATCTTGGTATTTGTGGGGGTTTTCGACCGATAGCCTGTGTTTCTTGGAGTGTCGCGATACCCGTTCTGGCGATATCGCGAGCGATATTTTAATCAAGTCAAAGTGCGAAGTGTTGGTGACCGACGTCTACGCCGGTTATGGCAAGGCGATTCGAGTTGCTAATGAGATCAGGCAATCAAGCCAAGCACCATTGATCGCACCCGCGCACTGTAATGCCCATGCAAGGCGAAATTTTTTCAAAATGTGGCCTAAGTACAAAGAGGCTGAGTTTTATCTCGACCATTATCACGAGATTTATCAACTAAATTCAAAATCGAAGGCTCAGGCGCCGCCCCAAGTTTTGGAGTTAAGAAGTCAAATGCTGCCGCGGTTTGAAGCAATGAAAGCGAGGGCGATGGCCGAGTTAGGTCAATACTCGCTCAAAGGAAAATATGCCAAAGCGCTGAATTACTTTCTCAAAAACTACAATACACTCACTTTCTTTTTAACTGATGCCGACGTGCCAATCGATAACAATGCACAAGAAAGAAACTTGCGCAGCCATGTAGTCGGCCGAAAAACCTGGTACGGTACCCACTCGAAACAGGGCGCATTGACGGCAGCAATATTGTTCTCGATAATAGAAACCTGCAAACTAATCGGCGTCAATCCACGCCAATACTTTGAAGAATTAGTTAAAGACATGCTCGCAGGCGCCAAGCCATACACCCCAGCTGAGTACCAAAAAACCCATTAGTCAATACGGGGCGGTTTGACGATGTACACTTTGCCTATGTTTATTAAAAAACAACGACACGTTTAAAAATGATTTTGATGTTCAACAAACCGAGAGGGCTAAAATAAGAAAAGAATTGAATCTCGAAAAACACGTTTAACACTTTCTCATGAATTGAATTGAACAAG
>CAITVN010000139.1 GCA_903895855.1 Oligoflexia bacterium | reverse complement strand
TTGATCTGGGTGTGACCCTGCCTACCGGCTCGGGGTCGGGCTTAGGGTCACGAGTCGGCTCCCAATACATTGATCTCTCACTCGGCGATTCGCAGTGGGATCTCTCGGCCGGCCTCAATACCGACTCGAAACTGTGGAGAGACCTTCACCTAGGTTTTGGCGCTAGTTACCGCTTGCAGCTGCCTGATTTTGTGCAAGTGTCGATACCTGTTTCTGGACCTGTTTCTGCCACGCGCGTGCGTGAGAACCTGCTTCGAGATCTGGGCGATGTGGCTGAGTTTCGCAGTCGCTTGACTTATGACTTTACCGATTTCGGTCTCACAGTCGGCGCGGGGTATCAGTTTCAGTATCAGCTTGCCACTCGTTTTGACGATGGTGTGTTGGCACCGAGCGCTTCGTACCGCGAGCTTGAGGCGAGAGCGCCGCTGCAGTCCTTACAAACCGCGAGCATTGAGGCTGATTTTTCGACGATCGATTGGTTTAAACAAAAGAAATTTATTTATCCGTTTCAACTGGGTGCGGTTTATACGTTTTCACTTTCAGGGCGTAATGTCGTGAAAGCTGATTCGTTTAGCGGCAATATGACTTTTTATTTTTGAACACTTTAAATTGATTAAATAGGAGTCTCTCATTAATAATCATAATAGCAATAGGCCGATTGAATTTTTTAAGGGTACTTTTCAGCTGATGGGCTTGATGTCGGGCTTGGGCTTGATTTCGGGTTGTGTCTTTGACTCGCAGTTGAAGTCGCAGCCGCTCGCAAATGGTGGCCAAGGTGCCGCCAATGATGCGGCGAACTCCAGGCCAATCGATCTGGGTACTGCCCAGTCGGTGCCTCAGGCCGGCGTGTTGAAGTCACTTTGGGCGCATCACTTGGCGCTTGATCTCAATGACCAAGAGTATGCTGAAGTGTTGAACATTGAGCGTGCCCTCGATCAGATTCATGAATCCCGTTACCCGCTGGTGTTGAAGCAATCTCAGCTGTCAAAAGAATCGAGCGAGCTCAGTGAGAAAGTGGCGGTAGCCGAAGTGCAGATTCCGCTCATTTCAGAAAATTTAAACCAATTGCGGGCAAAATACGATAAAATGGCTGACGCTTTGTCAGAGGTGAGTCGAAAACTAGTCGTCAAGCAAGCTGAGCTCGGACAATTGGGCCAAGCGGTCGCCGAAAAAAAACAAGCGATTGCGGCGGCCGAAGCGAGTGGTGCTGGCTCAGGCGGAGCCGCCGGTGGTGAGAGCGGCGTACTCGAAAAGCTTCGCGCTGAGTTGGCGGCACTTCAGGTCTCGCAGACGGCAGTGGCGACTGAGTGTGTGAATTTAAAACAAACCGAGCGAGCGGGGCAAGATCAATTGGCCGAGACGCTTTCTCAAATTCGGGCAAGCGAGCAAAGTCTAGCCGAGTTTACCCAAAAAAAGCGCGCTTGGACTGAAACCCTTTCGAATCACTCGACTGAGCTACTGAGCCTAGCCCAACCGGTTGAGCAGTCACAAGGTGAGTTTTCCCGAACGCTATCGAGCGTTGAAATTTATGGTGCGGTTTTTAGCCGATTTTCAGACAATAAAGCTGTGAGGGCGGGCACTAGTGAGGCGTCGCTGTCGGCAGGGGCGGCCACGCCGGTGACGGGCGTAGCTCCACCGGTGACGGGGCAAATTCAATTGAAAATTCCAGCTTCGCTCAGCGATTCGAATTTTGTGCTGTCAACCCAGACTGAAGAATTTTCAGTTGAAGCGGGCACCCTAGATTTAATGGGTAAATCGGCAAAATCGGTCGATCGAACTCAGTTTCGGGTTTCGATACGCGAACTCGTGCGAAAGCACACTGAAGTCAAATCGACTTGGTGTTTTCGTTTGAAAAAAGACCTCATTGAAGGGTTTCAGTACCCCGGCGAGGTGACCGATTGTCAGGCACCACCAGTGCAAGCGACTGACTGGATTCGCGCGCGTCTGTTACAAGAGTCGTTTGTGATCGGTTCGGTCGGCATTGCCGCAGCTGATGGTAGGTTTGAGGTTGCGCGTGACTAGTCGTGAGTCGGCCGCAGAGGCTTCGAGTTTGATCGCTCCGGCACGTCCGGCACCTCCGGCGGCGCTCAAGGTAGCCGCAGGGCTCGTGTTGGTGCAAATTTTATTCGGAATGAACTACGTCGTTTCAAAAGTCGTGGTCGGAGTCTTTCAACCCTTAGTATGGGCTTCGCTTCGGCTCATTTTGTCGACGCTTTTGTTGGGTTTTTTATTGAAATTTGTTCTGCGTCGGCCGCACCCTGCGAAGACTCGTGAGTTTTTTTTGCCGATGATTGGCTTGTCTCTTTTAGGGGTGATCATCAATCAAGCGTCATTCTTGGTTGGCTTGAAGCTCACGACGTCGACGAACAGTGCGGTCTTAAATACGTTGATTCCGGTATTCACGCTCATGGTTGTGACCATTCGCGGGCAAGAGCTCTTGACGGCTAAGCGAGTGGTGGGCTTGCTTTGTGCGTTGGCGGGTGTGTTGGTACTTCGCAAGATTGAAAATTTTACGATTTCTGATCAGACGTTTGTGGGTGATTTACTCACGATGCTCAACTGTTTGAGTTATGCGCTATTCTTAAGTTTTGGTAAGCGTTTCATGTCGAAGTTTGATCCCATTTGGGTCACTTTTTGGTTATTCACTTACGGTAGTGTGGGCATGACCCTTTTGGCGCTGCCACAGTGGTTGCAGTTCACGATGCCAGTGTTCACCGGTGATCTCATTGCTGCTTGTTTATTTGCGGTTTTTGGCGCGACATTGCTCACTTATTTTTTAAACTTTTGGGCTTTAGCTTATGCCAAGCCGTCGCAAGTGGCGCTCTATGGTTACCTGCAGCCCATTGTGGCGGCTAGTTTTGCTTGGATAGTTTTTAGTGAGCCCCTCACGCTTCGCATGGTTTTTTCGAGTGCGCTGATTTTTGTGGGCATGCTGATGGGGTTAAGTGGTAGGCAGGTGAAACCAGATAGCCCGCCCGCAGATTTGGCGACACGATCGGAGCAACCATGAATCAACAACTAGGTGAGCCAATGGGAGACGCCGGCCACGTCGGTGGCTTGTCTGGGTTGGCGAGTGGAGTGTCTGGCCCAGTCAGTGGAGTGTCTGGCCAAGCCAGTTACTCTTACGCGGGTTTTTGGATTCGTTTGTTTGCCGATATCATCGATTCGCTCATTTTAACGGCTGTTTCGTGGTTTCCGACGTATGCCATGGAGACCTTGCTTGAAAATTCAAGACCACTCACCACGCTTGAAGTGCAGTACGTGAGCATGGGATGGTACTTTCTTTTTGCGTTTCCGTACTACGTTTTCGGGCACACCCGTTATGGCACAACCTTAGGTAAGAAATTGTTTGGTGTTTATGTCGTTGAGTTTGAAGGAAACCTTCCGCGCGTCACGAGTGACGTCGCTACCTGGAAAATTTCGCTAAAAAAATCGATCATTCGGTTTTTTGCCTATGGCCTTTCTTATTTGATATTGGCCGCCGGATTTTTGATGGTCATCGTGCATCCTGAGAAAAGAGGGCTTCACGATTTGCTTTCGGGCTCAGGTTCGATTCGCAAAAAAAAAAGTAAACACTCAGGGGTAGCATTGCCGATGCTGGTTTTTTTGTTGGCAACTGCTGCCGTCTCGCCGATTCGTGCTAGAGCCGAAATGCCCAATTGGGGAGCCGACGAACTCGGGCCCAGGCAAACTCGCGGGTGGCACTTGCAAGCGGGCGCGGGCATCGCGGCCGCAAGTCCGGGCTATTTTGGAGGCGACTTTCATTTCACGGCGCTCAATCGCCCGTTTGAAGATCATGCGCTCACGGTGGGTCCGCGGTTGGTCGGGTTGGTGGGGTCTTCTGACACCTCGGGTCGTTGGGCAATCGGTGTGGGTGGTGAAGTCGCTCTTTGGTTTGCCAATGCGTTTGCGCCCGGAGTGAGCCTTGATGTGTTGCCGCTAGTGCGTGAGGGCGGTGATTCCCACTCAGCTCTCTTGCGTGTGGGATCATTCTTGTCTTCGCGACTTTTTCGGGCCCAAGCCGATGCGGCGCTCTCGGGTCGCGTGGGCATTCAGTACAGTAGCTTGTTTCATTTTGAAGCCGTTTTTGGCTTACTCTACCAATTTTCTGGCGTACCCAATGTCAGTCTGGGGATTGTGGGTAACTGAGGTTTTCTGATTGATGCACCAAACCCAGCAGCTCTCGTGTAAAGTCCTTGAGAGTCTTTCGCGCTTTCACCTTTGGGATATAGAAGCTGTACCCAAAGCCTCCGGCGTTCACTATCGTAAGAAATGAATCCAGAATTGAGCGATTAGACCTAAAACTCGGACCACGATAGTTAAGATCGCGAGTTTTTGTTGTCATTACCAAGGCAAATTGGCCGGTTTATTACCAAGCGATTCTGACCGCCTATCGGCGTCATAAACAGTTAGGTTGAGATTTTTTACACAATGCCGTGACCGCTGTTATTTTGACTGGATAATCGTTCGTTTGGGTGGGCGTTTTGCCATCAGATCGAGGTACGACTTTACGGCCCGGTATGTGGGCGCCTCAATGCCAATTGCCCACTCACAGGCTTCGTTTAGCATGAGCGGGCCGTACTCTTTTTGGAAGCTCAGGACACCCCATATGGTGGTCGTATCGATGTATCCGTTTCCACGTTCTAGTGCCATCTTGATGAATGTTTCAAC
>CAITVN010000138.1 GCA_903895855.1 Oligoflexia bacterium | reverse complement strand
CTGGCACTAGCTCTGGCACTAGCTCTGGCACTAGCTCTGGCACTAGCTCTGGCACTAGCTCTGGCACTAGCTCTGGCACTAGCTCTGGCACTAGCTCTGGCACTAGCTCTGGCACTAGCTCTGGCACTAGCTCTGGCACAAGTTCTGGCACTAGTAGCGCATCAACGACTAGCTGCGTGGGCGTTACCGTAACCATAAACTCAAGTGGTATCTGTTATTCAAACGGCGGCCCACCAGCAAACCCCACAGGCTGTATGACAACCGTTTCTGGCTATGGATTTACTCTAGGGCAAACTGGCGCACGAGCCTCAGGCTCGGGATCTGGCAGTTGCGCGAACTGGGGTAGCGGCACCTGGAACCAAGCAAGTTGTTGCCAGGCCCTCGCGACAATTGGTTCTAACCCAGCCAACATGCTGCCATAAACGTTAGCGCAACTCTCTCACTTCAGCCTTCGTCAACTTCGGTGGATGCCCCCGTTCAAGCTGACCGACCACGACTGAATCGCGCAAGCTTGAATTGCCGTAGACATACCGACTGAATACCGAATGCAAATTTTCTCCGCTCACTAACTCAAGGTAATCTCGAAACTCTTCAGTCGTCACCGACTGCCCCTTTTTAAGCGAAAACCACTTCGCCAAAACGGGTTTCATTCCCGTCGCTTCTCCGTGAGAACCAAAATAGCCATCGAGTTCTGACATCAACTTTGAGCCATCGCTGTAACAATTTCTCGGGGTGAACCGCTCAAATTCAGAGAAAGTCGCTAGATTAGTCGCGGCTCGATTTGGCGGCCAAGTGCCTCTCGGATACCCGTTGTCTCGCCAAGCAGCAACGGCTTCATCTAACCAACCACTGCGGCCATCAGATGGCATCACCCCTCGACCAAACCACGAGTGTAGCGCTTCGTGATCAAGCGCACCTATGCTAGTGATCGCGGCACCTGGATACTCCATTCCGCCTTGGCCCGAAATCAGAGCCACGAAAGCGGGGTGAAAGTAAGGGCCATAGTCACGCTCAAGCTCTGATAGGTGTTTCTCGATTCGTCTTGCACCCATCCACGTCATGAGGCGAGAAGTCGAGTAAATCACCCACGGAATGTCACGATCAAGCCCGTGATAGGTACCGCGTCTCACCCGCATTGTCTTCGAGGTTAAATGCACAAAAAATGTTGAAGAATTCGAACGATCTGAAAAATTCACTGTCCATCGGCTTCCGCAGTTTGAAGTTTCGGTGCCGTTCGTAAACAAGCGATGGGTTTTAGTCGAACCTTCAACCACCAACTCGAGGGTCATGCCATAGTGATCGTCTTCGTAACTAGTCGGACCAAAGTCTTCGAAAAAATTTCCCCACTGAAGATCACCCATGGCAGTGAGAAATTGAACTCCTCCGCCACTGTACCCCACCGTGTCTGAGTCCAAGTGGTATTCAATGACCAAAGTGTGCCGAGTTTCAGGTTCAAGCTCTCTCCAAATAATGAGGGGCGCCGTATCTTTTGCCACGGTAACGCTTTCGAAACTGACCGACTCACCATCGAGCTTGATCGAGTCGACCGGCGCTTTCATCAGAAGAAAGGGGTTTCCAGCAGCATGGGCCGTAAAGTCGATCCAGGCGTAACCGTGGGTTTGCTGTTTCTGCACGTCAAACGTCAGACTCAAGTCGACTTGGTTAAAAGCCATTTGAGCAACAGGCCGATTGTTCTGAACGAACAGCCTTGTGGGCTCGATTTCAGCCGAAGCTGCACGAAAAGAAACGAGGCAAACCGAGCCAAGCACCACTGCAAAGGTCATGAGAATTGTTTTCATCTTTATAGGTTAGCCCGGTTCATTCGATGCCACTAGTCGGCGAATTTTGCTTAGGGGGCCAACCCGCGGCCGCACCCTATGACGACCCAAGTTATGTAGGAAATTAATGCCTGCTTTGAGAGTAATACCCATTCCACTAAGTTCGTAGACAAGGCCGCAAGGAGGTAAGTCGACCAAAGCGTACACAAAGTACGCTGCGGGAGCGAACCGACTGAGAACGCAGTATACGGACTTAATGGATTGGGTATAAGAGATTTGCGAATTCAACCCAACTAGGCTAATTCTTTAGCCATTATGCCAGTGATCAAATCGCAGATTCAAACTAACTCAGAAGAATTCAAAGCCAATCAGCGTCACCACTTCGCGTTAGCCGCTGAGCTTGACGCCAAACTCAGTGAAGTCAGCCAAGGCGGCGGTGCCGAAGTGCGAGCAAAACACGAAAAACGTGGAAAACTCTTTGTGCGTGACCGCATCGAAAAGTTGATTGATCCGGGCACACCGTTTTTAGAATTGGCTCCTCTCGCCGCTCACGGTTTGTATGATGGCGCGGCGCCCGGGGCCGGAGTGGTCACAGGCGTTGGCGTGGTCAATGGCAAAGAAGTCATCATTGTGGCCAATGATGCGACCGTTAAAGGCGGCACGTATTTTCCGATGACTGTGAAAAAGCATCTGCGCGCGCAAGAAGTTGCAAAAGAAAACCACCTACCCTGCATATACTTAGTCGATTCGGGTGGCGCGTTTTTGCCAATGCAAAGCGAAGTGTTTCCTGATCGCGATCACTTCGGGCGAATTTTTTATAATCAAGCAACCCTCTCTTCAATGAAAATTCCGCAGATTGCTGTGGTCATGGGTTCATGCACTGCGGGCGGTGCTTACGTACCTGCGATGAGCGAAGAAACCATCATCGTGAAAAACCAAGGCACGATTTTTTTGGGCGGCCCACCGTTAGTCAAAGCAGCAACCGGAGAAATCGTCACGGCCGAAGAACTGGGCGGAGGCGACACGCACTCACGCACTTCAGGCGTCACTGATCATCTGGCTGATAACGACGAACACGCACTTGAAATCACACGCTCAATCATTGAGCACCTCAATCGTTCAAGGAGCGGCACGCTGGGCAGCGTGACTGAACGGCTACCCACTGAAGAGCCACTGTATGATCCCAAAGAAATCGCGGGCATTTTACCCACTGATCTGAAGAAAAGTTTTGATTGTCGCGAAATCATCGCGAGACTGGTTGACGGCTCACGCTTTCACGAATTCAAAGCCCTCTACGGCACGACACTAGTCTGTGGTTTCGCTCACATTCATGGCTACCCTGTCGGCATTCTAGGCAACAACGGCATTTTATTTAGTGAAACAGCGCTCAAAGCGGCCCACTTCATCGAACTCTGCAATCAGAGACGCATACCGCTCGTGTTCTTGCAAAACATCACAGGCTTTATGGTGGGCAAGAAATACGAAGCCGGCGGAATTGCAAAAGACGGCGCGAAAATGGTGACCGCCGTATCGACCGCTAACGTACCGAAATTCACCGTGGTTATTGGCGGCAGCTTTGGCGCAGGTAATTACGGTATGTGTGGTCGAGCGTTTCAGCCAAGATTCTTGTGGATGTGGCCAAACTCTCGCATTTCAGTCATGGGCGGCGAACAAGCGGCCAATGTTCTCTCTCAGGTAAAGGTCGAACAGCTTGAACTGCAAGGCAAAAAACTATCGGCAGCCGATATCGCGAAAATTCAAGATCCGATTCGAGCGCAGTACGAAACTGAGGGTAGTCCGTACTTCAGTTCTGCAAGATTATGGGATGACGGCGTGATTACCCCTTGGAAAACACGCGAATACTTAGCACTCGCCCTCGCCAGCAGCATGAATCAGCCGATCGATCTTTCTATAAAAGAGCCAGGATTTGGACTATTTCGAATGTAGATTCGCGCTCTCGGTGGTCGCAGATAATATAGTTTTTTCATTTAACAAAACACCTGCACGCCGCGTCAACCGAGATTGAACTATTGTTTTCAAAAACCCACAGTGCTAATCGTGAGTTAATTACAACCTTTCACCAACCTTTTTGAAGGAGCCTTATTTTATGAAAAAATCGATGATGACTGGACTAGTGTTTTTAGTGTCGAGTTTGGCAACTACGTTTTCTAGCAATGCATTCGCAAGTGGCTCTGACATAGACTCATTCTTGGCTTCACTCAAAGGCCATTGGTCTGGACAAGGTACTCTCAGCGAACTTCAAAATAACGGCGAAGTTGAAGACACCCGTTACGACATCGATGTTGAAGTGAGTGAAGAAGTTTTCGACAAAAAGTTCGATTTTCACTCGTCGATTCGAACAGAACACCACATCACGCGAATCGATGACATGAGCTACAAGGTAGTGGGTGAAAATCTTTTTGTGTCGACCAACAGCCAAACTCAACCTGTTAATGTGGTAGAATCAACCCCGGTTAAGCTCGTGTACACGATTCAGCGCGCAGAATTTTTCACCGGTCGCGTGTTTGATTTTCAATTCACTTATGAATACTCAGCTTTCAAGCGCCTCAAAGGGTACACCGAAATCAGAGTCAACAAGGTACTCTTTTCAACTGACGAGTACGAATTGAGAAAACACTAATTAGCTAGATCGCTGCATTTTTACTAATGCCTTGGCAGGATCTTTCGGCGACGCATTTGAGCGATCCCTGATTCGTACATTCTGACCAGTGTCTCGACCATCAACTCCACGTTCGCCGCCATTACCTTTGGTTGGACCAGATTTTTCGCCGGCATAGCTGGTGCCTGCAAACGAGGCTACCAAAATACAAATAGCTAATAATAAAGCGTTTTTTCTATTAAACTGCATTGCGAACTTCTCCTTTTAGCACTTCTGGGGGTCTTCTTCGACGCAATGCATAACACATCAAACTATTTCAATCAAGTACTATTAGGCGACCAAGGTTTTCAACGGTGGACATTGAAAATTTCGCGTATAGATTGCCGAACTAGCCGACCCGTACTCTGAGTCAGTGCGTTCTTTGGCTAGTTACCAAAAGTACCTCCGCTGTGGCGGTAAGGTACGACATTCAAAGACACTGAACGTTGTAGTAGTACAACTGAATCTGCTCGTAGACCGAGCGCTGTTGACTCGAATTCGCAGTGACGTCCTTTAGGCTAAAATAATACGGCATCGGTAAGCCTGTCTGAAGCTTTATGTAAGCCGTAGCGCCCGGTGCAATGTCGCCGGTGTCGTTAAATAAACCAGTCGACGATTTGTCAGCATTGATTTTCTCGAATTCGTAGCCCCCGGTCGACAGGTAGTGATCGCCGTCAAACTCAGAGCGATTGTAATACGAAGTCGTTGTGGTGACAAAGCGGTGTTTTACCGAATCTCGATTCACTATCTCAATGATCTCACCCGAATTGACCACCGAAACACTGCTTGAGGGTGAAACAAAAAACGGAGCGTACTCATTTCCTGGATCAACAAAGGCGGTGCGGTCAGGAAAGTCAAATGAATCCAGTGAACCCTGGCCATCAAATTCGCAAAGAGAATCCCAGTGCATCGGGTCTGCAGCGATAGACTCGAGGCCTCTAAGCAACGAACCCGACGAATTTTGAGCGTCATACTCAGCTTGAGTGACATAATTCACTTTAATGTAATTACAGGCGCCAGGGGTCGGATGATTAGCGCCATCAACGGCGACACCTTGAACGACGAAGTATTTGGCTCCGGCCGTATCACTCAAACCTTTAAAATCGATGTAATGTCCCAGCGCAATTTTTTCGCCACCGGCTGCATCGGCTACTGGCACGTGCCTGAATTTCTTTAAAACGTTTGACGTATTTTCAACTCGAAGCTGGTAGTCGATGTGATCGACTCGCCTCGAGAATTGTTTCATCATAAAGTCAGCAGGTATCAATGCTGTGGGTGCGCTTCCATCGATGATTACAGTATACTCATCAGATAAACCAATTGCCATGGGCTCGGCCGGTGGTGAATCAAGGGGACGCGAAATGAACCACGGCACATAGCGACCATCGGCAACCGTCGGTACGTTGGTCATGAAATCAAACTCGTGCTCAGTATCGCTGTCGAGATTCAATTTATTGGGGTCAAAACTCGAGATAATCGACACCGTCTTCTGCGCTTCTCGAAGTTGGTAAGAAATGACGCCCGTCATTTTCTTCTGAAGATTCTGAATGGTATCGACTGTCTTCTTAGCTGCAGCTGGCTGAATGGCGCCCTGAGTTTGAACTACCTGACTCACGAATGAACTCACCGCTTGCAGGTAAGCCTCTGTTACGCTAGCCACTGAGTTGCCTTTTGATTCTGGCGAGGTATCGAATTTCTGCTGAGTGATAGCGTGAATGAGGCTACCCAAGCGGTGAGAGTCTTTTGGGCTAGAGATCACACCGACGCTAAGCAAATCGGCATTGCCTGTGAGCAGGTCTGAAGTGCCTATGATGTACTCGTCGGCATGACGTTTTCCTTCAGGCGAGGGCAAGGTTCCATCTGCAGGTGGGGCTTCGCCACAATCAGAACCCGGTGGAGAGTACGGCACTTTGATCGATCCCCAATCTTTTGCTTTAATGGCTCCATCGAAAGCAGCCCAAGACGCATCGAGGGCTTTCTTGTAGTCGGCGATCATTTGAGCGTTCGGTGAATGAGTGAGTGTAGCCTCGTGCCTCTCAATGGCGCCGAAAACTTTAGAAGCGGCGTATGCCGTACTAAACGATCGAATGGTATCAACAGACCCTGTGTAGTTTCTCAAAAACGTTTTAGTTGATTCGAGAGAGCTATTGAACTTGGTCAATTCGGCCATCAGTTGGGGTGAAAGATTCTTGTAGCCCGATGTAAACTGGTTGGATTGACTCAGTTCGCGCAACACCGTATTCAAAAGTTTTGAAAAATTTGCGGGATCAGCTGGCTTTACCCATTTGCCCGAGCGAATGTCGGTGATCAAATCTTGAGTCACCGCCGCCACTTGCTTTTCAGATTCGTTGCGCTCGTTTTTAAAGAGGGCGCCGATATCTGATTGCGCGGCCGGAGGCGGGCTGTTCGAAGTATCGCACCCTACGACCGTAGCGGCTACCGTTGCGGCCGAAACCGATAGCAATACCAACAAAGACAGACGCGCGAACACCAAACCGAGGGCTGAATTTTTCATGGGGTTAGTTCTAATATAAGTTGAGTGTTTAAGTCAAGATTTCTCATGGCGTGATAACTTACGCGAATCGCATTAGCTATAGGCAAACCCCAAGGTGAAATCACCGCAATGCAGTTTCACCTTGGGGCTAAACCTAAAAAAACACTCAGCGAGATCAGATTCGCTTAAGCGTTTTGTAAACGATATAGTCAGGGCAGGCAGGTGCCATGTCCGAAGTCTCCAATGTCTTACCATCCTTATGAATGTTGAAACTTCGATCGGGGCTCATTTGAAGCTGCATTTGTGTATCGGCAGGGTGAGCATCCATTAGCTTAACGCTTTCGGTCTTAAATTCCAAAAGACTGTTCTTTCGCTCAAGATAGCCTACCAAAAGCATTACACCGTCAACATCAGTTTCAGATATTGTCGCGCTACCGTTCGCGATCGAAAGTGTTATCTGATATTTGAACTGATCTTGAAGTTCCCTGAGATCTTTCGTTCCGAAATGTCGCCCAGACTCATCTTTGCAATACACACTAGCCACGGCCCACGTGCCGTTGAGATCACTGGCCACTTCAACTGGTTTGTGTAGCTCTTCATCAGTAGCAGGCCTATCAGTAAATTCGTAATCCGTGACTTCGCGAATGTCAGGGTGTCTGAATTTGAGAATTTGACTCGAAAACGGGTACTGTGAGACCGGGCCTTGATTTTGCTCAAGCACGCCAGCAACACCCAGACGCTCATGAATATCGAGCGCTACGAATATCGCACTGCCATACGAATAGTCGCCTTTGCCCACTCCTTTTTCGGCTTTATCCCACTGATCGATGCTGCAAACAATGCGCTTTTCTGTCGGAATATTACCGCAAATTCGGTCATCAGCTAGTCCCAAGACTTTTTCATTTACCTTGTGACCTCTAGATAAAAATTCAACTGTGACACTGGGATCAGAGCCTGCGGCAAATTCTTTCATAATTAATGTTGCCGTCGCGGCATCAACCGAGAGCTTTTCGGCGAGCGATCCGTCAGCGTTAAAGCGATTCAACCACCGAGTGGCCTGGGCATGGTAGCTCATGTATTTGGCTACGTAGCCCGCTTGCTCGATATCGTCGCCGCCGCCGTTGCCGACTTTTTCGGCCATTGCCGGCGAGCTAGCGAGTGCAATCGCCAGAGTTCCTACTACGGTACTGGTCACGGTACCTGCCAGGACTTTCATCAAAAAATGAGAGGTGAAGTGATTAGGTTGTTTTGCATTTTTCATTTGGGGTTATCTCCATTGTCTAGATTTGATAACGGAAAAAATTGCATGGAGAGACGGTACACTTCCGTTCTATTGCCCGACTCCACTAGTTTTGCGAACTCATCCTGAAACTTGCGGATCAGTTCTTTTGCCATGCCAATATTTTTAGGATCAATTGCGAGAGTGTCGTGAGTGAAATCGCGCTCTTTTACAGAGTCTCGCTCAAGCGATGCTTTGAGTAAGTCAAAATTTTCTTCATGTGACCGCCGTACGCTCACATCTGCGATGTCGTCAGTGGTTCTAAACTTCTTTGAGGCCCGCGTGAGCGTTCCGTCAGTCGATTTTTCAACAGTTCCAATTGAAATTAATCTTGAAATTGCCTGTTCGGCTTTTGTTTGACTGAGTCGCAATTTTTTTGCAATCCAGTGAACATCGCTACTAAACCCTTCTGTTCGCATCAGCGCAAGAATCGCAAAATGTTGCCATTCGGCAACGATTCGAAATTGGGCGGCACTGAGCTGCAAGTACGTTGCTTCAAGGGGTCTCTCGTCACCCTCATGAAACCCAGGTGTTTCAGACGACTCCGATAACTTACTGACTCCTAACGACTCGTGCGAGCCTTGCACGCTTGGTGACCTCTGGTAATTGCGTTTTTCAGGAAATAAGCCCAAGAGCTCCATTCGCTCTTGCGGATCGAGCATCAAGCGATCGCAAATTCTACGTGCCAATGCTGCTGAAACGTTTCTCTTGCCATTGATAATTCCTGACAGCGCGCCCGAATTCAAACCCACCTTTCTTGCGAAGGCGCGTATCGAGTAACTTGAGTTCTTAGCTCGAAGTTCGCCGTACCGGTTGCGCATCAATGTTTGAATGGCGAGTTGCTCTTTCATATACGGGCAACCTACCCCTATTTAACGCATCGCGCAACAAATTTGAATCAAAGTGCTTCACTCGGTTGACGCACCAAAGGCTGCCAGCCTCACCTCGATGTATTGCATGACCTGAGATATTTTTATATTGTAAAATCAACAAGTTAACCCCTGATTCAGCCCTTACCTCTGGGGAGTGCGTGTCTTAATTCAATTATCACTCAAGACGGCTCGGCCACGCCTGAAACTCAGTCTTAACCCGTTACCAAAAGTACCTCCACTGTGGCGGTGAATTGAAAGGCCACGATTGCGAAGACCGTACCAACCACATCATATCTACTGCTATCAACTTGACAGGAAGTCTTCACCTCATAAACTACTGTCACTAAACAATGACAAAGATGAGGACTGCATTCAGACACATTTGCGCGCACACGAGAACGGTCTCAATAGGGATCCAAACTAAATTCGGACCTCACTTCAAAATTGGGCGGAAAAAATGAAATCAGCAGCGGCTACACTTCTCGTTGTTGGGTTACTAACCTTCGTTGCCTGCGCAACTGCCTCAAAGCAACAAGCGGCCATTCAGATAATTAGTAAAATTCAGCTCAACGAAATTCTCACTCTACCTATCGAGGTAAGTGACCAAAAAACTATCGAACAAAAATTTGGTACGCCGACATTCAATTCACTCACCCCACAGTCACTGGCAAAAGAGCAAAATTATAGCGGACCAAATGACAAAATAACGTGGGCCTACTTCGATCCCACTATGAAAAGGGTATCGGCATCATTTCTTTTCGATAAGCAGACCGGCAAACTTCAGACGATTCACTGGTTTCCGACACCCTCTGATAGAGAAGCCGAATTCAAGCAAGCAAGATCAGCCCTCGCAGACCCTTGCCTTAAAAAAGGCGCACCAAAATGGGTCACAGGTCACACGGCCCCCAATTCAGTTCTCTACTTTGGCAGAAAAACTGGGGTTTCAATCAGTCAAAATTTAACAACGACGATCGTTGAAGCGATCTCGATAGGTACACAAAATTTTGAAAATGTCACATTTGATCAAGATCAAAAGTGCTATTGATTTCGGCAATTGAGATCGCAACTTCAGCAATGCGAAACGCCCTACTTACTACTTAATAGAGTTCCATGAAACCGAATAAACATACCCGCAGTCGGCAGCGGTATCCGTTTCACTACTCTCTAATATCTTAGAGGTGAGCGAAAAGCCGGCCGGATAGTCAGCTTCGCTAGGTGCACCTGTCGCGATATCAATCGGAAAAGCGTTGAAGCCAAGTTGCGTTGAAAACGAAACCTGAGAGCGATCGCCACCAATGACTTTCGATTCATCGTACGGAATTTCGAACGAAAACGTGTCACCTGGCTGCGTTCGCTCTAGACTCGCACTAGCTCCTGGAGAAAGCGCATAATCTTCATAGAGAAAATGTGGAATTTCAGCTGCAGCAGTTGACCCTACAGGCAATTGGTAATTCACGGTATATTGCGAACTATCCTGATACGCCGAATTGTCACAGGTGTAGCACCAGTCTTGCTTCGGTCGACTCACATACAAAGAAATTGCTGAATTAAAATAGTCTTCTGTGTCTTCCCAATAAGTGACGTGATCGGGTCTCTCCATTTCAATCTTCAAGCGCAATTGCAAATCATTGTGAATCTCGATTCGCGCACAAACGCCATCAGCGAGGTCACTGGCAATTGTTTTTGTGACTTTCATGTCTTGCTTCGGCGAATGAATGTACTGTGTTCTTCCGGTACCGACACGTTCACATGCCGTTAAGGATACGAAAAATAGAGTTGCTACGATCATTTTAGTATACATTGGGCTATTCATAATTCTTCCTTAGTCGACGACCAGATGTCGAAAGTCATTTCGGCCTCTCAGTTGAGGCCATGACCTTCGATCTCGATTATTGGTTGAATTTACAATCATTAGCCGGATAAGTAGCATTACATTTTTGGCATTTCGTACTTCGTAATTATTTACATAAGATTGAAAAAATAAGATCGAATCCAATTAAACCAAATCCAACAAACCTGTGCCCTCGTGCGAAAGTAATCGATCGCGACGGGGCTCAGCGACAACTCGCCAAGTGTGCCGATTTCATTTCACTCAAGTTCACCAGGCATCGTTCTACCTCAGGTCATCGCTCAATGTACCTAACCAGCTAAGCCAAATCGAGCGATTGAGTGCCAGCAACCGCTACTAGGATAGCCACGAGTGCCTTAATACTGGGGAATATTGTGCGGATATGTCTCTGTACGGCGCCCCTCGGCGCGTGGCCTAGATTGAGAATTTGATTGAGAACCGGCTCGGATATGCTCGACAATCCACTTGAACGGAAGTTCTCTTGATAAGATCTCGATCGAAAGCTCTCCGCGATTCGTGCTGTCAATCCCGCCCCACCAACGACGCACATCTTCGCAATGAAATTTAAATCGACGAAATTCACCCAGAGCCACCTGGCCTGTCAGTTCAGTGAAAGAACATTGAGGGCCCACCAAATTAGCGTCTGCTGTTTTCACAAATCGAGAATAACTCATCGCTTCGTCTATATTTTCTAAAAGCTCCGGAAAATCGGCATTGAGTGAATTCTCAAGCTCGCTCGCTTCAAGCTGGTACAAACTCGCTGACACTTCTACCGGCTGCGAAAGCTTGCCGACCAGAGTATCGACCTTCCGCCCAAATTTAATTTCTTTCATTTCAAATGCAACGATTCGAATGTCAGATACCCTAGCCATCTGCTCAATCGCGCTCTTAATGCACTTGCCGTCGTTTTTCCAATAATTGAGTGCACCGTTGGGTTTAATAATACAATAGTCCAGGAAAGGAAGGCCGATCTCCATTCCGGGCATGCCAGCGACCTCTGCTCTTGCGACGCTATGACAAAGAGCGATCACCACAAGTGCAAACGGAATGCGAAACCGGTGAATCAAAAGGTTTAATGAAGCATGATTTGCGAGCAAAGACTGGGGCATCGACATGGGCGCGTTCTCCTGAGGTAGGCCGTGTATCATATATTGATTAATTTAGTCAAGTATTATTATTTTACGAGGCCAGCCTCACTTTTGGCACGATGGCACTAAAGTCTTTCCTTAAGCCACGAAGCTCAAGACTGTTTTTCGACGTTGCCGCGAATTTCCTGTGTCGAAAGTTTTCGATCGCGCAGCCGCCACTGTCTGGCCGTAGATTGAGAAGAGTCACTGTTAGTTCGCGATTTTTTTGTCTCGATAAAAATTCTACTTGACGCCATTTCAGGCTGATTTTCTGATATACTTTTACATCACGAGCACCGATCTAGAAGCAAGACGCAAACCCTTAATAGGCCCATCTTGCGATGTTTTCTGAGCAAACATCCCGCCGAACACAGGTAAAAAAATAGTCTACCTCGGCGCCACTGTAGGCGAAAAAATCATCCCTAAAAACATGTGTTATTCAAACTTTCATGATGACCAACACCGAAGTCGTGAAACAATTAAAGACAAAAACCGGCGAAGAATCGAGGCTTCTTATTGAGATTCTTAACCTATTAGAACTCGTGCGCGCTCGACGCATTTACAATGATTACGGATATTCAAGTCTCTTTGAGTTTTGCACCAAAGAACTAAAATACTCTGAAGGTGCGGCCATGAGGCGAATTAATGCCTTGACACTTCAAACACAAAGCCCTGAAATCAAGAAAATGATTCACGAAAATCTCGAGAATGGAGAGCTCAATTTAAGCCATATAAGTGCCATTGCCAAAATCGAACGCAGCGAAGAGCTATCAATTGATCAGATCAAGCTAGCCATTGAAGCCTCTCAAGGCACTTCGGCTCGTGAAACCGAAAAAGTGATTCGTCAGACACTCAATCTAAAACCTGTCTCGGTAAAAACAAAAGTAAGTATTGAACTGAGTTCCGAGCAATTAGCCCACGCTGAAAAGCTAGCCGCTCTATTTTCTCACTCATTATCAACCCAAGACTTACCTGGATTATTTCTATATCTCTTAGAAAAAACGGTAACCCAAGAAACAAACCGAGAGGCTGCACAAAAACTCAGGAAGAGTTTAGGCCGAAAGGTGAAAATTCCAGACCCGCAGACAATCACCACAACAGATAAACCGCAGAAACTTCTGCAAAACATGGCTCTTATCCGAAATTCGACTGCAGTCCTGAAACAATCACCGCCGACGTCGGCGGTAAAAATACCGACCAACGAAAGCGACCATACTCAAATAGAAGCAATTCTTATTCACTCGAAAATGCGACCCATCCACTCCAGAACTTTTAGCCCGCTCATTCGAAAAAAAATACGAGATCGCAGCCAAGGCATGTGCGAATTCATTAGCCCAATCACTCAAAAACGCTGTAAATCTCGATGGTACTTGCAGCTAGATCACATTCACCCCTGGTCGCTGGGCGGATCATCCACTTTAGAAAATTGTCGCATGGTCTGCGCTTCTCACAATCGGTCTGAGTGGATACGGATCATTGAAGAACGACAGGCCGAACTTCGCAGCACTTGAGCGCCATGAAGCGAAAACTGCAACAATAGTTACAATGAGGTAACCAACAAGTTTCGGAGCCGCGATCACGCAGTCACATCACGCAGTCACATCACGCAGTCACATCACGCAGTCACATCACGCAGTCACATCACGCAGTCACATCACGCAGTCACATCACGCAG
>CAITVN010000137.1 GCA_903895855.1 Oligoflexia bacterium | reverse complement strand
GGTTTCGAATAAGAGAGCTAATTTTGAATTTATAGAGATGCGCTATGATCGTCATTTTAATTTTGCGCGAATGAATAATGAAGCGATTAAACGGTTTTCGACCGAGGGTGACTACCTTCTCCTTTTGAATAATGATGTTGAGCTGAAGTCGCCCGAAGTCATAGAAACATTGGTCGGTGAGTTAAGTGCAAATACAAGGGTTGCATTTGCTGGAATTCGTCTAGATTTTCCTGATTCAAGGGGAATTCAGCACGGAGGCATTACTTTTTTACCTAGACTTGTTGGGCCGGGGCTCGCAACGATTGGTCACGGAAATGATCGATTGAATCAGTTTCCTGAAGTTCAATGCGTTAAGACTGGTATTACGTTTGCTGCCGCAATGGTCTCGAAATGTCGGTACGATGAATTGGGGGGGTTAGAAGAAAGCTGGATGCCAGTAGGATTTGGAGATGTCGATTTGAATCTAAAAGCAATTGAAGCGGGTTTTATTAATGTCTATTTTGGAGATCTTTATGGGATTCATCACGAGTCGTTGACGCGAGGAGTTACAGCAGAGGAGCTGGAGTACCTGCAGCTCAATCGGTTGCACCATGAAGCCATTGAAGAACAACGGTTGTTTACACGGGATAAGGCTTATTTTCATAGTTTGGGCATCGCCGGCCGCAGAATTCAATTTCCTGAACAGTACTATTCAGTGGTGCCCCCACTGATTGAAAAACCTTTGAGACATAAAATGGTAGACCGGTTGAATTCGTGGTCAAAAGCGTTTTTGCCGTGCGTTCATCAACCGGTGAGAAAAATAATGAGTCGCCTAACTCGATAATTCAGGTGGGTTTAGTTGCGACGCAGGTCAAAAAAAGCCGGATCTTGTGAGAGCATCGGATGGTAAAAAGGATCAATATCAGGAATGCTGTCTTGAAAGACTTTCAGCAAACTTAGCCATTCCTCTTCTGAAAAATGAGTTGAAATTGACGACGCTGGGTTTCGATCTATCAATATCGCGAGCGGATTAACGAGTAGTTTCAATCCTAGACGTGAGATTTCTAGACTTAAGGCTAGATTTACAATGGCATCGCGATTCACGAACTCGATGTTTAGAGCGTTTAGCGTTGCTAGACGCGAGTCTATTGTTTCTAGTAATTGCGACAGAAAAAGACCGGAATGGAATAGACTACCATTCCATTGTATTGCGCTGACCTGGTGAATGCCGGTTAGGCGGCCGAAATGTCCAAAAGACCCAATTGGCTCGTTTTCAAATCGGGCACCGAGCCAGCCTGTTTTGGTAATGAGATAACCCACCTGCAAGTATCGCCGAGAAGAGTTTGCAAAAGCTGGGGCGATGGCCCCAATTGAGCTGTGCTCGACTCTTTTATATGCGCTAGTAAAGTGTTCATCACCTTCGAAATCGAGGTCGCCTGAAATAATCCAAACAGGCCGGTCAGATGATTTGAGGGGCGAATTTTGAAAAGCCTTTTGCCAAGAGTCGCTGGGGCTCGAGAAAAGGGTCTGCACAGTCGCTGAATCTTGAAGTGAGATAGGCGCTATTTCGGTATTGACCAATACGGTAATCGCCCAGATTTCATGGGTGTGACTTCTGAGAAAACTTTTAATGATCGATTCAATTTTGTTTTCTGGGACAGATCGAAGGTCCCAGAAAATTTGAAAAACTTCACTGTCTCGTGCCTGATAAATAACCGGGTGCCAGGCGCCCGAGAGTGAACCTAACCGGCCTATTTCTTTTCTTCGACCTAAGTGCCTCAGTACGGCCTTTCGTGCGGCAATGAAAGTGTAGGGCTTCGCACCAGCGCCAGAAGCCACAGATTGAGACCAAATGCGCCAATGGTAGAGTATTTTGGAGATGTGTTTTATCCGTGACTCTGAAACTGAGTCGACGACTCGCAAAAACAAGTCGTGGTCTTGACTGCCTTCGAGCCCCTCGCTAAATCCACCCACTTCGTGCAAAATTTTTGTTCTGATAACCGAGAAATGGCAAATGTAGTTTTGTAGTCGCAGCAAGTCGAGGTCAAAGTCGGGTTTAAAAAAAGGTGAGACCCTCTGGGAACCGTCTGCTAATAGGTAATCTTCGTCTGAATAAATGAAATCGAATTCTGGGTTTTCGTTCAATGCCCTAACGACTACTTCAAGGGCATTGAGACTAAGCAGGTCGTCATGGTCTAATAATCCGCAAAATTCTCCAGTCGCCATTTCAAGCGCCGAATGCGAAGCTGCGCTAATGTGCCCATTGTTTTTTCGATCCTGATGGCCATCCTGTTGAATCCCATTGTGAATTTTCTCGTGAAGTGGAAATTCAACAGGGTCATGGCGATCGTGATGGCGTTACTGGTGACACTTGTTGTAATTCTGGGTTTTGGGGCTCTCCTCTTT
>CAITVN010000136.1 GCA_903895855.1 Oligoflexia bacterium | reverse complement strand
GGAATCCCCTCTACTTGAAATAGAAGGGCCAGCATGAGCCAAAACTCCGCTAAGAGTTGCCTCAGCTATAACCGATTCCCTGAAAATATGTGAGCCAAAAAACGTAATTTCAAAAACGATAACAAGTTCCTGAATTTACGCAAATTTTTGGTCGCGGTCTTTGCGACATATATCCTAGGCCCTAAATTATTAGGCGGCTTTGGATTCGCACTCAGCTCGATCAAAAATTCGAATCAATCAACTAAAAAAGCATAAAAAGTCTTGGGTCTGGGTGACTGCTGTTCACTCGCACCCAAGACCCATTCTAATTCGTTCACACTCGAAAAAGGGGAAGTTTCTGGTGAAATACGTCAATCTTGCGTTCGCAAAGTACACAAATTTAGTGATCTTACTAATGCTCTCGTCTCAAACAGCCAACGCTGCCGAGTTCGAGTCAGCACTTAAGAATCTGGTCGACTCATTCACGGGCCGAATTCTTCCGATTCTCTCGCTTGGATATTTGGCCAAGAACATCTTTGGCCACATCAAGGGTGACCCCATCGCAAAAGAAGAAACCGTTAGAGTCGTAGTCGCAATCGTTTGCCTGCTCGGGTTGAACGGCGTTTGGGCCTACATTTCAAAGCAAGCTCGCTAGTCGGTTCGACTTAAAGAGGGGCAAAAAACATGAGAAAATTTTCTGAAACTACGTGCCGTCACATGCTTCGTAAGCCTCTAGTTTTTGGAGTGCCCACCGAAGCGATACTATTTCTCGCATTCATGACTGGTGCCAGTATCTTAGTGCTTGGCCCGCAGTCGTCGTATCACGCGGTATCATTAACGTTGATTGTTGTCAGTTATATCGGCTTAAGACTGACTACGCAGTATTTGAAATCCGGCTGGATCGAAACCTTTCTTTTTCGAATTGAACTGATCGTTGGGAAGTTGTCGTTCGCGACTCAAAAATCTGGTGGTAAGGCACCCCTCGTCAGTTCTGCGATTG
Organism: Oligoflexia bacterium; assembly: GCA_903895855.1. Classification (GTDB taxonomy): domain Bacteria; phylum Bdellovibrionota; class UBA1018; order UBA1018; family UBA1018; genus CAITVN01. The sequence continues at coordinate 1,945 of CAITVN010000136.1, read as the reverse complement.
GCAATCGACCAATTCTAATGCACGCCCCAGAGACTCTGGATGAGGATGATTTAGTTGAGGCTAAAGAATCATTGCTCGATATTCTAAAAGCCGGAAAACAGTCTCTCTACTTTTCACAACAAAGTAAGGCTGACGGAGTCATACTAAACGTTACCGATAGCGCTGTAGCGAGACAGCTCGGCGAGTTTCACCATGTTTACTCACTGGTTCGGTTACCCGCACTGACTGATCCATTGTGGTTGTATCAACAACTAGCTTCGGTGACCGAATTTCAAATCTTCGTGCGGGTTTTACCACTTAAGACTGATTCGATACGTCGATCAATCGAAGTCAATCGCCGCAATTCGGCGCCGACTATGAGCCAGCTTCGAGACATTGATGCCAAAGTTTCGTTTGAAGACACCGAAACTGTGCTTGAAGCGATTTCTCGCGGAATCGAAAATCTCTATGAGCTCAGTGTCGTGATCGCGTCAGAGACAGAGCTTGAGTTGAATTCTCAATATTGGCTAAAAGAAAAAAATCTCAAGCTTGCACTCAGTTCGGTAACTGGCACGAGACCAAGGTTTCACCGTTCGCACGTTTGTCGGGCTGTGACGGTTTGTGATCTGATTCCGAACCTGGGTGATCCACAAACGGTGGTCACACTGCTCACGACTTTAGGCGGACGCTCACTTTCGTTTGATCCGATGGATTCTCGCCTAGAGTCACTTCACTGGTTAGTGAGCGGTGCTACTGGTAGTGGTAAATCGTTTTTTACTGCCCTCATACTAGATCGACTAAACCGTTCGCGAAACGATTTCTCGGTTTTGTTTGTCGATCACAACTATAGCTTCATTCAGTTCTTAGAAAATCGAATTGACCTTCGCAGCGGTGATAACCTGGGCGCTTCCCGGTACTTTGAACCCTATTCGAGGGGTGAAACTGAAACGATTGTTGCTCAGGCGATTACTGAAATCTCAACGCCTGGGAAGTTCACCGGCATTGAACTTTCAAACCTTTCATCAAAAGACCGACCCCAGTCGGTTCGCGTACTATTCGAAAAAATTGACACTTACTTGCGTTCACGCACCACCAATCACACGATTTACATCGTTCTTGATGAGTGTTGGAACTTCATGCGCGATGATGCGGTGGGTGTGCAGCGCGCGTTTCGTGAGTACCGAAAACTCGGTGCTGCTGTCATCGCGATCACGCAAAGTTTACGAGACCTCGTTTCTGACGAAGCGGGGCAGAGTATTTTTCAAAATGCTCCGATTCGAATCTTGCTTCGCCAAGGTGAAGACGTCGCTGGGTACCAAGGCATGTTGGGATTAAACCAAACAGAAAGCCAGTTACTGCGAAGGCTCAAACAAGCAAGAGGCGAGTACTCAGAGTGCTTAATCAAAACACCGTTTCTTTCACGAGTGGCGAGGCTGTACCCAACCGAGGCTGAATATCGACTGCTTCGCTGTGATCAGAACCGAGAATACCTGTTTAAACGCACAAAAAAGGTGGCAATATGAGTGGTTTACGCATCAAAATCGGCCTCATTTTGGTGGCCTTTGGCAGTTTCACGCTCAGTATGCCCACTGCTCACGCTCTTTTTGGTGAAGACGTTGTGGTTTTATTAAAACTTCTAGAAAGCCAAACCTCAGAACTAAACCGCCTTTCGCAATTAGTCGGTGTCGGCTCAGACCAGATTGAACTCATTCGTTCAATCAACCGCGGTATTGACGAAACTTTGTATCAAATTGAAACGGTTCAAACGATTGTTGAACGCGCTAAGGGGTTAGAGCCTCGAAGCGTGCGCTCACTCGCAGAACTTAATGACCTCATTGAAAGCGGCCAAGCGACCTACCAACTCGTTGACCGATTGATTGAACTAAAAGCAAAACTCATTGATCAAGCGGTCGTTTCAGCCGCGACTCAATCAGACACCTCGTACGCCATGGGCCAAGAGATGATT
>CAITVN010000135.1 GCA_903895855.1 Oligoflexia bacterium | reverse complement strand
CGGTGAATGTTGATTAGAATCTCTTTTTCTTCTTTTCTGCTTTTAACTTGTTCAATGTTAGCTATTTCTGAGGCCTTTTTAGATGAAACTCCGGCTAGCGCTAAAACCCGCTTGGTTAGGTTGATTGAGCGTTTCATTTTTCGAAGGGTGTCGTTTAACCGACTTTCAGAACTGCGACTATCAGACAGTAAGTCATCAAGCTCGCTTTGGGTATATCCCGCTTCATAACCCAGACGCTCGATTTCGTGAATTTTGTTAACAGTAGGGTCGGTGTCACGGTATCCGGCCTCTTCGTTAAACTCACTAGCAAGGTCACTGGTCAGTGAAAGAGTCTGAGACACTTCAGCGGCACTTTCTGCCACACTGCCAATCGATTCAAGGGCGTTTGCGGTAGCGGAGCCCACGGTGATAACCGTGAACGGATCAAAAGCGTGAGCAGTGCGAGAAATGCTTGTTAAGGAAACGGCGGTCAGAACTAAGCCTCTCATCATCCAGTGATTGATAGACATTGAATCGCCTCCTTGAGTTTGAGATTTGGAACCGCTCGAAGCAACGCTTGAATTCTTTCGTTGTCATTTCTTGAGCTAGTGACTTGCCAGTATTCTTCAGGTGTCACTTGAACTCGCAGCACCCGCCCACCGAGTTCGTCTTGCAAAAATACTTCACGATACGCCTCAGTTTTACCTAGGTTTTGAATGGATTGAATTTGAAGATCAGTGAGCCCAAATCGATCTCGAAACACTTCGGGAGTGTCGTCAACTTGGTAAAAGAAACGAATAGGACTATTGATCAAAATTCCGTAATCGGTGGAGCCATCGCTCTTGGTCAGCTCGAAATCTTTGGTGGTTTGGGCAATCAGAATGGTGCCGTGCCCGAATTTTCTAAAGTTGGCCGTGGTCAGCTTGAAGAACCTTCCATTCTTTTGAATAAAGAACGGGGTTTCATCTGCAAAGAAAACCACGCGGTTTGCATTGCCGCGCTTGGCATCGCCAGCCACCAAGACTTCGAGGTTCACTTCAGCAATCACTGCGGCCATGACGGCTTGTGAGAAATCTTCATTGGCTGCGTTCTGTAAGCGTTCGAAGTTGTAGTATGTGTATCTCGATTTTACGCGGCGGGGCTCACGATCGTTATCAGTTGACGAGAGCACGTTCGCAAAAACTCCACCTTTGGCGAACCGCTTAAGAAGCTGCAGGCGCGGTATATCAGCCGAAAAACTCAGAAATCCATCTAGTGACTGTGTGCCCGTGGTACCAGCTTGTTCGCAAAACTGAAGAACTGCTCGTTCTAGATCGCCTTGCATCTCTTTGGTTAGACTCGTTTCTTTCGATTCTAAGATTAAGGTTGAGAGGAACTCAGTGATGATCATCGCCGCGTCCTCGCGGTAATCAGTTTGGGTTAAATACTGAAACGGATTTAGCCCAGACGGTTCAGAGAGATTAAACTGAATGTGGTTGCCTCCGAAAAGTTCGCACTCTTTGGTGTATGAGCCACCCACATCGACTTTAATCAGTCGCACGCGTTCGTCGTGAAGCAAGCTTGAAGAAATTAGATTAGCAAGAACGCTTTTGCCCTTACCACGCCGGCCGTTGATGATGCAGTTCGCGCCGTCATACCCCTTAGCCCAAAGATCAAAGAAGTACACCGACCCATCGATACGGTGAAGCGGCAATGCGCCTAGCGCGATATCGCGCAGCCGGTTGGGTTCACCCTCAATTTGCGTGGGCAAGTAAGCAGTCGCCTTATCGTGTAGCTCAAGAAAGCTGTGATGAGAGTTACCGCCTAGACTTGCTGCCGCGAGACTGGGGCCGACACCCTCGACCTCAACCATCACGTCACCTATTTGCGAGAGGGTTCGCAGTGATTGCGCGAGGTCAGCCTTGAGTGTTGCTTCGTCGAGGCGTCTTAAAATGAGTAGCCACTCGACGTTGACTAAAGACTTACCCGCAAGCAACGTTTCTTCAGTCGCTTCGGTGGCGGTATCTAGGCTTTGTGAGTTGAGTGAATCATTCGATGAAAGCAGCTGCGCTCGCTTGCGACGAAGTAAGTATTGCGCACGCATATCTGAGACTTTGGTAACATTTACCACTATTTCAAACGGGGGCTGAATCTGTTGGCGTAGGTAAGCTACTGTGTGTCGGTCAATGGGGTGAGCGGCTTGTTTCCAAAGGCGAATGACACCGATGTGTTCACAGCCCGAGTGAGCGCCCGTTGACGACTGCGCAAGCTCTAGAGCCTGCTTTTGAAAGTGGGCTTCGATCTCTGAGGCATTTAGACTGACTGCCCCGAGAGAGAGTAACCCTTCGAGGTCAGCGGCAGCATTGAGGTGTGAAATTTCTGATTCGAAATCACTGTGATCTGACTTGTTTTTGATCGTGAGAAAACTTCTTAAAATACTGCTGATTTGCGGCTTGGTCTCGATTGCGATGAGTAAGTTTGATTCGGTCCATCCGATTTTGCTCATCGCATTTAGACGAAAGACATTCAACCGATGGCTACGGCTAAATTCAGTGCTTGATATAAATCGAACCAAAACTCCTGGTTTGATTCGGCCCAAATAGGCTTCAAACGTAGGGCCGCTTGATGATTCAATGTCTTGGTGAAGAATCGAAAATAGCGCACCGACTTTTTGATCGACAGTGACGTAGTAGTTGATGCCGTCGAGTTCTTCGACGTGTGAGAGTTCAGCTATATTGCTTGGGAACATAAATTCGCCCTCCACAAAGTCCACGACATCCAAGCTTAAGAGCCCAATAGTAAATGCGGTCGCGAATGATTCTTCGTCGAGATCTTAGACGAATCGGAACGAGAAAGCCTAGAAGTGCAAACGGAGCTACTAGCGAGGCTACCTCAATCGCCGTGTGATCGAGAACTTCGGTTCCGATCAGTAGCAAGGTGATCGCGGCCATGAGATCAAAGACGTTAAGGCCAAGTACTGGGCCATTGTCGTTGAGTAGTCGAGATCCTTGAATCATTTGTTTGCTCCCTCTCAATTCGAAAAGCTACCCGCCAAAAACTCCGCGTATGACGCTCATGATGCTTGAACCACCAAATGCGATGGCGGTACCGATCATTCCTGAAATGAAAACGCCGCGAGCCCAGTGCGCAGCACCCGGAATTTGAAACGCTACGGCTCCAGCCATCAACCCTAAGAGTGAGGCGGCTTTTGCTACCGTTGTGGTCTGGGTGACCGCTGAGTTTGCTACTTCGGTCAGGTTACGATCAGCGAGTGCCGGGTGAGCGGCCACTACTGTGGCGATAAAAGCGGCGAGTTTGAGGTTTAGACACCACAAAAACCCCGGGTTTTTAATCGTTCTAGCGGCTGTTTTTAGGTCATTTTCGAAAGCATTCATGAATTATTCTCCTTTGGGTTTCGGTGCCTGTGGGTTTAATTGCGATTGTTCAAATCGAAAAAGCTGATCTTGATGAACGAGTTCGTTGTCACCCACAGTTGTCCAACGATCGACTCGGTAAAGGCTCCACTTGGCTGGGGTGACTAAGTGTTGAAGTTGAGGCGGCAAACTCTTGGTGGCCTGAACCTCATTGCTCGCGACCAGTTGTGGTTCAATGCTGGCGCGAAATTCACCGAGTTCTTTTTCTAGTTTTGAGGCTCTCACTTCAGCCGCTTCGCGCTTCGCCTCTTCGTCAAAGACAAATAAGCTGATCGCTCCGGCCGATGCGGCGCTCACACCGCCCCAAAGGGCAGTATGAGCCATTCCATTTTCATTTTTCGGAGCTACCATCGCACCAATAGTGCCGCCTATCACCGCCGCCCCAGCCATCGTAGCTAGTGACTTCGTTCGGTTGCGGGTAGTTGAGCAGGCCGAAAGACTTAGTGCCATCACACCGGCAAGTATTATTGAGTGAGTGTCTTTCATATGCCTACCTGTGTGATCCTGACTTTGCGGCAGCCCGACCTTGATCTTGCCCGTCGAATCGAATCACGACTGGCTCGGTCATGAGTTGAATCGTTCGAACGACAGGGTCTTCACTTTGAGATGGCGATGAATAGCGAATCTGTGCGCTTAATCCAGTAGGCGAGGCATCGATACTGAGGGCAATGTCTTCAGTGCCTTCTAGGTAGGTGCCGTTCTCTGGGCTATCTTCCCAACTCGTTGTGGGTTTCTCAGTGAAGTTGTTTTCACTACAATATAGCCGATGAAGATCTCGAGGGCTGCTGTTTGAAGGTTCTTCGAATGCCCGACAGGCGTCGCAGGCAGATAGGTCGCCTTTGTAACAGTTCAAGCACGAAGCCACATAATCTTTAGGAAATGGAGTGTTTCCCCAGAAGGTCGTGCGCCAGAGCCTGCGAAGTTCATCCCAAAAGAATTCAAATGCACGTTGGCCGTTGGGGTTCAAACTATTTGTAGGAATTTGGTGATTAAATGGCTTTGGGCACTGAGCGTGGCAACGTTCAACCGCCGTCACTGGTGATGGTTTTCGATGGGCGCCGTTAGCAACCAGTTTAGCTATTTTTGCACCCGGGTCTTTTGAGTACACTCCAAACGCCTTTGTGCCGCCGGCTTCTACTATTAACTTAATCTGTCCAAGTGATTCTGGAGCGTTCTCGAATTTCTTGATGAGCGGTTGAAGCCGGTCATCAATCGGAAAAATCAGGAGTTCGCTAGAGAGTAGGTCAAAATCTAGATCGATTTTCTGATTGGTAAAACACGCGTGGCGATCAATGGCGTATTGGTTGGCTATGTGACCGACATTCGCGAAGCTCTTCACGTTCATATCGACGTCGATTGCGTTGATGCCAAAGTTTTCAACTAGTATTACCTGCATGAGTTGAAGTGATAAGGTACCGACTTCAGGTCTGATGATTTTTTTGTTTAGCATCACACCTGCGTCGATTGCCTTTGATAAGGTGACCGGTGTCACTCGAAATTCTGTGGGTAAAGTGCGCAATGTAAATGAGTTTGAGTACACAAGGGTGCCATCAGGCTGTTTAGCTGTCAGCATCCAGATTTTTCGAGACTCTCGTTCGCTACTGAACTGAGTTTGAATATTCTGAACTTGAAATGAGAGCGTCGAGTGATCGCTTGCGCTGGTGTTTTCAGTGGCCAACATCGGGGTTGTTGGTATTTGAGTGGCCGAATGACTGCTTTCATCAATCGCAACTAGCTCAACGGCAACTTGTCCCGACCTGAACTGGCCAACAGTCATCGGCAGTTCGGCCTTGATTTCAATTAGGTTCGGAATATCAGAAAGTAGTGTGATTTCTTTTTCAGTCGTTTGCCGAGCGTTATCGCCTTCATTTATTGGGGCTGTCGTTCGCTCGACCCAAGGCGATGGGTCTTGTCCGTCTCGCTGCCAGCGTACCGAGAATGCGAAACTAGCAGGCACGTAGTGCAGTGACGGCGATGCAAGAGGCGATGGTTGAGTTGTTGCACTTGGCGAAGGAGTTGCCTCAGTTGACGTCCTAAGTTCAGGCGCCGACCCGGTAGGTGCGACACTGTTCAACACTGAGCCCTGGTCATTCTCAATTGATTTCGAGAAATTACATGAACTCACCGCGAGCATCGCCAAAATGGCCGAAACGGTCGGAGCAAGAAACCAGATTAATTGTTTCTGGGTTACAGGCAACTTGCTGGTTGGTTGTGTGGCATTGATGTCGAAAAAAAGACGTGACAATTCCTTCTCGCATAGATTGCGAACAAATAAATACATGATTTCGCCCCTTTATGAACGCGTTTGCGTTTTTTAATTTTGGGCTCACACTTTTTTTAGGAATCGGTTAATGATGAGGCTGCTCTTTACGGAGTACAGGCTCATGCTGGCCTTCTGCTAGTAACAGAAGGAATTCCCAGTGTGGGCTTTTTTTATTTCTAAATATGCTAAATTGAACTGACTGAGTAGCCTGCCGAATGTTCGGTTAGTTACCGATTCCGCCGCCACCGCCACCCATCGCCGATCGACCACAAGTACCGCCATCTTTTGGCTGGGAGTTCTTACCGGCGCCTTCAACCACAGTGCGGCCATTGGTTCCACCATTTAGGCTGTAGTTGCCAATACCACCACCTCCGCCCCCACTCATTTTGATGGTCGTACGGTGATCCTTATTTGGGGGCATCCCGTTATTACCAACAACCCCGCCGCCAGCGAAGACCGTAGTCGAAAACAGTAAACTAATTAACAATAAAAATTTCATAAATATGTCCTTTCATTATTCCAATTAGACCTAAAACGTGGCACATGCAATAGAAAATGTGGTAAAAAAAATCATCGGCGCTATATAATAGCATCAAAGGGGAATCACTTGAATTTGTCAGAGTTTTTGAAGAAATGGAAAACGATAAAAAATATCGCCAACTCAAAGGCCCATTACTTAAAGCTTGGCGGGGCCAAAAAATTGGGCATTTCTCTGCGTCATTTTCAACTAATCGAGAGCGGAAAATACCCGCCCTCTGAGAAATTACTCTCCGTATTCTTCGAAATGGTGACCCCAAAAGATCGGCGCGAGCTATTCTTGGCTTACAGCCGCTCAGTTTTTGGTGAAGGACCTATTTTAGATTATCTAGATCAATACTTGTTACCTGCAGCTGATACCGAGGTAAAAGGCCTATTTGAGACCGCTAAAGTGTATCGTATTTACTCAACTGATCAGTTGCAGTTTCTAATCGACCAACCAGAAGTTCTTCGATTTTATATGTCATTGATGCTACTCGAAGACTTAAAGATTTCACTTTGTCCGATTTCAAAAGCACATCTAAAGACCCTCGAAGACTTGGAGCTGATTACGTTCAAAAATGGAGAAATCACTCCATCAATACAAGTAATGAAACTTCCACGTTTTGAAGATAGCAACCCTAGAGCGGTAACTAAAGCCAGCGAATTCATTATGAAGAATGTTGACCTATTTCTTGCAAAGGAAGGCCATCGTAATCAAGAATTATCATTTACGATTCAAATGGTTTCGCCTGAAGACGCCGATTTGATTCTCGATCGAACACGGAGTTTAAAACGGTGGATTCAGTCCCTCGGAAAGCGTGACGTGAAGCCTACTCATGTTCCAATTATTTCGGTAGGGTTTTGTAAAGCGCTCGAACCAAAGGATCTTAAATGAATAAGGCTGATAAAGAGAACCGTTTTTTAGCGGCCTTGAGTTTTATTACTTGCACTGGTGACCATTTGTCTTTCTTCTCGCTTCTTAGTCTTATTGATTCGACCACAGGTAAGATTGAACTGGCTGCTTACCTCTGGTCATTCAAGAGTCTCGGGATCGCCCTCGGCGGCATGCTACTTCCATCGATGCTTGCGAGATCATCTCTGAAAAAGCTTCTGTTCGCATCGCAGATTTTGGCTGGGTTATGCATGCTTTTTGTCTTTGTTTTGTGGAGTTCACCATCGAAAGGATCCAATCTAACGGTCTTTTTGACCTTTGGGGCATTTTTGTTTTCAAATGTTTTGCAGAAAATTTTTGACAATTCAAAAGAAACGTATTCGAAGGGGTTGCCTGTCAGTGGGAGTGATCGGCATGCGCAGGCCGTTCTGTACGGAGGGTTATCAAGCGCAGCAGTTGTTGGGCCGCTCTTGGCACTATTGATCATAATGACGCTTTCTCCAACTATTGGAATCTTGATCGACACGGTTACATTTTTCGGAACCGCCTTCCTAATTTTGTCGCAGTTAAAGCAAAACGTGAGGGCCGCCGCGGCACCGTCCTTATTTCGGCCGTTTACTTATTTAGGCTATAAGCCTGAATTGCGACGTATTCTTATTTTGAGGGGGATCTTATTTTGGATTCCTACTGGAATTTGGAACTATATTGTCTTCGCTGTGGTCCAGAAACAGTTCGGTTTGACTTCAATTCAGTCGGCCTGGACGTTCGCGGCATTGGGATTTGGTGCAGTCGTTGGGTCAAGCTTTCTGAGAGACCCAGCACTAGATCCGAAAGGGATTGCCGAGAAAATTCGCCTGCAACTTTCAAAGGTGTCAAACAATCATTTGGCTGGAATTGCCGTGTTTCTTCTGGGTGCTTCAAAGATCGGCTTTACATCAATGCCATCACTTCCGATCGCTCTAACCTTCACCGTAATGGCGGGAGTCTTTGTCGGCCTTAATGCGGTATCGACCCAAGCCATACGACGAAAGCTAACGACCGACGATGAGTTTCCGGAGATTGTCAGTCTCGAAGGCATGCTTGGAAAATTGACTGAGTTCACGGTTGCGAGTCTCAGTGCGTATGCCCTACTTCACTGGGGTATGACCTACCAGATGGGCATTTGGGCGACGGTTATTGGCTTCTGGTTGGTCGCAGCGGTTCAGTATGGTAGGAACACAGAGGCGCCACAATCGCAAGCGGGGTGACGAACGAACGGAAAGAAGGAACTAAGAACCGATTTAGTCCTGGCTACCGGGGCCATATTAATTTGATCATTTTTTCTTGAATCTCAGTGCCTATTTTCTCTATGTATTTCAGCTTTATTTTTAGCCTGCTCTTTATACTGTGAAAAAGGTCATCGGTGAAAACCGCCCCTTCACTTCTGTGCCTAAGATCCTTTTCAAATCGATGAATTAGGGAGGCAAGCATATTTTCGAATTGCTCCGTAGGCTTCTTTTGATTCCTATTTTTCATTTATGAATTATCATTCCTAGGTGAGGGGCACTTGGTGAACTTGAGGTTTTTGGACCGTCCTGACCTATAATTTCATTTTTCATTTTTGTAAATTCGACTTCCGAAATTACACCTCTTGCTCTAAGGTCGGCTAGACCCGAAAGCTGGGCAACCCGATCGTAATTTTGAGCAGTTACACCATTTAGTTTTAATGCGAAGAATAGTACGATAGACCCAATAACGCCCACCGCTAAGAGCCAGTAGTTCCCTTCGATTCCAATCCAAAACCCTTTTTCAAACAAGACTGACTTGGGCATTTGGGTTGCTGCATATGTGCACCCATTGACTGAATATGGGTCTGCACATAGCGAGAGTGGCTTTCCTTCTAAGTAAAGGCCATTCAGCAAACCCGTGAGAAGGAGAAGTGAACCGCCAATTAAACTAGGCATAGTAATAACAATTTTTTGCCACGACTTCATTTAACCCGTCCTTATATAATATTCTATCAGAGTGTATTATTTTTTCCCATTTTTTTGGCTTTCAAATTAAATCCCGCGCGGAGTGTGCCACGGGGCTATTTGGCACGACCTATCATCGCCCCATATGATCTGCCTGTAAGAGTGTCTGATGGGACATATGTGGCAGATGTAACACTCTTTTGGACCAGTGCGAATTGAAGTATATTCATAAAGAAATCCAAACCGTGTTGCGAGTAATTCGATATTTCAGAATGTCGATCTCGAAAAAAAATATGAAGGGGTAAAAAATGAAACTTGGGAAATTATTTCTAGGCTGCTTTTGTCTTCTAATTGCATTACCGACTATTAATGGCTGTAGTAGTTCAAAAATTCGAATTGTGGAGCAGTCAGATTCTAAGCCAAATTGGGCTTCAGTCTCAAAAACGACATTTGAAAACGATGGGAAGAAATTTTTTGTCGGTTATTTTACTGCCGATGGAGACGCAAGGCCGTCTGCGGCTATTGCTGGAGCAGGAACCAAGGCGATGGCAATGCCAATGGAGTCACTTTCTGACGAATTTTTACAACAGTCTGGGGTCGCCGACGATCTGCACGACTCAGCTTCAAAAATGATTATCTCTACGTTGCGAAAGAACCCACCCAATATTCCGGGCCTACAAGTAACAAGTAATTACTACGAGAGAGTTGAAATTCCAAATGGAAACGATGATACGGTACGAAGTGAGCTACGCGTGTTCTCACTAGCGCAATGTTCAATCGGTGAATACAATACTGCAAAAAGACAGGCCCTACTTCAACTAAAGAAGGATTCCAAACTGAAGAAAGAATTAGATGAAATTATGGTGGGCCAACGGTCTAAGATCCAGGCCGACCGAAATATTTCGAGTCAAGAGACCTCAGAGTAAATCTAACGAGGTGGGGGTAATGTTGTGAAGAATTCAGTATGGTTCATATACTGTGTCTTTCTTTCTTCGACTCTCTTTCAGGTTGGGTGTGCCACATCTTCTTGGCTAAAAAGAACTCCAAAAGGAGACGCCCAGTACGTTTATGTGGTTGGACGGTCTTTTGATGCCCCCACTCAGACGGAGGGACTCGAATCTGCGAGAAATAACGCCAAGATGAAGGCAGTTGAAGAATATTTTGGAACCAATTATCGATTTCAACGTGATACCCACGAGGCGATTGATGGCGCACAGGTCATAGAAAGATCTCGAACTTTGTCGAAAGAAGTTGCCCTCAATGGCTTCCAGGAAATTGAAGTTAAACAAGAGGAAATTGATGATGATAGGTTTAATACGGCGATTCTTTTTCAGTGGCGGAAAAAGGACATTGCGTCTGAAAAACGTAGACTCGACTCATCAAAACCTAAACAAGGAGAATTAGGAGCCTTTGAGCCTGTTGATACTTCACCGGTTAGGAGACCAAGCAGCGTTAGTCAAGGTGATGTTCATAAAACAGTTGAGGCTAGTTTCGCGGTTGGTTTGGGGCTTGGAAATGGCAGTACTTCGATTGCTGAGACTAGTAACTCAGTGAACGCGATTTCCCTTATCACTGAGTTTCGGGTGTTTAACTTTATTGGATTAAACGCTACCGGCTCCTATGGTTCAAAGAGTACAAAATATACCAATGGATCGCTTGATCTAAGTCGATATTCACTAGGTTTTGGAGCGCCCATATTCTTTAAGAAAATGGATCGGTCGGCGGTTGTTCCGTACCTCAGCCCTGGATTAAAATTTGAAAAGAACAACTTTGATTTTAGCGGTACCGGCCTAAAATCGATGTCGTCAGAGAAAAGCCAGACCAGCGTTTCCATTGATTTTGGGGTTCAATTTCGACTTACCAATGAAGTGGATCGTGTTTTCTCGTTTCGTTTGCAGGGGGGAGTAGCGAGATCTGTTCAAAATTCGGCTGGTATAACTTCGGCAAATGAAGTTACCGGCAAAATATTCTTGGTTAGGGAGATCTTTAACAAATGAGAACTCACTATTTATTGGTTATCACCTTAAGTATCTTGATTGAGGCATGCAGCCAAACAGTCAGTGAGGATTTTTCTGGCCTTTTTGGCGGTGAACTTGAGGCTACACCCACAGCAACTGATTCAGCTATTTCAGGAAGCGGAGATACATCCTCAGGCGGCTTTGTTGAGAATAGTAAATATTCAACAACAACTGGCGGTTCAATAACTTTTGCATCCCAAAAAACGATTACGATTGGGGCAAACGAGACTGTAAAGGGCTTTCAGGTTAGTCCCAGTGGAGTAGTGTACATGTTGATTGAGCGCACTAACGGAGCGATTGTTCATTGGCTGGTCGAAAGAATTGATTATTCAGGGGGTACTGTTTCAACTGTTTGTAGTCTACTCGATGATGGTAATTTCGCCCGTGGTTTTGATGTCGATTCTGAGAATTTTTATGTTTCGACGGCCCCATCTGCGGGCGGCTGTCTGAACTACAAAGCAAATTTTAGAAAATTTAAAATCAATGACTGTTCCGAGCAGGCCGTGGTTGTAACCAATGTTTGTAGTGGTTTAGACTATGACACTTCAGCAAAAATTAGAAATCAGTTCAAATTTTCGGGCAGTTATCTGTATTATATTTACAGTGATTATACCTCGCAGCGTTCACTGATTAGAGAAAAACTCCAAGATTCGACATATACCTATCTAACGGATGCTTCAATTGGGAGCGAATCGTCGCATTGGGCTGCCGTTAAGTCCTTTTCTGTTTCTTCTACCGGAATATGGGGAGTGTTTTTTAGCGCTGGTGCTGGATGTCCACTTTTGTGGAAATTTAGTCTGAGCGGCGCCGGACTTGGTTGGGTTGATGTTTCAAATTTTGTTGAATCCTGCGGAGAAAACAGCGTGTTTCAGGTATCTGCCTTGGATGATTCGTCGTTTTTTTTAACAACCGTTTCGAACTATACGAAGGAAATAAAAATATTTAAATTTGATGTGACAAATTTCTAAAATTTTAAGAAATAAGATCTACTCAAGTTAGTAGATGAAATGGAGCTAGTATGAAAAAAAAACAGTTGAACTCAAATGAACTTTCGAAAAAATTAAAAAAAGAAACCATTTCGGTACTACCGAAAAAAGTACGACAAGAAATTCATCGCTATTTTTCAGGTACTGACGTTTCAAAAATTGGAAATATTGAAAAGTCATTAGAAGACGAGTTGGGTAAAATTGTAACTGAGACGGAGGGCAATAAAGATAAAACATAGAGATTTATGCCTTTTGCTCTTACCTGGTTGCGCTATCGTTTTTGCTTGTCAGGAGGTTACCCTTAAGGGTTTCGAATTCTGTTGCATTTATATGGCCCAAATTTTTTAGCGAGACCAACTTATTCAGTTGATCTAACGTTGAAGAAGATACGTTCTGGTTAATTTGTTTGGCGCCAGGCAATAGCCCAATTAGAATTGCTAATCCGAAATAGAGATAACCAAACACATGTTCTTGGGACGGCATTGGATTGCAGCCGAGAAGTGAATTGTGGCAAAGTCGAATTGCATTGCCATATCGGATTCCTTCGCCTGTATCTGACATCACCAAAAATGTTTGAACTAGACCTAATGCAAAGGCTAAGAAGCGTGCAAAAGAAACTCCAATGTGAGTCAATCTGCCTTTAAAACATAAATATGTTACGGTGAGTGTGTATATGCCGGCAGCCCCCAATTGGCTGTCCTCTCCCACGTCTAACCAAGAGCGAAGGCAGGTCATAATCACAATGAATAGAATCGCGCCTACCGCAAAATATGTGAAATAGCGGCCATGGTCTATTGATGTAAGCCAATTTTTTTTAGAGGTGACCACAGTATGTGCTGTCATGGATTAAGTTTAAGTCAAATTGCAGCGAATTTCAAATATTGAGAGTGTGCCCCACGCTGAACTTCATTTATCAAGAGATCTTTAAATCTCAATTTGATCTAAAAAACTGACAGCCAGGCATTCCAGTTTTCCACCGATTGAATAAATGCCCTGAAATTCAATTTTGAGGTTTCTGCCGCATTCGCTGCAAGTGTGTGTCTCCACAAACCTACCACTCCGACATTTTTTTGCCTCACAGTTATCCACGTACTTCTCGCAGCATTCCTTCATTCTTGCACCCAAGTATTCAACTACAGAGTGCTCTCTTTTGCTGCTCTGTGAGCTGGCGTCGATACGACGCCAGGTTGTTCACCTGGTAAGGGAACACTACTGATCGCCTCTCCAACACCATAGATATCAAAGTAATGGTGGAGAGCCAATCCCTTTTGCGCACTATCGGGCAACTTACTAGACCGCCGAATTGAAACCTCATGCCATCCAAATGCATCGGCTCGATCGCGTGCAGCTATTTCGGCACGTCGGTCAAGCTCCCCCTCGTTGAGGTTTAATTCATCAATTAAAACAAATGTGTCCAATTTCTTGGTGCTTGTCATACCTAGCTATGTATGCCAGTTTTGTGCCTTGTGTGCAATAGGAAGAATTTCGGATAATTATGGCTAACCCGTCGGAATTAATCATAAAAAATAGATCGGATATATCTCAATTCCTGATTCATCTGACTAAAGATGGTGTTTTTGATCACTATGTTGACACCGGTAGTGATCGGTTTCTCTGGAAATCTCAAACCGTCAATGCAGAGGATTCTCTACGAAAGATTCTCACCACCTATCCGAAGCCTCGGCTGGTAGCGCAAAGCCCAATGGGCTATTTCAAATATAAAATCGATTTACCTACAAAAGTACGGGGCGGGGTTAAACCTGAATGGCTGAAATGTGTGTGCTTCTCGGAGGTGCCGCTTGTCGAGCTGCCAAGCTTCTATCAAGCGGTTGTTACCAAGAGGAATGAATACAAAAAATATGGGCTGGGTTTTTGGCAAAAAACAATTCGACTGAAAGGCGGTAATTCGGTCTTCTATATTGACGCTGGTAATTCAAGTCTGCTCACTTCGGTAAATTCTCTAATCCAAGGGCCAAATCTAAAAGTTTTTCAATCGATGCTTCCTTTTATTCAAGAGTTCGGACCTCGACTTTTCGCCAAACCCGGTTTTGTTCAAGGCCAAGTAGATTTTCGATGGGAGCGAGAGTGGAGAGTAATTGGCAGTTTCGAATTTAATCTCAGTGATGTCGCATTTGGAATTTGTCCAGAAAGCCAGATTACAGTTTTTGAAGGGATCGTGCAAAACGGGTTTCCATTTCTCGATCCTGATTGGGACTATGAAACGTTGAAAAAAAATCTGGTGGAAAAAAAAGCTACACACCTACTAAAGGGGTTTTGAATTGAAATCACATCTGACGAATGTGCCTATTATTGAGTAATGTGACACTCGTCCTAAGGTATTTTAGTTTATAGTAATAGAGACTGTAATGGATCATGTGGCCAACTGTAACTGGCTTGTCGCTTGGTCAATCTGAATCAGTGTGGCCCATTCAAGTATCGCAAGCCTTCTTAGCCCAACCCCACTAAGTACGGCCATCTCTGGATGTCTCGTCCGAAATTCTGCGACAAATTTCGCCTGAGCGTCTTCACTTGGGTAAGCACGAATAAATTTCTGCTCGCGCTCGCTAGCCAATCGCTCGTCTGCCTCGCACTCAGCCCGTTCTTGTTGCTGTTTTTCGGTTTCAGATTGCTTCAGGCGTTCGGAGGCCTGTCGTTTCAGTGCGGCCAAACTTGCCAACTCGATTACCTGTGTGATTGCCCCAGTTGCCAAGAATTGTAACGGCGAATGACAAGGCTCACCCGACGATGGCACTCCATTCGTCGAAAGCCACAGCAAACACTTCTCGATTTGATTACACTCAAACCCAGCCTGTTTAAGCTCTTGTAGTGCTTGCTTCTCTCGTTGCCGTTTTCTAATCACCGAAATCGACTG
>CAITVN010000134.1 GCA_903895855.1 Oligoflexia bacterium | reverse complement strand
TATTCCTTTCGTGTTTAATGGTTAAAAACCCATTATGACACATCTTGGGCTAACCCCAGAATGAGGTCCCAAAACGGTTTGTCCCCTGCGGACGTTTAAACCGTCACGGTGGGAATACTGCTTTTTCTACATTGTCTTTAAGTTCACAAAAAGTGCCACTAAAAGGCATTTTTTGTAAATTCCAAGATTTGCATATAATGAATCTTTGTGGGATGATTTGAGAATGATACGCCGAACGAAAAAAACAAGCGGCTCACTTCAAGATCGGGTAAAGCGCGATCGACTGCTCAGTTACATCGAAGAACTGCAGGCTCACGGGCGTTTAATCTTCACAGCCACTGAAGCACAGAAAACGCTCGGTAATTCTCCCAACGCTTTCATCAAAGCCTCGCTGCGCCTGATTCAGAAAAATAAACTCTTTTGCCCGACGAGTGGTTTCTACGTTATTATTCCAACCGAATATCGCAGTGGCAAGAGCGTTCCGCCCGAATGGTATATTGACAGCCTAATGAAATTTCACCGCCTGCCCTATTATGTCGGGGGACTTTCGGCGGCGGCTCTTCACGGTGCCGCTCACCAGGCTCCGCAAGAATTACAGGTTGTCACAACAAAGCCGCTTCGAATGATAGCGACCCATCGAACACGAATCCGTTTTCTTACTAAGAAAGCCATCGCAGAAACACCTATTCAGGAGATGAAAACGCACACCGGGTTTTTTAAAGTCTCGACGCCTGAAGCAACCGCCTTCGATCTCATTCGATATTATCGCTGGGCGGGATACCTCAACAACGTCGCAACCGTACTGGCAGAATTGTCTGAGCGCATTGATCCAAAAAAGCTCGTATTCGCGGCACTTGCTGGTGGCGAAGTCGCTCAGGCACAGCGACTCGGCTATTTGCTCGATCACTACGGCGAAAAGAAAAAAGTAGCAGAGCTGCGCAAATGGCTTTCAGAAAAAGAAACAAAGCTCGTGCCCCTGCGCCCCGGCTGGAAGGGCGAAGTAACGACCCAAGATAAAAAATGGCGAATCCTGGTCAACGATATCATCGAGACAGACCTATGATTCCACCGATGCACCTGGCACACTGGCGCGCGAAAACTCCTTGGGGTCTTGACTCTCAGATTGAACAAGACCTTGTACTCACAAAAGCGGTGATCCAGCTCTACTCTGATCCCAATCTGACAAATGCGTTCGCTTTTCGTGGTGGCACGGCGATGCAAAAACTTTTTTATGATCCCCCGACCAGATACTCTGAAGATATTGACCTAGTCCAGATTCGCGCTGAGCCGATAGGCTCTGCGATTGACGCCATTCGAGAACTCATTGACCCCTGGCTCGGCGAACCAGGCCGGAGTCGAAAACAAGACCGGGTCACGCTGTATTCAAGCACTTCTCGCGCAAGGGGCTCAGCCCTTTGATGTCGACGCTGAGAGCGAGCGGGTGAAAGCTGTGCTTCTCTCACTCTTGCCCGGAGACCCATGGAAAGGTTCGGGCGAAACGAGAACAAAAGGGCCACGGCGCTCATGAGCGTCTCACAGCGTAGCCAACTCACTCACGCCGCCTTCTCGACGACAGCTCGAATCTTGGTCTGCACCTGTATCAAAAAAGGCTCAAGCTGAGGCTGTTGATAATAGCCATTCAAGACATCACGATCAGCAGCCAATCCATTCAATACACGCAGGCCGGCGCCAGGAACCGTAAACGAATCAAACGCCTTGATCCAAAGTGGCAAGTGATTCTGCAAGAGCTCGTCGATGTATTGCAGCCGATCTGAATCAAGACGCGTTAAATTGAGCAAAATCGCTTGGGGCCGAACTCGGTAAGTACCATGATTGACGACTTTCACAGGCAATTTAACCTTTGAGAGGTAGTCTGCAAAATACGACACGGCATAACAATGAACACTCGCTTGTAAGAATCTATGATGAGGCCCAGGACTGACAGCTGAGGTCACGGCTGGTGTTGCGTACATGATTAGAGCGATCGCTCCTCGCGAATAGAGCCGTCGGCAGCAAGAGAGCCTAAAATGATCTGAATTCCGGTTTCATCTCGGACATCGCGAAGGCAACTCTGCACAACAGCGTTTGCATTCAACACTACGATTTTACTTCCTTGAACCTGCGCGAATGGCGTTACTACCTCGTCAGCGAAAGACGAGCCCAGTGAGGCAACGCCACCGAAGTCTAGGGCTACTGGTACCCCGATTGAGCCTTTCTTGATTTCTTCGTATGCGGTCTTACCGAACTCACGACCGGTCAATGTGGCGCCAAATCGATCTACTAATTTAAATAGAGTCATAATTTCCTCAAAAATTGTTCAACCAAGTCGTTTGCAGTCTGACGTGAGATATCAACGGCGGTACGGTCTTCGAGAATTACGCCGATGCGCGTGCCTCGAAGCCCGTCGCAAACAGGCATCTGCAGTGCGGGAGTCAGGCCATGATATTTACTGTGACTTTTGTAAATTTCGCCGATGCGACTCCAGCCGAGCCAATCAAGTACCCGGGCGATAACCTCTTCAGTGCCGCATTCGATTTTGAGTGTTCTGCCCCCACTATCAATTCGAAGAGTGCCCTTGAGTGTCATCGTCCATTTCAGTAGTTCAGTCAGACCATTTCCGCGTCTGGGTGTTTGAGTTCCAGAATGTCGCGCCAGAAGCGAAGTGAGCAGGGCTCGATTATCGTCAAGGTGACTATGATTAGGATTTCTGCGAAATGCGGTTAAAAGTCCACTCCCTAGGTCCGCGATTCCAATTCGCAAGTTGCGCGGCGCAAATGTGCCGTTAACCATGAAGTGACTCGAACAATGAGCGTGAGCGCGGGAGTTGTCACCTGCCTCACCAATAATACAACCGCCTATATTAAGAAGATCTTCGCCATAACCGAAAGCGCCGAAACTTTGCCGAAAATCATCGGCAACTCGCCGCTCATCACCGGGGGTACTATAGCGCACAGAAGTAAAGGCATCATTGCCACTTGCGGCCATGGGCATTGGTAAGGTCTCGTCGATGCCTATGACCTGATTTTGGCAACGTCGAGTCACCTCTGTAAAAAATCCAATCTTGCTTAGCCACTGCTGAACATCGGCTCGACCCGGCAAAATAGTTTGCTGCTGCGTGGTGGCTCGATCCTGAATGAGACAGACGAGCGTGACCACACCGAAAGCATCGAGAGATTCAATGGGCTGCAGGTCGATCGTGTTCGCATTGGGCGTTAGCTGCGCGAGACTAAACTCTTCCTCGATAACCAGATTCATGCGCGCTCCTTCGGCTTTTTGCTGCGAGCTGAATTCTTTGTTTTCTTTTGTTCTTTTTGTTCATTTTGTTCAAAGATGCGCCCCATAGCCTCGGTGATGTAGCTTGCAGCCTCCGAGCGGCTGACCTCTCGAAAGCCTTGATCTTCAAGAACAAGTGAATAGCGAGTACCGCAACTTCGAGTCATGGGCGAGACGAATTCAATCTTCGCTTCGGATCTAAAATCCATCTGCAAGGCTAATCCACCACTTTCTACGCGCATGTGCCCCCTATTGCCCGCTAAAATTTTCACGACATCGGTTAATCCTTTTCCTCTCTTATACTCGTCACCCCATCCGCTCACATAGGGCAGAAATGCAGTAAGCAATGCCTGCCTATCGCTTAATGATGAGTATTTCGGATTCGCCTTGAGAGTGTTTGGAATACCCAATCCCCTATCGCCCAAGCCAATGACTAACCTTCGCATCGAAGTATCGATACGTTGAGTGATCGTGTAGCAAGTCGCTTTTCCATGTGTCAACGCGTTGTCTGCCAACTCACCGATTAGCCAGCCAACATAATTGCCCATTTCTGAGGTAAAACCCTGAATGCCCAGCGATTTTTGAAGCTCAACTACCGCTTGCCGCTCACTACCTTTGTAGGTGACCGAGGTTAAGGGCTGCAAGATCGCTGGATCAATCCATGACCCTAGAGTGGGTGTTCGCGAAAGCCCCAGAATGTCGGCACGCAGCTTTACAAGTTCTGAGAAAAAACCAACTGACCCAAGCAGTCTGCAGACCGATGAGTCACCGTGAATAATCGATATTTTTTCCTTCTCGGAAATAAGTGTACAAAGTAGACAGACCACACCAAATGAATCGATCGAGCGAAGACTTCGGAGGTCGTAGATGTGGTTTTTTCGTTTGATCTGACTGACCCGTGAACGCGACGACTCAACCAACTCGACGCTCGACGAGAGATTGACAGGTTCGCACGGAAGTAACCGTTCGGCTAATTGTCGGCGAGAGAACCAAAGTCTGCCCCGCCATTGTGTTTCTTTCAGACGGAGCTCTTTGCGGCGCTTATCGAAGGTCGGCCGCGATACTCCTAGGAGCTCGCAACTTTCTTCAAGAGAAATCCAGTCTAAATTAGGACGCGTCACCTGTGTCATGAATTGCCTTAAAAAACCTTTACCTCTAGTTAGTTAGTCTACAAAACAGGTGTATTTACACCTTCTTTACATCGACTTTACACCATGTGATTCAACTATTCAATATATTTGTTATTTTAACTAAATAGGTCTTTTCAAAATATGGCAATGTTCTTAGTCTCCGACGACCTTTTTTCTCACGGTACTTCGGCCTTTAAAAACACCGACTCAGGGATTCTTCTGCCTTTGATAGTAAGACCATACCTATACCGGGGCATCGTGCCATGACCTCTTGCCAGCACCCGGCCTTCAACACTGATCGAGACGTATTCGTCATAGCCACACTGAAAGCGGTATTCGGTGACATTACCCAAAGGGTTGTAGTCTTTGCCATGGGCCTCAAAGTGCTGTTTAACGAGGGCGCACACGTCATTGACCGTTTCTTGGCTGACAACCGCCGTACTCCAGCTCGACGGCAGTTCGAGTCGCTGCCAACGCTGGGCTCCGCCTGTCATTGCAAAGATAAAAATCGGGCTCGGCCGCGAGCGCTCGTGATAAATGTGCACGAACGGTCGAAACTCAGCCCGGTCTCGCGCCTCTTGTTCTTCTATTAATTTTTTGTTTTGTTCTTGGTCGTCAATGGTTTTCGCAATGATCACGGGTCGAATATTGAGACCTTGTTTATCAAAATAATTCACTAGCCTCTTAAGTAAATCACTATCGAATTGGCCCGAATCATATGCAAGAAGGAGCTTATCTGAGGCCTTACCTCG
>CAITVN010000133.1 GCA_903895855.1 Oligoflexia bacterium | reverse complement strand
CACTTCCAAGCCCCATCTTTTTTGACCGCTCAAGCAAGTGAACACGCGCACTCGCTTGGGATAACTGTTTGGCTATTTCGCCCGTGCCGTCGGGCGAGCCATCGTCAACTACCAATACCTCTAGTGTCTCAGGGGTAGAGTTCAGGATCTGATCAATCAGCATTTTCAAATTTTCGACTTCATTGTAAGTCGGTATTATAATCAGAGCACGCAAGCGTTTCGATCTCCTAGACAGCTAGGGCTAACCCAGTAGAATCAAAAACTCAACGAATTCCGTGCCGTGATCGCCTGGGGCTCGTAGATAACACGAATAATATGAAATCGAGGAGTCTCTAAAACATTCTTGGAAACAAGAAAAGAAAACCAGCCCGTTAAAGGGATTCGTTTTCACTAGACGCTCTTGAATGGCTTTGAACAACTCTTTCAAGCTAATCACCTGCTCAATTGCCACGGCTTCAGTCTGTCAATTATGGCTAAGTGAAGGGTAGGTTTTAGGTCGTGAGTGAACCGAAGAAAAAAGGTAAATCAGGTACTGGCAATGCCGGTAAAGCAAGTGCCGTCGAGAAGAAGAAACCACATGAGGGGGCTAATTCGTCGGTTTTTGGCGAAATACCTGAGGGTCGTAGGCAAATTTTTGCGACTATCGCGTACGTTGACGAGTCGGTTGCGAAGGTAGTCGCCGAGCACAGCGCTGAGTTCATCTCTGTGAAGTCTAGTATCGAGCAAGTAAGTCTGGGCTTAAGTCGCCTTGAACAAAAAGTAGACGCTCAGTCGAAGCAAGTCGATGAGCGGTTTAAGCAAGTCGACAAGCGTTTTGACCAACTTGACAGAAAAATTGATGACCGAATTGAAAACCTGGCCATGCTGGTGAATCAGGGATTTTTAGATCAAGATAGAAAGTGGACAGCCGCCTTTGCTGCCCAGAGGTCTGAACTAAAGGATTTGATCGATGCCCTAGACGCCAAGTCTAACGCTAAACTTCAGGAAATGTACACTCGGCTAGATGCCAAGTACCATGACTCGCGCATCTTAGCCGAAGAACAAAATTCGCGAAGTCTGCTGCTACTTGAAAAACTCGGAATGATGACTGATAGCCACGTGAAACTTGAAAATCGCATGAGCGCTCTCGAGTTGCGGTAGGTTGCTCTGGCGAATGATAACACGACGAATAAGGCCATGAAGCATAAAGTGGGTTAACTTAAATTCGTTTTACTTCAGAACGAATGTATATTAAAATCGTTCTATGTCAGAACGAAAAAATGAAAAGCCCGGAAAAATCGAAGAAATTCTTGATCTAGCGATTGAAACCTCACTGCGCATTGAGGCTGGCCAGCCAACAAGATTACGACCTAGTTACGACCATTTATCGAGTGCGCGTGGACAAATCATTTTGGGTTCTCGCGGCACTGGTAAGACCACCTATTTACTGCATCATTTGGGGCGAAACAATAAATGGCTATATATTTCAGCTGACTCGCCACTGATCGCTCAGGTTGGCCTCTATGACATCGGTCGGGCCGCCTTTAGAAGAGATCTTGATGCCCTCGTGATTGATGAGGCCCACTTTGCGAAGCATTGGAGTCGAGATATCAAAGCTCTTTATGATGAATATCCGAAAAAAAGAATTCTAGTCAGTGACTCAAGTCGAATCATTCTTGAAAAAGGCTT
>CAITVN010000132.1 GCA_903895855.1 Oligoflexia bacterium | reverse complement strand
CATTGGCGATCTTTTCTACTTAAAGTGTTAAAAAAACTTCCCAGGTTTTGTTGAAACCATTAAACTTTTTAGTACAGGTATTGTTTACCTATGGCAAAAAATGGAATCGGGCAGTCGATATCGAATTTTATCTCTGGGCTTAGCTCAGCTCTCTCGTTTGGAGGAGAGTCTGTCGTGGGTCTTAGTATTGGTTCGTCTTCGATTAAGTTAGTTGAGTTAAAAAAGTCAGGAAAAGCCTGGAAATTGCTGCATTTTGGCATGGTGCAACTTCCAGAAGATGCCATCATCAATCGTGAAATTGTAAATCAAATTGCGATCATTGAAAGTATCAAAACGCTCGTGAATCAGCTGAAATTAAAAACTAAAAATGTGTGCATTTCACTTTCAGGCACTTCGTTGATCATCAAGCGAATGGTGGTTGAAGTGAAAAATGTGAGAGAACTTCAAGACTCGGTTTTCTGGGAAGCCGAGCAGTACATTCCGTTTGATATCAGTGAAGTCGTGATGGATTACCAAGTGCTTTCACGCAGTAAAGACTATAAGACCGATGTGCTTTTGGTTGCCGTGAAACGTTCAGTGCTCGAGTCGTATATGAACTGCGTTCAAGAAGCAGGCTTGAAAGCAAAAATTGTGGACATTGATTTCTTCGCTCTTCAAAACTGCTTTGAAGCCAATTACCCCACGTCATCGGCTGAAGCCGTGGCGGTGGTTGATATCGGCGCATCGGCTGTGAAGACGGCGGTCTGCTACGCAGGTATTCCGGTGTTTACGAAAGACAGTGCCGTGGGCGGAAAAAATCTCACTTCAGAGATTCAGCGAAACCTAAACCTATCGTATGTCGATGCCGAGTCTCTTAAGGTCGGCGGGGGGCAAGCGATTCCGCAAGAAGTTTCTGATTTGATGCACATCATGGGCGAAAATTTGGCAACTGAAGTCAAGCGCTCGATCGATTTTTATAATGCGTCTTCTACGGGAGCTCCCGTTTCGTATATCCTACTCACCGGCGGCAGCTCGAAAATTCCGGGGCTCTCAAAATTGGTCGAAGACGCAACTGGGCTTCCGACCCAGATTGCTAATCCGTTCAATTCAATTTCTTATGATCCGGCAGTTTTCACACAAGACTACTTGAGTGCCGTGGCTCCCATCGCGGCAGTGCCCTTGGGGTTAGCACTCAGAGCGGGGGCTAAGTAGCGATGATCAAAATCAATCTCGCCACTCGAAAAACGGTTGCCGTACCTGGGGCGGCGAAGTCACCCAGCAAGTCAGGCGGTTCAAGCCTCTTCAAAGCAGACCTCAATCTCAACATGCAAGCTCTGCCGATCAAGAGCTTACTGGTTACGGTCGTTCTGTACTTTGCTTGCGACTATTTCTTGGGTGATTATAAGACCCAAGAAATTGCCAAGGTCGATGCCGCAGTTGAAAAACTGACTACCGAAAAAAAGAAATTTGAATCTGAAATCGCCCGAATGAAGGGCTATGAAGCCGACAAAGCTCAGCTTGAGAAAGATGAAGCGCTGATTAAAATCAAACTTGAAACCGTTGAGAAGCTCATTGCCGGTCGACAGAATCCGCCCAAATTCTTAAAATATCTATCGGGGGTCATTCCTGAACAGGTTTGGCTGACGGCCCTCATTCTTGAGCAAGCCGAGGCCTCATTTGAGGGGCAGGCCAAAAATTTTAGTCAGGTAACTGATTTCATGAAACAACTCAATGACTCGGTTTATTTCAAAGAAGCCGACGCAAAAACACAAAATTCAAAGGCGAAAGATGGCTCTGACATTGCGGCATTTAAACTAACGGCCAAACGTCGGGAGGTGCTCAAGTGAGTGCATTGACTGATGGGTTGAAGAAAATTCCTTTTGGCCTCGTGGCGGTTGGAGTGGTTGGCTATTTTGGCTATGAATACTATCAGTTCACTTATTCTGCTGAATCAGATTTTAACGTAAAAAAAGCCCAAATCGAGACGACCAAACAAGAAATTGAAAAAGCCAAGGCCAAAGCAAAAGACGCTGAAAATTTTCGACAGTCACTCGAGTCACGCAAGGCTCAGTTGAGCGAGATGAATAAGAAGCTCACCGAAATGAAAGCCGGCATGTCTGAGACTGTCGACAACGCTGAGTTCATGAACACGGTGCTGACCGAAGCCAAAAAAGTCGGCCTCAATGTCATTTCGTTTGATCGTTCGGGGTCAAAGAAGCAAGATTTTTATACAGAACATACATACAATCTCAACTTTCGTGGGGTCTATGTGCAGCTTTTGGTGCTCTTTGAACGATTGGCCAGCGTGCAAAGGGTCATTCGGGTTGACAATTTTAAACTAAAGCCGATCGCAGCTTCATCTTCTCGCTATGTCGAACTAGAAGGAATCGTAGAAGTGAAGACCTACAATTATGAACTGTCGGCAGCCGATCTCTTGGGCAAGACACCACCCCCGCAGGCCCCTGCAGTCCCTGCGCCTAAACCGGGGGGGTCGTCATGAAGCGATTGCTCATGATTTTACTGTGCGCTTTGCCTGTCGTTGCTCAGGGGGCCGGAGTTCCGATCACTGAACTGGGCACTTCACCGGCAACCGAACTATTGAAACTTCGAGATCCGTTCAAGAGTCCAGCCGAAGTGCTCATGGCCGGCGACACGAGAACCGAGTTAGAGTTGTTTCCGATTGATCAGTTTAAATTAGTCGGCGTGGCCACTGGGCCGAAGAAGATCAAGGCGATGATCGTTGATCCGAAGGGTAAGACGCATTTTGTCGCCGAAAACACTAAGGTCGGTCAGAGAAAAGGCATTGTTCGAAAAATTACCCCTCAAGTCGTTTATGTGCGTGAGCGCATCATTAACGTCTTGGGTCAAGAAGAAGACGTAGATTTTGAAATTAGAATTGTGAAGTAAAGATTTCGTTTAACCAGGGAAGGTGAACATGAAAACTGAGAGAAAGAAATTGATTCAGAGGTCAGCTGCGACTCTCGTGTGCAGCGGTATGGGGGTCTTTTTGGCTAGTAACACCCTCTTGGCTTCGACCAAAATATCACCCGTTCAATTCAGGTCTGAGAATGGTGAGAGTTTGATTCGCGTGATTGGTGACAGTGCGCTTAGCGTTTCGAAAGAAGAGAACGCAACTGATAAGCAAGTCGTCTTTGAATTGAAGGGGGCGAAACTCTCTCCGGGGGCTGCGAGAAAAATCGACACGTCATCATTTCCGGGTCGGGTGAAACTCATTTCTCCGTATCAGGTAAAAGGCTCTAATGACACGGTTCGGGTCGTTGTGCAAATGACTGAGATGGCAGCGGTTGCCATGAAAGAATCGGGCAATGTTCTTGAAATTCGAATTCCGCAAGGAGCTGCGCCAGACAATTCAGCCGCTCCGCCGGCAGCGCCAGCGACGCCCGACCCGGCGGCTGCGGTAGCTCCTGCGACTTCATCGGCAACTCCACCGGCTGGGGGCACCGATCCGTTGTCAGCGACGCCCGCAGCGGCGACTCCTCCTGGGGCGCCTGATCAAGCCGCCTCGGGGCAAACCCCTCTTAGTTCGGGAACCAATGAAAAAGATAGCCTAGGGGCATTTGTCGAAAATCGACAAACCAAAGTATTTAATGGAACTCCGATCACTATTCAGGTGAAAGATGCTGAGGTGGGCGATGTGCTTCGTTTGATTGGCGAAGCCAGCGGATTCAATATTGTCTTAGGTGAAGATGTCTCGGGCAAAATTACGTTGTCATTAGTTGAAGTGCCTTGGGATCAAGCCCTCGATGTCGTGCTACACACCAAGAAACTCGGCGCCGAACGCAATAATAATCTGCTTCGCATTGTCACGCTCTCAAGTCTTGCGAGCGAGAAACAGTCAGAATTTCAGGCTAAACAAGCCGCAGAACAAGCCGCACCAAAGGTGACGAAAATATTTCCGATCAGTTACGCCAAAACTGACGACCTCATTACCATTTTGGGCTCAATGACTTCGACGTTAGGTAGCGGCGGTGGTGGTGGGGGTAGCAGCGGTGGCAAGGGTGGCCCCATTCAGATTGATAAGCGAACCAATAGTTTGATCGTGCAAGAGACGATTGAAAATGTAGAAAAAATGAAAAAGATGATCGAAATTCTCGATGTGCAAACCCCCCAGGTGCTGATCGAAGCGAAGGTAGTCGAGGCGACAGAGAGTTTTTCAAGAGCCCTCGAAGGGGCGTTACAGATGAGTCATGACCCTAGTAAGCCAGGTGCTGTCCCGGCACTGGCGAGATTCAATTCAAGCACCTCGGTCGATGCGATGGGTGTCGGTAGTGACGCTAGTGGGTTACTCGGCAAAGCGCCCTCGGGTCCGGGTAACACCGTTTTTGGTTTGTCACCGACATTGTCAATATTTGGCGGCTTGCGCCTCACGGCGCTACTTGCCCTCACCGAAAATGAAGGCCAAACGAAGACCATTCAAAGTCCGAAAATCGCGGTGTTAAATGGCGAGCAAGGAAGTTTACTTTCGAGTATTCCGGTTACTGTCAGATCGCCTGGCAGTGCGACCGAAGGCGGTGGATTTAAAAATGAATCAGCCAAATTGCAACTCTCGGTTAAGCCGCAGGTGATCAACGATGGCAATATTCGGCTCGAACTCGACATCTCAGCTTCTGAGCCGGCCGAAACAGGTACTGGTGACAAGGGCGTCGCTGAAAAATCAATTAAGACCAACGTGAATGTTGAGAATGGATCAACCTTGGTGGTGGGAGGCATTTACAAAATGGCTCAAGACACACAATCGCACGGGGTGCCCATTTTGAGAAATATTCCGCTGATTGGCTGGCTGTTCGGTGGTGAGAGTAGTAAGACGACAAGAGCTGAGCTCTTTATTTTTATTACACCTAAGATATTGAATGAACGCGAATCCGGAATCGGCGGGTAAACGTCAACCTATGCGTAAAGTGAAACCCTCATTCTCGCCGGCGATTTACGAGTACTTGCGCAAGTACCAAGAAGATCCTACGTCGCGAGTTTTTGCCCCTCTCGCTGAAGCCTATCGAAAGGCGGGGCTTCCTGACGAGGCTATCGAGATTGCGAAAGAGGGCCTTCGCGTGCACCCCTCGTTTATCGGCGGTAAAGTAGCACTGGCCAGAGCACTTTTTGATAAGCGCAGTTATCAAGAGGTGATCGACTTGCTTGCCGCAGTCGTTGAAGATGCTCCTGACAATTTGGTCGCCGAGAGATTGTTGGCCGAAAGTTACCTCATTCAAGGTGCGTTACCAGAGGCACTCAATTGTTACAAAATGTTGCTCTATTTTAGTCCGGGTGACGCAGAGACCGCACAATTGGTTCATGAACTCGAAACCCAAGCTTATGAGCAGGGGCGGTTAGTTCTCAATCATCAGAATAGAGAGCCGCCGCGAACAGATTCGAACAAAGAACCGAGTGAAATCGCAGAAACACAGTCGAATGCGCAAGAATTCACTGTTCGCCCAATAGGCCAGGTTTTGCACCATGATCCTGAGTTAAAGCGAAAAGCTTGGGTAAACCGAATTGAGAGGCTGCAACGCATGCTTCAAAAAGTTGAGCGATATAGAATTTTGCACGGTTAGCGCAGGCAGTGTGCCTTTAAAAGTTGACGCAATCTCTTCATAGGTGTTAACCACAACTCAATATGAGCATGGTTGCGACGAATCAGTTTAGAAAAGGTTTAAAGATCGAAATCGAAGGAATTCCTTACGAAATCGTTGATTTTCAACATGTTAGCCCCGGTAAGGGGCGTGCTTTCACGAGAACACGTGTGAGAAATATGCTCAATCAGAACATGCTTGAGCGTACCATCACTTCGGGCGACAAGTTTGAGCAGGCTAACATGGAAGAAATGGAAATGCAGTTTCTCTATCGAGATGCTGAAGGTTTTCACTTCATGAACCAGGTTACTTACGACCAAATGTGTCTTCAAGAGACGTTGCTAGGAACTGATAAAGATTTTCTTCAAGAAAACTTAATCATCAAAGTCATGAATTATAACGATAGACCCATCGGTATCGAGCTTCCAACTTTTGTTGCTTTGAAGGTTATTGAAACTGACTCAGTTTCGAAGAATGACACGGTCACCGCTGGAACTAAGCCTGCAAAGCTTGAGACTGGCGCGATGATTCAGGTGCCGTATCACATCAAAGAGGGCGATGTGATCAAGGTTGATACTCGTGACAAATCTTACTCTGAAAAAGTGAACAAATAAATTAGGGGGCTGTTTAAAGGTGGCAAAAAAAAGTAAGCCCAAATCTCAATCGCCTATTCAGCAAAAAACAAGTCCTAGCCTTCAGAAGGTCGGCCCAGATTTGGTTTCGCTGGGTAATTTGCTTGAGTTGCTCAAAAAACACGATGTTTGTGAGTTTGAATGGGAAGACGATTCGGCAGCCGTTCGTTTGAAAACTCAAAATGCCATGAAGCCTACCGCCGGCTATTCGCCAGTCGTTCAACAAACGAGTGAAGTGAGGGGTGAAAATGCCTTATTTTCAGCCGTGACCTCAGTCGAGCTTCCGGGCGGCCCTAAGTTGGCTGAATCCGGCCTTAAGGCTGTTCAGGGTAATCACAAGCAAGTGCTTTCTCCGTTTGTTGGTACATTTTATCGCTCAGGCGCGCCAAATGCCGATCCTTATGTCACTGAAGGTCAGTCGATCAAGAAGGGCGAAGTTCTGTGTATCATTGAGGCGATGAAACTCATGAACGAAATCGAAAGTGAAATGAGCGGAAGAATTGTTTCAGTTCTTGCCGAAAATGGACAGCCTGTTGAGTTTGGTGAACCTCTTTTCTTAGTTGAGGTCTAATGGGAGCGCCACTTTTTCGAAAAGTGTTAATCGCAAATCGCGGTGAAATTGCCCTTCGAGTGATTAGAGCTTGTCGTGAACTTGGCATTTCTACGGTGGCTGTTTATTCAACCGCTGATGAACATTCGTTGCACGTGAAGTTAGCCGATGAAGCGGTTTGTATTGGTCCTCCTCAATCAAGGCTGAGTTATCTCAATATTGCTTCACTTCTTTCTGCCGCCGATATTACTGGCGCAGACGCTATTCATCCAGGTTACGGTTTTTTGTCTGAAAATGCTGAGTTTGCGCGGCTTTGTGGTGAGTGCAAGATCACTTTTATTGGCCCAACCTCGGCGAACATTGAGGCCATGGGTGAGAAAACGCGCGCCCGCCAAATTGCGAAACAAGCTGGCATTCCGCTTCTGCCCGGAACCGTTGATGCCTGTCCTGATGTCGATGTCGCGGTTGAAGAAGCTCTGAAAATTGGCTATCCGGTGATTCTTAAGGCTGCCGCGGGCGGCGGGGGGCGCGGCATTCACGTAGTCTATTCGCCAGCACAGCTACGCACGGCATTTCCAAGGGTGTCAGAAGAAGCGAAAGCGGCATTCGGTAATGCTGCCATGTATGTCGAAAAATATTGCGAACACCCTCGGCACGTAGAAATTCAGGTTCTGTGTGATGCGTTTGGGAATCGAATTTTCTTGGGTGAAAGGGACTGTACGATTCAGCGCAGACACCAGAAACTTTTAGAAGAATGTCCGAGTCCAATGTTGACGGCGGCGCTTCGCGAGAAAATGGGCAGTGCGGCACTCACGCTTTGTGAGGCCGTGAACTACGTCAATGCCGGAACCGTCGAATTTCTTGTCGATGAGAACAAAAATTTCTATTTCATGGAGATGAATACTCGAATTCAAGTTGAACATCCTGTGACCGAAATGGTGACTGGAATTGACTTGGTGAAAGAGCAAATTAAGATTGCGGCCGGTAAGAAAATCACTTTCAAGCAGTCTGATGTCAAAATTCTCACGCATGCTATCGAGTGTCGAATCAATGCAGAAGACCCCGAGCGATTTACTCCCTCGCCTGGCAAAATCACAGCGATGCATGTTCCGGGTGGTTTTGGCGTTCGAGTCGACTCTTTTGTTTATGATCAATACAAAGTGGTGCCGTTTTACGATTCAATGATCGCCAAGTTGATTGTGCATGCCCCCACTCGTTTAGAGGCGATCGCTAAGATGCGCCAAGCACTTGACGAATTTGTGGTTGATGGAATCAAGACTAATATTCCCTTTCATAGGAAAATTCTCGCTAGTAAGAAGTTTCGAGACTCAGATTACGACACCCATTTTTTGGAAGAGTTCTTACCAAAATACGAGTAAAATTCAATATATGACTACTGGTAAACCAGGAGGGTTGCCAGAAGAAAGAACCCGCGTAGATTTGGGTGACGATCTTCTGGACGCTCATGAAGAAGTAAAAGTAGCAGAGCCTGAAAAACAAAAACAGGCCAAGCGCGTTGAAGCCGTCAATCTCGTTGATGAGCTAAAGAATGCCGAAATTTTGATTCATGAAGGTTTGCTCATTCAAGCAAAAAAAATTTTACATCGCTTGCTGATTGGGTTTCCTGGTGACGCTCAAGTCAAAAGTCAGTTAGAGTCTTTGCAGAAACTTGAACTCGATCAGGCCCTAGATGTGGGAGCCCGACAAAGTAATGATCAGAAAAAAAATCAGAGACTTTGGATCAGCACTTTTGGCAGTCTGAATCCTGAATTGCTATTAAGCGATCTAGAGAGAGATTTCTCAGATAAAAATATTAAGTTAGAAAAATTAACTTGGCCCTCTGAACAGGTTTTTTCATCGAAAGACCGCGTCGATTTGGCCATCGCCCTCATTCAAGCCCAGTCATACGAAAATGCACTCTTGGTGTTAGAACCCTTGATTACGGTTTTTCAGCCTGATTCACCTGGTTTTGTCGATAACGGCAATCACTGTTTTCAAGCAAAATGTTTGGCCGCAGAAATTTATTTGGAGATTCAAGACCCACTCAAAGCCCAATTTCTCCTCGACGACCTACTTCAGACCCAATCCGATTTGTTGGAAGATGAAAGTATTTCTGTTTTTTATTTGCTCGGCAGGGTGCAAGAGGCGATGGGGGTTTCTTCGGTGGCCAAGTATTGGTACGAGAAAGCAGTTGTTCTGGACGCCCTATTTCGAGATACGTTGTCTCGGCTTAGGAGATTGCCTTGAGAAAGCATCCGTTTCTTATTTTTCTACTGGTCATAGCGATTTTGATTTCTGCGACAATCGCATTCTTGCAGAGTGGGTACTTTGCGGGCGCGGTAAAAGAAGTTGCAAGGCGATTCTTACCAAAAGAGCTTGGTATTAACCTCGAGTTTTCTGAGCTGAGTCTTCGAATGTTTCCACCTGGAATTTCAGTAGAAAAACCTAAGGTTGAAATTGCAAAGAAAAATATTATTGGACTACCCGGAACCGCCCAAGTTGAGGCAAGTCGAATAGACTTTATCTTTTTACCCCTGCAAATGCTTTCGGGCAATATCAAAGTCAATCGGGTAATCCTACACGATGCCCTGATTGACGTATCGTTTGTTGCTGTCGAGGCCCAGCCAAAGGTGGGCATCAGAAAAGCAATTCAGTGGAATGAGCTTTTGAAAATTAGAACTGACAGCCTTGAGGCGATTGATTCTAAAGTTGTTTGTCACTTCGATTCAGCTGCGCCGCTTGAGCAGGTCAGTTTTGAGGCATCCGAAATTTCTTTGAGTCGTGGGCAGAATCAGAAGATTCATGAATACAAGACGTTGGCAAATATTAAGAATCTCGAGATAGTTTCAAAATCAAAAATGCCTAAGATCGATT
The DNA here is from genome assembly GCA_903895855.1 of Oligoflexia bacterium. GTDB lineage: Bacteria > Bdellovibrionota > UBA1018 > UBA1018 > UBA1018 > CAITVN01. The sequence continues at coordinate 71,135 of CAITVN010000132.1, read as the reverse complement.
TGGCTACGCTTAATGCTGTGATTTCTTCAAAAGGCATACACGTTGAGGATTTGAAGGTTTCAAACTCGGCAATGAACTTGGGACTAAAGGGCGAAGTGAGTGGTGACCCTTTTCAATTTGGCACTCCACAAAGTGCGCCGGCCGTAAAATTAGAGTATCACGTTGGGGGTGATGCTGAGCCATGGATCAAATGGATCGAGAGCGAACTTGGGAGCTCGATTCCTGCTGTCTATGGCCGAATCGAACTCAACGGAAAGGCGAGCGGTGAGTTAAAGAAGCTTGAAAAGACTCTTGAAACTGAATTTGATTTAAAAGCGATGAACTCAACCCTCAACGATTGGAACATTGGCGAGGTGAGTGCCTCAGGAAAAATTTCTGGTTGGGGCCCGGGTGCCGTTCTGTTCGTTCAAGGCGCAAAAATTGAGCGCGAGCAAAAAGCAAGAGGCTCCGCCTTTGACTCGGCCAGTGGTGGTACAGTCATCGTTAAACCGTTCAAAATGGGCCTCTTTGACTCTAGTGACATCGACGCTACGGTGAGCCTCGATGAGGCTCACATTCATTGGCTCGCAGCACCCGCTCTTAAAGACGTTTTTCCGCTCGATTTTCGGGCGAGTGGCGAGACTGTTTTGCATTTTGTTCGAGCAGACAAAGAGAAAAAACGTGATTGGAGTTTGAGAGCGTCTTTAGATCTCTTGGTGCCAAAATTTGTGCTAGATAACCAGCGGTACAAGACTGCGCGTGCGCTTAAGAAAATCATAGAAGCGAGTCCGATTTCGGTAAAGGGTGGCGTTTTGATTGATGCCCAAAAACTCAAATTTGAGTCAGTGGGGCTCAAAATGGCCGGAACGAATTTAGAGGTGAACGGTAAAGTAGGATTCGATGGTAGTTTTGATTTCACCGGTACAGGACCCATTCAATTAGATGACCTACCCGGAATTGCTGAAAACAAAATTTCGGGTACGGGATCTCTGGTAGCACATATTCACGGCCCGAAGACCCGCTTGCTGCTTGATTTTGACTGTGATTTGAAGAAGGCTTCGTACTTAAACCTAAATTTCGGTGACGTCAGAGGTCGAATCACTCTAGATGAAGATCCGGCTATCTTGATTTTTCAGGGCGTCAACGGCTTGCAACATAAAACAAAATTTTCGGTCGATGGTAGCGTCAATCTCAAAACAGATCAAATCGAACTCAATGCCGATTTTTCTGATGGTGAAATTGGTGATGTGAACGAAATTTTTTCAGAGTTGACCAAAGACATTTGGTGGTTTCCACGAACACTGTCGGGTCAGACAACAGGAAAAATTAAGGTTTCAGGCGAGACTGATCTCAAACACCTCAAGGTGACCGGAAAATTTCAGGGTACCGGCTGGGACTATTACGGTGAAAAGTTTTCTGAGGTTTTAGTCTCGGGTGGCTTCAACTCTGGAAGTTATTTCGTCGACCAGTTTCATGCGGTAAAAAGGCAAGGTGCCCTTGATGGGGTGATTAGTTTATCTGCGCAGAACAATTTGGCTTGGAAACTTTCGACAAAGAATTTGATCATTACTGACTTTGATCACCTAGCGAGGTTAGACATTCCCTTAAGGGGCGATCTAGCGGTTTCTTCGGAAGGCTCGGGCCCACTCGAGACCGTGACCTCAAAGACCCGGGTACAGCTTACTCGCACCGCCGTGCGGGGGCAAAAAATTGCCGACTCTGTGGTGAATCTAGACTCTAGTGATGGGCGTTTGAATCTAAAAGCATCGCTGATGGCAGGTCAGGGGCTCGCAGATCTCGCCTATTCTTTTAAGCCGAATGCGCCCTCCCAAATCTCACTGAAGGCGAATCGGGTTGATTTCACCCCACTCATCCTTTTGATCAATCCTAGGCTCATTTCAGATTCGGTGCTTGAGGGCGTGATTTCTGGCGAACTGAATCTGAAATTCAAATCGGGTTTGGCCGAACTGGGATCAGGTTACTTTGAGTTGACAGAATACCGCCTTGCAAAAATGGGAACTGAAATCACCTTGGCGGCCCCTATTCATGAAAACATAAAAGAGGGGTCTTTCGATTTAGAGAATGGCACCTTTTATACGGGGCGGGGTGATTTGTCGTTGAGGGCAAGGGGAGCCGCCGGAGAAATCGATGCGAGTCTTGAAGGGCAAGTGACTCTAGGACTTCTAGAAATATTTACCCCCGTCGTAGGTTCAACCACTCAGGCTTTTGATGTTGATATGAAGGTAGTCGGAAAAATTCGCTCGCCTAGCGTTTATGGTAAAGCGACTGTGCAAGGTGCGAGTGTTCGTGTGAGTCTTTTTGATTCTCCATTTGAAAATGTTTCTGGAGTGTTTGTGCTGAAACAAAACGTGCTGTCTATACAAAACATCGAGTCGAGCGTGGGGGGCGGGCGGGTGAGCGCAGAAGGTACGATCAGACTGTTTGCTGATCGTGTGCCTTCGATTGATATCGGCGCGATCATTGCCGGTGCAAAAGTGAAGGTGTACCCGTTTCAATTTCTCAGGGTGAGAGGTAAATTGCAAATTCATGGCGATGAACTTCCGTACGCAATTGAAGGTTCGGTAGTCTCTGACTCGGGGCTCTCAACCGAGAAAATTTCGGACGCGCAAAGGCAAGGTGGAGCCCTCCAAGTTACGAGATTTAACCCGCCGAGTTCATTGAAAAATGACATCGGTGTTTCGAAGTTTTTGCTCAATATCGATGCAGACTCGCCCGGCGGTATTTTAGTAAAAAACGAATTTTTCGACACTGAAGTGAAGGGCCACGTTAAAGTCGTGAATAGCATCGATACGCCTAGAATTGTCGGCAGTGCCGAGGTTGTGCAGGGCAAGATGGTTTTCAAAGATCGAGTGTTTTTGATTCAAAGCGGAAAGCTTTTTTTCGACAATCCGTCAGTGATTAACCCAAAATTTGCGCTTCAAGCCTACACCGATGTCGGCAGTAGTCGAATTCAGCTCTTGGGTAACGGGCGACTAGATAGCATTAAGTTGAGCTTTTCGTCGCTTCCACCGATGCCTGAGTCTGAGATTCTCTCGTTGCTGACCACCGGATACACTCATGACGAAGTCAAAAAAATGCGCACGACTGACTCGGCAGTCTTTGACAGTGGTGAGGCAGTTTCGGTGGTTCTGCATTCGACTGATTTTAATCGAGATCTCCAAAACAAAACTGGTTTTGAGCTAAAAATTGACGAAACAGTTGATACGCAATTAGGCACCAGCATGTTTCGAAGAAAGTCAGACACAGATACGGTTTCTACTGCGCCGAAAATTGTGATCAAACGACAGCTTAATGAAAAAGTAGGACTTTCGCTGGGCAGCACTGTGGGCATCGGTAACAGCACCCAGAGAGAGGTTAATGCTGAGTTCAAGGTTTCGCCTGGGGTTTCAGTGATCGGCGTTTGGGATACGCTTGAAGGTAATGAGAATAAAGATTCTTACGGTATCGACTTAAAAGTTCAGAAGAGGTTTAAGTGATGCCGCTGCCTAAATGCTTGCTGAATTTGAAGTCAGTTGCCTTGATGCTTCTCATGATTGGACTGCAACCGGTTCACGCGCTTGAGATTAGCCCTTATTCTAACTTGAGAGTCGACCGTGTCGAGGTTGAAGGTGTTCAGTCGGTAGACCGAAGCGAGGTAGAGTCGTCGGTTGAAGTGAGTCCGGGCGAAGTCTTAGAGAGAACTCGGGTAGTGAGAACGGTTGAAAATTTGCGCGAGTTGTACAAGTTGCACGGCTTTGATGCGGCGAAAGTCGATGCTGAATTAACTCAGAAAAAATTTCATGGCACGGTTGAGAATATTCTCAATTTTAGAGTGGTTGAAGGAGATCCTGTCTTGCTGGGCACGGTGAAGTTGGTGCCCGATTGGGAGCAAAGTCCAGATTCGCTGAGTGTGGGGGTGAAGGCCAAAGATAGTTTGTGGGTTTTCTGGCGAGCGCGAGAGCAAAAATGGCTATCGCAAATCGGCTTAAGAAAGGGCGATCGAAGAGACAAAGACAAGATTCAGCAAGCACGAAGAACTCTTCAAGATCTCTTAGCGGCAGAAGAGTTTGTGGGCGCCCAGGTTGTCGATGTCATAGAGAGCCCTGGAGCTCTTGATGGTTCGAATCGCCCCACTGTTGATTTGAAAATCATCATTTCGCTTGGCGACCGGGTCAGCTTTGGTTTTCGTAATAACTCAGCGCTGAGTAGAAATCGCCTAATGGAAATTATTGAAGACCAGCGGCTGACGGGCTTTGGAGCTAATTACGTTGATACCATTCGTAAGCGCCTGGTCGACGAGTACCATTCGGTTGGATATTACGATGTGAAAGTAAAAGAGTACACGTTTGAAGATCGCGCGCGATCTGAAAAGCATGTGACCTTTGAGATTGATGAGGGTGAGAGAGCTGAATTAGAAGCCGTGCGATTCGATGGAAATTTTTCTTTCAAGGGTGCCGAGCTAGAAGAAGAGTTTTTTAAGCGAGCGCCAGGTATCACTCAGCACCGAATTTTCGTACGAAAAGAAATTGAGAAAACGGCTGATTTGATTATTGAGTGGGTGCGCTCACGAGGGTATTTATCAGCAAAATTAGTGACCGTTGGAATCGAGCGCAACGAGCAATCGAAGAAGATGATTGCTGTGATTTATTTTTATGAGGGCGATCAAACCTTTGTGAGGCAGTTAAGCGTCTCAGGTAATCAGTTTTTGAGTACCGACGAGATAGGTCAATTATTGGGCGTCGGTCGAGAACAGCCTTTGAATCTCTTTCGTTTCAGTGAGGGCCTTGATGAGCTTAAAAATAGGTACCGAGGATCGGGGTTTCTCGATTTTAAAATCAAGAATGAGAATGAGTCGACTTTGCTTACCTATTCAAAAGAAGCGCGCGACGCGAGTATCGTGATTGCTTGTGAAGAGGGGCCTCGTTACCGAGTGAGCGAAATTTTTATTGATGGTTTGACGTTTACGCGTGAAGAGGTCGTTCGAAGGGAGTTGCGCTTTGACAAAGACGACGTTGTCGAAGAACAGAAAATTCAAGAAACCGAATTGGCCTTAAATAAGCTCGGAATTTTTTCGACGGTAGCTGTTCGCCCGGTCGAAGACCTGGCGAAGCCAGGATACAAGAAGATTCACGTGACGATACAAGAGGGAACTCCGGGAATTCTCGAAGGGCGCCTGGGGCTTCGAAATGACCTAGGGGTTAGGGCATTGGGGCAGGTGGGGTACACTAATCTTTTTAGAAAAAATCACACACTCTCATTAACGGGAAATGTGAACCGACGTTTTGATGAAGACTTCTGTGCGACGGTGCGAGAGAAAATTGATAATCCCGGTGCGAACTATTGCTTCATCGAATATCAAATGCAGCTAGGTTATCTCTGGCCTTGGTTTGTGGCAGGTGAAACGAGCTTTCGCCCCCGGTTCACGGTTGAAAAAACCCAATTTAAAAATTTTGATTTGAGTTCGATCGGGCTTGCCGCGAGTTTAGAGCGAACGCTTTGGAAGTCGATGGGTTTATTTGGTAGCCTCACCTATTCGATTGAACGAAACATCGTAGTTCACTCTGAAGACGATGCTGACAATGGCGATTTGCGAATTGGAACGGTAACCCCGGCCTTTAGAATTGATCAAAGAGACGACTCGCTTGCTCCTACTAAGGGGTATTTCATTTCGGGATCTTTCGACTGGGCTTCGCCTTATTTTCTTTCACAGTCTAAACCATTCCCTATTGGGTATACTCGGTTTCAAGCGCGGGCAGATCGGTTTCAACCATTAGGTCGAGCTGTGACCTGGTATTCGAGCGTGCGAATTGGCGTTGAACGAAATAATCAAACCACTTCGAAAGATGATCCTAATTATCGATATTATGCGATTCCGGTTTCTAAGCAGTTTTCTTTGGGTGGCATCGGTAGCCTTCGGGGGTACGGCGAGCAAGAGCTTTACGTGAAGCAGTACTTCATTTCTGGTACATTATCTTACGTGAATTATCGGTTTCAAGTTGATTTCCCATTCGCTGGGCCCATGAGGTTTGGACCCTTTATTGACGGAGCCAACCTCTTGGTCGATAGATTTTCGCTGGTGAATGATCTGAATTGGGGTGCTGGCTTCGGATTTCACTACCAAAGCCCCGTTGGCCCTGTGAATTTCGATTTCGGATTCAAGTTGAAGCCCGAGGCGGGTGACCCGAATCCCTATCGTTTCTATTTCTCGATTGGAGTCATCTAGACGATGCAGCTTCTTAGTGGGCGGCCGAAGATCGCATTCATTGGCTTGGGGGCTCGCTTCACGCGCGAGATCGCCGCTGAGTGGCTTCGCTTGGGTTGTGAGCTTCGAAGTCTGAGCGAGGGCCTCCCAGACGGAGTATCTGATGTGCTCGCCGCGGCTAAGTACTTGGGCGCTAAAGACCCTCAGTGTGAGCTGATTGAAGGAAGCTTGCTTGATTTTCAAAGCCTTGAATCGCTGATTTCTGGGGTCAATTTGATTTACGTTCATCTTGAACCGGGTCTTGGCTGTTCTGAGGCTGACCCCCTGGCGATGCGAGAAGGCCTCGGTACTCTATTGATGTTTTTGAAGCGCTGTCCTCAGGCGCCGCGAGTTTACTTAAACGTTGGCCCGTTTGGAAATTTGCCGAAAGCCTGCCAGAAAATGGGATGGCCATTTACCCTTGCGATAGCCGCACAAGAGTTACTGAGGGCTTCAGACTTGAGCGCGACGATAGTCAAAGCTTCTCCATTTTTCGAGCACCTTTGTTCAGATGGCGATTGGCTTGATCGGCAATATTTTCGAAAATATAGGCCAGATCGAAGTAGTTTCAGTGGTCTCAGTGTTTCAGTTTATGCAAAAAAACTCTTTGAGTTTTTTTCAGTCTGTAGCTCAGAAATTTCAGAGCATGCAGAATATTGTTCGCCCCAGTGTGACGAAATTTGGATTAAAGGCCGCACTCGAGCAAGCATCACGGCCCTCGAAGAAGGCGCTTTTGAGAAGATGAAGGCTGAGAGGCAGATCATAGGCTGGCGATCTGATAGTTATTGGTTAGGAGTGGTGTTGGGATTGCTCTTCTCTTCGTGGCGCGCCGCGGCTAGTGTTTCATGGTTTTGGAAAAATTATGTCGAGCCACAAGAAAATCAGTTGAGTGAGGGGCAGGTTTTCCCAAAATCAGGCGATTCGAATCCCGAATTTGAAATTTTTCTCAGTTCACGCAACAAACCTCTGTTTTTGATTTGACTTGAACGTGAGCGAGTTGTAATCGACTTAGCCTATGCTTCAGAATAAGACTTACCAAGCAAAACAGAGTGTTCCCCATTTCTTTGAGACCAGAGGTCCGAACGCACCCAAGTGGTACGTCGTTGATGCTAAAGATCAAGTGGTTGGCCGTTTGGCTACCGTGATCGCTAAAGTCATCATCGGAAAACACAAGACGAGCTTTACTCGGCACGCTGATGCCGGTGATTTCGTTGTGGTCATCAACTGCGAAAAGGTTGCGTTGACAGGTGGCAAGTGGGACAAAAAACTTTATCGTTCACACTCCGATTATGTCGGTGGTTTGAAAACTAAAACAGCTAAAGAAATGTTAGCTCGTCATCCAGACGAAATTCTTCGTCAAGCTATTTGGGGAATGACTAACAAGTCAAACCTCGCTAGACATCAAATGAAGAAATTAAAGTTATTTGTGGGCGGTGAGCATACTCATCAAGCACAAGATCCTAAGGTTTTGCCAGTCGGAACTCGTCGTCGAACAGTTCTTGCCACGGCGAAAGCTTAAAGAGTTAGGGAGTATTCGAATTCATGGAAAAGCAGCAAAACAGTGTTGGAAAGAGAAAAAACGCGATTGCTCGAGTTTATGTTCGCCCGCGCGCAAGCGAAATGGGTGTCATTCGAGTGAATGGCCGTTCATTTGAGGAATATTTTCCTCGCCCAACCGCACGAATGATGATTATGCAACCGCTTGAGTTAACGTCTTTGGTTGGTCGCTACGACCTTCTCATCAATGTTAAAGGTGGCGGTTTGTCAGGACAAGCTGGAGCAGTGAGACACGGAATTTCACGAGCACTTCTTCGAATTGATTTAGCACTTCGCCCGGTTTTGAAAAAAGCTGGATTCTTGACCCGCGACTCACGAGAAGTTGAGCGTAAGAAGTACGGCCTCGCCGGCGCAAGAAAACGTTTCCAATACTCGAAACGTTAATCAAAGAATTTTCGTCAATCTTTTGGCGACAAGTTTTACATTAAGAGACTGCCCAGCAACGACTATCGTTTCTGGGCAGTTTACTTTTTAGCGACAGATACTTTCGGCCATGAGATACTGGCTGAAGCGTACATGTGGTCGACCTATAAAGAGAAACTCAGCCGTCTTTCGACTAAATTAATTGAAGCTCAAAAGCCGATCAGAGTTCTTGACTCTATTAAGTGGGATAGCTCAATCGAAGCCCAACTTCGAAAATCGAAGTTCAAAGACATTCCGATTATTGGCAAAGAGTACTACGAGAATATCGATCTGGGCTTTGATCCGACTTTGAAACGGGGCGAGTTTAGAGAAATCAGCCATGAGATTGAGCGTGAACTGGGCCCCGATGACGAGCTGGGCAGGTTGCTCAATGAGAATGTTGAAGAATATTTGCGAGTGGTTGACCTGCTTGCGCACAGAGGCACTCGTGAATTTGGCGAGATCAGTAAGCAACTGTATGGTTCAGCCAAAGACAATTTCTATGGCGATGACAACACGATAGTTGAACTAGGTCAGTTACTCTATGGAATCTTAGGTCGGGTTGAATCGAGTGGGGGGTTTCGCAATTCGTTTCCTGAAGAGCTCGAGGCTGAAGATGTAGTGAAAGAATTGAATTCTCGTTTTGCCGACTATTTCGAGGACGACTATATTCGTGCAAAGATTGCAGACGGAATTGTGGCCGATGCGGCGGCGGGCAGTGACGTCGTTAAAATTAAGGCCGGTTGTCGGTTTTCGAAGAGAGATGTCGATATTCTTGAGGTTCATGAGGGGTGGGTGCATATCGGAACAACCCAAAACGGTATTAATCAGCATGTGGCGAAATGGCTGGCGAAAGGGCCACCACGGTGTGCTTCAACTCAAGAGGGGTTGGCAGTCATCATGGAGATCATGACTTTTCGCACCTATCCGAAGCGAGCGCGAACCATCAATGACCGAATCTTGGGTATTGATAAGGTAGAAGAAGGCGCCAATATTCTCGAGTTAATCGAATTTTACCGAACTGAAGGCTACTCAGAAGAAGATGCGCTCACGAATGCTAAGCGCATTTTCAGAGGGGCGCCTCTGACTGGGGGAGCTGCATTCACAAAAGACCTCTCTTATTGTCGGGGGTTTATCGAAAATTACAATTTTATGCGTTCGGCGACACGCGCCGGGCATCCCTATTTGCTACCCTTTTTGTTCGTGGGTAAGATCAATATTGATGATATCCCCTTACTGTATCAAAAATATAAAGAGGGAATTGTTGATTTTCCGAAGTACCTGCCGGCTTTGTTTAAAGATTTGAGTGGTCTGGTTGTCTGGATGAGTTTTTCGAGCTTTTTGAATCAAGTGAATCTGAGGATTGTGCAGGACCATTACGAAAAACAGTTCGAAAAGTATCTTTAAAAGTATCTTTAGAGCCCCTTGACGTATCATTTAAGTTGAATAAATAGATTTTCGGTTGAGAATGGGTACATAGCTAAAGATTGAAGAACGAGAATAAGAGGAGACACTCAATGAATTTCAAGCAGGCAATCGACAAACACACTTCATCGGTTTTGGTAGTAGGTTTATTGGGACTCGGCATGGCCATGATCTCAACGGCTTTTGCTATTGATCTGGCAAAGGTGAATGACAAAGTCATTACCGACAAAGATGTCGTGGCCTCTCTTTCGAGTCTCAATGAAGGGCAACGAAAGGCTTACCTTCAAGATGTGAACAATCGTCGAGAATTGGTCAATCGCTTGATCGATCAAAACCTGTTGGTCTCTGAGGCTGAAAAAGCAAAAATAGACCAGACTGGCGACTACAAAGAGGCGATGGAGACGTTCAGAAAACAGTTTCTTGCTAATAAATACCTTGAAAACAAACTGGCTGCTCAGGTCACTGAGAAGTCGCTAAAAAAATATTTTGAAGCGCACAAGAGTCACTACAGCACTGATCAAGTGCAAGTGCAGCACATACTAGCCAGTGATGAGAAGACCGCAAAAGAACTCTTAAAGAAAGCAAAAGACAAGTACGCAGACTTTCAAGAAATTGCTGAAAAAGAGTCGAAAGACCCTTCTGCAAAGAATAATCGCGGTGACCTCGGTATGATCAACTGGGAAACCCCGTTGGTACCTGAATTCAAAGAAGCTGCTTTTAGGGGCAAAAAGGGTGACATCGTCGGCCCTGTAAAAACTAGTTTTGGTTACCACCTCATCAAGATCGTTGATAAGAAAGTTGGCAAGACGCTTGAGTATCATGAAGTTGAATTGCGCGTGCGCAACGATTATCAAGCTGAGTTGGTTCAAACCGCAGTGGTTAATCTCAAGGCCGCGGCTAAGGTTTCAATCGATGAAACTGCTTTGGCAAAAGAGATCAAATAGCCTCTTAGCTTGTCTGCTTTTATATAATAAAATCGAATAGTTGCTAAAATTCTTGTGAATCACCTAGAGCGACTGTCTTGTTCTCACCTGTCATAGTTTTTGCTATGGCTTTCAGGCATAATTGGATCTATTATCCGCCGTTATATCTGAGGACCTCACATGGATGAAAATATCTTTCAGCTCACCAAGCGTACTTTGGTCGGAACTCCGATTCCCAATTCTGAAGCTAGTCATCAACGGCTCTCGAAAAAAAAGGCGTTAGCCACATTCTCTTCTGACGCTCTTTCCTCGGTGGCCTATGCCACTGAAGAAATTTTGATGGTGCTGATGCTGGCCGGTGCGGCGGCGCTTCAGTATTCTATTCCTATTTCTTTGGCGATTATTACGTTATTGGTCGTTGTGTACATTTCTTATCGACAAACGATTTATGCCTATCCCAGTGGTGGAGGGGCTTACATTGTCGCGAGAGAAAATCTTGGTGAGTGGGCTGGGCTCACTGCTGCAGCGGCGCTGTTGACCGATTATGTGTTAACGGTCGCAGTGAGTGTGGCTGCAGGGATTGCAGCACTCACGTCGGCGTTTCCGAGTCTTGAGTATCACAATGTTTTGCTGTGCTTGGTTTCTATTTTTGCATTAACGGTGATGAATTTGCGGGGCATCAAGGAATCAGCTACTATTTTTGCTCTGCCTACTTATGCTTTTATCATTGGTGTTTTCGCGATGCTGGGGCTTGGGTCTTACGAGTTGGCGAACGGTACGTTTACCCACATTGTGCCCTCTACCCTTGCGATTCAAAAGCCATTAACAGTGTTCTTATTGCTTCGAGCGTTTTCGTCAGGCTGTACCGCAATGACTGGGGTTGAAGCGGTGAGTAATGGCATACCCGTTTTTCAGCACCCTGAATCGAGAAATGCTGCCATTACCCTGCTGGTGATGGTTTTTATTTTGTCGGGTATGTTTTTTGGTATTACTTTTCTTTCTCACTATCACGGCATTGTTCCGACTGAGAGCGAAACAGTCATTTCGCAATTGGCTCGCTCGGTTTTTGGTACCTCTCGAATGTATTACTTCATTCAGTTCTCAACGATGGGAATTTTGATCTTGGCCGCCAACACGAGTTATGCTGATTTTCCGAGGTTGAGCTCGATTCTGGCCCAAGATCGGTTCTTACCTAGGCAGTTTGCCAGTCAGGGCGATCGGCTTGTTTTTTCAAATGGCATTCTTATTCTCGGGGCTTTGTCAGGTCTCTTGATCATCTTATTTCAGGCGAGCACCCATGCTTTGATTCCGCTTTATGCTGTTGGGGTGTTTTTATCTTTTACGCTTTCTCAAACTGGTATGGTGAAGCATTGGCTAATTGAACACAAGCCGGGCTGGCTGGGTAGATCGGCTATTAATGCCACCGGGGCTTTGGCCACTGGGGTAGTGACCCTCGTCTTTACGATAACGAAATTTTCTCATGGCGCTTGGATCATCATCATCATTATTCCATTGTTTATCTATGGCTTCAGAATAATAAAGGCGCACTACATCGATGTCGGAAAGCAGATTACCCTGGCTGGTGTTGATGCGAAGGCTCTGATTCATTCGCCAGTCAAACATGCGGTCGTTTTGCCCATATCTGGAATTCATCGAGGTCTATTTGATGCCTTAGAATATGCTAGAACCATCGGGGTCGACGTTCGGGCATTGTATGTTGAACTCGATGCCGAGCAAGTCGACTGGGTTCAAAGGGAATGGTCGAAGTGGGTGAAGGGGGTTCCGCTTTTCGTTTTGAAGTCACCTTACCGCTCGGTCATTTCGCCTATCTTGAAATACATTGAAGATGTGCGTGATGTTGAACACTGTGACATTGTCACCGTGATCATTCCCGAGTTTGTGCCGGCATCGTGGTGGCAAAATTTGCTACACAATCAGACGGCCTTTTTGCTACGTGCGGCCTTAACGTTCAAAAAGAACGTCGTGGTAACCAGTATTCGGTATCACCTGAAATGACCTTTTGCTACTTCTTCGGCTGAATGAACTCTTTAGCGACGATTCCGTATTTTTCTAGTTTTCGAAGTAGTGTCTTTTTAGGAATATTCGCGTGAATTGCAGTTTGATTAATTCTTCCTTTGAACGCTTTTAGGGCGCTGATTAAGAATTGCCTTTCAAACTCTTCTTTGCTCGCCTGAAAATCGAGCTTTGCAATGTCGAGCGAAAAGATGGCTGGTGCTGAATCAATCGCCTCGGGTGAGATGATGATGTCTTCGGCGCCGGCTGCCATCAATTGCTCTGATTCGTCGCCATCGAAATCTAAATCGGCATTGAGATTCGCTGAGCGGGTCAGGCCTAGGGCCACCTTTCGCGCGGTCGCGTCCAGATGGTTCAAAGTTTCTGGCAAGCTCTCAACAGTGATTTGAGTGGTGGTCTCAATAACGAAAGCATGCTCGATAACATTTTCAAGTTCGCGAATATTGCCAGGCCAGGCGTGCGCCTTTAGCAGAGCCATCGCATCAGCTGAAATTCCGGTGATGTTTTTGCCGTGCTGCTGATTGAATTTTTGAATGAAGTAGGTCGACAAGATTTCTACGTCATTCTTGCGCTCACGAAGTGGCGGCAATTGAATAGGCAGTACGTTGAGTCGATAGAAAAGGTCTTCTCTGAATTCACCTTTTTTGATCATCTCTTCTAGGTTTCGGTTCGTGGCAGCTACGATTCGAACGTTGACTTCGGCTTCGCGGTTTGAGCCTACTGGCGTAAACCGTTTTTCTTGCAGCACCCGCAAAAGCTTTACTTGCATGGCTGCCGAAATATCGCCGATTTCATCTAAGAATAGAGTGCCGCCGTCGGCGTATTGAAATTTGCCAATTTTTCGTGAATCGGCTCCAGTGAAAGCACCCTTCTCGTGTCCGAAAAATTCGCTTTCGATCAGGTTCTCGGGAATCGCTGAACAGTTCACCGTGACAAATCGATTTTCTTTTCTCGGACTGTTGTGGTGAAGGGCGACGGCGACAAGTTCTTTTCCGGTGCCGCTCTCGCCTCGAATGAGTACGGCTGTTTCAACTCGCGCAAGTTTGTCGATCACGCTGAAAATTTTCTTCATCTCGTTGCTTTGGCCAACAAACTCGGTTCCGTTAGGAAGCTGAAACACGGGCGCCGACAAAGTGATGTCTTTAATCATTTTGTGCGCTTTGATCGCCTTGTCGATGATGTAGACCAGATTCTCGGCCTTGATCGGTTTTTCAAGGTAATTGTAGGCCCCTTCTTTAGTTGCCTCGACGGCATCGCGAACGTTCGAGAATGCAGTAAGAATGACAACGATGATCGATGGGTCGTAATTTTTGATTTCTTTCAAGGCCTCAAGACCCGACATTCGCGGCATGTTAACGTCGAGCAATACGAGGTCGTATTTACCAGCGCGCACGCGGTTAACACCTTCTTCGCCGTCGCGGGCTTGGTCAACGTGATAGTGGTTTTCTGAAAGCGCCGAGGCGACTGAAAGTCTCAGATCGGCATCATCGTCGACGACTAATATTCTAAACATTTTTGTTCTCCTTCTTCTTAATAGGCATTTGGTGTAAATGAGTTCTCAATCCTTGAAAATTCATGGTTGAAAGTTTTTCAGATAAATCGAGTTCAAGTGGTAGTCTGATGCGAAAAGTGGTGCCATGGCCGGGCCTGGTTTCGGTATCGATTCTGCCCTGGTGGGCTTCAATGAAATATTTGCTCAAGTATAAGCCTAAACCGGTGCCTGAGACAGAAGACGTTGAGTCATTTTTTGCCCGGTAAAAGCGCGTAAACAGCTGGGCGCTTTCGGCCTCGGTCATTCCGATTCCTTGATCAGATATCGAGATTTCGACGAACTGATCGACTTCCCTCGTTTCAATGGTTACGTCAGAATTTTCAGGGCTATATTTGAGTGCGTTGTCTGTGACATTATTGAGCACTTTGACGATCAAACTAAAATCTACTTTGATTGGAAAAAGGGGCTCAAGTTTCAAAATTAGATTGATGTGCTTGGCGCGGGCCTGAGCCTTGAAGCCATCAGCCACTTTCTCGATAATGGTATTGATGTCTTTCGATTCGAGATTGAGTGATAGGTGGCGATTTGATTCGATTTTAGAAAGTTCAAGAATACTATTGATGAAACGATTGAGTTCTTCGGTTGAAGAAAAAATATTTTGAATGGTCTCTTTGTCTCGCTCAAGCAATCGGTCATTTGCTTTTCTTAGAAGGACTTCTGATAGGCCCTGAATGCGCGCCACCGGCGTTTTGAGGTCGTGGGTAACCAAGTTCATGAAATTGGTTTTCAATTCTTCGACTTGAACTAAAACTTCATTTTTTCGCTGAAAATCCCATCGCTTTTTGTATTCAATGATTAGCCGGTACGGAACGACTAGGTAATAGCCGACAAAAATTCCGATGAGCGGCTGGCTTTCTCTGATCCAGATGCCTTGGGTGAATGAAAAGAGGATTTGGCCGAGCAGTAGAAAAAATAGAGACAATCCGAGGGTGGCGAAAACACCTGAAAGAGGTGTGCTCATGAGCACCCAAAAGATGACAGCCGAAGTGACCATGGTAGTGGCGAGCCAATTTAGCCAGTTGGGTGCGCGGGTGATTCCCGTGTTTGAAATGATAGAATCCAGAATGGTTGCATGCACGGTGAGCTTGGGATTCTGAAACGCAGTTTTTGAGTAAGGCGTGGTTAAAAAGTCATTGGGGTCGTCGGGGTTAATCGAGCCAACTAAAACAATTTTACCAGTCAAAGCATCAGGTGAAACCGTACCTTCGAGTAGATCAATGGCAGAGATCACTTTGTGCGCGCTGGTTTTGAGTGATGGATTACCATGATAACGAAAAAAGAAATACTCTGCGTCGATCTCTTCTACACGGTAATTTCCAAAGGGGCGAAAGTCTGGCTGAATGAGTCCCATGCGTTCGGCAAGCTCTAGGTGAAATGTGGGTTTACCATAGAGGTAGGTGGCGGCTCTTCTGGTGACTTTGTCTTGTGAGAAAAGGTTTCCGTCGCGATGAATCACCGCAAGCGCGTGCGGAAGTTTGCTGAGTGGAAACGGTGGTAGCACTTCGCCGGTTACGTCGAAATTGGTACCGATGATGAAGGGTATGCCGGCCTCTGAGGCGTGGGCTGCAATCGTGGCGAATTTCTTAGCGCCTTCTGGAGCATCGAATCCGTTGCGGTCGATCTGGGCGATTCGGTTGAAGTTGGTGAGGTATCCGATAGCTTTTGGCTTAGCGGTGATAATGTGATTCAGGATTCGATTGTGAAACGAAATGGGCAATGGGTTGAGTTCGTTTGACCTTTGGGTGGTGGCCTCGTCAACCGCAATGAGGGCGATTTCGGTGTCAGCTGCAAACTGTAGCCCCTTGACCATTCTAAAGTCATACAAGTGAGCCTCAAGAAGATTGAGCTCTAAAGCCATGAGGATGGTACTCAATACAGAGGCCGCAAGAACGATCAAAACCAGGCGTTTGATTAGCGCCCATCTGGAGTTGGTATTCTCGGCAGCGATATTGCGACTATTTTTCTGGTTTTCCATCAACGGCGTAGCAATAAGCAATTGCTATACCATGTGGTGTCTTTTTGGGACCTTAAAAATAGAATAATAATATCAAACAATTAGGTCTAATTCGAGCTGGGTGCCGCCAGGGGTGGTCGGAGTCAGATCAGCGAAAATTTTCACTGGTGTCAAAATGACCGTCAGTTTCTAGCTCCTACTGCCCAGTTGGTACTAAGTGGGAGAGAGTGATCAGTGTGTTCACGACTTTGCCCAAGGGTTGGCCAGCAGGTGAAACCTTCTTGGCGTACTTGGCGTAGCTAGCGGGCACGGGCGTTTTGCCATTCCACACGGCCGTTAGGTAAGGGTCAGCGGCTGATTGCGCCGATGCGCCTTTTTCAGGTGCCCAAGCAAAGTCAGGGTGCGCGTTCTGATACCACTCGCCACCAATGATTTTTCCGGCGGCATCGATTTCTAAGTCATACATGTAATCGGCAGTTCTGATCACGTCGTCTTCGGCCGAATTTTTTAGCGCATGTGTCGGTTGGGTTTCGACCACATAACCCATGGTCATGTCGATTCCGACCACTTTTGTGGCTTTAGGTGAGCGGTATTTCTTAAATTTATCAGATTTAAAGTTACTCATCTTTACAGTGGCTTCGGCCAGAGTTTTTACGGCCTTGCCGGTTTCAGGGTTGAAGTACTTGTAGCGGTAACCGTAAACCGGTTGGTTCCAAACTTCATAGTCGTAGGTGACGTCGACGACAAAACTACGTTTGAATTGTCCGATCTGGTTGACGATCAATTGGTGCCAACTTCCAGGATTGGTATCGAAACACTCTTCGCTTAAGATTCGTCCATTTTCGTCTTGTTTTGGCTCTTTTTCGTTGCAGCGTCCGCCCATGTATTGAGTTGGGTATTGGGCTTCTGCCCAAAGCAAAGTGGTTAATGCTTTGATGTCAGATGGATAAAATTTGATCTTTGTTTTTCCGTCAGCAGCCACTAAGTCGATCGCTTGATTAGGTCTCGGCAATGAAATCGCGGCTGGGCTCCAACCGTGGCAAAGGCCCATCCAAGTCTCAACTTTGTGTTCCGGCGAATTTTTGACGTACTCTTCGCCTGCGGCCCACTGCGATTTGGTCAAACCCCAGGTAGAGTCGCCGACCAATAGGTCATACTTTTCAGCTGGAGAGAGGTTATCCATAGATGAGGCTTCGGCTTTTTTGACGATGAGTTCAGGAGGAGAATCTTTGAAGTTTTTGTAGTTTTCTTCCCATTTTTCGCTATCAGGAACTTCGTCGGCGTAGCGGTTAGCGGTTTGGCCTGCATAGATTGGCCAATAAGTGTCTGACCAAGGCGATTCGGCCATTTTCTTTCCTTTTAGTCGAAGGGTTTCCATTCGCTCAAGCGTGTTGATGAGTAGATTGGGGTCATCAATCAGGTTAAGAACGATGTCTTTTTCTTGCATTTCGGCTTTGGTTCCCGCCAAGAGATCGAATCGCTTATTTCGTACAGCATCTTTTTGCGTGACGAAGTCTCGAGATAAGATCGATTTTTTTGAAAACAGTGGAGGGGTCTTCACCTCGTTGCCATTGAGGTCGCGCTTCGGCGGCAATGTGTTCATGAAGGTCTTTGTATGGGTTTTAAAGATCTCTAATTGGGCGTCTAATTCTGCATCTGACATGGCGAAAACAGTTTGGCTCGCGCCGATGAGACTGATGACTGAACTGATGACTGATAAGCGTACGGCTGAAGGTTTCATTAAGTTCCCCTTTAAAAAATAAAAGTGACCACTCGGTTTGAGCGACTGATAGCGATTTTTTGCAGGAGTTTCAAATTATAAATAGTTATTGCATAAAAATAGAACGACGCACCGCGTATATGTGGATTTTTTGGGCATCTTTCGCGGAAATTTAGAACTGAGTGGCTTCGATTGTTGGTTTTGGGGCTGGAAAATCGCGCTCGCAACTCGTGTCTGTGGGCTCAAGTTCTGGCCTGAAGTGCTCAATTGACGTTTGTGAGAGCGGGCAGCCAGTGGCAGCTTTTTTTCCGGTGCGCGAATCAATTCGCGTCGACGCGAGTTCTTGGTTGATTGAAATGGCCACCGGAGGTTCGCTCTCGAGTGCATCTTTCATGAAGTGAACCCAGATCGGTAGAGCCGCCCCTGCGCCCGTGAGTTTGAGTTTTGCCAGCTTCGTTGGCTTCTTGGTGACGGGGTCAATTGGCGGTTGAGTCTGATCGGTTCCGACCCAGACAACGGTGGTCAGTTGCGGTGTGAAGCCTGCAAACCACGCGTCTCGGTACTGACTCGTGGTTCCGGTTTTTCCGGCTGCCGATCGGTCAAAACCTAGGTGAAGTGATTCAGACGCTGTGCCATCGGTGAACACGGCCTGCAAGAGTTCAGTGGTCAAGTCGGCTACCATGGGTGGAATTTTCTCTTTCGGGTGGTATTCGAAATGAGCGAAAATAGTGCCGTCTTTTTCGGTAATGGCGCGAATGACTGAAGGGTCGTCTCCGACGCCTCTGTTGGCGATCACAGAGTACGCTTTCAATAGTTCAACTGGTGTGAGTTCAGCAACCCCGAGCGAGAGTGACGGAACCTCGGGGAGCTCAGACTCTAGGCCTATTCTGCGAGCAGTCTCGACAATGGCTTTGGGAGTTAACTGTATCGCAAGTCTAGCGGTCGCTGTATTGATCGATTTTGCGAGAGTGGTTCGAAAGCTGATTGTGCCGAGGTAGTCTTTTTCGTAGTTCTTGGGTGACCACGATTGTTTGCCGTGGTCATAAGTGAGCGTGAGGGGGCCATCTTCTAAAGGGTAGCCGGCACTGT
The DNA here is from genome assembly GCA_903895855.1 of Oligoflexia bacterium. GTDB lineage: Bacteria > Bdellovibrionota > UBA1018 > UBA1018 > UBA1018 > CAITVN01. The sequence continues at coordinate 52,259 of CAITVN010000132.1, read as the reverse complement.
AAGAAACCCCATTGGCATCTTTTCCGGCGAGGTAGGCAGTCAGAAAGACAAACGGTTTGAAGGTAGATCCGACTTGTCTTTTCATATTGAGAATTCGGTTAAAGCTAGATTCAGCATAATTTCTGCCACCAATGAGAGTTCGAATTAAGCCCGTGCGGTGATCGACTGCGGCTAAGGCGGCTTCAAGGCGCTCGCCGCCATTGACTTGAGCCTTGAGCGCGTATTTTTTTTCTAGGTCGGCAATGCCAGCAGTGATGGCTTCTTGAGCTGCTTGGTGGGTGAGAATATCAAGACTCGTGTAGATTCGAAATCCACGCGCCGAAATTTCCTGCTCGCTGACCTGACCTTTTAGTTGTCGTTGCACTTCTGCTTTGGCGTAGTCAGTAAAATAGGGGGCCTTGTTGACGACAGTTTTTGGGGCTGACAAGCGAATGGGTAGCGCAGCGGCGGCGGCGGCTTCTTTTTCAGTGATGAATGACAAGTCTACCATTCGTTTTAGTACCCATCGGCTGCGCTCTTTTGCGCGATCGAAATGTCGATGCGGAGAGTAATAAGTGGGGCCTCGAATTAACCCAACCAAGAGGGCGATTTCGCCCAAGTGTAGGTCTTGAACCTTTTTATCAAAAAAATAGTAGGCGCCTTCCATCACTCCGTGCACTTCTGCGCTGCCCACTTGCCCCAGTGCAATTTCGTTCAAGTAACGTTCTAAAATGTCTTCTTTCGAGAATCGAGAATCGAGAAGCACTGCCAGAAAAAATTCATTAAATTTCTTGAAAAGATTTCGCCCATGGCGCTGGGTTAGGTTTTTAACCAACTGTTGGGTGATCGTCGAGCCTCCTTGGCTCAATGATAATTGAGAAAAATTTACCAACACTGCGCGCGCAATTCCTCGAATATCAAAACCGCGGTGTTCGAGAAAGTGGTTGTCTTCGGCGGCGATAACGGCCATTCGCAAGTGGGTCGGAATTTCTTTCCAGCTCAGCAATGTTCTGATTTCTTTTTTTACTTGAATTTTTCCTTCGGGCGTTTGAACCAAGGTTGCGATGAGTTCAGGCTCTAGGTAAAACTCAGAAATGTCTTTACCCTCATTCGAAATCGAACTGATCAATGCCGATTCGCCGGTTCCATCAAATTTGATATTGATGGGTTTTTCAAATAATTGTTGGGTCTGGTGGTTTTCGGGTAGTAGCAAAAGCGGGTAGTCACTCTGGTGTAGAGTGATTTCAACCTGATCGCCCAAGTCTTTGAATGAATAGCCAAGGGCCTTAAGTCTTGAGGTAAATTCTTTTCGAGGCAGCGCAGGCCCCACGCGAGTGAGGTCTGAGTACAAGCGAGTCGGCAACGACTCGGTCATGGTGACAAAAGCCTCTTCAAGTTGGCGGTATAGAGAACGCAAATAGAGGCCGAAGACTACGCTTGCGACGAGGAATAAAGCCACCAATGAGAGAATCAGCTTTTTTCGTATTTTTTTTAAACGGGTTAGGATCGGAGCTTTTTTTTGCATGGGGATTATCCTTGACGGTTACTTCGGTCACCAATAGAACTGATTTCTACTATGAGTCTAAACTTAACAAAAGCTGTTAGTCGAATACCAACCCTCTTTATCGGTCTGACGCTGGGAGTAGTTTTTACTTTCTCAGTTAATTCAGGTTCAGTTGCCCATGCCTTTGATCTCGATTGGTCGGGCCAATTTTGGGCAGAAGATCATATGGTGAGGGGGTATGCCCTCGATTCTGCCAATGTGACCCCTGACGCGGCTCGAGTGGGTAAGGGTGGGTATTACATACCTGGCGGCGGCGATGCTCATGCTTCCTTTCAAACTCTTTTTCTTAGGCTCAAACCTAAGGTGATTGTGAACGACAATTTGTTCATTAAGAGCGAATGGTGGGCGGGCGATCCGTTGACTGGGTTTTTTGGCAGTGGCTACCCCTACGGTATTGATCAACGCCAGTTCTACTCTAATCAAAGCCGTGGTTCTGCATTAACCGTTCAAAGAGTTTGGGCTGAATTGCTGACCGATGTGGGTGTGGTTCAAGTGGGTCGTGCGCCTTTACATTGGGGATTGGGTCTCGTTTGGAATAGCGGAGATAAACTTTACGACCGTTATCAAACCACCGGTGACACGGTTCGATTGCTATCGAAATTTGGGGCGTTTACGTTTTCTCCTGCCTTTATCAAATACTCAACGGGCAACAACATTGGCGGTGCTTGCACGGGTGCGGTACCTTGCACTCCTATTGGTGGATTTGGTGGATTAAACGAATACTCTCTTGTGATGAAATACGAAAACCCAGATGAGGATTTTGAGGGTGGAGTGAATTTTGTCAGACGAGTGTCAGGTGCTGCACAAGACCCGATTTGGGGTACTTTCGGGGCGCTGGGTGCGCCCGCGAGTTTGAACTACAATGTTTGGGATATTTACGGAAAGAAGAAGTGGGGCGGATTGAGCTTCGGAGCTGAGGTTCCGATTACTGCCGGTGATATTGGCGGTATTCCTTACAAAACATTTGCTTTAGCTACCGAGGCAGATTGGAAGATCAATTCGAGCTTTGAAACTTATGCGAAATTTGGACTCGCGCCAGGCCAGCCGAACGACACGTCAGCCACTCCGGCACAGATCAAGAGTTTTTATTTCAACCCTAACTACAAAATGGGCATGATGATGTTCAATTATCAGTTTGCCAATTTTGCTGGACCCAATACTTCGAATAACCCTGGCAATGCTGCCGCGGTTCTTCGATCGCCGTATGACAATCCGATCACCAATGCGACCTACTATTCGTTTGGTGGTGCTTATCACCTCGATAAATGGGATTTCTCAGGCCTATTTTCTTTCGCTAATGCCCAGCAGGCGGCGGTCGATGGTCAGTTTTTTTACAACACCTGGGAAAAGAAATTTTATGCTGATGCTTCTGGCTTGAGTCAGAAAACTTTCTTAGGTTGGGAAATGGACTACGGTATTGGTCTTCGTTGGGATGATAACTTCACGTTCAACTTTGATCTGGGTTGGTATTTTCCGGGGGCGTTTTATAAGTTCTCAAATACCGCAGTTGAAAACCCAATTAGCAGCGTCTTTGGTGCTGTCCTAAAAGCCGGCATTCAGTTTTAATAGATTCGGCTGAAAAAGTTCCTTTTGTCTTTAACCTTCGTCAGAAGTTTCAGAAAAATCCTCATTTACTCTATGTAAACTCCGGTTTTTCTGAAACTTCTTTCTCGTTTAAAGCCAAAATGAATCTTTTTCAGCAGAATCTAATACCCGAAATGTCTTTTTGGCTTGATACCGCGTCAGTTTTCAAAAAAAATCGAATTGTAGTTTAACCTGTATCTGCGAGGGCCTACTGAACTTGAAACTGGGTAAAGTAGAGGTTCGTGATCAGGGGGATTTCGCCAACCGATGCGCCGTGAAAATCGGTCATCAATTCATTCGCCATTTCAATGAGCTGGCTTTTCAATACATAGCGCCCTTGAACGGTGACGAGGTCTTTGAATGATTTTGATCCGAGCATCGAGATCGTGCGATCGAGAAAAAAAGTTTTGACAGAGTCGAACTTAGCTTTTTCGCCGATGTCTCTCAGTTCGACTGAAAATCCGATGACCAAGAAATGGGTGGGGGGCACCTCTTTTGAACCGGGCTCGGGAACGTCAGGTAAAATATTGAGTGTGATGGGTTCAATTTTGACGGTTCCTGAATTGGCTCCGGCCTCAACGACCGTCTGGTGTTTTTGAAGTTTGTCTCTTTCTAACGACTCGGTAATCAGAGGGCGGTGATAGATGAGGCGAGTGTAAACTAGGGCTCCCAGGGCACCCAACGTCGAGAGCACGCTTAATAAACCTAGAATGAGCGGCCCCATTGGGGGTCTTGGTTTGGGGGGGGCTTCTTCAGCTGCTGGTTTTGCCTCGTCTGCTTCTTTTTTTGCCACTGAAGATTAGTTTAGTTTGAATTGCCTAGCTGCGCAAGGGTCGGTAGTGATTTGATTTCTTCTTGATAGTGGCAGCGAACCGGAAACTGCAACTTGATGTCGTGCAGTCGGGTTCCCCACGGAATTCCGACCGCTGATTTTGCTACTTTGTCATTTTGAATGTCGTTTAGGGTCAGCTTGCCCTGGGCAGTCTCAATTTTTCCGAGAAAGTTTTTCGACTCTGTCTGGTAAGAGACATCGCAGCTAATGGGGGTGTTTTTCAGGTTGTTTTTATAGCTCACTTGAATAAAAGCGCTTTCTCGTCCCGATGAAAAAGTTGCGTCAATTTTGATTTTTTGGGCCAATTTTGCTTGAAACTGCGAGTGCGTGAAGTGCTCGCATTCGAGCGGAAAATTGAGCTTCATTTGGGAGGTCTCGCCGCTACTCACTCCGATTGAATAGGGTTTGAGTTTCTTAGTTACCTTTGAATGTGGCAGGACGCTATTCCACGACAGTTGGGTTGAGGTTTTTTGGGATTGCGGCGAGTTCGTGTTCGAGACGGTGACCGGAAATTGGCACCGCATTGGCCACTCGTTGTGATCGTTAGTGGCTTTGAGTTTGCGGGCCCTATGGTTGGTCGGGTTGTCTGCTTGAAGTTCAAAGATGCCATTTTTTAGGGCGTTGTATGACTTTTTCCAGAGCCAAGAAAACGAATCCAGCTGGGGGCTTTGCGAGCTACAGCCCGACAATGAAATGATTGCTGCCGCGCTGATAACGCTCGACAAGAGGTGGGGCCGAAACGACAGGGTTTGGCGCAGAAGATTCAGACTTTTGTCTCGGCGGCTCTTTAGGGGCTGGGGCACTTTTTTGAAAAACATTAGATTCTCACTCTCAGACTCTTCGTTTCGCACTTCGTGTGCGTGTTGATCGCCCACGTTCTGCTCATTCATAAGCCCCCTTTTTCCCTGCGATCTTGGGTAGGGTGTTATCGAACGGAGCAGACATTAGCATGCTTGAGTAAAAAAGTCAAGTAATGAGTGGTGATGTCAGGCTTTAGCGAGTGAATAGGCCCGGTTTCAGGCCTGGCTCGTGTAGTCTGTGTTAATATTATCTATGGATATTCATTGGTTGAGTGACTTAGTGCGTACAACTGCGATCCATCGATGCAGGGTCCCAGCCTTCGCTAGTGCCTCGAAAAAACGATAAAAATGGCCATTTGCAAGCTGTCGGTGCCTGTTCTTGAGTGTTCTGAAATTTGGGTTCGTTTGTTTTGACGAGTCCGTTGGTGATCAAATCGAATTTGTCGCTAGCGCTCAACTCAGAAAAGTTGGCTCGGCCGTCGTCGCAAAGTGTACCCTGAGCTTGCATGGCTTGGGCCTCTGCGATGCCCTTGTCTGAACCGTTTAGGTAGGCTTCAGCTTTGGGTTTGCCTTTGGCTTGGTCGCGAAGCAGCTCAAATGACAGCAGGCGCTCAGAAACTTCCATAGAAGGCTTACTTACTGATTTGCACTCTTTCGCGCGCCAGAAAGTGAATGAATCGTTATACCCTAAATTGTAAATGGTGGTCACACTCACGTCGCCTATAGCGAAGTTCGAAAGCAAGGCGGCCATTACAGTGAGTAAAGAAATCGGTTTGATTGAAAGGTGGTTCATCGCGTTTTTCTCCAAGTGGGTGGGCTTTTATATCAGTTGATTTAAATAGTCAAGTACTTTTGTCGTCTGAAGCAGTCGTAGGTCTGACCGTGGAGCGCTGGGCAACAGTCCGGGCGGTATAAATCGGGCCCTGCCGACGGCCCGGCCGGCTCCTTTGGTTTTCATTTGCGCAAATAGTTGCCCATCTTTTCGGGGCCAAAGACCTGAATAGCTGCCAAGAGGTTGTGCGACCGACATCTCAATTGTAAATTGTCGATCGAATGATCACCGCCAAAAGCTACCGGCGTCTTGTGGTCAATCTCGAGGTATCGGGTTTCACCGCAGCGCTTACCTGAGTTTGGGTCGGTGTAACCGCAGCAACCTTCAGATTTTTGAAAGACCTCGCGTTGAATCGGCTTGGGGATGTGCCGTCGGCCGAACTGCAGAGGCTGTGTTGGTGACTTTGGCGAATGAGGTGGCTTCTGTAAGAGTGACTGACGCAGTTTCAGGGGCGGAGGCAGAGTAGGGGTTTTGCCTTCGCTCAACTTTCCCGGGAAAGTTCTCAGGGAAATTTCGAGTGCACTTTTCTGTTCAGCGCCATGCGCAGTTATTTGTTCAGCGCTAGGTTCACTTTTTTGGGCGAGCCCTTGCGTGCCCTGCTCGCACTGTTTGTTCCTCTTCAGATTTTTTACGGATATCCGCTGAGAAATTCGCGCGGGATCGATCTTCTCTAGTACCACCTCAGTCAAATAATCTAACAGACCAGTGAGCTTTTCGGTTTTGCCTGTATGAGAACTCAGGTCTTGAATGCGTCGTAGTTTGTCGAGTAATCTTTTTGAGATATTGATTTTCAGTTCAAATAGAGCTTCGCCGTCAATGACTCCGATTTGGCGAATCGACTCTTTTTGTTGAGTCAAATGCCTAGCCAGTATTGGGTTAGCGGCAGCTTGAGTAGCTAAGTACCCCTCAACTTCTCGCTTCGATTTATTTTCTACGTCAGCAAATAGCTTTGTCCGATCACTCAGGTTTACCTTGGAGTCTTGAATTTTTTCTCGTTCGTTTAGGTGCGACTGAACAAGGCTTACCGTTGCGAGGGTGAGTTTGCCTGTCGAGAGCTTAGTTTCTAACTCAGGCATCACTTGAATGGCTCTCATGGCAAGCACCCTTCTTTGGGCCTGTGATTCGGTGTAGCCCAGCTCTTTCACACAAAAAGTGAACAGAGAACTATACCCCAATTTTGAATGTAGGCGTCGCCGACAAATTTCTGCGAGGTGCCCAAGAATCTGAATCAAAACCTGACGTTCTTCAGTGATTAAGCCGTGCAAATTTTCGACTAACTTTTGATCTGACAGATTTTTTAATGAATTCATTTGGATTGAATAACACAGGATTTTGGGGCTCTCATAACGCTCACATTGGGCCGGTGTGGGCTTCAAAAAAGGGGCTACTATTCACGGTGAGTCGCAAGGTAGATAGTCGCTGCCTGCTGTTGTTTGTGCTTGTTTGCAGCCATTTTATAGCAGCTTTTGGAGTGAGTTCGAAAACGAACCGGAATGATGTCAAGAGGAAAAATGGGTCCAGACCGAGTACATAGAATTTCTACTGAGCTTTCGAATTCTCGATGTACCAGAGCTGGGCGTGGCTTGGCGTGGCGTTTCGCCGGGCTCGAACTTTCCCGGGAAAGCTGATTTTGATTTTTGAACCGCAATCTCTATTTAGGCGAGGCAACGCTAGGTGCGCACCGATTGAGAGTGCCCACTTTGATAGGGTGAGTGGGTGATGGATAAGACGATTCGAGGAGCTCAGTAGAATAGCTCTTTCTCACGTCTTCTGCGTCACGCTGAGTGTAATAGTTCAGGGCTTTCACAATTTGGATCGATTGAGTTTCTTTGCTTACGTTGGCATCAGGGTCTTTGATCACCAACACCGAGATTGCCCCACTCGTTTCTACCCATTCAACGACCCGAAAATTTTCAAATCCCGGGTCAGCCAGACGTTGACTCACACAAGCCCGACGATAAGTGACCTCAACGTGAGTCGTAAATACATCGTTAAACCCGGGTAGGGCCAGACGATTCATTCGGGTGTCTAGTTTAAAAACCGAAAGAGGATCACCGCTACTATCGCCCGGTTGTTCGCAAAGCAGAGGGGTTTCTCCCCATTTGCCATTCAGTGATTCTAAGACACGCTGGGTTTCTTCTGCGTTTTCTTGGGGTAGAAAAAATGCACAGTATTGCGCTCGCTCTTCGGGCGATAATTTGATCACCGAAGACGGTTTCTCTGGCGTCGGTACGGTTGGGGCTTGCGGAATGACAATCTTCAACGGCGCCGGTTCGGGGGTGGATTTCTTTGAAGTAGCGGTTTCGTGCGATGAAACGGCACAACCCAAATTCAAAATCAATGCCGCACTCAAGGCAACTGTCACAGTGAGAAAATTTCTATAAAGATTGGTCATTCGATTGTATCCACTATTTTTTTGAATGAGAAGTTGAGCGCGTGTTTAATACAGCCAGTTAGAATAGTAAATCGTTTTCGAGCTTTTAACGGACATCAATAAATGAACCTCGTAGGTGCCGACAAGTGTTGCGTGATCAGAATTGTCAGTGTCTGGTGCCCTTGCAATGCTGGTAGCTCGACAGAAAAAACAAAAACCCCACGCTTTTTGAAGGCGTGGGGTCTCTCTGAAAGATTAGGCAAACTCTGTCATAAGTTCACGAATCGCTTCGTGAGTCGGGCAGGTAGCCCCAGAAAAACTAGATTCTCACCGCTTCGTAAGGAAGGCCGAGGTCATCGGCGACTTGCTTGTAAGCCACTTTGCCATTGAGAATGTTCACGCCCTTGAGAAGCGCTGGGTCTTTCGCTACAGCATCTTTCCAGCCCATGTTCGCAATCATCACGGCGTACTTCATCGTGACGTTGGTGAGAGCGTAGGTTGATGTGCGAGGCACTGCGCCTGGCATGTTAGGTACCGCGTAGTGAATGATGCCATCGACGACGTAAGTAGGATGCTCGTGGCTAGTTGGACGGCAAGTCTCAACGCAACCGCCTTGGTCAACAGCGACGTCAACGACGACTCCGCCTGGTTGCATTTTTGAAATCATCTCGCGAGTGACGAGTTTCGGAGCTTTCGCACCGGTCACAAGAACTGCACCGATCACCAAATCAGCTTGAGTGACTACGCGCTCTACTTGCTCACTGTTGCAATACAGAGTGGTGACATCGTTTTTAAAGATGTCAGACAAGTAATCGAGTCTTGCCACGTTGGTATCAAGAATCGATACGCGTGCGCCTAATCCGACTGCCATTTTTGCAGAATTGATTCCGACCACACCGCCGCCAATGACGACGACGTTGGCTCGCTCAACACCGGTGACTCCACCGAGAAGAAGGCCTTTGCCGCCGTGATCGTGCGTGAGGTAGTTGGCTCCGACTTGAGTGGCCATGCGGCCAGCAACAGCGCTCATCGGAGCGAGTAAAGGTAAGGTTCCATCAGCAGGCTGAATGGTTTCATAAGCAATACCGACAATTTTGCGCTCCATCAGAGCTTTGGTGAGGCGCTCGTCAGCAGCAAGGTGAAGGTAAGTGTAAAGAATCTGATTTTCGCGAAGTAGTGGGTACTCTTCAGGAAGAGGCTCTTTCACTTTCACAATCATGTCGGCTTTATCAAAAACTTCTTTGGCAGTGTCGATGATGGTGCCGCCTGCGCGACGGTAATCATCGTCTGAAATTCCGGCGCCGACGCCGGCATTGTGCTGAATCAAAACCTTGTGACCACTTTGGGTGAGTGCTCTCACGCCAGCAACGACCATTCCGACACGGTTTTCTTTATTCTTAATTTCCTTTGGTACTCCGACTATCATTCGAATGCTCCTTCATGTGCCTTGTTGTTTGGCACTTTGGTTTATAGCTTCCCAACTACCCGATTTTTAGCTTTTGCCCATCATACGCAAGTTGAACTCCCTTTGGAAGCTTTCGTTGCCAAATTTGATGGTCAAACTCATGACCCAAATGGGTCAAAAACGTTCTTTTCGGCCGTAAAGTGTTCACAACATCGAGAGCCGCACTTAGGTTTAGATGGGTACGGTGAGGCTTGATTCGCACGCAATCTAAGATAAGGACGTCGAGGTTCTTCAACTGTTCGATCGAATTCTGAGGAATATAACTACAATCGGTGAGGTAGGCAAATGAATCAATGCGATAAGCGACGCATTCTTTTGATCCATGCGAGACAGAAATGGGTAAAATTGGCAAGTCACCTAAGTGAAACTGACTGTAAGGAGTCGGCAGGAGGTTGAGGTCAAGGCGCGGAATTCCGCCTCCTTCGACTGGGCCATCATGGTTGAAAATATAGGGAAAACGACCAGGGAGGTCGTGGCAAGTCCACTCGTTGCCATACAGGGGGATTCGGTTTTTTTGCACGAAATTGTAGGCTCGTAAGTCGTCCATTCCAGAAATGTGGTCTGAGTGAGGGTGGGTAAAGAGAACTCCGTCAATTGTTTGAATCTTGTACCTGAGTGCTTGAGCGCGAAAGTCAGATGAAGTGTCGATGATGAGTGAGGTGGTTTTTGAACGAATCCATGCTGAGGCCCGGGTGCGCTGGTTTTTTGGATTTTTTGAGCGGCACACCTTGCACTCACAGAGCAATAGTGGAACTCCGGTTGACGTACCGGTTCCTAAAAGTGTGACGGTGAAGGGCACAGTTTCTTGCTTCATGAGTTGATGATTTCAGTTCTAGCCCATGCATGAGTATTTGTTCTAGCGGTTTTTCATGGTAGATCTGGATAATTGTAACGGTTAGAACTGCTGAAACTGGATGATGAGGAACTCGCATGAAGGTCTTAGTAACAGGTGCTACCGGATTTATCGGCTCAAAGTTGGTTCGCGACTTGGTCGAACTCGGTGCCGATGTCTCGATTCTGGTTCGGCCTTCGTCAGCTGACGCTATTCAGAAAAAAGATGGCAATTTAGCAGGCCTTAACTTTCGGGTAGTTTCGGGTGATCTGGGTGACCTGAGCTCTTTGAAACAGGCCGTAGCGGGTGTTGACCGCGTTTTTCACTTGGCGGGTTTGGTGACGGCCATTGATACGGCTGATTTCTACCGATGCAATACTCAGGGTACAAAAAATCTCATTGAAGCGATTGGAGCGGTCAACCCGAACCTTGAACGCTTCGTTTTTGTCTCAAGCCTGGCCGCCGGTGGCCCAATGAAGCTGCGGCAAGAGAGAGTTGAAGGTGACACTGACGCGCCTGTTTCTGAATACGGAAAAAGCAAGAAAGCCGCTGAAGTCGAAGTGCTCAAATGGGTAGATCGAGTTTCAACTGCGATCATTCGGCCGCCGATGGTCTATGGTCCGCGAGATAAGGCTAGTTTCGTTCTGATCAAAACCGTTGCCGGCGGGTGGATGCCGATGGTCGCAGGGGCGAGTCCAGACAAGAAAAAGTATTACAGTTCAATTCACGTAGATGACCTTTGCCAGGGTATTTTGAAGGCCGGAATGGCCGATTCAAATAAATTTCGTTCGGGAGATCATTTTTATTTGTCGTCAAATCAGTACGTTTCTTATGAAGATTTTTTGGGGTCGATGGCCAAGGCCTTAGATGTGAGCTCACGGAAAATTGTGGTGCCTGCACTGGCACTCAAAGCGGCCGCCGTCGTGACTTCGAAAATGATGCAAATCACCGGAAAATCGCATCCGTTGACGAAAGACAAATTGAGCGAAATTTTGCCCGATTATTGGCTTTGCTCGAACCAAAAGGCAAAGACTCACTTCGGCTTTGAACCGCAGTTTGAAGTTGAACAGGGAATGAAAATCACCGTGCGGTGGTACCAAGAAAATGGGTGGTTGAAGGCAAAACACCTGAAAAAAAACTAGCTCGAAAGTTAGCCTCAAAAGTTTAAAAAAGGAGAAGTGATTGAAAAATTCTTTCAGGTGTTTCATTCTGATTGGTGCAGCAGTGGGAATGGCTTTGCTCACGGGGTGTCGAAAAGAAATCAAATACCTCGGTGTCGATTTCACTATTCAACATAAAGTGCTGAAAAATAAATTGACGGTACTTGTCGTTGAGGTTCCTGAGTTTCGGTTTGTGAGTTATCAAACTTGGATTCGCGCGGGTTCGATCGATGAGAATTGGGATAAAACCGGTATTTCTCAGATCGCATTGAACCTTTTAGAGCGAAATCTCAATCAAGCCGATGTGGCCTCTGATAAAGAAAAATCTTGGGAAAAAGTCTTTACCGAGCTCGCTGAAAAAGGAGTGCAGTATCAAGCGCAAGCGGGGCGCGAGGCAACTAGTTTTAGCTACCGCCTACGGCCAGAGAACTTGCCAGATGTGATAGCGCTTGATTCAAGTCGGTTTCGCAGTTTTTCTGTCTCGCCAATCGATTTCAACGGAATGAAACTTCTGCAATTAGAAGACATTCGACTGAGGTTTGATGGAAATTTAGACGCAAAAATGCAGTTAGCTCTTTGGCAATCGGCCTATCGAGTGCATCCGTACTCTCGGCCAATGGTGGGGTACCCGCAAGACATCGTCGGTCTGAAAATCGAAGACGCCGAAGAGTTTATTCGCCGGGCGTATCGTCCAGACTACGCAACTGTCATTGTGGTTGGGCCAGTGAAGGCCTCATCTGTGATGACTCAAATTGAAAATCAGTATGGCGACAATTGGTGGAAAAATTTGTCAAAAGACCAACAACAAGAAAGGAAGTCGACAAAAGATCACCGATCGCAGTTGCAAGACGAACCTGAACAAACAGAAGAGTTGTATTTAACTCTCAAGGAAGAGGCCGGCTTGGCAAAGACGGGCGATCGATTCGCCATTGGTTTTAGAATTGCCAGTGCTAAAGAAAGTGAAGCTTTCACCGCAGATGTACTCAATCAAATTGTTTTTGAAGGTGAGGCTTCTCGAGCTTCGAAACGTTGGTTGTCTGATGTGAGTTCGCCCGGCACACAGCGGCTTTTGGCGTTAAGCTCAGAGTCGCTCACCCCTATGTATTCTGGTTTGATCACGGTTTATGGCGTATTGCCCAATGGTGTAAAGTTTTCTGAATTTCGGCCAGACTTTGATCTGCTACTTGATGAAGTGCAAAAAAAGGGAGTCACTGAAAACGAAATCTCACGGGCCATCAGAGAACTCACTCATCAGTTATTAGACAACCTTCGATCGCCCGCTCAGTTGGCTAGACTTCTAGGCACGGTATTTGTGACACTGGGAGAATTTGACAGTTTTCAAAAAGACCTCGAGAAGTACCTTTCGATCACCCCGAAAGAAGTTCAAGACCTGTCTCAAAAAGTATTTAACCCTAATAACCGCACCTATGTGGTCATGACACCAAAGTCATCTGCGACAACCGCGAAAGGGAGTGGACAGTGAGATTTCATAAGAGTTTGAAGTTAGGTTTGGTTTGCTTAGCACTCACTTCGACGGCAATCGCGGGATCGTCTAAGGTCACTTGTCTCAAACTGCTTGAGCCTCTATCGCCGCAGGCCGAGTGGATGGTTTCGGTGAAACCGAATCTTCACCACTCGGGCGATGACTCGCTGGCTAGTGAGTCTAATCGAATGCTCTGGGTATGGCTTCAGTTGCAAAATCGGTACATCAAAGAGAAAGTTTCAGAAAAGGGGTTAATTGCGCAAGCTCGTGCCCATTCGGGCCGGGTGACCTATAGTATTCGTGGCCATTTTAGTGATGAAAAAGAGATCACAGACATTCTTTGGGCTTGGCTGCAGGTCGATGTCATCAAAGAGTTGGGTGAAAAAAAATTAGAGCAGATTCTCAAGAATCTTCAAGAAGAAGAAGACGTGATTTGGGATTCTGCTGAGTTGGGTGCAGTAGCGCGATTGAGTCGTCTCTTGATGGGGCCTCAATCGAGCTATGAAGTGGCTAAAGATCAGCCACTCACAGAGGGCCGAGCTTTGCTCGCGCAGCACTTGCGAGACGTTCAAGCTCAAGTGTTGGCGTTTAATGATTTGATCGAGGTGATCATTGCCCCCAAGCATTTGCAGAAGGCCGATTGCGACCCGCGTTTGGGTGAGTTGGTCAAAGAGTCTAAAAAAACGATCGAGCCCGCACCTGCCCTGCAGAGGCAGATGCCACCGGTGATTAAACTCAGGAAACTTGAAAAAAATGCTTTTTGGGAAATGTCTACCTCGACCCAAATGATGATTCACTTGGGTGTAGCAGTGCCCAGTTCAAAAGGGGTATCTGAAGAAACGTTGGCGGTTGTCGCTTCGCTGCTGAGTTCAGGGCTGAATTCTAAATTAGAAGAACAAGTGAGAAAAGAAGTGGGAGTGTCTTATCGCATTTATGCACAAATTGTGGATGGTTTTTTGATGATTCACACGAGTACGAGGCCCGAGTGGTTGTCAAAATGCTTGTCGGCATTAGAAACGGGTATCAAAGCATTGGGGGCGCAGCCCATGAGTGCTGCCGATTGGAACAATGCCTTGGCTCTTCATGATCGCTCGAAACTTCTGAGTGTCGAAACAGTTGAAGACTTGGCCTATGTTAAAATTGCTGCTTCAGGTTTTGATGCGTTGAAAGCTAAGCAAGTCTTCGCCGAAATTGCAAAGTACAGTCGACCTAGAATTTTGTTGGTTGGGCCCAAGCCACCAAAGTGACTTGAGTTGATTAGAATAGATCTTCAATAAAGTAAGCCGAAAATTCGGCCCGACCCGCTAACCCTGATTTAGAATAAATCGAATGGGTTTGGCTTCTCACGGTTTTTTCAACCACCCCGCGAAGTTCACCGATTTTGGTTAGACTAAATCCTTTTAATAAAAGGTGCGCGACTTCGCTTTCGGCTTCAGTGAGGTGCCATTTCGTGAATTCTTTTTCGATCTGCGCCGAAATCCCAGAGCGAAGGATTGCCGCTTCTTCTCGCCAGTTCAAGACCTCTTGAGTCGCCCGGTCTAGCTCACCTTTTTGAGTGGCCAGTGATGCGGCCTGTCTTTTGATTTTAGAGACCAGGTACAAAAAGCTACCAGCCGCACCAATGGCAATGAGGGCTTCGTCAAGCAAATGCCAATAGCCCTTTTTCTCGGCGATGTCGGTATAGATGTCAAAAATATTGAAGATCGTAATTGCGGCAAAAAACAAAGCCAATGCTTTGATTGAGTCGAGTTTCTTCGCGCTGCCTTTCGGCGCTCTGTTCTCGACGTCTAGGTCATTTGACTGATGAAAAAATCTTGAAAATTTCACTTCATACACCCTTTGACCGATGCTGGTTTGCCCGATTGTTACTCATACTGTCTGAATAACTGCTGGCTTGGTTGAGCGGTAGGTCAACACCGGTATAACAAAAAAGGAAAAAAATATGAACAAATACAATTTAAAAATAGGATTTCGAATTTTGATCACCGGGGTTTTGGTTGTTTTGTCTGCGTTATTGGGTGCGTGTGGAAGTTCAACTTCTGCCCCGATCGAACAGCCTTTGACTGAGGCCATTTTGAGTCCAGATTGGACCTCACTTAACGCAGGACTCATTCAGAAAAACTGCACGTCGTGTCATAGAGAAAAAAATGCAGCCAAATTTGATCGGGCAACCTTGATTTTCGATAGCGAAGATAATGTAAGGGTTGAAGCGGCGAAGATGCTTGAAGAAATGTCAGGTGGCGACATGCCTCCACCGGCTTCAAAATTGTCGGGCCCTTCGGCAAAGAATATTGCCGTGTTCAAGGAGTGGGTCGATAGTGGTTTCAAGAACTAATTAACAGTGCATTTTTGGATTTAGTGTACAAACCGATCGTAACAGTTGAAAAACGGCTGAGTGAATTTTGGGGCGCCAGTTTTGAAATCGCTGGCCCCCAAACAAGCTTTCCATAAAGTGAAAGAATCGTTGAGTCGCCATTCAATTGTGGACTGACTGAGTGTTTTTGAAGCCTGTGGGGTTTGGGTTTTTGGTTGTGATGGGGCTAATTTTTTCTCTAGGGCCTCGTTCAAGTCTTTGAGATGCAATCCACAATTTCTAAAAGCTTCTGCCCACGGAAAAACATCGGGCAAGGTGTGACCATAGAGTTGTGTGATCAAGTCAGTGAAGGGTTCATCTGACCGGCTCAAGCTTAGCGCTACTTGTTTCCAGGTCTCTTCAGTAAATTTCCGAGTTTTTTCTCGAAGTTCAGCTTCAATTGAGTTGTAGGCCTTGAGGTACTCGGTCAAAGTCTGTTTTTCGCAGCTATCGGTCAGAGTTTTTTGTTTTTGCCTGGCCCAGTGATTCAGGGGTTTGAAATCAACGACTTTGTCGCCTGCAAAGGTTGGGGTGGTCATGATGAAACCGATGAGGCCAATCAGCGGTAGGTTCGGCCAGTGACTGGCCGTGCAGTTTCGTTTGCCTGTTCCGTCTGGCGGGTTGTTGTTTCCTCGTTTCATACAATTTTCAATGCTCTTCATGTGCCTAACGGGTTCACTGTCGCTCGGGAACTTTGCTAAGCACTGTGACAGTTTACCTTGCTCGAGCGGGCAAGTGTGAGCCATTTTTCCTGATCCGGTATTGTAAGCGCCAGCAATCATGACAGCGCGATCAAAATCGGCGGTGAGTGCTTTGGGTTTTTTCTTGTCTTTGAAGTCAATCATCACGCGGTTGAGCCAAGCGGCACCCACTGCGATTGAAGTTTCGATCGCACGGTCTGCTTTGACTCCGGTCTTGTCAACTGAAACGACGTCGTCTATTGAGACATTTTTTGGCGAGGGTTGCCCAATTCCGGCCCAGTAGTTTTTCCATTGTTCAGCCACTCTGATGCGAAATTCTAGGTTAGTGATTTGCACTTTCAATACCCGAATGCTTTCTTCTTCTTGTGCTATCTGGCGTGTTGCTTTTTTCTCGTGCATCTTAGGTAGGGTGACCGTCATGCGTGTTTTGAGGTCTTCTTTTTTTTCGTCTAGTAGTTCAGTGACTTTTTCTTTGTCGTATTTCACAAAGAGCTGATTTACCGATTCGATTGAATCTTTTTTGGTCTGGGTGATGCCATAGGCAGGCGCCGAGCTGGTTTCACCCACCCACCCACCGGACTCTCGAAAGAAAAGGCACTTGAGTAGAATTTCGTCGATGCCAAATGAGGTGGCTGCTTTCTTGATCCATCCTTTGATTTTAGATTGGTAGAGGTTGTCGAATTTCTTGCCCTGTGAACTTTGGTAGCAACTAATGTAGCGATCGGCCTCTTCAGATGATTTGGTTTCTGAAATACTAAATCCAACCTTTGCAGCAATCAGTTCGGTATCGCGTATCGTGTCGGTATATTGTTGGTCAAGTGACGGTGAGCGGTCGCAGCTAGCCGGGCTCGCAATCGCATGCATGCAATACAAAAAGAACCCCAGCGCCAGCAAAATGATCAGTTCGTGAAATGCTCTTACCACTGTCAAATATTAGCAGATGAAGCTTCGGGCTACGCTAGGCAAAAATTTCCAAAAGGTTGGGATTTAGGGATGAATCGCTTCGCCTTCGAAAAAGGCTCCATTTTCAATCACCAAATTGTTGGTAATGATTTTGCCGAGCACGCGTGCAGTGCGGCTTAAGGTGACCTTACCGGTTGCGATCAGTTCGCCTTCGAAAAATCCATCGACGATGATTGAGTCGGCCTCAATCTTACCTTCAATCTGACCAGAGGGCTTGATCACAATCAGACTGCCAGCTGCCGCCTTGATGGTTCCCGCAACCTTGCCGTAAATGTGGCTGATTTGATCGAGGTTTATCGTTCCCGTTAAGTGACTGTTTTCAGCAATCAGGTTAAAGGCTCGCCCAGTAATGCCAATCGCTTCAATCTGGTTGCTGCTATTTGTTGGGTTATTCATTGGGCTCTTCCGGTGAGTCATCGACCTGACCTTTGGCTGGGGTCGCCGAAACAGGAACTGACTCGATTTTAAGTAGGTGTTTTTCTAAATCAAAAAATAAGATCCAGATTTCTTCAATTGAAGAAGTTGATATTGCCGGACCAAACTGCGCTTGGCCCTCACGATATCGGCTTACGCTAAAGTATTCTCCTTTTTCAGAGGCGAGCCACGGCCCTGCGGTTCCTATTTGAATACTGCCTTTTGGATGCACGAAGAATTGATCTTTTCCTCGGGCTAAGATGATGATTCTTCCTTGTTGATTCCCGCCGTCATCTTTGGCGTACTGGACCGCGTATTTGAAGTTGAGAAGTTTGCCGTTCCAGCGGGCTTTCGGCTGAACCAGTTGAAATTTTAATGTCGAAGGGTCGGGAAACGAGCCGTCTGCGGCAGAGAGGAGTTGCAGTGAGTTGAGTTGATTGTAATTGATTCCAGAAAGGTGAGCGATGATAGGCCCAGGTGGTGGGGCCGACGCTCCCAGTGAGAGGTCCTGCAACTGGCCGGCAGCTTGGGAGGGTTGGGCTGCTGGGCTGTTCGGGATCGCCACTGGTTGAGTTTGAGCTTTCTCAAGTTCTGCTTGCAATTTGATTTTTTCAGCTCTGAGTTCAGAAATTTGTGATTCAATTGAGCGAACTTTTCCCGGAGAGTTTCGCAAATTTTCAAAATAGTAATGTGAAGACACGTAGATTAGTCCAACGATCGTCAAAGAAATGGCGAGAGCAAGATAGCCGAGCCGGTCAAACCATCTCAGCGAAATATCAAAAGTACGTGGAGGAAGGTTGTCCTTGAAGACCGCTACGGTCAGTTTCTGGTTCAGTTTTAACAGATTTGGTATTTTTAGAGACTTTGCAGAGTTCTTCAATGTGTCGATGAGTTTATCCGAGGGGTTGATGCGCTGTCAATTTGTGGTGTCAGTTTTCTATCTCAAATGACCTAAATTTTGTGCTTTGAGTAGCCGATGAGTCTTGTGATGAAGATTCTGGTTTTAAACCCACATTTCGACGCAGAGCACGAAGTACTCGTCGCATTGCGCTCACAAGGCGCGGCTATTTTGCAGCCCGGTGACGCGAATGAAGCTTTTCAAATGCTTCAGCTTCACGGAAAAACAGTTGATCTGGCCATTCTACACCGCGAAGGTGTGTCTGAATCGGCGCAGCAAGGGGTATCGACTCTTGGGCTCATTTCGAAGCTAAAAAAAGACACCGTTCAGGCTGATTTGCCAATCATTTTAACTTCAGAGAAATGGGCCGACTCAGAATTTGCCGGGCATCAAACGTCTGTTGATGGAGTCAATGCGTACTTAAAATATCCGTTCTCGATCGGTGAACTGACCCAACTCTTAGAGGGGGTATTGGGCACTCAGTTTAGGCCCGTTCACGGATCTAGCGACGTGGCGGCCAATCCGCCAGGTGTCGTTCTCGAAGACGGCACATCGGTGCACACGAATTCTAGTTTTTTGCCGGCGGTCGGTGACCTGAGCATTCAACTCGAGATGCCGGGACACGATGCCTCTTCAGTTTCGTCGCCAGTTGCCCCGTCAGTAGTCCCGGAGGTAGCGTCTCAACCTGCCACCGGTGATAACGACTCTGGACTCGAACTTGATTTAGGATTTAACGATCAGTCAGCTAGTCAGTCAGCAGGCAGTCACTCAACTGAATCGAGCGGGCTTGAAATCGGCTCAATTGGTGCCTCAGATGGTGGCACCTTGATGTTAGAACAGACGGTTGATCGTGAGACTGCTCAGCCACAAGAACCTATCGAAGCCGCTTTGCCGATAACGCCGGTTGAATTTGCCCTTGAAACACCCGTTTTTGAATCGCCAGGAACTGTTGCTGAACTAGCTGTGAACCCTGAAAATCTTTTTTCACTGGGAGTGCCGAGTGATCCCCCAACCGCTGAGTTGAGTGGTGAGGGTCAAGAGTCTTCTCAGGAGTCGAACGAAAATTTGCCAGACGACTTGAGAGGTGATCATTTGGCGCAAGAAGAGATGCCCTATCTCTTTGCACCTGGACCAGTGGGATCGGTACTCAAGTCGGGGCCGAGTGAAGAAGAAAGGCGTGACGTGGCTCAACGGGGCAGTTTTACGATGCCCCAGCCTATTGGTGACTCGATCATTCCAGGTGGCGCCTCGAAGACTCCAGACCAAGAAACTCTCAAACATTATCTTTTACTGCGCGAGCAAGATGTGGCCAGTCTTGCTATGCAACTCAAGTCAGCTACAGCTAGAGTGAGTCAGCTTGAAGAGCAGATTTCAGGTGAAAAAGCGAAGTCAGCCAGTATTGGCTATGAATTAGAAGAAAAAACAAAGCAATTGAGCGACTTCGACCTCAAAATGATGATGCAGACTGAAGTCTTTGAGAAAAAGCTTTCACAAGCCGAATTCGAGGCGCAGTCAAAGGCAGACAAAGCTAAAGTACTTGAAACTCAAGTCAAAGAAGCGCTGGCAGAAGTTGAAAAAATCAAAGAGCGCGTCAGAATTGATATTCGAAAAATTCGAGTGCGTGAGAAAGAACTCGAAAATCGGCTTGAAATCATCAGAAAAGACTCTGAAGCGTTGCTAACCGCGAGAGAAACAAAGATCATTGAACTCAAACGCAAGATTGACCTTCTCGAGTTCAACATGGACCTCTTGCAAGACCAGTATAACCGTGAAAAAGAACTCAACGCTCACTTGCGTGAGAGAATCATTAGGGTTACCCAGGCGGTGAAGGTTGCTGGTGGAATACTTGATCAAAATCAGGTAGAAACAGCAGAGCGAGAAGCTTTGGGCATAAAAAGAGCTTCTTAAAAACATCGTATGGCACTTGAAAATCGAATACTCATCGTTTGTGATGATTCTTTAGAAACAGACCTTCTGCGCGAACTCTTGCTTGAGATCGAGGCAGAGCACGTTGATTGGATTGGTTCACTAGATACTTCGCTCACAAGCTTAGTTAAGTTAAGCTATTCTTGCGCCATTTTAGATACTAAACAGCGCATTGAGGTTCTCGAAAAAATTAGGCGAGTCAATCCAATGATGAGCGTGGTGGTGATCTCTTCTGAACCCTCAGTTGAAGAGGCGGTCGAAGCGATTCAAAAAGGTGCGGCTCATTACTTTAGGCGTCCATTTAACCCGCAAAGCCTTCAGCTAGTTGTTAAGAAGACATTGAGTAAGAAAGGGCAGACTCTAGACAATTCAGATAGTGCTAAATTCTTGCGCCTTTTTCAGGTTTGTCATGCGTTGTCTGTTTGCGATGAACCGACTCATTTTGTGCGTTTGATTAGCCAGTACCTTTCTTCTGAGTTGCATTCGCCAATTGTGCGAGTCTTTGAGCAGCTAACAGAAGAATCGATGCCAGAAAAATTTATTTTTGAGGGTAGTGATGAATCGAATCAGCCCGATGAACAGAGGGTGCTCGATGATCTTCTCAATGTCACCCTCGAAGTTTTGAAGCCCTTTTCTCAGTTTGAAAAAGGTCAGGTTCAAAAAACAATTAATAAGGGGTTGTTAACCCCGGCGCTCTTTGTGTGCCGTTTTAAGATGGGTACGCAGAAATACCTTTCGTTTGTCGTACTGTCGCCCGAAATGGCAGAGCTCGGCGATGAGTTTGAATTGAGAGTTCGCATGCTCAAAAGTCAAGTTGAAGCGGCGGGTGAAGTGTTTGAGAAACTATCTGGTTTCAAGTCATTGGTTTGGATTGATGAAGTGACCGGGCTGAACAACACCCGATACCTCGATCGTATTCTTGATCGCGAAATTGAAAACTATGCAGTCAAACAACAGTCATTTTCTGTGCTTTTTGTCGATATTGATCATTTCAAAAAAGTAAATGATCAGCACGGTCATCGCATTGGCACTGAGCTACTAAAAAAGCTCGCAGAGAAACTCAAAAAAAGTCTGCGCGAGTCAGATTTGGTGTTTAGGTACGGTGGCGATGAGTTTATTGCCATACTTCCGCAAAGTGACATCTCATCTAGTTTTGGTGCGGCTGAACGCATTCGAAGAATGGTCGAAGAGACGATTTTTGAGGCAGAAGGCGGGTTGCGTTTAAAAATCACGGTCTCGATTGGTGTTTCAGTGTTTGGGTTACATGCACTTTCGAAAAATGAAATTTTAGAGGCTGCTGACAAAGCCATGTATGGCGCGAAAATCACCTCTCGAAATAGCGTTGTCGTATCAGGTACAGAAGCCCCAATGGGGTTGACATTGCAATGAATCGGATTCGATTGATTGTGAGCGATTTGCATTTGAGCCGTGGTCGATACCTCAGTGATCGAACTAAGAATATTCTAGAAGACTTTATTCATGACCGCGAATTTTCAGAATTTTTACAGTACTACTCATCGGGAGACTACGCGACGGTACCGGTTGAGCTCATCTTAAACGGCGATATTTTTGACCTGCTCCAAATGGATACCTTTGGGGTGCACACGCACTTGATTACTGAGCGAAGTGTGGTCAGAAATTTGCAGCGAATCGTCAAAGGGCACCCAGAGTTTTTTGAGGCACTTCGAGTATTTGTTAAGCAGCCCGGTAAATCACTGGTTTACGTGGTTGGCAATCACGATGTGGGAATGCTCTGGGATCAGCCCAGAGCTTTCTTGAAAGAAGTGTGCGAAGCTCATATCGAATTTCGAGATATTTCTTACGAGTTTGACGGAATTTACGTTGAGCACGGCCAGCAGTATGAAGGGTTTGCGCGGTTTGATCCGAATCGGCCTTTTTTAACCAGGGGGCTTCCTGAACCGGTACTCAATTTGCCCTGGGGTTCGCAATTTGTGGCGGTCTGTTTGCCGAAAATCAAGCAACAACGGCCGCATATCGACAAAACAAGGCCATTTCAGACCTTCGTCAGGTGGGCGTTCCTTCACGATTTTTTTTGGAGCCTAAAGACCGTGGGGGTGGCTCTCAACTTTGTTTTTCAGACTTTACTCTTTAAGAACCGATTTCAGGTTCGAGGTGGGGTTCAGAACACGTTTGCGCTTTTGAAAGAAGTCACCATCTATCCGAATTACGACAAAGTCGCCATGAAAATTCTAGATTCTAGACCCGACCTGCATATCGTCATTTTTGGGCATACCCACATACTGAGGTTTCGCCAGCATAAAGAAGGTAAGCTCTACATCAATGAAGGCACTTGGAGTGAAGTGACCAGTCTTGATCTCAGTGATTACGGTACCCGCACAAGGCTGACCTACGTTTTGGCTGAAACCCACGACAGCGAACAGCAGGCCGGCGAAAAAACAACTAAAGCTCAACTCAAAGAGTGGAAGGGGCGCTGGAAGCCCGAAACAGATGTTCTCTAAGTGATTCTTGCAAAGAGATCTGACTAGGTCGTACCTGATTTTCTACCCAGGTATTTGAAGAGCTTTGACAAAGACGTCCTCGCCTTTGTATCGGGTATCGGTTTTTTAGATTCGGGTGTGGATATTTCTCAATTTTTTGCTCTGCAAACATCGTGTTCTCTTGCTTTCGGCATCCTGCCTCGCAAGAGTCGCAAAAAATTGAGAAATATCCACACCCGAATCTAAAAAACCGATACCCGCTAGAGCTGAGCCCTTCACAAGTGTTCAAAGCTTGTCAAACAGAAAACCTCACTCATTAAAATCTTAATTCCTTGATTCAACTTGGCTTAACTTCTAAACTGAAAACCCATGGGCGTGGTGAGAGTTTTGTTTCGCCTAGCGTCTTTTTGGGAATTCACTCTGGCGACAAACTTCAAGGTTTTTTGAGTTTTATCTGCGAATCCCAATTTAGGTAGGTTAAAAGTTCGATGAAGGGGTGTGCGAGTGGCTAAAGCAAAAAAAATGATATTCGTGACGGGTGGCGTCTTGTCTTCAATTGGCAAGGGCATCAGTGCCGCATCGATTGGAATGTTGATGGAAGCCCGCGGTATCAAGGTGACCATGATAAAAATGGATCCCTACTTGAATGTCGATCCGGGAACGATGAGTCCGCTTCAACATGGTGAAGTCTTTGTTCTCGATGATGGTGCAGAAACTGACTTAGATTTGGGTCATTACTCGCGATTTGTGCAGAACGCTCATTTTTCGCGAAAAAATAGTTTTACGACAGGTAGAATTTACGACGCGGTCATTCGTCGCGAGCGTGCGGGCGGTTACCTGGGTAAGACGGTACAGGTCATTCCTCACATCACAGACGAGATCAAAAGCCACATTCATGATGCCAGCGCAGACATTGACCTGACGATCATAGAAGTGGGAGGCACCGTTGGTGATATCGAGAGTTTGCCATTCTTAGAAGCGATCAGGCAAATGCGCGTCGAGTTGGGCCCTCAGAACTGCCTATTTGTTCACTTGACCTTAGTGCCGTTTATCGCAGCTGCTGGTGAGTTGAAGACTAAGCCAACTCAGCACAGCGTGAAAGAACTTCGAGAAATTGGAATTCAGCCTGATATCTTGCTCTGTCGCTCAGATCGCCATCTTCCGAAAGAAGTTAAAGAGAAAATAGGTTTATTCTGTAACTTGTCAGCAGACCATGTGTTTAGTGCAATCGACGTTTCGAGTATTTATGAGGTGCCCCTGTATTTTCATGAAGAGGGTCTCGATGAAAAAGTGGTTGAACACTTAGGTATTTGGACCGCCCGACCAGATCTGTCTGCGTGGAAAAAGATGGTCGAAAAGATTCAGAAACCGAAAGGCGAAGTTTCTATCGGCATTGTGGGCAAATACACCGATTGGCGCGACAGCTACAAATCGCTTTCTGAGGCACTGATTCACGGTGGGGTCTCAAATGACGTTCGCGTGAACATGGTTTATATCGATAGCGAAGAAATCGAAAAGACCGGAGATTTGACTCCGCTGAAATCGGTCGATGGCATCTTGGTTCCGGGGGGCTTTGGCGAACGAGGTATTGAAGGAAAAATTGAAGCGATTCGCTATGCCAGAGAAGAGGGATTGCCATTTTTTGGAATTTGCCTCGGCATGCAATTGGCCGTGATCGAATTTGCTAGAAATATTTGCGGATTGAAAACTGCGCATTCGGCCGAGTTTCGTGCCGATGGGAATCAAAATGTGATTGACCTGATGGAAAGTCAAAAAGAAGTCAAAGAAAAAGGCGGCACGATGCGCCTGGGTGCTTATCAGTGTCATATTTTAAATAAGCAAAATGGAAAAGTAACGAAGGCATTTGAGGCTTACGGCAAACCCCAAATTTCTGAAAGACATCGGCACCGCTATGAGGTGAATAATGAATTTAGGCCGACGCTTGAAGAAAAAGGGTTGGTGGTATCGGGTAAATGGATCGGATCAAATGGTGCAGAACTAGTTGAAATGGTCGAACTTCCCAATCATCGTTGGTTCTTGGGATGTCAGTTTCATCCTGAGTTGCTGAGTCGGCCACTGTCACCGCATCCGTTGTTTCACTCTTTCATTAGGGCTTCAAAAGAGGCAACAAAAGGGCAGCAAAGACGCCTACCGGGCGTCTGAAATAGAATGACGCCTACCGGGCGTCTGAGGAAAATTTAGATGAATACAAAATTGAAGACAATGACTGGCCGACCTTTCTTAGTAGTCGCCGGACCCTGTGTGATCGAAGATGAGAGCTTGACGCTGTCGATTGCGCGCGAGTTGAAGTCGCAGCTAACCGGATTACCGATTGAGTTTGTGTTTAAAGCTTCGTTTGATAAAGCCAATCGCACTTCGGTCAAAGGATTTCGTGGCCCAGGAATTGAGCGCGGAATAGAAATTTTGAATCGTGTGAAGCACGACTGTGATTTGACTGTGCTGACTGACATTCACACCCCAGATCAGGCGAGCTTAGTCGCAGAAACATTGGATTGGCTACAAATACCCGCATTTCTCTGCCGACAGACTGACCTGGTCGTCGGAGCTGCCGAAGCGGCTGCGCGAAAAGGCCGAAAATTGAATGTAAAAAAGGGTCAATTTCTGGCGCCTTGGGATGCAAAAAATATTGTCGAGAAAGTTCGCGAGGTCGCCCCTGAGTTGCTGACCGGTAATCGGTTCTGGCTCACTGAACGAGGCGTGAGTTTTGGCTACAATCAGTTGGTCGTCGACATGAGTGGTTTCGCGGTCATGCAGCAGTCTGGAGTGCCTGTGATGTATGATGCAACCCATTCGGTGCAGACCCCAGGCGCAGGGCCAAGCGGACAATCTACCGGTGGTAAGCGTGAGAACATTGAAGTGCTTGCGCGGGCTGCAGTTGCGGCCGGAGCGAATGGTATTTTTATAGAAGTGCACCCCGAGCCTTCGAAGGCTAAGAGTGACGGGCCCAATGCTTTTTACCTCGATCGTGCAGGTGCGTTTATTCGGCAGTTGTTAGAAATCAATCAATTGGTTTCATCGCAGCCGAAACTTTTGAAATCTGGAGAATAACACAAAATGAAAGTAGCGGTCGTTGGACTTGGAAAAATGGGAGAGGCCTTAGTTAAAGGTTTTTCTGGTCTCAAAGATTTATCAATTGTCGCAACGGTGCGAAATGAAGAAAAGGCCACTGAGCTGTCAGCTTCTTTAGGCATTAAAGTGGTCACTGATAATCGGGCTGCCTGTAAGAACGCTGAGATCATTATTTTAGCGGTAAAACCTTATCAAGTTGAAAACGTGTTGAGTGAACTTCGAGGTCAGATAGCTCAAAATCAGGTTTTGGTTTCGATTGCCGCTTCAATTACGACTACTCAACTCATTGAATTTTCTGGCTCTAAAGGGCCAATCATCAGGGCCATGCCAAATACTCCTGCGATCATTCGCGAAGGCATGACCGTTTTTTCACCGGCCCCTGGGGTGAGTGACGTCACACTTAAGAAAGTTCAAGCGCTTTTTGAAACGGTCGGAAAAACGGCTGTGGTTGACGAAAGTTTGTTAGATGGAGTGACGGGTCTCAGCGGTTGTGGTCCGGCCTATGTTTTCTTAATGATCGAAGCGCTGAGTGAGGCCGGAGTCAAAGTCGGATTACGTCGCGAGGTTGCAACGCTACTTGCTGCACAGACGCTACTGGGTGCTTCGAAAATGGTGCTCGAACGTGGGGTTCATCCGGCGGCGCTGAAAGACGAAGTCACTACTCCGGCGGGTTGCACGATTGATGGCCTCATGGCACTTGAAGAAGGTAAACTGCGCGTGACATTGATTAAAGCGGTTCTGGCCGCGACCAAGCGAAGTGAAAAATTGAGAATTAAGACTTAAAGTTCTGCCCAAAAACGGCCTTTGGTTAGGGTGATTACGCGTTTGGCTTTTCCGAGAATTTGATCTCGGGTAGCAAACCCCCATTCGCGGCTATCGGCACTGCGATCTCGGTTATCTCCCATAAAAAAATAATGACCGGCCGGCACGACGAGAGTGAGTGGCGGGTAGGGGTTAGATCCTTCGGGGTCTCTTCTGACTAAGTGCCTGACTTGGGACTGAGTGAGACGTACCTGGTGAGCTCTGCTGGGTTCTCTTGGATTGATACTGGTGGGAATGGTTTCATAAAAGAGCCGATCAAGATTGTTGGGTCTGTCTTGTTCAATAAGTGGAGAAGGTAGATTGGCGTCAGACACTTCGAGTTCTTGGCCATTCAAGTAAACCCAACCGTCTCTAATCGAAAGCTGGTCACCGGGTAACCCGACCAGTCTCTTGATTAATCTCGGGTGTCTCTCGGTCGGATCTTGAAAAACAATCACGTCGCCGCGCTGAGGCTCAGAAGTTCGAAAAAGTGAGGTTCCGATAAGAGGTAATCGAATATCGTAGGCCGTTTTATTGACTAAGACATGATCGCCCGTGATGATCGTGGGTTCCATCGAGCCTGAAGGAATCAAATAGTGATCAGCGATGCTCGAGCGAATGGTGATGAGAAAAAACAGAGTGAGCGCGAGAGATTTTATTTCGCTTGAAAATTTCTTTTGTTGAAAACGGGGCTGCGTCGGAGCTGGTGGAGTCAATGTTTTCTTATCAAAACTTTTAAAGAATGCTAATTTCATATGAGTAACCTAACAAATTGAGTTGAACTCGAGGTGAAATTCAAATGAAAGTTTATTCATATTTGGCAATCGCAATGGCAAGCTTGGTCTTTTTAACCTTCATTTTAGCTGGCTTTTCGCTAAAATTAACTAAACTAGAAAGGGGTCTTTGTGCAGGGTGGGTTACTGCAGT
The DNA here is from genome assembly GCA_903895855.1 of Oligoflexia bacterium. GTDB lineage: Bacteria > Bdellovibrionota > UBA1018 > UBA1018 > UBA1018 > CAITVN01. Next base: position 24,822 of record CAITVN010000132.1, on the reverse strand, counting down.
TAGTATTTTGAGTTTTTTTGGAGTGTTCGAAGACTTCTCTGGCCGTCCGCCTGCAGTTGTCATTTTTCCGGCTGTGATTTTGGTTCTACTGGGGTGGTTGATTTTTTCAAACCGGGGGCAACAAATTGCCGATCAGTCAACTCTTTGGGTTTTGGCCGGTGTACAAAGTTTTCGAATTATTCTCGAGTTGCTATTGCACGCACTCTACGGCGAACGCCTAATTCCGAAGCTCATGACTTATGAGGGTAATAATCTTGACATCGTTTATGGCGCGAGCGCTTTGCTGGTTGCTTGGCTATCGTTTCGAGCTGAAAAGCGGATACAAAAATTAGTACGAATTTGGAATGTGATAGGAATTGTCTTCGTCTGCATCGCTACCGGAATCGGCATTTTTTCTGTGCCGACCTTCTTTCAATTATTTACCGAAGAGCCCGCAAATCGAGCCGTTGGAATGTTTCCGTTTACTCTCATTCCTGCCTGGTTGGTTCCTCTCGCCCTCTCGTTGCACGTACTGAGTTTAAGAAAAAAACTGACAGTCTAATGCCCCGGGTGTCTACGGTCAGAAAGTTGATTGAGAAACGTTTTTGTGAACGCTTCGCTTTCTTCGGCCGACATGCCCAAGTCGGTTTTGAGCGAATCCCACTCTGAAAAGAGAAAGTCATCTCGCAACAGTGCGTTTTCTCCGACAATCGGTGAAATGCGTTCGTGGTATAGGTACGGATTGGTGTCACCCACCGATGCACGCCGTACGAGTAGTCTGACCAGTCTTTCTTCTAACTGAGCCTCAGTTGTGCTTTTGGGCTGGTTAAAAAATCGTAGCTCGAGCGTGCCGTGAGTTTTTTTGGTTGTTGAGCCTTTCCATGATTTTAAGTTGATGGCCATCTCGCGACTGGGAGCCTCGACTTCAGCAATTCGTTGAAGCTCGGTCCAAAGAAAGCCTGAGTCACCTTTGGTGATCGCGCGGTTGAGGGCTTCACCCGATTTACTTGATAAGTATTGACCCGAAGGCGTGCGTACTTGTGACCACTTCTTTATGGTATGCACTCGTGCTGGGTTTGAAAAAACATAGGCCAGCAAGTCTTCGTAAGAAAGCAACAGGTTCACTAATGAGGCGAAGCGTTTTGGGTCGTCTCCGATGCCACCATCTAAGCCGATGTGAATGTGACCTCCACCGACTGAATACTTCGGCTCAACTCCCAGGCGCAAAAAGGCTTTGATCGGCAAATTCAAAAGCTCGTTTTCTTCGGCGTACAGAGGCGGAGTTTGTACTTCGATCACCGGCTGCTTCGTGCCACCTCGTGCGTAAATTCCATCGATTTCGGCTCCCCACTTCAAGCCCAGTCGATCAGTGAGTACGACTTTTCCCGGAATTTTTGGGTCATTGGTGATGACGCCTCCACGTGTTTTTTGAATTTCAGCGAGAACACTTTCTGGGTAGACGTTGCCGTTTGTGATTCCAGAGAACTCGCGACCGAGTGTGGTGGTTTCTTCGGCAGCATTAGATCCCTCAAATTCAATCTCTCGAATCTTCATCAAGCCCGACTTGAATGGGTGAGCCAGTGAGTCGAGCCGTTCAACGTCGAGTGCGGCTATTTCGATTTTTAGTAACGGACGCAGCTTTGATTGCTTCCAAATTTCTATTTTGGCTTCGTCGCTCGAACCGCCTTCGAATTTTGCGAGTTCATTCTCGATAAAGCTCGAACCGGTTTCACTGCTTCTTGCCTCAATTCTAGCTAGAGCTCGGCGAACCAAACTATTGGTGAGTCGTTCTTCAGCATTACTAAAGGCGGCGCCCAGGTCAATTTTTAGAAATTCTTTAATGAGGGCAGACGAAACGCGTGGTGAAAGTTCAGATCCATAAGTGGGCTCAATGAACAAAAAAGAAGGAGGCCCTAACGTCGCAACTACGGTTAGCGCCGAACCTATGAATAGAATGGTGACCGAAAAACCCCTGAAACCCCGTATTGTCATATAATCCCCTAAACCCAAGCCCTGTATTGCACTGCGTTGAATTTTCGTCGAGTCAAATTGCCGTTGTCGCGCCGTACGTGGTGCGGTTTCACCAAATGAGAGATTGGCTGGCTAGAGCTTAAATTGACGTGCGGTTAAATAGATAAAAATGCTTTAATTTCAAAGTGTTATTAAAAATTACAAAACTACGACTTTTTTTATCGTATATGTGATATATTTGATTTGAAATAAGACCTCGACTGTCGTATTTGGAGGTGAACCATGTTGAAATTGAATAAAACCACAGAATACGGCCTCATGGCGCTGAGGCACATGAGCCGCAAGCGATTGGGCGATTCGTCGAGCGTGACGAGTGCCCGTGAGATTGCAGATCAGTATCACCTGCCTTTTGAAATTACGGCGAAGACTTTGTTGCGGCTCAAAAATTTTGGATTGATACAAGCTGAGCAGGGTGCCCGCGGCGGTTATTCGATCATACGATCTCTCGAGGACATCACGCTTTTTGAATTTTTGGAGATGATGGAAGGCCCACAGACGATTGTGTCGTGTGCTCCGCTTGAGAAGAAGTACCTCGAAAACAAATCGACGACCAGCGACGAGGTTTGTGGTTATTTTTGTGGATGTGAAATTAAGGGGTTGATGTCGAACCTCAATGCGCGCGTGCAGAAATTTTTATCGTCAATTAAATTGGCAGAATTGGCTGAATCGCCTGGCGAAAGAATTCAGCTGGCGAAACCGATGGAGGCATTGGCGTCAAATGTTACTCAAATCTAATACTGATTCAAAAAATGACCATCAAGGTGAAATGAGAAAAAAAATGAAATTACCTGTTTATATGGACAACCATGCGACGACTGCTGTTGACCCTGAAGTGTTTCAAACAATGGCGCCGTATTTTACTGAAATATTCGGAAATGCCTCGAGTCGAAATCATGAGTACGGTTGGACCGCCGAAGCTGCCGTTGAAAAAGCCCGAGCGCAGATAGCGGCGCTGATTGGCGCATCCGAAAAAGAAATCGTTTTCACGAGTGGTGCAACCGAAAGTGATAACCTCGCGCTGATTGGCACTGCTGAGATGTTGAAAGAAAAAGGCAATCACATCATCACGACTCAGGTAGAGCACAAAGCGATATTAGACACTTGTCACTACCTTGAGACCAAGGGGTTTGAAGTGACCTACTTGCCTGTTGACCAGTACGGTCGAGTCAGTGCCGAGCAAATTGCCAAAGAAATTCATGCAAAAACGATCTTGGTGTCGGTTATCTACGCAAATAATGAAATTGGCACCATCAACCCGATCGGTGCGATCGGTAAGCTGTGTAAAGAAAAGGGTGTCTTGTTTCATACCGACGCGGTTCAAGCTGCCGGTAAGATTGACATCGACGTTCAGGCCCTCGGTATTGATCTGCTTTCACTATCAGCCCATAAGATGTACGGGCCGAAGGGGGTTGGTGCACTTTATGTGAGAAGACGCAATCCTCGAGTACGACTTTCACCGATGATTCACGGCGGTGGGCATGAGCGCGGAATGCGATCAGGCACGCTGAATGTTCCAGGAATTGTGGGATTTGGTAAGGCCGCAGAAATTGCCAAAAAAGTTTTGGTGACTGAGTGTGACCGAGTGAAGAAGCTTCGCGATCGTCTCTGGGAAAAAATACAAAGTGAACTCGATGAAGTTTACTTGAACGGCCACGCGACAGAACGACTGACTGGCAACTTGAATGTGAGCTTTGCCTTCGTCGAAGGTGAGTCTTTAATGATGGGCATTAAAGATATCGCAGTCTCGAGCGGTTCGGCCTGTACTTCGGCTAGTTTAGAGCCTTCTTATGTGCTACGGGCTATTGGAGTTGGCGAAGACCTTGCGCACACAAGTATTCGATTTGGGCTGGGCAGATTCACAACCGAAGAAGAAGTTGATTACGTCGCGAAACGTGTGATTGAAACAGCTAAAAAATTGAGACATTTGTCGCCGCTTTATGAACTAGTCAAAGAGGGCGTCGATTTGAAATCGATTCAGTGGACAGGGCATCATTGATGCATTTGATAGCTAATCGTTGATACCTGAAGGAGTTAAATTATGGCATACACACCTAAAGTTTTAGATCATTATGAAAACCCAAGAAACGTGGGCTCACTAGATAAGTCTTCGTCTAGTGTAGGAACCGGTTTAGTCGGCGCCCCTGAGTGCGGCGATGTGATGAAGTTGCAGGTTGAAATTGACGAAGCCTCTGGAATCATCAAAGACGCGAAATTTAAAACCTTCGGATGTGGTAGTGCGATCGCCAGTTCGTCGTTAGCGACTGAGTGGCTTAAAGGAAAAACCATCGAAGAGGCACTCACTATTAAGAATACTGATATTGTTGAAGAGCTCTCTTTGCCGCCCATTAAGATTCATTGTAGTGTGCTCGCTGAAGATGCGATCAAGGCGGCCATAGGAGATTACCTCAAGAAGAAGGAGGCAAAATAGTGATCACGGCAACTGAAAAAGCACTAAAAGAAATTCGTCGATTAATCGAATCAGATCCATCAGCCAAAGGTGCGGCTCTGAGGGTTCAAGTAGTCGGTGGTGGTTGTTCAGGTATGAGCTACAAGCTCGGTTTTGAAAGCGAGGCGCCAAAACAGACCGATAGGGTCATTGAGCTGGGCGAAGTGAAACTTTTGATCGATATGAAGTCGTCATTGTTCTTGAGTGGAACCGAGCTTGACTTCTCGGACGGACTCAATGGTACTGGCTTCGTTTTTAACAATCCTAACGCAAAGAGAACTTGCGGCTGTGGCTCTAGCTTCTCAGCGTAGTTGTAAACTCTGCGCATCACACCAGTCGCAACCGGCGAGGGAACGAGTGTCTCTCGAGGTTGTGAAGACGCAGCCTGAATGGCCGGCGTGGGCACCGAAAATTTGCGAGGGCTGTGGCTCTCCGCGTGGTGATGAGGCCGGGTCGTTGTTCGATCCCTTTACTGTATTTGGGGTGGCCAGAAAGTTTCATCATGATGCTGATTTTTTAAGAAAGCGATTTTACGAACTTTCTCGGGCTTTACATCCAGATCGTTTTTCAGGAATGGATGAGAAACTTCAGCAAGCCTCTCTCGATCGAATGTGTCAAATCAATCTTGCCTATCAAACCTTGCGCAATCCCGATAAATTACGGTCTATTTTTTTTGATCAGTTTTCTATTTCAATTCCGAAGGTGTCGATGCCGTTTGAGCTGGCCGAAGAATGGTTTGATTTGCAGGACTCTCTTTCAGACGGTTTGGTGGGGCCCCAGGTTCAGAGTTTTTCAGAGAAATTGGCTGCCTTGATGTCAAAACTGCAAACAGAGTTGAAAAGTCTTGAGTGCGATTTTGATCTCACCGTTGAAAGATCAACCGGTAGTTCGGCCGGGCAATCTGATGAGTTGAGGGTTAGCCTATCGAAAATGGCTGAAAAAATTGCCATTTTGTCGACGATGGTTTCGTTAAAACGAGACTTTGAGGCCAAAATCAGGCAAAGGTAGATCAAGAATCAGACCAGCGAAAGTAGAAACCATGAGCAGTACAAATGGCAGAAATCCAAAAAATGAAGTGATCATTGGAATCGATCTCGGGACAACCCATTCTTTGGTTGCTCGGGTTGAAAATGGAACTCCAAAAGTTCTAGAACTCAGTGAAGGTTCAAATCTTCTACCCTCTGTCGTTGTGATTGAACGAGATCACCTGCGAACGATCGGCTATTCGGCTAAAAGAAATCGAGTGATTGATCCGTCTCACACCTTGTATTCAGTAAAGAGACTATTGGGCCGTAACCTGAGTGAAGTGTCAGATGAGGTGAGGTCATCACTCTCGTATGAACTGGTTGACGGTGGCTCTGAAGGGGTTAAGATTCTAGTTGATGGAGAAAAAATTTCTCCTGTCGATGTTTCTGCGATGATTTTGAGAACGCTCAAAGAGGCAGCGCAAAAAGATCTCAACACCGAGGTAAAGAAAGCGGTGATTACGGTACCCGCTTATTTCAATGATTCACAGAGGCAAGCGACCCGTAATGCCGGGCGAATTGCCGGCCTACAGGTGGTTCGCATCTTAAATGAACCGACGGCTGCAGCCCTGGCCTATGGTCTCGGAACAAAGCCGTTTGGACTCATTGCGGTTTACGATTTTGGTGGTGGCACTTTTGATTTTTCGATTTTGAAAGTAGAGCATGGCGTGTTTGAGGTCTTGGCAACTGCCGGAGACACTTGTCTTGGTGGTGACGATTGTGATTGGGCCATTGCCCAGGTCATGGCTCGTGAGATTGAAGAAAAATTTTTGATTGATGTATTTTCTGATTCGAAGTCTAAAGCTGAACTCTTAGCCCACTGTGAGCGCTTGAAAATTGAGCTCTCAGCGAATGCTGAGCTTTCGGGCGATGCAGTTGAAGCGTTCATCGATTGGGAAATTAGTCCGCAAGTGAATTTCTTTCGCAAAGTGAGTCGAAAAGAGTGTGACGAGTGGTTGAAGCCACTGATCGAAAGAACTCTAGAACCGTGCCGCACAGCACTCGCAGACTCAGGAGTATCAAAGAGTGAAATTACCGATGTGGTGTTAGTCGGCGGGTCGACGAGGTTGCCTTCGGTGAGGCAAGCCGTCGCTGCATTTTTTGAAAAAGTGCCGAAAACTGACGTCAATCCTGACGAAGCGGTTGCTTTGGGGGCAGCGATTCAAGCTGACATCCTTGCGGGCAATAATCGCGACTTTCTTCTTCTCGATGTGGTGCCTCTTTCATTGGGTATTGAAACCTACGGCGGTGCGATGGAAGTGGTCATTGCTAGAAATAGTAAAGTTCCGGCAATTGCGAAGCAAGTTTTCACGACTTTTGTTGATCGACAGACGGCCGTTGATATTCACGTAGCTCAGGGCGAACGCGAGATGATTGCCGACAATCAGAGCTTGGCGAAATTTAAGTTGCGAGGCCTGACGCCGATGCCGGCTGGGCTTCCTCGGATTGAAGTGAGTTTTGTGATTGATGCCGATGGAATTTTGCAGGTTTCGGCCAAAGATCAAAAGACCGGCACTGAACAGACCATCGAAGTGCGTCCGACAGCGGGGCTTTCTGAAGATCAAATCAAGCAGGCGATTTGCAAGGCCGAGTCAAATGCTGAGACTGATCGCGCGGCCAAAGAGTTGATCAATGCCCGCATTGAGGCTGAGCCGGTGGTTAGGGCTACTCAAAAGCACTTAGACATCGCACAAAAACAGCTTTCCTCTGAAGAGTTTCAACAGATAAAATCAGCTTTTGAAGACCTTCAAGTGGCTATTAGAGGGCAAGACCCGTCAATCATTAGACGGGCCGCTTTTACCCTCGATCGGGTCACCAAAGGGTTGGCAGACCTGGTAGTGAGTGATTTGATTAAGACCAAAAGAGATAAGGTTGACGCCGCCACTCGAAATGAGTGAAAATGGCCAGCATATGCCGAAAATAACATTTAAGAAAGCCGGAGTTGATCAGCCGATCTCAGTCGTTAATTGCGCGAAGGGAGAAACTATTCTCGACGCAGCCCTCGGAAATGATGTGCCGCTCGAGCATGCTTGTGGTGGGTTTTGTGCCTGTACCACTTGCCAAGTGCTCGTGATCAGTGGAGCTGAAAACTTAGTAAAGATGGAGGGCGAAGAAGATGATCGCCTTCATGATTCATCAAAAGTTAGGAAGCCCAATTCTCGACTCGGTTGCCAGGCTAAGGTCAACGGTGATGTTGTCGTAGAAATCGTTAACGTGGGTTACTGACTTGCAGTTAAAGCGAGCAGGGCTTTTTCTTTGCCTTTGTCTCATCTCTTTGGTTAATGCGAGTTGGGCCAAAGAGTTGTCTGTGCGACTTCAAGCAGAGCCTGAAACTCTCGATTGGAATCGCGCCCACACCTCATTTGAAAAATACGTTCTTGAAAATGTCATGGAAGGCCTCGTCACTTTTGACGACAAGCTTCAAGTGGTCCCTGCCCTCGCTAAGTCGTGGACGCGTTCGGCCGATGGGCTGACCTATACTTTTCAATTGCGAGCCGACGTCAAGTGGTCTGATGGGGTGCGACTTCAGGCTCAAGATTTCGTGACTAGCTGGAAAAGGCTACTATCACCCATCACTGCCTCGTCTTATGCTTATTTACTTTTCGATGTGGTTGGGGCCCGTGATTTTAATTCGGGTAAGGTCAAAGATTTTTCAAAGGTCGGTATTCTAGCGCCTAATGAACAGACTCTTATTGTGAAGCTCGAAAAGCCACTGGCCTACTGGATTCAATTAGCCACTTTTTGGGTGACGTTTCCGCTTCGCGCCGACGTCATTGAAAAAAATGGAGAGTCTTGGTCACGACCTGGACGTATGGTGAGTTTGGGTCCGTATCTGCTTCAATCTTACGAAGTCGATTCAAAAATCGTTCTTAAGGCCAATCCGAACTATTACGGTAAGCATGGCAATATAGATCAAGTCAATATTTTGATCGTCAAAGACAGTTCAGTGGCTCTGAATCTTTTTCAGTCGGGCAAACTTGATGTTTTGATTGACCCATCAGCAATCGATATTGAGAGATTGAAAGGCAGGGTCGAACTGAGGACTTTCAGTTATCTCAAAACTGTTTATTTCGGCTTTTCGGTCAATAATCTCTATGTCAATCACCCTAAATTTAGAAGGGCAGTTGCCCAGGCGATTGATCGAAATAAGTTGGTGAAGGTGATCAATAGTGGTCAGCAAGCGGCGGGCTCGTTTGTGCCACCCCACGTAATGGGGCATGTCGCACAAATGGGGCTAAAATTTGATGTCGACGCTGCAAAAAAAGAGTTGAAAGCGTCGGGGTACGATACCACCCGTGGTGGGAAACTCGAATTGCTAGTTTTGAATGCCGAAAAATCTTTAATGATTGCTCAGTTTATTCAAGAACAGTTGCGAGTGAATCTTGGGGTTCCGGTAGAAATTATCGTGCAAGATAATCGTTCATTTCGAGTGCAACTAGATTTGCATTCGCGTTCATCGTTTGTGGGAAGTTGGAGTGCGGATTATCCAGATCCTGACAATTTTTTGTCAATTTTCTTGAGCACTGGCGGCAACAATCGATTTGATTTTCATGACCTGAGTATTGATCAAAAAATAGAGAAGGCTAAGGTTGCAATGACCCCAGAAGAGCGATCGAAGGCTTATGGTGAGTTACAGACCAAGCTCATCGAGACTGACGCTGTCATGGTGCCCTTATTTTATGAGCCAAATACGGTGTTGGTAAAATCGTCTGTAGGCAATTTTCATTTGTCGCCGCTCAATAGCTTGTATTTTAAGCAGCTACAGCTTCAATAATTTCTAAAACTATCGTTATTTTTAGTAGTCAATTGATCAGCCTAACCGCCGAGAGTCCTTGTGAGAGATCTGATTCAGAGATCCAAACGCTTTCGGTTACTTCGTCGCACTCTCGTCCCGTGATACCATATTGGTGTCGTCGGCAAGCGCCCATCCAACTATTGCGAATTTGAATCTGACACTCATCATCTTTGAGGCGTCTTCTGATGATGAGAGCCGAGTGGGCAACGACTTAGGCAGCGGTTGGCAAATTTGAAGGCCACCTTCGCGTTCGGCGATAGACTGTTGCTTGACGTGATTTAGCCTGTAGTCGTGGTTGACCAGTTGAGTTGAATGACTTATGACGCAATGCAGCACATAGAAGAAAAAGAAGAAGAAGAGAGTTCTAAGGTTTTTAGAAGAGAAGAGGGTAATGAAATGCGCATTCAACTAGGGCAGGCCTGCGGCCTGTTTTTTGTATTATTATTAAATAGTTACAGTATATTTGGCACTCGAAGTGCTCTGGCGAGTGACCTCGTGATTGAGGCACCAAAGGCCGGCAAGCGTTTTGCCCTAGAAGTGGCTGGAGATGCCACTGCCGCAAGGGCGACGTGTACGCTCATTCATCAGCAACTGACCCTCGCTTTTCATGAAGAGATTTCGACTGAATGTTACCAAGGTAAGGGTTCGGTCACCAATAAAAGCGAATTTGACTACTACGTTCAATACGACGATAGCGGCGCCAATACGATTTTGACGATTGAAAGACCAAAAGACGGCGATTCACCAGCGGCCAGTTGGAAAATCAACCCTTCAAAAAAGTTTGGAGAATCAGAAAAAATTGAAAGCACTCAAAAGCTCATCAATCGATTTGCCGTGACAGACAAGTCGAGCAGAGAGGTGAAAGAATACGCTCTACTCAGCGCGATTCATCAGAAAAAATCAGACGTGATCGCGCTCGATTCTCAGGGGCATTACGTAAAGCAAAAATCACTAGAGGTTCTCGAGTTTGACGATGCCTATCGATTGTATCAAGATGAAAAGCCCGAGCAGAAGAATTATTTAAGAGCCACGATTGAAATTGTCACTCTCATTGGTTTAGGCGCTGGTTGGTACTGGAAAGACCACGCATTCAATGAGCCAGACTGGGATCTTGGCTGGAACTGGGCCAGTTGGAGAAAAAAATTGATCACCGGTGAAGGCATTTCTACTGACACCAATCACTTTGAAACCAATACGGTAATGCACCCGCTGACGGGCATGTTGTACTACCAATTTTCTCGAGCCAATGGTTTCAATTCGCTGGAGTCTCTGTTGGTCGCCACTACGGCTTCACTTTTATGGGAATATTTTATCGAATTTAGAGAGAAAGTTAGCTTCAACGATTGCATTGTGACTCCGGCTGCAGGCGCTGCCATTGGTGAAGTTTTCTCACAATTAGGAGCATTCTTTGACCGCAGTTCAGACAATGTCGCCTACAAAATTTTGGCTAATATTTTTGGCGGGCCGAAGAGGTTTCACGATTGGTTAGATGACAACAAACCAAGAAAAACCGCTGATCTTGATCGCTTTGGGCTCACTCTTGATCGCTATCACGAATTTGAGTTCTGGTTTGGTATGGGAACCCACCGTACAACGGGCGGCGACCTGTCGTCAGTCCGCCATGTTGATACTGAAGTGGGCTTACGCACTCTCATTGTCAATGTGCCTGAATATGGCCACGCCGGCAAAGTGACTAAGATTTTGACCGATGGAAATTTCACTGAAATGTTGGTGAAAGGTGCTGGCGATGAAACCGGATTGTCTGATTTTGAATTTTTTGTCAAAGCCGCTCTCGCAGGTTATTACACTCAAGATGTGATCGAAAAAGAGGGTAAACTGCAAGGTTACTCTTTCTTTATTGGCGCTGCCAATGGCTTCGATTACACCATGAGAGATCGCCCGGGAGTTTCAGCAGAAAGTGTCGCTTGGACCAAAGAAATGGGTGCTACTTTAGATAAGGCGGCAATTGTAAATGTATTAGGTACGACCATTGATTTTAATTACTACTCACACGGAGTGAAGCTTCACGCGATTCTCGATGTTTTCGGCGATTTTGCCGTCATTCGTTCGTACGCGATGCATGACTGGAGACTGGCTCATCCAGATGAAAAAATGCGAGAGATTCTGTCATCTCGAGAGTATTACTATGCTTTCGGAATCACGGTTTCATCGAAGATCACAGCAGAGACTGAACATTTCGAATTCAAATGGAACTTTAAAAATAGCATGGAGTACTCACTTGATGGATGGGATCGTCGCCAAGATCTTTTGCCTCATGATCAGAAGCTGAGCGAGAGAATCACTCATAACGAATTGTCGGCTGCATTTAAGTTGCCAGGCGACTGGGCGCGATTGGCACTCAGTATGGAATATCGGTATCGTGACGGAACAGTCGATGAAGTCGATGTGAATTCTTCAGAGTTTCGGTACATGGCAAAACTAGTGTTTCGGTTCTAAGTCGATTCTACGGCGGTTTTAAAGCAAGGTCGGTGCTGCGAGTACTTGTTTTAAGCCTGATTCAATATCGAATTTGGGCTGCCACCCCGGAAGGACGGGGTCATGGTTCCAGGGGGTCATCATCTCTCTCGGGCGGGTAGAAAATTTATTCCACTCGATTTCAAAAGGTTGTGGTGCAATTTTTTGAACTAGTAAGATGATCTCTTTTAGGGTTTTTGGGTTTCCGGTTTTTAAAGTAAAAGACTCCCAAGAATTTTTCTTTGATTTCGCAAGCAGGGTGTGGGCTTGATAAAACCCTTCAGTAATGTCGTCGATGTGAACGAGATCAATGAGCGATTCACCATTCGTCGTTTGAAAGCGCTTACCAGTTTTTGCTGACTCAATCAAAAATGGAATCAATTTTTTTCTGGCGTCGTTTGGACCGTAAGAATCGTAGAGTTTCAGATTCAAGACTGAAAAATCATCGGTGGTTTCGCTATAGTATTGCAGAATGTCTTCAAATGCCTGCTTGCAAGCTGCATAAAGGCAAACCGGAGAGTAGGCCTTGCTTTCATAATGCTGCCAAATGGTGCCCACGTTGAGAAAATTGCGAACTTTTTCGCGTACGAGTGCTTCAACCAGAAGTGTAGAAAAAGTGAGGTTCGACTCAATCAGTGGGCCGATATCGGCTGGTGCGTGCGCGGCCTTGAATAGAGTGGATAAGTGAATGCAGCTGGTCGGTCTAAAACTCGCGATGGCCGCTGAGATCGAATCAAATGTTTGTTCGATTTGAAAAATCTTGAGTCCTGCACTGAGTAGGTGCGGTGAAACTTTCGACGGGTCACGAACGAGTGCGCCAACGCGGTAGCCGCGTTTGAGCAAATCTAAAGCGACATGGGGGCCAATGTAGCCAGTGACTCCAGTTAACAAAATGGCTTGCTCTGTGGTGGTTAACGATTTCATTGACTGAACTTTCTCAAGTTAAAAGTAAAGGCCGAGGTGTAGGCCGCCGTGATACGGAATGCCAAGTGTTGAAGTTTTGAATAGAAACCCTAACCGAATCCCTAGGTCGACATGAATGGTTGAATTGCGAAAAAATTGCACCCCAGCGCCCCCAGCCATCATGAACCCGCCGGTTTTCTCTCCATCGAGTAGGCCGTTACCTTGAGAGCCAGAAAATCCAAAGCCGAAATCGCCAAGCAAATAAGGCGAAGTGCTTCGCTGCTGAAAGAACACAGTGCCGCCAATGTGGCCATCCAACCAGCCAGCGCTTCCGTCAATAATGGCGGTTGCCCCCGCGCGAACGAGCGCCGAGGTGACATCCCAAGAGTAGCCACCCGAAAAAAGGTATCCGACATTGGGTTGATTGAGGTTACCCAAGAAAGCAGGACCAAACTCAAAATAAGTTAAATTTTTTGCAGGAATGAGCTCGTTCGGCGTTGCTTCTGAATGGGTGACTTCGCCTAATCGATCTTTGCCCTGACTCGAATCTTCATTAATGACTGTGCGGGTAAGGCGCTTGATGACCAAGTCAAGCTCGTCTGCATGCGCGGCCTTAAGTTGCGCCGAGAATAGAATTTTCTCAGTTTTTGCTTCAATCTTAGCCAAATCGACAATGATCGATTCGCCAAGTTTGACCAGTTTTGGCCGCAATCGAATGATGGCCTTGGTTTCATCTTCAATCACCCTATTCGAGTCTGAATCGTTCTTGGCATCAGGGGTTGATTGTGAAACTGAAATTTTAAAAAGCTCAGTTGCCGATTGAAGTGTCGTGCTAGAGATATTTGATCCTGTCGCTTTTTCGACAAAATACTCACCAGCAAATGAGTTTTGAACAAACGAACCAACACAGAGAGTGAGTGCGACGCTACCGAGACCGATGAATTTAGTCATTTGCATTAATATAGGTTGGTTTTTTTCAAAAATATAGCATTTTATCCTGTATGCGATTGCCCCCAGTGACCCAGAAGTTTGCGTTCGTCTTTGGACTCATTGCGGGATTAGTTGCGCTTTTGGTGAGCTCATTTTTCTTGGTATTTCCGAGATTTGATTTACCTGAAACATTGGTGCTGAGAGGCGGAGCCGCTGAGTTAGCGCGCGGCCAGTATCTTTTCGATGCGGTCGCCACCTGTTCGCATTGTCATACTCAAGCGAGTTACTTTTCTCGGTTTGGAAGTTGGACTGACGGCGAGTTGCTTCGCGCTATTACGGCTGGTGTTGATCGTCAAGGACAAGCGTTGCATTACGAAATGCCTTATCGAGATTACGCTCATTTTTTTCGTGATGACGCTGAGGCTGTCGTATTGGCGGTGAAAGAAATCAGCATGAGAAGTTCGGGAACGCAAGACCCAGTTGTTGGTGGGAGTGAAAGCTATTCACTTTGGAGCCGACTGGTTTCTCGGGTTTTACCTAGGCCTGCTAAACTTGAGCATCGAGCGCGACAGGGTGATCCAGACTTTGTTTTAGCAAGACTGTCAGAAAACTCTTCAGTAAATCGGGGAAATTATTTGGCGACAGTCGCCAGGTGCTTTCAGTGTCACAAGCTAGATGAAGTAAAGACCTACGCTGCTTGGACCGAGGTCGCTTTTGTTGCTAGGTTTCGGCAGCCGTTGACGAGCCCGACTGGCGAAAATAATAAAATCAAAAAAAGTCTGCCTTTGGCGAAGAGTATGCCGTGGCCTGGGTACCAGAAGATGACCGATGCTGACCTGAAGTCGATCTATCATGCCACGCTAGAGCGGGCTAAAAGCCTCTAGTTCCAATGGCCTCAGGTTAAGAAACTTCATCCACGTCGCGTGGGCAACCCCACCGTCTCACCAGACTTAGGCATCGATGAAACAACGTCCTCGCCACCTAAAATCTCTTTCAATCTTTGACTTGCTAGGAATCCCACTCTTTCTTGGGGCCTCCCGTAAGCGGAAGCGTTCGCGCCGTAGCCGCGATACGGGTGAGCCATGGATGGCGAGCCCCAAGAAAGAGTGGGATTCCTAGCAAGTCAAAGATTGAAAGTACGAAACATCAGTGGCTGCGGATAGTGTTTCAGCGATGCCTAAGTCTGGTGAGACGGTGGGGTTGCTCTGAGTGCGACGTGGATGAAGTTTCTTAACCTGACGCCATTGGTTCTAGTTCGCTCGCGTGAGTTCAACGTCAGTGTAATAAAATTTCAAGATCGAGGCATAATCTAAATTCAGGTATTTTGCCATCGCGTGGGCGCCCGATTGGCTCATGCCAACGGCATGACCGAATCCCCGCCCATCGATCAGGAGTGAATCAGCCACGGCGTTCACAGTGACTTTCGTGACCCATCGATTTCTCAGTCCTAGTATTCCTGATAGGGTGGTTGCCGGAATTTGCACTTTCCGGTCGTTGCTCAAGGTGAGGTCAAGCAGCATCGTCCTGCCGCTGGGTAGGGTTTGCGGATTAATCGAAATCTTCTTGAGGTGTTCTCCTGAGGTTGTGATTCCACGCTTTATTAATCCGGCCATGAGTGAAGAGGCCATTTTTTTTACAGACCAAGTGGAGTCGACAGAACCCTCAGGGTAAATTTCTTTTTTACCCACGCAGTATGATCTGGCCTCTTGCCCATTCTCTGGCCAAATGTCACTGACATTTTCGGTGTGTCCGCCGCTATCAGAGCTAAAAAATGCCGTTGCGACCTTGGGCCCTGATTGGGCCTGGTAGGTAATGATTTCAGATTGGGTTGCGAGAACTGCTGCTGTGGTTGTAGCAGTGTATACTGACTTACCTAAAAATGCCTGATATTGAACCGTGTCGTCGAGATCGAAAAATCTTTTTGACCGCGCAGTTTTCATGGCGTTGAGCTGGTGCAGTCCGTAGCTTCTGGCGGCTACTGCCTGAACTTTGAGTGCTTCAGGGTGCCAGGTTGAAGGCATTTCTGCCGGCACAACTCCTTTTAAATAATCTTCGAAATCGATGAGGTTCACCACAGCTAGGTAAGGCTTCGCTGGGGCCGTCGGCGTGATCTTTCGCACTTCAAAGTGGCCTTCATACACATAGCTCTTTAATTCGGGGTCAATTCGAATGAGTTTTGCTGGGCCTTCGCAATTCACCTGAATAGGGGTTTCATCGGCTTCAAAATCTGCGAGTGAAAGGTTAATTCTTGTCGCCTCTTGAAGCGGTACTTCATTTCTAGACGAGTAACAAACTGAAGCGGTAGCGGGCCTGCCCTGGGGTATCGCCCTGATCGCCAGACGTTGAATGATCTTTTCTCTTTTTGCAGGAGTGTTGTACTTACCAAGGTGTGGAAAAATCAAAACGCGAATTGGAGTCGCACTGTCTTTGCCAAAGTCGTGGGCTGAATCGAAAACTTGTTGGGGGGAATCGAGGTGTTCAGTGGGAATGTCTTTCGCCTGTAACTCAAAAAAGGCATCAAAATTGGGTGTGAAAACCGTCGATAGCTCTAATGAATCAGTCGGTGGTTCAATCGAATCGGAGTAGCCAGGTGGCGACATCAATAGTCCGGCCGAAACCGATAAAAAAATCAAAGCGTTCGTGACGCAAGGTAGTGCAAAAGATGGAGTAAACCGCTTCATTTCAATTCTTCCCCTAGAAATTGTAAAGAGTCTGTTGCACCACCTCTTTCACAATCTGGGCCAATTGAAAATGAAAAATATCGCGCAAAAGGGGCGCTGGTAGCGGCTTGCGAGTGCATGGGGCTAGCCGCGAGTTTTTCATTCGTGGTCTAAGCAATCATTGGAGCCAAATTGGACAAAACGTTGGTCGTCGCCTTGACCAAAGTGACAAAAAGACGCGCCGACTTGAGCGCGATTCTCGGTCGGTACTTTCCGTCACCTGGTTTAAAGGTGTATTTGTCGCTTCGCGACAGCCATGGCCGCTTCTTTTATGGTCTCGTTCAAGGTTGGGTGGGCGTGGCAAGTTCGCGCCACATCTTCTGCGCTCGCCGCAAATTCAATGTAGGCAGTGAGTTCTGCAATTTGTTCGGCGGCCCGCGGCCCCACAATATGGGCGCCTAAAATGCGATCGGTCTTGGCGTCGGCAAGAATTTTGACAAAGCCTTCGGTTTCGTCCATCGCTTTGGCTCGGCCGTTAGCCATGTACGGAAAACTGCCTGCTTTGTATTCGATGCCCTTGGTTTTGAGGTCTTCTTCAGAAGCGCCCACGCTGGCGAGTTCTGGCCAGGTATACACGACGCCAGGTATCGCATCGTAGTTCACATGGCCGTGCTTGCCGGCCATGATTTCGGCGCACGCGACGCCTTCTTCTTCGGCTTTATGTGCGAGCATGGGCCCAGCGATGATGTCGCCGATGGCATAAATTCCGGCTTGCTTAGTCTGAAAGTGTGAGTCGACAATCACTCGGCCCAATTTATCTTTTTCGATACCGAATTTCTCTACACCAAGATTTTCGGTGTAAGGTTTGCGCCCGGTGGCCACGAGTACCACATCGCACTCAAGGCCAAACTTTACATTGCCGTTTGCCATGTCTTCAGCCTCGACCAATGTGATGGCGCCTGATTTCTTTGCCCCGAGGCACTTGCTCGATAGCCGAAATTCCATACCTTGCTTTGCGAGAGATTTCTGAAGCTCTGCGGCCGTTGCCTTGTCCATGCCTGGTAGAATGCGATCTTGAAACTCGATCACGGTTACTTTTGCGCCTAAACGAAGCCAAACTGAGCCCAATTCTAAGCCAATCACGCCGCCGCCAATCACAACGAGATGCTTGGGTACCGAAGTCAATTCAAGTGCCTCGGTTGAACTGATCACTGTCTGGCCATCGAAAGGCAGAAAGGGCAAAGCGGCTGGTTCGCTGCCACTGGCGAGCAAAATGCGCGGGGCCGAAATTTTTAGCAAAGCTGCGCCGTCAGCGGGCTTTACTGAAACGCTATAGTGAGCTCCTTCTTTTTCGCCCAAGGTGCCGTGCCCCAGAAACGATTCGATTTTGTTTTTCTTAAATAATCCCGCCACCCCAGTCGTGAGCTGTCTGACCACAGCGTCTTTGCGTTTTAGCATTGCAGCTAGGTCTAACTTGAGGTCTGAGATCATCACGCCGTGTTTCGAGAGTTTGGTTTTCGCAAAGTGATAATGCTCACTCGAATCGAGAAGAGCCTTTGAGGGAATGCATCCCACATTCAGGCAAGTGCCCCCGAGAGTTTTACGTTTTTCAACGCACGCAACTTTAAAGCCAAGTTGCGCAGCTCGAATGGCGGCAACGTAGCCACCGGGGCCTCCGCCAATAACAATCAGATCAAATGTTGTGTTGCCTGAGGTAGTTTCTGCCATAAAAAATCCTTTGCTATGACTCGCTCAATCTAGGTTCAGGCTAGGTTCAGGCGAGTGCGAGGGTTAATACGAAAATGCGAGTTTCTCTGGGTTTTCTAGATAGTCTTTGAGGGTGACTAAGAAGGTGACGGCCTCTTTGCCGTCGATCATTCTATGGTCATAAGATAGCGCCACGTACATCATGGGGCGAATGGCCACTTGGCCATTGATCGCCACCGGGCGTTCTTGAATTTTGTGCATACCCAAAATTCCTGATTGTGGAGGATTCAAAATCGGCGTTGAAAGTAGCGAACCGTAAGTGCCACCGTTTGAAATCGTGAAGGTTCCGCCTGAGAGGTCGGCAATTGAAAGTTTTCCATCGCGAGCTTTTACTGCAAGTTTTCCGATTTCTTTTTCAATATCGACAAAGCCCATGGGGCCAGCACCGCGAATGACCGGTACGACCAGACCTCGCTCGGTACCGACTGCAATTCCGAGGTCGTAGTAGTCATGGTAAATCATGTCTCTGCCATCAATCGATGCATTCACGGCGGGTATTTGCTTGAGTGCTTCAATGCAACCCCGAGCAAAGAACGACATGAAACTCAAGGGCACCCCGTGCTTGGCCTTAAACGCTTCTTTGTGTTGATTGCGAAGGTCCATGACTGGCTTCATGTCGATTTCGTTGAAAGTGGTTAAGATCGCGGCAGTGTGCTGAGCGTAAACGAGCCGCTCAGCGATCTTTGAACGCAGCATGCTCATTGGCACTCTTCGGTCGCCCGGACCATCGATCTGCTTTGGAGCTTGCATCGGCGAAGCTGGTGTCGCAGTCTTTACGGCCTGTGTCGCCACCGGCGACTGGTTGGGTTGAGCTATTGTTGGTGTCTGGCCAGCCAGCATCACATCGCCCTTGGTGACGCGCCCATCTTTGCCAGTGCCTGAAATTTTTGAAATATCGATGCCAGTTTCGGCTGCGATGGTGCGCACTGCAGGGCCGGCGGCTTCAAGAGCCGGAGAAGATTGTTGGCCAAACGAGGGCGACAGAGTAGGGCCGACGGGCGCCGCTTTTGGTTGGCCTGAATTTCCTGGAGCAGGCGGCGGAGTGGCTGTTGATGTGGCGGCAGGAGTCGCTGTGGCCGTCGCTGCATCGTCAATCGTCGCGATCAGCTCGCCAATGGGTAATCGTTCTCCGGGAGGCTTCAGTATCGTGATGACGCCGTTCACGGGTGAAACGACTTCTACTGTGGCTTTGTCAGATTCAATTTCAACGATGACTTCGTTGGCTTTGACTGCCTGGCCACTTTGTTTGCTCCATTTTAGAATGGCTACTTCAGTGATCGATTCGCCGACGCTCGGGGTGACAACATTGTGTTTCATAATGAATTTGAGTTTCCCTTCGTTGACATTAATCTGCAATCGCTTTCTCTAGGAAATCTTTGAGTTCTTTTTCGTGTATCTTTGGCGATCCGGCCGCCGGGCTCGCTGAGGTTGGACGACCGACATAGGTGATCGGCCTTGAACTGAGTGATTCGCCAAAATTATCTAATCCACCTGCCCAGGTTTGAAAGACGTGTGCCCAAGCTCCCATGTTGCGAGGTTCTTCTTGAACCCAAGAAAAGCGGGCACTATTTGGGTATTTTTTTAAAACGTCGACCAACATTTCTTTCGGCCACGGACTGAGTTGTTCAACTCGAACAATGGCAATATCGTCTCGCTTGGCTTGGGTTTTCGCGGCCAAGAGGTCGTAATAGACTTTGCCGGTACACAGCAAGACCTTGCTAACGCTCTTCGGTGTTCTAGATGCATCAGGGCAGTCGATGACTTCTTTGAAGTTCTCGTCAGTCAAGTCTGAGAGCTTCGAAATGGCTTGTGGGTGCCTGAGCATGCTCTTTGGCGACATGATCACGAGGGGTTTTCTGAAGTCACGCTTTACTTGGCGTCTGAGGGCGTGAAAAATTTGAGCTGGAGTACTTAGGTTGCAGACAATCAGGTTACCACGGCCGCAAAGGGCGAGAAATCTTTCGAGCCTTGCCGACGAGTGTTCGGGGCCCTGGCCTTCATAACCGTGAGGTAGCAGCAGTACGATGCCAGTCATTCTCTGCCATTTCGTTTCACTGGTCGCAATGAACTGATCGATAACGACTTGGGCGCCGTTGGCGAAATCTCCGAATTGGGCTTCCCAGATAACCAGTGAGTTGGGTGAACTTAAAGAATAGCCATATTCGAAACCGAGAACTCCGGTTTCAGATAAGCTGCTATTGAATACTTGAAAAGGAGCGTAACCTTTATCGAGATTTTGAAGCGGTGAATATTTCTGGCCGGTTTCAAAATCTGTGAGAATGCAGTGACGGTGCGTGAAGGTGCCGCGCTCAGCATCTTGACCAGATAAGCGAACGGTATGGCCCTCTCGAATGAGTGTGGCGAAGGCAAGATTCTCAGCATTTCCCCAGTCGATTCCTTGTCCGTCTTGTATGGCTTTGACTCTGGCTTCAAAGAACCGAGTCAGCTTTGAATGAAGGCGAAAACCCTCTGGAAACGTGCTCAGTTTCTTAGAAAGGGTTCTCAATACATCGGCGTCGATCGAAGTCTTGATCGGGTTAAAGTGATCGGCCTCGGTGCCATGTTTTAATCCGCGCCAGAAGCGCTCAAAAACAGGCGGAGTTGTCTTAACGGGATCTCCCTTTGCGATGGCTTGCGCAGCAGAGAATCTGCCCATTACCGATTCAGTGACGGCGTCAGCACTGGCTTGGGTGAGTACGCCTGAATCAATTAGCGACTTTGCATAGCTCTCTCTAGTTGAAGTGTGAGCTTTGATGTTCTTGTACATCAGCGGCTGCGTGAAAGTGGGTTCATCACCCTCATTGTGACCATGTTTGCGGTAGCAAATGAGGTCGATAAAAATGTCGCTATGAAAGGTTTGGCGCCATTCGGCGGCGAGTTCAGAAACTTTCCAGACAGCTTCTGGGTCGTCACCATTGACATGAAAAATCGGCACTTCGAGCATTCGGGCTAAGTCAGAACAGTATTGTGTTGAGCGCGAATCAGTTGGAAACGTGGTGAATCCGACTTGGTTGTTCACAATGAGGTGAATCGTGCCACCCGTTTTATAGCCTTCAAGACCCGAAAGGTTTAGCACTTCGTAGCAAACGCCTTGTCCTGCAAAACTCGCATCGCCGTGAATCTGAATCGGCAGTACCGCTGTTCGATCTTTGTCATTGAGCAGGTCTTGCCTTGCGCGAGCAGAGCCTTCGATTACAGCATCGACAAATTCTAAGTGACTGGGATTTGAGGCTAATGACAAATGAACCGGTTTGCCCCTTCTCGTGGCAAAATCTTTTGAATAGCCTTTGTGGTATTTGACGTCGCCTTCGCCCGTTTCAGGAGACGAGAGGTAATTGCCCTCAAATTCAGCAAATATTTTCGAAGGGTCTTTTCCAAAAATATGCGTGAGCACGTTGAGTCGCCCGCGATGAGCCATGCCGGCGACAATTTCGCGAACTCCGAGGTCAGCTGATTTTTCAATGATGGCGTCAAGTGCAGGTATCAGGCTTTCACCACCTTCAATCGAAAATCGTTTCTGAGCAACATACCGAGTGTGCAAAAACCGCTCAAAAGATTCGCTCTCGGTCAGTCGATGGTGAATAAACTCTTTGGTTTCTTTGCCCAAGGTAGATTGTTCTGAGGGTGTTTCGAGTTTCTTGAGTACCCAAGACCTGGCCTCAGGATCTGAAATGTGCCCAAACTGCACGGCTACCGAGCCACAGTAGGTTTTTTTGAGGTGGGCGATGATGTCAGAGAGTTTGGCTGGGCCGATTCCGATCACTTGGCCCGAACTAAATACGGTATTGAGGTCAGCTTGTGTGAGTTCAAATGTGGCTAGATCGAGAAGTGGATGGCTCTGAACGGGTTGGGCGAGCGGATTGATATCAGCGAGAAGCCGACCGTACTCTCGGTAAGAGGCGATGAGTTTTGCAACTTTCGCTTCGGCTGAAACATCGGTGTAGGGCCCCTTAACCTGGGTTGAAGGGGTAGAGAGTTGGGGCATGACTGTGCTGCCCATTTCGATTCCTTCAAAAAAGAATCGCCAAGACTCATCAACTGATTGGGGATCAGCGAGGTACTTTTCAAAAACCTCGTCAATGAAATCAGCATTGACGCTTTTCAAGTAACTGAATTTTTCCAAAACTCACGCTCTCTCTTTCTAAGCACACCAACGGTGTGAGATCCTACTTCGGATCGTTTTTAATGTCACGGATAGACAGTTTCGTTAATGATTTTATTTGGTATTTCGCTCTAGTTCAATAGAGTACCTATGCCCTGCGGCAAAACTTGCCGCCTCTCAATCAAAGCGAGCGGGTTGGCTGAGTTCGGCCCGTTCGCGAACCCTTTCTGCGACGAACTGCAATGAAACTAGGGTCAAAAAAAGCATGCTGCACGGAAAAATGGCTAGATAGGGGTAGCTTTGAATGGCTCGAAACCCATCTGAGGCCAGAGATCCCCAGCTTGCCATGGGAGGTGAGATGCCCAGTCCGACAAAAGAGAGAAAACTTTCTGCCATGATGCTAGAAGGCACTTGAAATCCGAGTGAGACCAGAATTGCCGGCCAGAGCTGCGGTAGAATGTGCTTGAAAAAAATTCGGGTTTGAGAGGCCCCGGTTGCCGTTGCGGCTTCAACAAAGGGCAAGTTCTTTGTTTGAATCACGAGGCCTCGCACCAGACGAGCATGGGTCATCCATGCGGTCACTGAGATCGAGAGTACCAGCGTGCTCACGCTATTTTTAAACATTAGTCCAATAAGAATTGCCAGTAATAGTGAAGGGATCGCATAGAAAAACTCGACAATTCGAGTGGTAACGATGTCAAAGGCTCCCCCACGAAAACCGCTCACCGCGCCGATAAAGGTTCCGATGACGAGTGAAATACTTGCAGTTGCCAAGCCGATAAAAAGTGAAATGCGCGCGCCAAAAAGAATTCGACTGAAGAGATCGCGGCCTAGAGAGTCGGTGCCCATTAGGTGTTGTAGTGACGGGCCAAGAAGGCGTTCATCAAGATTTTGAAATTCAAAACTGAATGGAGCCAGTGATGAAGCGAACAGACCCGAAAAAATCACGAGCGCGAGAAAAACTGATGCGACGTTGAAGCTGATACTTCGGCCTCTTTTTTTTTGTTTTTTTGGGTCTGGGTTTATCGAGTGCATTGGGGCTTCGTTCATGGGTAAAGGCGCTCTTTGCTCCATTGTTTTTCTTTTTTGGTGAACAAAAAACGGTGGTGCAAGCCCGTTTCAACTTTTTGCCAGAATTCAATTTTTTTAGGCACAATTTCGTAGGCTTTTAGGGTTGGCGGTAGCGGTATCAGAGCCCTCTCGTGAAAACCCAGTGTCTGACCCCAATCAGCTTCAAGTGAGTGGTAGTCGGCTAAAGGTTCACTTTGTTTTGAGGCCGTCAGTGCGGCTTGCCAGTCGCGATTTTCTGATTGAAAAGACTTGAGCAGAAGCGGAGTTTCAATGGGTGAGGCGGTACCGGTGACGATGAGTTGGCGTCCGAGTGGTTTAAAGTAATAAACCGCAGAAACCGTATTGTTTGCTGTGATCTGTTTTTGTTTATCAGAGCCGTCTTTGGCGAAAAAAAGAATGCCTTGCTTTGTGACCCCGCGATGTTTCATGACTCGGGCGTCAACCGAACCATCGAGTGCCAGTGTGCCGAGCGTGAACTCAGGATAAAAGTCAACTGGGTTAAACTGTTCTGACAAGGCGTAAAGGCTATCGGTAACCCATTGTTGAATGGAGAGTATCGGATCTTGTTGTAGTTGTGACCAATCAGTGACGGGTGCTGGTATTGACATGAGTTGAAGGTAACAGTGTATCGTGATTTTTCTAAACTCTTTTTTGTGGGTAAGCCGTTAGTCTTGGGGCGGGGATCTGATGAGGTGGGCGGGTTGCGAGAGGCGCGGTCTGTGTTGTGGGGCAGGTTTACTTTCCCGGGAAAGTTGCTCAGGGTTTTGGCAGGCTGTAGGAGTGGCGAAAGAGGTGCAGTCTAAAGTTGCTCTGCCATTAGCGCTTGGAATTGTCATTTATCCTTTTTTATTTGGTTTATTGACGCTTCGACCTGGGTATTCTTTGAAGTCGAAGCTTTTTTCATTGTTGAGCTCTGTGATTCATCTTGATGTGCTCGTTTCTTTTTTTCATGAGTTTAGACCGCAAAATTCGAGCTCTAGTGGGCTAGCAAGGGGGCTGCGATTGTTGGTTTTGAATTCATTCTCGGAGTCGTGTTTACGAAAGTTCGTTGGAATCGGTGAGGCGGATTTGCCTGATGCCGGCTTCACTTAAGGCGAGGGAATGCGAAAAAGCAGTGACTGCGGTGAGACTGTTTTTAGGACTAAATTTTTGAATGACTCGATCGAATTGGCTTGACAAGTTTTGCACTCATTTTCATAATTGTGTTCGAATATGGCCTAAAATGGCTGTAAATGCGCACGCAATGCCGCCAGACGTGAACGATTGAAATCCGGCTGGTTCACGGAAGTTGGTCATTTTTTCAGCCTCACTCAAGGGCTATGTGAGCGTAATGAAAGGCATCGAATTCAGTGTTATTGAGCTCAAATGAATTCTCTGCAAACTATTTCAAATCAAAAATTAATCGAAAAACTACATAACCTTGTTTTAGATGAACGAAAGCTTCTGACTCAAATCTTAGAGCACCTTGCCGAGGTCTATCGGCGGCGTACACACCTAGAGTTAGGTTATAGCTCACTCTTTACTTTCTGTGTGAGAGAGCTTGGTTACTCTGAATCGCAGGCACAAAGAAGGGTGCTTGCGATGCGAGCTATTCAGGCGATGCCCGAGTTAGAAAGTAAGCTTGAATCGGGTAAGCT